>JAYFQP010000012.1:0-72413 GCA_034926865.1 Clostridiaceae bacterium
GTGGGTTTCTTTTGGCATGATATTTGCATAGACAGAAACAACTCCCGAGCCCCCCAGCGAGAGAACTGGAAGAACCTGATCGTCGTTGCCGCTGTACATTACAAAATCCTCGCTCACATAGCGTGCGATCCTGGCAGTATAGGCTATATCTCCCGACGCTTCCTTTATGCCCATAATATTAGGATGTTTGCTCAGGCGGGCCACTACGGATTCGGGGATGGAGCAACCCGTTCTTCCAGGCACGTTATAAAGTATACAGGGAATATTGACATTGTCGGCCACAGTCTTAAAATGCCTGTACATACCCTCGGGATTGGCTTTGTTATAGTATGGCGAGATTATAAGCAGAGCATCCGCGCCCAAAGCCTGGTATTCAAGGCTTTTTTCAAGCATGGTCTGCGTGCAGTTTGAGCCGCTTCCAGCTATAACAGGAACTCTTCCGGCGACCTTCTCCACAGCATACCTGCATACGTCCGCATTCTCCTCGTGACTCATCGTCACGGCCTCTCCGGTGGTTCCAAGCACAAGAATACCATCAGTGCCGTTTTTGATATGCCACTCAATAAGCTCTCCCAGCTTTTCAAAATTTACCTCGCCTGATTCTGTAAACGGAGTGATGAGAGCTACGATAGATCCTGTCAGCTTTTTCATTTTTTCCTCCTATTCTTCACACAACTCGAATGCCTTCGTCAAAACCTCACAGGCTTTCTGAAGGTTCTCCTTATCAATTGTCATAGAAATAGAAATTTCTGATGTTGTTATTTGATAATACTCGACGCCCGCATCATAGAGTGTCTCAAAAGCTTTTGCGGCAACTCCGCTGTGGGTTACCATTCCGGCGCCGACAAGAGATATCTTTGCCAATGAAGGCATTATGGTAAACTCATATGGCAGCTCGCCTGCTTTCATGATTTTTGCAAGCTTATCGGCGCTTTCAGACGAGCAGCTGAAAGACAGCATATTCGTGTTTTCATTAATCTGCTGCTGAGAGATCATATCGACATTTATATTGAGCCTTGCAATCTCTGCGAATATGCGGCTTACCATGCCTGAGCCAAAGGGACATCTCACGCTCACCATAGCGCAGTCTTCCATGACACCAATGCCTGTTACGGCAACATCTTCAAAGTATTTATTCACCACATATGTCCCCTTTGCCTTATCAATTTCAAGCGAGCGCCCAAGATAAAGGTTTACACTGTATTTCTTGGCCAGCTCAACGCTTCTTGTTTCGAGCACTCCGGCCCCCATGGCAGAAAGCTCCATCATTTCATCGCATGAGATTTTGGCAAGCTTTTTCGCCTTTTCACATTTTCGAGGGTCAATAGTAAATATGCCGTCAACATCGGTATATATCTCACAGTCCCACCCAAGCTTTGCCGCAACCGCTACGGCTGTTGTGTCAGAACCACCTCTTCCGAGGGTAGTTATATCCCCAAATGGAGTTATGCCCTGAAATCCTGTTATAACCGGCACCTTGCCATCAGCAATTATCTGCTCAAGCCTTGTGCTGTCGATGTCAAGTATAGTGGCCTTTGAGTAATATTCATCTGTTATAAAACCGCACTGAAATCCCGTAAGCGAAACAGCAGGAACGCCTCTCTCCTGTAAAGCCATGGCAATAAGCGCAACTGTTGTCTGCTCTCCTGTAGACATAAGGGCATCAAGCTCGCGCTTGCTCGGGCTGCCGGTTATCGTTTTGGCCAGCTCTATAAGTTGATTTGTGGTTTTGCCCATAGCGCTGGCAACAACCGCAATGTTATTTCCTGCTTTTTTTATTTCTGCTACCCTATCGGCAACAGCCTTGATTTTTTCCGCCGTGGCGACGCTTGTGCCGCCATACTTGTGCACTACATTCATAAGTTTCAACTCCTAAAAACAAAAGCGGCAAGGAAAGCCCTTACCGCCTAAATACCAAAAACACGCGGAGACACCCCGCAATAAAATGATATATCAACTGTAAGATAGCTCTCCTGCAAATATTGCAGACAGTTCTTGCGATATTCTCACAAGACCCACCACCAACCCATACCTGAGTAGGAAGTTCGGCGAAATTGCTTCTGCCAGCCATCAATGCCCGTCGGCTCCTGCTGCATCATCGTTTCCGCGCCTCTATCATCTTCGATATCATATCATGGCAGGATATAAATTGCAATAATTTTTGACTAAATTCTTTGTGTATTATTCCGGCCGCCAACTAAAAATCAATATACGCTCTGACATTCTTGATACTCCGTTTGATTATGATATAATACTTATATTCAAGCAGCTGTCAGAGCCAAATAAAGCTTGTATGCGTTTTTTTCCGTATGTTACTCAAGGGTATTGCAGATGTAAAATTATACCATGCCGCAAGAAAAGTATCTGTTGTTTAAAGTCTTTTTGTTCCTGATTTTAAAAATGCAAGATTCTTTTGATATAAAAAGGAGTGTCAAACCCATGCTTCAAAGGCTTATGAAGTACCGCCGCGATCTTCACCAGATACCGGAGCTTGACCGAGATCTGCCAAAGACCTTCAGCTATATAAAAACTGTTTTGGAAGGGCTTGACTGCGAAGTCTTCTCTCCCTGCCAAAGCTCTATTTGTGCTTTTTTTGATTGCGGAAAGCCTCAAACCGCAGCCTTCCGCTCTGATATGGACGCTTTACCTGTAGCGGAACACACAGGCCTTCCTTTTGCCTCCCTTCATGATGGGTGTATGCACGCCTGCGGCCATGACGGGCATATGTCGATGCTTTTGGAGCTTGCCAATGAGGTAAACTCGCTGGCTCCTGATCTTCCATCCAACATACTTCTTATCTTCCAGCCTGCGGAAGAAACCTCTGGGGGGGCAAAATATATCTGCCAGTCCGGAGTCTTCCAGAAATACAATGTCAGCCACATATTCGGCTGCCATCTTTGGCCATCTCTTCCTTCCGGAATCCCCGCTTCACGAAGAGGTGATATGCTTGCCAAAAGCAGCGAAATAGACATCACTATACATGGCAAGAGCACACACATCGCCCGGGCATTTGAGGGACGAGATGCGCTTATAAGCGGCGTGAATTTTGTTGCAAGAGCCTATGAGATGATCGAAAATGAAGTTCCCGCCTCGGAAAACAAACTTCTGAAGTTTGGGCGGTTTGAAAGCGGAACTGTCAGAAATGCAATCAGCTCTCATACACTTATCCAAGGCAGCCTCCGGTCTTTTACCCCTTCCGTATTCGACTTTATGAAGAATCGTCTTTATGAAATAGCCGGCCAAATCACAAAGGAGACTGGCTGTGATTTTGAGATCAAAGTTGGGGAAGGTTATCCACCCGTAATAAACAATATCCCTCTTTATAACAGCGTAAAGGCCTTTCTTGGGGATGGCGCTTTTTGTGAACTGCCTGAGCCCTTTATGATCGCGGAGGATTTTTCATATTACGGGCTTGAGGTTCCAAGCGTATTTTTCCTTTTAGGCACAGGAACAGATGAACCTCTGCACTCGGACAAATTTGATTTTGATGAGAGTGTTCTTGCAAAAGGCGTAGAGTTTTATAAGCATTTACTTCGATTTTGCTATAACGTTTCGTCAAAATAATTGTCCTTATTACAATTTGTATTAAAAAGTACCGCATTGTTATAGCTAATCCTTGTAAAAGCTCTGGCTGATCGAGATCTAGGATATTCTTACAAGCCCCCATATTTAAAGACAAAATTAACAATCGGCCACGGCTTATGCTCAAAAGCATAGCCGTGGCCGATTGTTTTTGTAAATATCAAAGAGATTTTATAAAGTTCTGAAGGCGGTCCATGCCCTCCTTAAGCTCCTCATCGCTGTAACAATAAGAGATTCTCACGCAGTTATCCGCCCCAAAAGCTATGCCCGGCGCAACCGCGAGCTTGCCTTCATGCAAAAGCCTTGTGGAAAAAGTCATCGAATCAAGGCCAAAAGATGAGATGTCCGGAAAAATGTAGAAAGCTCCCTCAGGCTTATTTACCTTGAGGCCCATATCAACTATCCTGCCATAGACATAATCTCTGCGCTTGCGATATATTTCAAGCATAGGAGATGGATCATAATCAAGGGCTTCCACACAGGCATTTTGTATAAACGATGCAGCTGAAACGACCATATACTGGTGTATGGTCTCTATTTTCTGCTTTACAGGCAGATCAGCCATTAGATATCCAACCCTCCAGCCTGTCATGGCATACGGCTTTGCGAAGCTCTGAACCACAAGCAGGCGGTCACGGAACTCACGGAAGGAGGCAAAGCTCTTATAATCTTTTGTATAAACAAGGCGTCCATACACATCATCACAAATAATGAATATATCTTTATCCCTTAACACCTCTCGAATCATATCAAGAGTTTCAGGCGTATAGATGCAGCCTGTGGGATTATTGGGGGAAGTAAGAATAATCGCCTTAGTATTTGGCGTAAGAGCCGCCTCAAGGCGTTCTCTTGTTATCTGGAAAGCAGTATCCCCCGTCTGCAGCGGCACAAAAGTTCCTCTTAGAAGTTTTATCACCTGCTCATAAAGAACATATCCCGGCACAGGGACTATAACCTCATCATTGGGGTTTATTATGCCAAAGAGGGCTGTAAAAAGTGCTTCAGTAGCTCCAATGGTAACGATAATCTCTTCCGGAGAATAATCAAAGCCATTATGGCGACCCTCAAACTCAGATATGGCTTTTCTCAGAAAAGCCTGGCCATTATTCTCGGGATAATGGGTAAGATTATTGTCAAGATCAGCTTTGGCGCGCTCTTTTATACAGTCGGGAGTGTTAAAATCCGGCTCTCCGAGGGTCAGAAACATACAACCCTCCACTGCCTTTGCCATCCTTGTAAACTCCCTTATGCCGCTCTTCTGGATATTTGCAAGAGCCGAATTAAGTTTTTCTACCATAAACATGCTCCCCTGCCGTTTTTTTGAATTATACAACGAAATAAAACAAATGTAAATGAGAAATATGCTTTACTGCAATGCTATGGAGTGATATAATAACAGATAATTTTATATGTAAGGAGATTTAAAGATGAAGCAGCTGCCTTTCAATAAGCAACAGCTTAAGGATATTATAGAAAAATATCCCACGCCATTTCATATATATGATGAGGCTGGTATTATAAAATGTGTTAAAGAGCTTTATTCCGCCTTTTCGTGGAACAAGGGATTCAAGGAGTTTTTTGCCGTTAAAGCTCTTCCAAATCCGTATATCCTTTCGCTGCTTAAAGACCTCGGCTGCGGCGTTGACTGTGCTTCTTCCCCGGAACTTACTCTTGGAGAGGCATCCGGGATGACGGGACATGATATAATGTTCAGCTCAAACGATACGCCGATTGATGAATATACTCATGCAAAAAAGCTTGGTGCCATTATAAATCTCGATGATATTTCTCATATAGCCATGCTCGATAAGCTGGGTGAATTCCCCGACACCGTATGCTGCCGTTACAACCCCGGCAATGCCTTTTCTATGACAAATGATATCATGGGGCATTTGGCTGACTCAAAGTTTGGCATGACTAAATCTCAGCTTTTTGATGCTATGGCTATCCTTAAAAGCAAGGGAGTAAAGCGGTTAGGAATACATTCCATGCTTGTCAGCTCCGCGATGGAAACAGAATATTACCCCCGCCTTGCAAAAAGCCTATTTGAGCTTGCTATAGAAGTCAAAGTCAAGACTGGGGCTGAAATCAGCTTTATCAATCTTTCCGGCGGCCTTGGCATACCCTACTACCCTGATCAGGAGCCTATAAATATTGCCGCCATAGGAAGTATGGTAAAAGAGGCATATGACAGCACAATACTTCAATCAGGTCTTGATATAGATATTTATACAGAGCTCGGAAGATACATCACCGGACCCTATGGATATCTTATCTCTCGTGTGCTTCACAAAAAACAGATATATAAGAACTATATCGGCCTTGACGCCGCAGCCCAGAATCTGATGCGCCCTGCAATGTACGGCTCTTATCACCACATCACGATATTGGGAAAAGAAGACTGCCCATGCGACCATCTCTATGATGTAACAGGATCTCTGTGTGAAAACAATGATAAATTTGCTGTCGACAGGCTTTTGCCTAATGTTGAAATAGGAGATATCGCAGTTATCCACGATACCGGCGCGCATGGCCACTCCATGGGCTATAATTACAACGGCAAGCTTCGTTCCGCAGAGCTTATGCTCAAAAAAGACGGCAGCGTCCAACTGATACGCAGGGCGGAAACTGCAAGAGATTATTTTATCACGCTTGACTTTACCCCATATTTTGAAAAACTTGAACAGTAAACCAATATCTATACAAAAGGGAGTGTTACACATGAAAAAGTATAACGTAGCCATCCTTGGCGCCACCGGAGCTGTCGGTCAGGAAATGATGAAGATACTCCTGGAACGCAATTTCCCGATAAAAGAGCTGCGCCTTTTGGCAAGCGCAAAAAGTGTTGGCAAAAAAGTGATGTTTGGAGATAAAGAAATTACTGTGTCCGAGGCCAGTGACAATGCATTTGAGGGAGTCGATATTGTTCTCGGTGCCGCAGAAAATGACATATCCAAGCGCTTTGCCCCGGCAATAAAGGCCGCAGGAGCAGTTTATATAGACAACTCCAGCGCTTTTAGGCTGGATCATGACGTGCCTCTTATCATTCCGGAAATCAATCCAGAGGACGCTTCATGGCACAGCGGCTTAATTGCAAACCCCAACTGTTCAACCATAATCGCCCTCATGGCAATTAGCCCAATAGCAAAGCTCTCTCCCATAAAAACTGTTGTCGCCTCCACATATCAGGCGGTTTCCGGAGCCGGCGTAGCAGGAATAGCTGAGCTTCAGGATCAATTAAAGGCCATTGTGAACGGCGGCAATATTAAATCATCAGCTTTCTCTTATCAGATTGCCTATAACCTTATACCTCAAATCGGCAGTTTCAAAGAGAATGGATATACGACCGAAGAGATGAAAATGCAGAATGAGGGAAGCAAAATTCTGCATGCCCCTGAGATGAAAGTCTCATGCACATGTGTCAGAGTCCCTGTTATACGTTCACATTCAATTTCGCTTGTAGTTACTACACAATCTCCTGTTTCACCAGAGGAAGCTTCGGCCGCAATTGCGAAGGCCAAAGGCTGCAAGCTGGTGGATGACCCTGCAAATGCGCTTTACCCCATGCCTTTAGATACAAGCGATCAGGATCTTGTATATGTAGGGCGTATCCGCCGCGACCTTACCTCTGAAAACGGTCTCAACCTTTGGTGCTGCGGAGACCAGATAAGGAAAGGCGCAGCTACTAATGCGGTTCAAATAGCTGAGCTTCTTATAAAGTAATTTAGTATTGCATACAGATTAGTGTTCAATTATTGAACTTACGAATTACTAAAAAGCACCTGCTGAAAAGTCAGGTGCTTTTTTATGTCACTTGCCAATAGATCCCCATATGCAATCAATAAATAAAAAACCCGGCGCGGATAAACCGCGCCGGGAAATACACTGTAATTACTCAGCAAGGAAACATGCAACAAAGTGATTTGACTCGACTTCCTTGAGCGTAGGCTCTTCGGAACGGCATCTGTCTGTTGCATAAGCACATCTGTTAGCAAAACGGCAAATGGGTTTGGGATTGATAGGCGAAGTGATCTCGCCCTTCAGGATTACACGCTCTTTATTTGCACCCAGCTTTGGTATAGGAATAGCGGAGAGCAGAGCCTGTGTATAGGGATGAACAGGGTTGGAGAAAAGAACCTCAGCAGGAGCTTTCTCGATCAGTCTTCCCAGATACATAACAGCGATATCATCGGAGAAGTGGTTTACAACAGACAAGTCATGTGTAATGAACATGTATGTCAGGCCGTGCTTATCCTGAATCTCGCCCATCAGGTTGAGGATCTGAGCCTGAATGGAAACGTCAAGAGCCGAAACAGGCTCGTCACAAACAATGAATTTCGGGTCAAGAGCAAGGGCACGGGCTATGCCTATACGCTGCCTTCTGCCGCCGTCGAGCTCGTGAGGATATGTGTTAACATAACGCTCTGCAAGACCAACGGTCTCCATGATCTCAAGAACCTTTTCCAATCGCTGCTGCTTATCGTCAATTATGTGATGAAGCTTAAGAGGCTCTGCAATTGTCTGGCTGACTGTTCTTCTGGGGTTCAGGGAAGAAAACGGATCCTGAAAGATTATCTGCATGTCTTTGCGCTTATGACGCAGCTGAGCAGGGTTGAGCTTGGCCACATCTTCGCCCTCGAAAAGAACCTGGCCTCCTGTTGGCTCCAAAAGCCTAAGGATAGCGCGTCCTGTTGTGGACTTGCCGCATCCGGATTCGCCGACGACACCAAGCGTCTTGCCTTTATCTATTGTAAACGACACATCGTCAACGGCATGGAGAAGTCCCCTCTTAGTTGTGAAGTACTTCTTTAAGCCTCTTACATCTAATAATACTTCGCTCATTTGCCAATTTTCCCCCCATCTTTTATGCTATTATCATCATAGAGATGGCATTCAACATAATGTTCTTCATTCCTGTAAATCTTCTTGGGCTTTACGTTCTTGCATATCTCCATAGCATAGTCACATCTGGGATAGAAGACACAGCCTTCAGGCAAATTTGTAGGATCAGGCATAAGACCCTTGATGGGCTTCAGCTTGGCTGTCCTGTCCTCAATGTTGGGCAGTGAGCGGAAAAGGCCCTCAGTGTAGGGATGTCTTGTGTAGTTGAACACATCCTCAAGTGTGCCGTGCTCGATTATTCTGCCGCCGTAAATGACCGAAACAGTGTCACAAATCTCGGCAACGATGCCAAGGTCATGGGTAATCATAAGCATGGATGTGTTGTACTTATCTCTCAGGTTTTTCATCATTGCAAGAACCTGAGCCTGAATTGTAACATCAAGAGCCGTTGTAGGCTCGTCAGCGATAAGCAGCGAGGGGCTGCAGGCCAAAGCGATGGCTATAACAACGCGCTGCTTCATGCCGCCGGAAAACTGGTGAGGATATTCAGGCCCGCGCTCGCCGGGAATACCGACCAGCTCGAGCATTTCCTTTGCCTTCTGGATAGCACCGGAATGGTTGACATCCTCATGGAGCTCGATAACCTCTGCGATCTGCTCCTCAACGGTTATAACCGGGTTAAGGGAGGTCATAGGATCCTGGAATATCATAGAAACGGCCTTGCCGCGAAGCTCCTGCATCTCAGACTCTGTCTTGGAGAAGATATCCTCTCCGTTAAGCTTGATCACGCCGCCGACAATAACTCCCGGAGGGCTGGGAACAAGCCTTAAGATCGAAAGTCCTGTTGTTGTTTTGCCGGCACCTGTTTCACCGACGAGGCCAAGTGTCTGGCCTTCTTCTATTTTAAGATCGATTCCGTTAAGCGCCTTTACAACGCCATCATCAGTTCTGAACTCAACGACCAAGTCGTTGATCTCAACTGAATATTTCTTATTTTTATTATCACTCATGTAAGTTGCGCCCCCTTATTTCAGTCTGGGGTCAAGTGCGTCGCGAAGACCGTCGCCCAAAAGGTTAAGGCAGAGAATGGTCGTCATGATAGCAAGACCCGGGAACAAAGCCATATAGCTGTAATCTCTTATATATGATCTGGCGTTGGAAAGCATAGCGCCCCATTCAGGATGAGGAGCCGGAACGCCCAGGCCCAGGAAGCTGAGGCCTGCAGTTGTCAGTATAACCGAAGCTATGCTGAGGGTCGACTGGACAATAAGAGGAGCCATTCCGTTAGGAAGAACGTGTTTGAAAATTATTGTGCGATCGGTAGCTCCGATAGCCCTTGCCGCCTCAACATATTCTGAATCTCTTACCGTAAGCACGGAAGAACGCACAATACGGGAGAATCCCGGTATACCTGATACCGAAAGGGCAATAATAAGGTTCGTGATGGTGGAGCCCAGCGACGCGACGATGGCGATAGCCAGAAGAGTTCCGGGTATGGCAAGAAGAACATCCATAAACCTCATGATTATCATATCTGCCTTTCCGCCGTAGTATCCGGCGATAGAACCGCAGATAAGTCCAACTGTAAGGGATGCAGTAGCTGCGACAAAGCTTATAAGCAACGAATACTTAGCGCCATAGCAAACTCTGGCGAAAATATCTCTTCCCATCTCGTCTGTTCCGAACCAGTGTTCAGAAGAGGGGGACTGAAGGCGCTGCATAATATCCTGCTTGATTACCTGTGAATCGTAATCATGCAAAACATCGGCAAAAATGGCCAGCAAAAGAAGGAAAAGGACAACCGCAAGACCAATGATAGCTGTCTTGTTACGGGCCAGACGCCTGAAGATATCCGCAGTCTGACTCTTCTTTTTATATTTCGACACCACTTCCATGGCGTTAACGCTTTTTTTATTTTCACTCATCTTTTAAGCACCTCCCGCTTACTTGTACTGTGACTTGATTCTTGGATCAACGAAACCGTACAGAACGTCAACAATAAGGTTTACGATAGAGAAGCTTACTGAGAACATAATAACGCAACCAAGAACCATGGGTATATCACGCTTGTTGATGGACTGAACCATCAGGCGGCCAATACCAGGCCAAGCAAATACGCTCTCCGTCATAACTGAACCGCCAAGCATAGCACCAATCTGAAGGCCGACAACCGTGATTGTTGGGATCAGCGCATTTTTAAGAGCATGCTTGGTAATAACCTTATTTTCGGCAACGCCCTTCGCGCGGGCAGTTCTGATGTAATCCTGACGAATGACTTCAAGCATCGAGGAGCGGGTTACGCGGGCGATAGAGGCCATGTGCATAAAGCCCAGCGTGACAGCGGGAAGAACAATACTCTTCCAACCCTCTGAACCTGAGGAGGGGAACCAACCCAACTTAAGGGAGAATGCCAGAATAAGAAGCATGCCTAGCCAGAATACAGGCATCGAAACACCTATAAGCGCGATAACCATGCTGACGCCGTCAAACAGCGTATTCTGCTTAACCGCGGCCAAAATGCCGAGGGGCAGCGCGAGAATTACCGAAATAAGCACAGCCACAGAAGCCAATCTTACGGTATTGGGGAATCTTGCCATAATTTCGATTGAACATTCAAGGCGAGAGTTATAGGACTGGCCCATCGTGCCTCTGCAAAGACCCCAGATATACCTTGCATACTGAACCAGAACCGGATCATCAAGACCCATTGACTCTCTCAATTCAGCAATCTGCTCGGGTGTAGCCTGCTCACCCAGAATAACTTTAGCAGGGTCGCCGGGCGCCATGTTCATAATCAAATAGATTATCAGGGTTACGCCCAGAAGAACAGGAATCATTGATACGAGTCGCTTAGCGATAAATTTCCACATGTTTCCTCCTTGAGATTTTCATTGCCCGTTTATTTGCGGGCAAGATAGTATCCTGCCATAACGCGTTTATGCTTCTTGCAGCATCACAGCACTAAACACGCAGAGGCAAAATAAGCGCTGTTTACCTATGAGTAAACAGCACATCTGCCCGGACAAATATAGAGCTCATGAAAATTTCACTCGTTAAAGCCCACCACAGCTCAGTGTCCAAACAGCCACGCACGGCCGTTTTGATATCGAATAGAAATTGTTTCAAAGTATTAATATCTGACCGGACTTAGAATAATGATATTATACACACATCGATATAGTATTGCAATACAAAAAATTGCCTTAACTTATGCTTTCTGGCATTTTTCTAGGAAAAAAGGTTGTTTTTTTGTTAATTATGTACAAGTATCCCGTTATTAAAATATTCAATATCACAGATCGGGTGTACAATATATCTATAAATTTTATTTTTTGTATTGCTATAATAGTGCATAATGTCCAATAGAATATTGCGTTAAAGTGGGTATACTATCCACAATCAAAAGTTGCAAAACGGTTACAAATCGTGTAATATGTGCGAGAAAGGGAGTGAGTCCATGCAAAAGCTACGTTTTTTACCGGCTTTTATTGTGATTTGTTCATTAACGCTGACTTCTGTTCATGCTTCAGCCCCCGCTTCACCTAAAATAGTTTTTGGAAATGATTCATCTGAGGTTACCGCTCAGACAGAAGACGAGAATGATACCCAGCGCCTTCTCATTGAATACGCAGAGGGCACAGGAAAAGCCGAAAATGAAAATGATGACTGGTTCTCAGCCATTGAAGGCTTTTTCTCAATAAAAAAACTTGAGGAAACAGCAGCCGCTTATGTTCCGGCAGCTGAAAAAGAAAGCGAAATACGAACTATCTTTATAGAAGACACCACCTATGTTTCTATAAGAGACTTTATTGAAAGAAACTATCCTAATGCAGTTTTCAATTATGAAAATGGAAAAGTTTCAATCTCTCACCAAGGCTTCTATATTGAATTTACCGAGGGTGCCATTTATTATTATGTGAATGGCAGGATACTGCCTCTTAACCGGACATGCTTTGAGCAGGATGGATGCTTTTATGTTCCCCTCAGAAGCCTTGCGCTTATCTATTCCTATGACGTTGCTTGGAACGAGGAAGCTTTTACAGCCACTCTTAACGAAAATGGAAAGATCCTCTTAAGCGGGCAGGATTATTA
The DNA here is from genome assembly GCA_034926865.1 of Clostridiaceae bacterium. Taxonomy (GTDB): domain Bacteria; phylum Bacillota; class Clostridia; order Oscillospirales; family Butyricicoccaceae; genus RGIG1902. The sequence continues at coordinate 12,517 of JAYFQP010000012.1, forward strand.
TAATTATGACGATTATATCCTTTTGGCCAAGCTTATACGAGCTGAAAGCGGGAATCAGCCTCTTGACGGGAAAATAGCTGTAGGAAATGTAATTATAAACCGCGTAAAGAATAGCGCTTTCCCTGATACTATTGCAGACGTTATATTCGACAGAAGATGTGGTATCCAGTTTACGACCGCATATAACGGAAGTTTAAGCAAAGCACCCACGGAAGAATGTCTTGTTGCTGCCAAACTGTGTCTCGAGGGATATTCCGTAACCAACAGCAGTCTGTACTTTTTTAACCCAAGCACATGCTCGGCAAAATGGATCAAAAATCACAGGCAGTATGTAACCACCATTGGAGATCACGCTTTCTATTCTTAATTTGCCACCCACAAAAACCAAAAACATTTTAACAAATCACAATAAGGGAGCGGTTAATCCGCTCCCTTTATTTATTCATCATGCCTCCAGACAGACATAACGATCTTGGAGGCTCTCCGCTTATCAAAGGCCTTAATTCACATCAGGGCCAAGAATAACATTGCGTCAAAAAAACCTTTTTCTTTCCCAGTATTATAGCAGTCGCTCTTTATTATATATAGTAATAATAGAGTGTTTAAAACAATAAATAGAACGGCTTTGACTAAAACTGTCCAAGCCGCTCTATAAGATCAAGTGAAATTATTAGGCCCTGAAACTATTTCAAACCATCCATCCTGTCAAAAATGATCTTGTATCCCTCGCACCCGAACTGCAGGGACCTGTTTACCCTCGAAATCGTGGCTGTGGACGCTCCTGTCTTCTCTGCAATCGCCGTATAGGTCATGCCCTCTCTCAGCATCTTCGCAACTTCAAAACGTTGGGCAATCGAACGAAGCTCGCTCACTGTACAGATATCCTCAAAAAACCGGTAACACTCCTCCATGTTCTCAAGTGCCAAAACAGCTTTAAGCAATTGATCGGTTTCAGGGCTCTGCAATTTACTCTTATACATGACACACCTGCTTTCCAAATAATGCAACTGGGAAATTGTTGTAATTAGCATAACATATGCTTTAAGAAAAAGAAACCGTGATTTCTATTCTTCCGAGATTTTTGGCATTTTTTCATAAATTCGTAATATTTTTTGTTGAACTTTTACAGCAATTGTTCACATTTTGACACATATTGTATACACTTTGCCGTTTAACATTGCAAATTTATTATTTGTAAAGCGCTTTCAGAAGAGAAATCTCATGTTCATAGCCCTCAAGCTCATTTGGAGTTTCAAGATAAAAGGGTATTTCCCTAAAAACAGGGTGATTTATAACTCTCTCGATTAGTTCTAACCCCAAAGCACCCTCGCCGATTTTCTCGTGACGATCTTTATGCGCCTCAATGGGATTCTTGCTGTCATTCAGATGAACGGCTTTAAGCCTGTCAAGTCCAATGATTCTGTCAAACTCCGCAATAACCCCGTCCAGGTCATCAACTATATTATAGCCGGCCTCCCAGATGTGGCACGTATCAAGGCAGACGCCCATCTTTTCGTTGAGAACTATACCGTCAAGAATACTTCTTATTTCTTCAAAAGTGCGTCCTACCTCGCTTCCCTTTCCTGCCATAGTCTCCAAAAGCACCGTTGTGTGCATCTCAGGCCAAAGAATATCGTTTAGCATACTTATGATAAGCTCTATACCTATCTCAACGCCCTGCTTTACATGGCTTCCGGGATGGAAATTATAGCAGTTTCCCGGCAGATATTCAAGCCTTTGAAGGTCATCGAGCATAGTATTTCTGGCAAACTCCCTAAGGCCCGGATCTGCGGCACAGGCATTGAGGGTATACGGCGCATGCGCTAATATATGAGAAATATCGTTGTTCTCGGCAAAAGTAAGGTACTCTTTTATATCCTTAAGATCAAGGGGCTTAACTGAACCTCCCCTGGGATTGCGGGAAAAAAACTGAAATGTATTGGCTCCTATAGCCAAAGCCTCTTTTCCCATAGACAAATATCCTTTTGAAGACGACAGATGACAGCCTATTCTGAACATAAAAGCCCTCCTCGGTTTGTATGACAATATATTACCATATTTTTGCGATGCAATCACTATTTTCCTCTCTTTTCAAGGCATTTTTACATATTACGCCCTTTTTGTCACAAACCTGTAATCAAAAAACTATGTTCCCTTTATGCTCATATTTGAGCGGCATAAGAAACCGAGGAACAAGGCTAAACTTTCAAAAAGGACTTGCATTTTGCATGACACTGTGGTACTATATTTCTTGCCGACCGGGTGTAGCGCAGTTTGGTAGCGCGCTTGAATGGGGTTCAAGAGGCCGCAGGTTCGACTCCTGTCACTCGGACCAATTTACAAAGATAACAGAAGGATTCAAACCATCACGGTTTGAATCCTTCTGTTATTTTGATTCTTATGGTATAATCAGTTCGGTTTATATAATTGGAGGGATCACATGAGCATAAAAGATATAGAAAAATTCTATGATGAGAATGCGCAAAAAGAATGGGAGCGATTGGAGCGACATCCTTTTGAATTTATTTTTACTACACATATGATGGATAAATATATTCACAATGGGGATAGCATTCTTGATATTGGTGGTGGACCGGGTAGATACTCAATTTACTATGCAAAGAAAAACTGTGCCGTTACCCTTGTGGATTTGTCAATGGGTAACATTCAGTTGGCAAAGTGCAAAGCGGCAGAGAATGGCGTTACATTAAATATGTTCACAGGCAACTGCCTCAATCTTGATTCAATGGAAATAGGTCAGTTTGATCATGTGTTTCTTATGGGGCCTCTCTATCATCTTACCGAAAGGGTTGATCGCGAGAATGCTGTTAAATTGGCGTTGAAAAAATTAAAGCCCGGTGGTGTCCTTTATTGCTCCTTCATTTTAGATTTTGCAGGAATAATATACGATTTAAAAAATGGACCTGGATATTTGATTCAAGATTTAGGAAATCAGTCAACTAAGCAATTAATTGATTCTATAGTTTCAGGAACAGAATATGTCGGGCCAGCCTTTACATCTGCTTGTTTTGTGAATCAGCGACAAATTGAGCCTTTTATGCTACAATTTGGACTTCAAAAACTTCATTTGTTTGGGCAAGAAGGCATTTTAGCTCTTAATGAAAATCAAGTAAAAACATATCCAAAAGAAGAATATAGCTTGTGGATTGAAACAGCAAAAAAGTTTCTTGATATCCCAGAATTTTTAGCCTTCTCAGAACACGCAATGTACATCGGGCAAAAATCAAATTAACAACCTTATTATAAGCATAATTAGAACTTGCATCTAAATTGGACAAATGACACAATTTATAAAGATAATGGAAGGATTTGAACCATCATGGTTTAAGTCCTTTTATTATTTTGCATTTTATGGTATACTCAGTTCGGATTATTTATAGAATAGGGATGAAAAAATGCGTTCTCAAGCAGAGATGATGGATTTGATTCTCGGAGTGGCAAAAAACGATGACCGTATTATAGCTGTTTATATCAATGGTTCAAGAGCAAATCCAAACGCTCCTAAAGATATTTTCAGGGATTATGATGTTGTGTATGTGGTGACCGAGCTAGAACCATTTCTTAAAGATGAGGGATGGATAAATGTATTTGGTGAACGAATCATTATTCAGGAACCGGATAAGCTTGATAAGATGCAGGGGCGAAATGTTGATTTTTCAAAATGTTATGGATACCTAATGCAGTTTTCTGACGGAAATAGGATTGATTTACATATTAAAACTTTGAAATGCACATTAGAAAATTTCGGGGCCGATTCACTTACTGTTACGTTGCTCGATAAGGAAGGTGTTCTGCCAAAACTCCCCGCTGCATCTGATAAAGATTATTGGGTTGAAAAACCCTCTTTTGCGCGATATTACAGTAGATGTAATAATTTCTGGTGGGTGGCTCCTTATTGTGCTAAAGGGCTTTGGCGTAAAGAAATTCTCTATACAATTGACTCTCTTAATTATTATGTGAGAGATGATTTACTCATAATGTTGAGCTGGTATGTCTGCATTGATAAAGGATTTGAATTTAGTCTCGGTAAATCCCGAAAATACTTGAAGGACTATTTAAATCCCGATATATGGAACCGCCTTATGATGACATTTAACTTAAGTGATTATGACTGTGCATGGGATGCACTCTTTACCACATGTGAACTGTTTGATGAAATAGCACCTTATGTTGGGGAAGCTTTTGGATTTAAATATAACAAAGAAGAAGCAACCAAGAGTTTCGCATATATAAAACATATAAAGGAATTACCGCAAACGGCTACGGAAATTTATTAGTATTTTGTGAGCATAATTAGAATATGCATCTAAATTAAGCAAATGACACATGCGGAGTGTACTTATAGGATCTGAGTATCCTTGTAAGGCCACTCCGCTTTTTTTATGTTGAAAATGAATGACCACATGCTGGGTTGTAATCCCGTCATCCTGCTTTTCGGCATGGTACACGTCGATGCGGTCAATCAGTTCCGTCACCATGCACTGGGTGAGCACGTCATGCTGTGGATTTACAGCGAGAACGATGCAATCCACATCTTATTTTGGCAGCTACAGGGCGTATATGAAACCACTCGTCTCTCGTCCTTTGCCCGAACCTCAAACCAGTGGTTAGAACTTAATTAAAGCTGCCGTCCCAAAGCGGCATATTGGATATATATTGCTGCTGTACCGCCGGGACATAGTATCCGCCATATGTTTTGAGCCCGTTTTCCTGGTGCATATCGGGCAGTTCAACCCAAAACCGATAATATGGCAGGAAGGTTTCATCCGAGTCGACCGTTCTATATACTAATTCAGCTTTTGCAACGTAATCCTCCCCAGGCATTTCTTCAGGCACAGAAGACAGATAATTTCCGTTCATCAATAACTTAAGCGCTTCTTCCGATGTGATGATCGGATAATCACCGATTTTTTCAGCACAGGAGAGGTCATTGTATTTGCGGATCAGCATCAGATTTCCGTCATCATCCGGAGCAAATTGAACTTTGTTGAAGTTATAGTTAATAATCTGCTCCGCAATATTTCCTTCTGCATCATAGGCATAGTAGTTTCTGTTGCGGCTGCCATCAAAAGCATAATCTGCAAACAGAGCTTTTTGAGGGTTAGTTAAAGAGAGGAGAGCGGAATATCTCTTCAGCAAATAATCAGTTACGTTTTCGGCTTCCTCATCTGAGGTATCCGTGTACGTGAAACTGTACTCTGCAGGCAGTTCAATGCTTTCATTAAAATTAACCGTACCCGTACCGCCTTTTGTAACCTCGATTTCAGCAGTTGCGGTTTCGGCAATAACCCTGTATATCACATCATTTTCGGCAAGGTCAGTATCGGACTTATATCCGGATTTCTCATTGACGTCGTATTTGACGCTAATTATTTTCATATTCAGCGCATCCGCAACCTGTTTTGCCAGTTTCAGCATACATTCCTTCCCAATACCAGCAGCTGTTTCAGGAAAATCGGTATTTTTATAGACTGGCATAGTATTCAATTGGGTATCCGCTGTCCACGGATTCCCATTATCAAGCTCGGAAATGTCATAAGCCAAACATGCTTCAAACCCCATGGCATCCGTTCCCGATGTAATAGACAGCATTGGCAGGTTTTCCGCCTTTGCCGGGACATCTGGCTGATCTTCCGTTCCGGCCGGGGTATTGGGATGACTGTCTGTCTCTGCCGGGGTATTTGGTCCCGATATTCCCGTTGGAATAAGCCTGATCCCCACATATACGGCCAACGTCAGACAAGCGGCCATCGCGATCCGCTTCACCCATCTATACTTTTTGGATCTCTTTTCTTTAGGGGCCGCTTCCTCAATATATTTGTCATCAGCTTTGCCAATGACATCTAAGATTACTTCGCTTTTCATATAGCAATACCTTCTTTCTCAAGAAACAGCTTTAATTCGTTACGTATCCTGAACAGCACTGATTTCACTTTGTTTTCGTTCATCCCGTATTCCTTTGCAATTTCCTTAATTGGACTCATATACCAATATCGACGCATGAACACGATACGTTTTGGCTGGGGCAACGAAGCAAGAAAACGGTTAATGGCATCTGCCAAAGCCATTTCATCAATAACCTGTTCAACACTTTCTGACGACACGCATTCATCCAACTCTGACAAAACGACATTTGTTTGTCCAGCACCTCGTTTTTCGGCAGTATATCCCTTGTATTTATTAATAGAAAGGTTGCGCGTTATTTTGCCTAAAAACGTTGACAACCGGTCGGGACGCTGCATCGGCATGGAGTTCCAAGCCCGCATATATGTATCATTTACGCATTCTTCGGCATCCTCGCCATTATGTAAGACGTTAAAAGCAATATAACGACAATATTTCGAATACTTTTTTGACGTTTCAATGATAGCGTTTTCAGATCGCTCCCAATATAAGTTTACTATCTCGCCGTCTTCCATTACGTGTACTCCTTTACTTTCAAAATAAAAGGCCTTTCACCCTAATACACCACGAAAATTGATTTACGTTGCATGCAAGACGAAATTTTTTCGAAATGAGCAAATATTTTTACTATATTACTTGTTGGTCCAAGTTGTAAGGCAAAAGCAAAAGTAACTATGGAAACAGGCGGAAAGCCACATGGGGGCTTTGCAGCCTTGATTACTCAAAAGCAAAAATGTGGGCATGTCAAGGACGGCATAGCCGCTTGTTTATTCTTGACATGCCCTCACGGTTTTGCTGCGTATTTTGGAAGTATTAATAAATAAGCCCTGACCCTTCATAGCATCCGCAGATACCAAGGCCGAGCAGCATAACAATTGCAAAGGCAATTGTTATACCTAAAGTTCCTCTGCCAGAAAAGCGCCCTCAAGACTTTCTATTCCATTATAACTACAAGGATTCAAAACAGCATCGATATAATTGAACACCAAAACTGCTGTGCTCAAAAGAAGAACGATTAGACCAAAAAGATATTTCTTCATTTTCATATACCTTTCAGTCTTTTATATGTCGTATAGTTTATAATATACCATAAGTTTCCTGCCTAATCCATTTCTATTCGTTCTAGATTCCCGCGCTGTTGCAGCAGCCCCGCCGATAAAACCCTTCCCGGCCTTGACCTAGGCTTTGCGCTGTACCGCTTCCTCTCAAAACTCTTTCATAGCCTGTTCCGGCGCCGTGATCCGTTCAGGATCGACGGCGTTTTTTTATGCACTGAACGCCCCGCAGCTAATCGGAAGCCTGGGATGATCACACTGCCATTCCATAATGTCTTGTTTCACGGAGATGTGGAAGGGCAGCGTCAGTTTTTCTATCCTACCAACGGAATAACGCAAACAGCGCTTGCTGAAAAAACATATGTTTCTTTACACACTATAATTGCTATTAAGACAGGGAAACGCAATCCGGCATTTGAGGTTCTCTATAAGATTATTCGAGGAGCCAGTATTCCGGCTGATCTTATTTTCCGCCCTGAAGATTCACCCGATACGCAGGAGCAGGAAGAATTCATTCGTGAATTCATAGACGCCAGCAAGCAGGAGCAACAGGCAGCCGTTATACTGGCAATGAGTATTTGGATGAAGCTCCGCCGCAATGATAATTGAAATGAATAGAGCCGGCAACTGTGAATACTCTCACAAGTTATCGGCTCTGCGTTCTTAGCGTCTGGCTCTTGTTGCAAAAACCAGAGCTGCCAGTTTTGGTGACTAGTTCGCAAGTAATTTCATTATGATGCAAAAAGCATATGGCTTATGGTATTTTTTTGTTCTATGGAAATACATGATATAATGATTATAACGTTCTGGGCTTAGTACAGGAGAGCAAGAGTATCTGGCTTTCTAAAGAATTACAAATTATTCAAATTGGGTGATGAAATATGTTAAAAACAAAGAGGCTTGAATTGGTTAAGTTTGATGTTAAATATGCAAACGATTTCTTTGAATTATGGAGTGATTTCGAAGTGGTAAAATATACTTTTACTCCTTTGCTTACCACTGTTGATGAATGTATTAATCTAATCAATCATCAAATCAGCCGGACAGACAAGGATTTTACTGACAGATTTATTATTCTACTAAATAAGAAAGCTATTGGTATGGTTGGCTGCGTTTGTATGGATAAAAAAAATTCAGTTTTTGGTCTTTATTATCAAATATCCCGGGTTCACTGGGGTTGTGGTTATGCAAGCGAGGCAGCAAGTGCAGTAATGCACTATGTTTTAAATAAATATCCAAATGCTATTATTAAAGCAGAAGCTGTATCTATAAACCCAGCAAGTGCATCTGTATTAAAGAAACTTGGGTTACAGCAGACACATATAGAAGAAAAGGGATTTAAAAGAAATAATTTTGAGCTTGATTTAATACATTTTTCTAATACTAACCATACTAAATGAGCATAATGCGAAATCACTGCTTATGGTTTATTGCTCTCCGATAGGAAACGTTTATCGCAAAAGTTTTATTTGCAGCATAACTCCAAAAAAGATATAGCTTTCCGTCAAGGGAAGTTATGTCTTTTTTCTATGGAAATCCATGGTATAATGATTATAAAGTTCTGGGTTTCATATAAGTGAACAAGATTCTCTTACAGAGCGTTTATACACCGTGTGAAGAAAACTCAATCTGATTATTTATAAGGAAGGATAAAAATGCTTTATCAGACAAAGCTTACAGAAAAATATGCAAAAGATATAAGTGCTTGGAAATATGACGATCAATACAGCGTCTATAACTACCCTGATTGGGATGAAATGACAGCGCAAAAATGGGCAATCACTGTTGCTGAAAAGCGTAAAAATGAATTTATGGCAGTAATTATTGATTTGGGTAAAGAGACCCAGTTATGCGGTTATTTTCGATTTTCAGTTAATGATCAAATTGTTATGGTAGGCCTGGGGTTAAATCCTAAGTTTTGTGGAAGTGGTTATGGAAAACAATTAATGGATCTGATTACTCAAGAATTTGAAAAGAGATTTACTGGTAAGATTCTTGAATTAGAAGTGAGAACTTTTAATAAAAGAGCAATACAATGTTATCTGGCAGCTGGTTTTTCAGAGATACGCACATATATTAAAAAAACACCTATTGGCGCGGATACGTTTTTATTAATGCGCTACGATAAGAACGGTAAGTCATATAACTAAACCGGATTTAAACTTTTACTTATTTATTAAAAGAAGATAAGGAGAATGAACCATGAAATACTACAAAAAGCTGGCTGGCCGCAAAGTTTACTTATCACCTATATGTGTAGAAGATGCCGAAACTTACACAAAATGGCTCAACGATCTTTCGGTAACTGAAAAACTTGGCACATCAAATATCATGATCTCCGTTTCCGGCGAACAGGAGTGGATAAGAAAAAATTCTCAGGAAACACAATTCGCCATAATCAAAACCGAAAATGATGAACTCATCGGTAATTGTGGGTTTAATGCCGTGAATCATATACATCAATGCGCAGTAGTTGGGATATTCATAGGTGACGAAAACAATCGAAATAACGGCTACGGCTCAGAGGCGCTGAGCCTTCTTATAGATTTCGGATTCAACTACTTGAATCTAAACAATATAATGCTGAAAGTTTTTGCCTTCAACGAGCGCGCGATTAAATGCTACCAAAAAACTGGTTTCAAAGAAATTGGCCGAAGGCGTCAGGCTTATTATTTAAATGGCAAATATCATGACGAAGTTTTCATGGATATAATTCGCTCGGACAGGCATCGGTAGTGCGTACTCTTAATCACTTTCCAATTGTAAGCATAGAGGTCTGCTGACAAATCTCAATATGTCAGGTTAAACAACGGGCATTATAATTGGCCTAAGAAAAAATCTTTTTTGCAGCATAACTTCATAAAAAGGCCGTCGTTTAAAAACGACGTCCTTTTTCTCTGGCATTGGCATTTACTGCTTTACATCCACCAGCTTATCTGATTTCATATCTACAACAGAGGGTGCGTCACAAATCCGATTCCCATTGCACCCGGGCCCGAATGCGCCCCTACGGTAATCCCCAGATCACTTTTATAAATTTGCCCAGCATAATTGGTTGTTTCTCTTAAATAGCTGGTGATATAGTTTGCATCTTCCTGATACTCAGCATTTTGTATAATAACAATCATTTTATCGATATCACTTATCCTTGAAACAGCAATATCGATCATCGTTTTAAGTGAGTTCTTTCTTCCTCTTGCGGCTTTGACCGGGTGTACGACGCCATCAATAAATTCACATACCGGTTTAATGTTAGTTAGCTTTCCAAGAAAAGCAGCAGCTCCCCCGATTCTGCCTCCGGCCTTCATATACTTTAAGCTGTTCACCACAAAAAGTGTGGTTGTATTTGAAATCATTTTATTGATCGTCTCAACAATATCCTCAAAGCCTCTGCCGCCTTCAATCATTTTAGCGATCCCAATTTCCAACGCGGCCTGCCCGCAAGCACAAGTATTTGAATCAATAACTTCTATTTGGATATCGCTATTTTCTTCTTTGAATAATTTCTTTGCAGATATGGCCGTTTGAAAGCTTGAAGATAATTTGGAAGAAATGGTTGTGACAATATATTGTTTAAAGCCCTTGGCATACTGCTGCTCAAAAATAGTCAACCAATCAAAAATATTGGGGCAAGCTGTTTTTGGGACCTGATGGGGATAATCTTCCATATGCTTATAAAACTCAGTGATACTATAATCTATATTTTCGCGGTAGTAATCGGGGCTATTAAATTTAAAATAGAATGGAACCTCATTTATACTTTGCTGTTCAATGAAGCTTCGTGGCAAACTACCAGAAGAGTCTACTATCTGGCATATCGTTTTGCTCATTAATTCACCTCCAAAAAATATTTGAATATCCGTTATAAAGGTCTCTGCGGCAGAGTTCATTCAGCTTTTGGCACTTATATCATAATACTTTTTTTGACAGTAGGCAATCATTGGCTGAAAACCTTTTTATACAAACTTTATACGAACGCACTTAAACAGTGCCTCCCCATTCATAGCACAAGTTGAAAATACAAATGTGTAAACCTAAGTTTTCAGCCGATTGCTTCCCATCGCACTTGGTCTCTTTTTCAACACGCCGTATAAGGCCGCTATTTTACTTCTGAACTTCAATTTTTATAATTATTGCACTCAAAATTGTTTTTACTCCTATTTGTCCGTTCGCTTAATTATACTACCATATCAGACGATAAATAATATAAGAATATTGTCTGTTAAACACGTATGATAGATTTCTTCCGGATTTGAATGCTTGCTTTCAAAAAGCAAATGAAAGTTTTCCGGCATGCCTATTACAATTTCGCATTATTATGTGGTATGATCTTAATGAATATTATTATACTTAATAAAAAGGCAGGCCGAAGAGGGGTAAAGAGTGAAAAGACATACTCAGATAATCAGCAGCCTGATTATCATTTTTTCTATTATAATAGGATTCGCCGCAATAGTTTATAAGGATACAAGAGCATACCAGGAGCTGGCAGAAAAACACCTGGAGAATGTTTTAAGCCTTATTGATATAGATATTTCAAATCATATCGGAAATTCCATTACTAAACCTGTGATGGTTTCAAAGACAATGGCAAACGACGAATTCCTCAAAAAATGGCTTTTAAACGAGCCTGAAAATTTCGGAGAACCCGCATACTTAAAACAGCTATACGGCTATCTTGACGCCTACAAAGAGAAATATGGCTACACAACCGTGTTTTGCGTCTCTGAAAAGACCGGCAATTACTATTATCAGGAAGGTTTAAACAAGACAATTTCAAAGAATGATGAGCACGATATCTGGTATTACAACTTTACCGAATCACACAATGAGTTTGATCTGGAAGTCGATACGAACGAGGCCAATGGAAATAACATTACTATCTTCGTAAATTTCCGTGTGGAAAGCAGCGACAAGGAGCTTCTTGGTGTAATAGGCGTTGGACTTCAGGTCAACATAATTGAAGATACGATTCGTTCTTATGAAAGTAACTATGACATATCTGCCTATATAATCAATGTGGGAGGCTCAGAGAATTCCTTCGCCGGCAACACAGACATTTTCATTAGTAAAGACGAATTGGCACAGCGTACCGGGATCAAAGAGCAAATCGATTTCAGTAAATCTGACGCTCCAAAAATGCAATGGTTTACCTCCGGCAGAGAACGTAAATGCCTGATATCCCAGTATAATGAAACCCTTAGATGGTATCTAGTCTTAGAGAAAGATACAAATTCTATGAGAAGTGCGTTTGAAGAGAGAATTAAAAATAATATTTCATTTATGCTTATTTCTCTTGTTGCCTGCATTATAGTTACCACTACTGTTTTTATAAATTACAATGAACATGTCATAACGATGGAGAATACCGACGAGTTGACGGGGCTTCCAAACAGAAAATTGTTTTCGACAGAGTATTCTTCATTCATCCGAAAGCATCCCAATCCAAGAAAAACTTTGTTCATGTTCGATATTGATCATTTTAAAAACATCAATGACACACATGGGCACATGTTTGGAAACGCAATTCTTGCAATGGTTGGAAATGAACTGCGCAACACCGTTAAGGATTATGGGATAGCTGCCAGGTGGGGAGGCGATGAATTCCTCGGAATATTGACAGTTCCCCCAGAGGAGGCCGAGAAAATTTTCCGTCAGTATATGACCACACTAAAGCATGAGGAAAAAGATAAATATTCCGATGTAACAATCAGTGTGGGCCTTTCAGAAGTTAATGAGAAGCTTAGTATGGAGCAAATGGTCAAAAAAGTTGATGAAATGATGTACTGCTCCAAGGAAGGCGGAAGAAACCGAATTTCACTCGAGCCATAATATTTTGTAAAAAAGTCAATTCTGACACAGATTGACTTTTTTTATTTATGCGGTAAAATAGAATAGTTTTCCGGCTCGACTATTTGGATAAGCTTTCATTACTCACAAAATAAGCACCAGCCCTTTAATGCCACGTTATGAACATAATTACAAACTATCTGAACTATTGATATTTACCTGAATGCAATAGTAATTTCAAGCACGGAAACCAGAGGAAGTGATTTATACGGACAACAAGGAATCTATGAAAAAGACTGCTTTTGCTTTTATCCTGTTAATGGGTATTGTGAGTCTGTTTTCAGATATGACTCATGAGGGAGCCGCAAGCATACTTGGTGACTTTCTAAGCCTTGCGGGGGCTTCGGCGGCAACTATCGGTTTTGTGTCCGGTCTTGGTGAGTTCATAGGTTATTCTTTGCGGCTGGTAACCGGCTGGATAACCGATAAAACGAAAAAATACTGGCCTCTTACTATTTTGGGCTATGTAATAGACTGTATGGCTATCCCGGCGTTGGCTTTAGTTCCTCGCGGCGGCTGGCTGCTGGCGTGTATTCTGATTGTTGTGCAGCGAACCGGTAAGGCAATTAAAAAGCCCGCAAAGGATACGATATTATCCTTTGCCACCTCTCCGACGGGAGCCGGAAAAGGCTTCGCAATACAGGAATTTCTTGACCAGCTCGGCGCTTTTCTTGGTCCTGTTATGCTCTTTGTGGTTATGCTGCTAAAGAAAAATACGGATCAGTTTATGGCATACAAGCTTTGCTTTGCCATACTTGTCATTCCGGCTATAGTGACCGTTATTTTGCTGTTCATTGCCAAACGGCGGTATCCCAACCCGGAAGAATTTGAGCTCCCCACAAAAGAAACCGTTCCTTTTCGGATGAATCGCTCGTTTGTTTTTTATATCATTGCGATCAGCCTGTTTGCAGCCGGCTTTTTGGATTTTACTATGATAACTATGCATACAGCCCGCAGCGGCCTGATCCCTGAAGATTCGCTGTCGCTTATTTATGCCGGCGCAATGGCGGTTGATGCTTTTTCCGCCCTTTTCTTCGGTTGGCTATTCGATAAGCGGGGAATTAAGGTATTGATGCTATCCACGCTGATTTCTGCGCCTTTTGCAATTTTTATTTTTTCAGCCAGTGCTCGCTGGACGCTGTATCTGGGCGTTGCGTTATGGGGCATCGGCATGGGAGCACAGGAATCCATCCTGAAGGCTGCTGTAACAAGCATTGTTCCAAAGCAAAGCCGTTCATCGGGATTTGGTATCTTTCAAGCCGCATTCGGCACATTCTGGTTCCTTGGAAGCTGGCTTATGGGGGCTCTTTACGATATGTCTCCCCTTTGCCTGGTTATATTCTCAGTTGGGATGCAGCTCATCTCGCTGCCGTTTTTCTGGCTGTCTGACCGTGCCCATGGCTTTACGGCCAGCTGATATCATTTAATAGAAACTCTTTTATATAAGGCAATATGCTTTTAAAAGTGCTAAAAACCCGTTGTTTATAAAAACAACGGGTTTCATTTTGCCTATATTTATAATTGATCACTGGCATTGTGTATATAGCTTTTCAAAGCTTCACGCAGCAGCATCTCGCATTCTCTCATTTCATATGATTGGGAATCAGACATAGGCTGATATTTTTTTATTAACACCGCAGCTTCAGCAGGGCTCAGCTTAAGCAAAACGGCTTTTACTTCCTCCTGTGTCAAATCTGCGTCGAGCAATACATCCTCCAGATCGGCAAGAGAACTGATATTCTCTTTGATAACCGCAATCTTGTCCTTTATAGATCGGCATTGCCCAATCTCTTCTAACACGCGGCGATATCTTTCATCATCCATTTTTTCGCCAAAAGAAAAGAGAATTTTTCTGTTATCTTCGGGTAAAATGGGAGAAAAGAAAATGCGTCTGAGCGTATGCTCACGCACCCCAAGTTCAATATTTTTCACTATAAGCGGCAGACTGTTTTTTATATACTCCGTAAGCCCCTGCGAAAAGCAAAGGATTTGGGCTAACTCATCAGCAGCTTTTGAAACAGTCTCTACTATCTCGCTATTTGACATCTTTTCAAGTATCCCGCAGAGATACTGAACCTTTTCCCTTGAAATAGCCAGGCTTAAGCAATCAGCTTTACAAATAACGCAGCCTATTGCCGCAGTCAATACCGGCTCATAAATGTTTATGAGAAGCCCCTTATAATTTTTTGAATAACCTAAAAGCAGGTGATGGATGTCTTCTGCTGAAAAGTAACAGCAAAACTGGTTTTCATAATATGCCGCTTCAATATAAGCTTTGATAAACTCTATCCCTTCAAGCTTGGGAATTGTGTTGAAAATAGGATAATCCGCAGTAATATGGATCTCCTGCGCCGAATAATCAGGGTTATATAATTTAAAAAAGCCTGTTAATCCGCCATCAAGAGTATCGCGATAAAACTCATTTTTTATATTCGCAAGCTGATGAAGAAGCTCAGCATGAAGGCTCTTCGCCTCCAAAAGCATATTATCGATCTGTTTTCGGCCTTTTTGATAAAGCTCTTTCATCGGTTCCGTTTGTAAAGCCTTTACAGCTTCATCGGGATCAGCATATGTTTTCAGCCACAGCCCAACGGTAAAGAAAATGGAAGCCATTATCTCCTGCGCCTTTTCAACCATTATGGAACTGCTGTCACCAGAGTTATAACGCTCAATCTTATGCGCCAGAATATCAAGGCACTCAAATTGCAGCCGCTCAATATCCAGGGGGCTTAAAAGCCCTTTGGCGCCTGCTTGCTCTATCAGCGATTGGAAATACGCTTCGCTTTTTAGCTTTTGCCTGTCGATGATCTTGACTTTATCAAGGCCGTTATTCATCTTCTTCCTCCTCTTCCCCATTTTCATAAAACCTGTCATCATATTCCATGGGAAGACCAAAACGAAGATTTTCCGCAAGCCGATTAAGTTCTCTGCCTGACAGCAGTTCAAGCGATCCCTGGCAAACTCCGTCAAAAGCCGATTTCATAAAGCTTATCAAATCATCGTCGCTTATCAGATCCAGCGTTTCATTCTTATAATAATAAAATATTTCGATCAATTCATGAAGTATATCGGCATAATCATGCAAGGAAATATATGGAGAATCGCAAAACTCCTGTATGATTTTATCTATCACACCTCCACCGATTTCTATACGGCCGTTGCTGCCCAACGCAAATGAACGAGTTTCCGCTAATTCTACCGCTTGTTCAAATGTAAGAATAAGCCCATATCTTTCCGTATAATCGTTGCACTTCATGATCTCATTGGCAGCCTGCTTCCGAATAAGGCCCGACGAAAAGGCAGTGAGTTCAAACCCCAAATATATCATCTCCTTATATAAGTAATATACCAAGAGAGCTATAATTACCAGACTTGAATTTTTCCCCAAACTGTGGTAATATAAATGCAGAAAAGAAGAATTATTTTTAAGCGCCGCTTTAAAATGCGGCGTTTTTATTTTTTTACTCAATAGCTTGTCCCAGCTTAAGCCAAGTCGTTTGAACTATCTTGGGTATGCCGCCAAACAAAAAACCAAGCCGTTCCCAAATCCAGAACGGCTTAATTTGTTGCTTTCGCATGTCATAAAGAATAATGCATGCCCTACATTTATGCCTGCATATTTGTTCCATCATTCATGGGCTGGTGACTTTTGCTTCACAATCAACCGATTGCAGAGAGCTTGTGGGGCAGAAATTTTTAAGCGTCAGCCTGAGTATCGGACGTATCTCTGATATACAGTTTTGGTCAGATGCATAAAAAATTACAGAAGAACACTCACGCCCCATTATCAGTATGCCGTTATTATCAATCGCCCCGGCATTCCACGCCTGTACAATATGGGTTATATCAACCTCAGTATAGCTTTTTGGCGTATCTATAAACTCTACCGACCTTCCCGTATCAACTACCGGAGGGCATGCCAAACATCCGTATGCATTGAAAACTTCTGCCAAAGGATAAATTGTAAACATGCCACAGGTTTTTATATCAGCAGCTTCGCCTGCACAGAATGTATGACAAGGAAGCTTGTAAAGAATCAGTCTGGCCTCTTGCACCAGAGTATTTTGAATCCACAAGGGTAAATCAAAGCAAAGGTAGATAGTTTTTTCGCACCCAAGCTGCAAATACCCGCGCTGCGGTTCTCTGTAAAAATGACAGGTGAAATAGTTAAATGACGATTGGGCATTAAGATCAATTACACTCATACAGTCTCCTCCCTTATATATAATATGCCGCGCCTAATATTCCCGAAACAATATTTCAACTTTTCACCCCCATAGAATATACTGTAAATGGAAGGTGTAAAAGCCTGATCCTGAATAATTGTAAAGGTGGTTTATCCATGGCTGCTATTACCACAAGTGTAACCGCGTTATCATTATCTACAAACGAATTAAATGATGTCATCGATCTTACCTTCACCTATGCAGGAACTACCGAACAGAACGGAACTACAATCTATTACGCCTGCACACTCACAGACGGCACTCTCACAGAGGGCGTACTGTTCCCTCTGACTGTTGTCGCCGCAACAGATATCCCGGCTTCCTCTGAGTTTGCGTATACTCCCGTTGCTGCCTTCACAGGCACAGTAACCGCTTCCGGCGGCAGAGTATATTATACTGCCTAAAATATTATTTAAAGCAGCAGAGCTTTGCTTTGCTCTTTAACCGCATCAGGGGCCTTCCCTGCATTTTGATAACGGCAATATAATCTTTATTCATCATATGCTGCCTATGCAGCTGTCGATTAATTTCACAAAGCCGGCGGCATTTATGCCGCCGGCTTTAACAAACAAAAGGTTTTTCTTACACAAAAAGGCTCTTTCACCTTATTAAATATAGGTGTATAATAAATGACAATATATTAAGCCTAAGGAGCGTTGATCATGAAAATAGGAGCCATTACTGTCGGACAAGCCCCAAGAACAGATGTCACCAAGGATATAATGCCTATCTGGGGAGATAAAATTGAGCTTTTGCAGGCAGGCGCCCTCGATGGCATGACATATGAAGAAATCCAGAAGCTTGCTCCAGCCGAGGGAGACCAGGTGCTTGTCTCGCGCATGACTGACGGGCGTGAGGTCACCTTTGCCGAAAGGCTCATCCTTCCCAATCTTCAAAAATGTATAGATACGCTGGTATCACAGGGGGTCTCTCTTATTGTGTTCTTCTGCACAGGCAGGTTCCCTGCCGACTTCCGTTCAAACGTGCCCATAATTTTCCCCAGCATGATTTTGGAAAAGCTTGTCCCTGTGCTCTGCGGAGATTCCCCACTTATTGTTATAACTCCTTCCAAGCTCCAACTCAAACAGACTAAGGAAAAATGGGAAAAGTACGTTAACGGAGTATCTGTTGTCAACGCATCTCCTTATGGAAACATAGAGGAGGTCAAAAAAGCATGCGAGCAGATAAAAAAACTTGAAGGCTCCCTTGTTATCATGGACTGCATCGGCTATACGCGTGAAATGAAGCATATGGTAGCCAACGAAACAGGCAAAAACGTCGTGCTTTCAAGAACTCTTGTGGCCAGAGTCATCGACGAGCTCGCCGATATAAACTGATATTAATTATTATGCCTTGCAGCGCGCCGGACAAGCTCTCCGGCGCGCTGTTGCAATTAAGTACAAAAGGATGAATCGTTAAGCGACTCTATACGGTTCACAGTAAGTATTCCTTCTTCCCCTTTTTACCTTGCCAAAGTATAAAAATCATTGTAAAATATTTTTGTATTTCCGATATTCTACTAAATATAAATATATGGAGGCTTTTATGGATACCAACGAAAAATACTCTTCACCGCTGTCTTCAAGATATTCAAGCGACGAGATGCAGCACCTCTTTTCCCCACAGTTCAAGTTTTCCACTTGGCGCAAGCTGTGGATAGCTCTTGCGGAAGCAGAGCAGCAGCTTGGTCTTGATATAACTGACGAGCAGCTTGACGAAATGAGAGCACATATATATGATATCGACTTTGAAAAGGCCGCTATGTATGAAAAAAAGCTTCGCCACGATGTTATGGCCCATGTACACACCTACGGCGAATGCTGCCCAAAAGCCATGCCGATAATCCACCTCGGTGCCACCTCCTGCTATGTGGGCGACAACACCGATATCATAATCATGAACGAGGCCATCAAGCTGATAAGAAGCCGGCTTATCGAGGTTTTGAGAGTTCTCTCCCACTTTGCCGATGAGTATAAGAATCAGCCCACCCTTGCCTTCACGCATTTTCAGCCGGCGCAGCCCACCTCGGTTGGCAAAAGAGCCACGCTTTGGATAAACGACTTGCTCTCTGACCTTGCCGAGCTTGAAGATGTAAGACGTGCCATTCTGCCGCTGGGCTCAAAGGGAACCACAGGAACACAGGCAAGCTTTCTTGAGCTTTTTGACGGAGATTACGAGAAAGTAAAGCAAATCGATCTTATCATAGCTAAAAAAATGGGCTTTGAAAAGGCTGTTCCCGTTTCAGGCCAGACGTACTCAAGAAAACTTGACAGCCGTGTGCTTGACCTTCTTTCCCATATAGCACAAAGCGCCCATAAATTTTCCAATGATATCCGCCTGCTGGCCCATTTAAAAGAGGTGGAGGAACCCTTTGAGAAGAATCAGATAGGCTCTTCTGCAATGGCATATAAGCGCAACCCCATGCGCAGCGAGCGCATAGCCTCTCTTTCACGCTATATAATTGTCAACTCCCAAAATGCCTCAATAACAGCCTCGGCGCAATGGTTTGAGCGCACGCTGGATGACAGCGCCAACAAGCGTATATCTGTGCCCGAAAGCTTCCTTGCATGCGATGCTGTTCTGAGCCTTTACGCAAATGTGGCAAACGGCCTTGTTGTATATCCAAAAGTCATCGAAAAGCACCTTATGCAGGAGCTTCCGTTTATGGCCACAGAAAATATCATGATGGATGCCGTCAAGCGCGGTGGAGACCGTCAGGAGCTCCATGAGCTTATAAGGCAGCATTCGCTCGCTGCAGGATATGCCATTAAGATGGAGGGACGGGAAAATGACCTGCTTGACAGAATTGCCTCGGATGAACATTTTGGCGTCACCAAACAGGAGCTTGACGAAATGATGAAGCCCCAGCTTTTTATTGGCTGTTCCGCAATGCAGGCAGAAGATTTCCTCAAGAATACTTTGCAGCCCATTCTTGACAGCTATAGCTTTGTTGAAGCCAAAGAAAACGAGATCAAGGTCTGATAAACACCTTAAGGAGAAAAATAAATACCACAGGAAGAAATAAGCATGAGCTTGATTCATCAATAAAAATCAGTTGCGAAAAGGAGTGTTTTGATGGCAGTTTTGGCCTTAGTGGCCTTCGTCTTTCTCGTATGCCCTATCGCATTAGCTCAACCCCCTGTAGGAAAGGAATTTGCCCCAAAGAAAAAGCTGCTGGTCAAGACCGCCCGCTATTTGATGCTGGCCATGGGTGTTGCCGCCGCAGCATACACTGCTTACAGCATGACTCTTGGCGTAAAGCCGCCAAAGTACACGATAGATACCCCATATGCCATAGAGCTGAAAACAGACGGACACAGGCTTTTAGGCTTCAGCAAAGCCATAAAATCCCAAACCCTCCTGGGTGACGACGCCGCTAAGCTTATGGAGGCCATCTTTGGTGACAGCCAAAGCGGAAAAATGCTCTCATGGAACACAGGGGCGTCATGGTCCGGGCAGTATACGGCAAAAGTATATTACTCCGAAAATGCTTATCAAAAGGCACTAAATCATGAAAGCCCGGATGAAATCACGCGCAACAGCCCATCAAAGGGCAGGATATACCGCTTCACCATATATGAAAACGGTAGTGTCTACTGTGATGTGGGCGCCCCGGAAAAACCAATTTATAGCATAAAGCTTCCCAGAAACATAAGAAAAGAGCTGTTCCCATAACGCCATACATAAAAAGCCGCGGGATTATCCCCGCGGCTTTTTATTTTATAATCTTTTATTTACAGTATTTATATGTAAGCCTGCCGATTATGCCAATAGCTTTTTCTATCTCATCATCACAGGCAAGAGCATAGCAGAGGCGGAAAGAAGTACTGTCTTTCCCTCCATCGGGGCAAAACTGGTTGCCTGGAACGACGACGACCTTATTATCCGAAAGCTCTTCTACAAAGGCAGGCATATCAGACCCCTCAGGCAGCGTAACCCAAATGAACATTCCTCCCTGTGGGTGAGTGAACTTTACCGACGGATTGCAGTCTTTTTCAAGGCAAGAAAGCATCAGCCTTCCCCTGTGTCCATAGAGCGCTCTGAGGTCCATTATTTCTTCATCCATCCCCTCTTCAAGGAGGGTGCAGCATATGCGCTGTGCCCATGTGGAAACATGCAGATCAGCTGATGACTTTAAAAGGGCAAATCCGAGGCCTATCTTGCCGCTTGCGATAACATAGCCTACCCTCATTCCCGGGGCTACTATCTTGGACATACTTGAGGTCAGCGCGACCATTCCGTGTGTATCAAAGCATTTAATAAAGGGGATGAACTCGCCGTCATATCGAAGCTCGTAATAAGGGTTATCTTCAAGCACGGGTATGTCATACTTATAAGCAAGCTCACATATGGCCCTTCTCTTATGCTCCGGAAGGCTTATGCCCGTGGGGTTCTGGAAATCTGCGATAACATAAAGCAGCTTGGGCTTAGGCTCAGATTGCATTTTCTTTTCAAGATCCTCAATATTTATGCCGTCGTCATCCATCTTTACGCCCAAAAGCTTTGCCCCCTGGCTCTTAAGGGTATCAAGGGCAGCCATAAAGGTTGGGTTCTCACAAAGGATCGTGTCACCGTCATTGCAGAATAGCTGAGCTGCCAGCGATATGGCCTGCTGACCCCCGCCTGTCACGGTTATCTCATCATTGTCATTAACTACTGCGAATCTACGATTGAGAAAGCTCTTTATCGCCGCTTTAAGATCACCTCTGCCTCCGGCTATGGAATAGCTGAGCATAGAATAAGGATCTTCTTCAAGCAGCCTTTTGGATATCTGCCTTATACGATCAACAGGGAAACCCTCATTAGGAGGATTGCCGATTGAAAGCTTGATAAGCGTAGGGTCGCTAAGCTTGCTTATTCCCGATTCCCTGCCGCTTTCGAAAAGGGGCTGTACCTTTTTTGAGAATTGCATATTATGTTCCTCCGTACGTTTGTCAGATATGTATTTACAGATAGTATACCACAGTTGCTTTTTTCAGGTAAAGTATATTATAATATCCATATGGCAAAAACATCAAATAAATCCAATATATTTATAAGGAGCGGTGAATCATGAGACTTGAGCGTATAAACTGGAAGCAGGCTGAAAAGTATTTCAAGAATAATGACATGGTCATTATCGGCACTGGCAGCATTGAATGCCATGGAAAACATGTTGCTCTGGGAACAGATTTTCTTGTGCCGGGCAAAATAATTGAGCTTATGGAGCCGCGGTGCGATGTTCTTATCGCCCCAACAATGCCTTACGGCTCATGCGAATACCTTGGCGATTTCCCGGGTACCGTCAACCTTGGCTATGATGTACTTTATGCCGTTATGACCAAGATAACCGAAAGTCTTTATAAGCACGGAGCGCGCAAGTTTCTATTCATGAACGGACACGGGGGAAACAACGCGGCTCTGGAACAGGTCTGCATGGATCTTGATAAAAAAGGAGGCATGGGGGCTGTTCTCAACTGGTGGACCCTTGCCTGGACGCTTGACCCCGCCTGGAAAGGCGGACACGGCGGCGGAGAGGAGACTGCCGCAATGATGGCCATAGGCGATGACCTCGTCGACAAAAGCCTCATGGCCGACAATAACATAAAGGACCTGACGGAGAACCTCAAAACCACTGGCTTCGGCTCTATTGATTTCAGAGGCTTTAACATAATCACAAGAAGAAGCGTACGAAAGATGACTGATAACGGCTGGATAGGAATAGACCATCCTACAACAGCTACAAAAGAGTGGGGACAAAAAATGCTCGAAGGGTGTGCAAACTACGCCCTTGACTTTATCGAAGAATACAAAAAAATAAAGCTTAACTGACTTGGAGGAAAAACAAATGGATGTAAAAACACTTAAACAGCGGGCCTGCAAGGTAATCGACGAACACCGTGATGAGCTCATTGCCTTGGGAGAAATAATAAGGGTAAACCCTGAACTGGGATATAAGGAATACAAGACTGTGGAGCAGGTTAAGAAAATGATCGACAAAATCGGCCTGCCCTATGAAAGCGAAATAGCTATGACCGGTATAATCGCGCAGATGCCCGGCCGCAGCCACAAGGTACGCCTTGCCATCATGGGTGAGCTCGATGCTGTCGTTTGCCCCGAGCACCCACAAGCCGACCCTGTAACCGGAGCGGCCCATGCCTGCGGACACTTTGCCCAGATTGTCGCCACCTTCGGCGCAGCCATGGGCCTTAAGTATTCCGAAGCCTATAAAGAGCTGGACGGCGACATCGAGTTCTGGGCTACTCCGGCAGAAGAAGCCGTTGAGATCGAGTGGCGGCAAAGCCTTATTAACCAGGGCAAAATATCCTTCCTCGGCGGCAAGCAGGAGATGATAAAGCTCGGCTGCCTTGACAACATCGACCTTGCCATGATGATACACAGCTCCTCTGGCGACAACTGCATTATAGCCGGCACAAGCACAGGCTTTGTGGCTAAGTTCGTTAAATATACGGGCAAAGAGGCCCATGCAGGCGGGGCCCCCCATATGGGCATAAACGCCCTCAATGCAGCAGAAATAGGCCTTATGGCTATCCATGCTCAGAGAGAGACCTTCCGCGATGAAGACACAATCAGGGTTCATCCCATCATCACAAAGGGGGGCGATCTTGTAAATGTAGTTCCCGCCGATGTCAGAATAGAGACTTATGTCAGGGGCAAGACCATGGCCGGAGTTCTCGATGCGTCCAAAAAGGTGAATCGTGCTCTTGAAGCCGGAGCAATGGCCGTGGGCGCCAAAGTGGAAATCAAAGAGATCCCTGGTTACATGCCGAGAATGAACGATAAGATGATGAACGATACATTTGAAGCAAATCTCGTAGAACTTGTCGGGAAAGACCATATCGCCCACATGGGCCACAACACCGGATCATCGGACTTCGGCGATATCATGCATCTTGTCCCCGCCATTCACCCCTATATAGGCGGCTCTGTCGGCGGAGCCCACAGCTCTGAATATCAGGTTGCCAACCCTGAGCTGATGTACATAGTAGCCGCAAAGTCCATGGCTATGACGGCTATCGACCTTCTTGCAAACGGAGCCGAAAAGGCTCTTGAGGTCGTAAAGAATTACACTCCTGTTTACAAAAACAAGGAAGAGTATCTGGCAGCCTGGCAGCAGCTTATGAAATAGCTGCCCGTAAATTATATAATATAAGTGCGCTGACCATTTTGGGCCAGCGCACTTTTCCATATTTTTAATACATTTGGTCGCCTGTCTAAAATCTGCCCGCTTCAAATCTTCAGCATATCTTCTACTGCGCTATCATTGCCAGCATATTATCAGCTGAACTCTCAGGGACATTATAACGACAGAGCGAATAAAGGCTTTGGGGAATACCTCTGACAAGTGTGTTTACCCTGTCGGTATATGTCGTGACAGTCAATTTAATCCCAAGGCTGTGAAAAACCGCTTCTGTTATATCATTATACTGCCCCTTGGGGTAAGCAAGGGCATAGAAATCAAATCCGTATTTTTGACGATATGTCATAAAATCTGTTTCCAGCGCGGCGATATACTCTTCTTCACTCTCCCCCTCAAAGGGAAGAGCCGTTGTCCTGGCATAAGGCGTGCCCTCATAAGGTGCCGACTGATGCATATCATAAGTATGGCTTTGTATCTCGATAACACCAGAGTTTTTCATCTCAATGGCCTGCTCATATGTGAAGTGAGGCGTTATGGGGTAGGTTGTATCTTTATATGTAGATTTTCCGATAGATGCACCTATTGTAAAGATTACCGCCTTCATGCTAAGCTCCTTTAAAACGGGATAAGCTATCTCGTAGTTGCTGAGATATCCGTCGTCAAGAGTTATGAGCACTGGCTTTTCAGGTAAGGGCGTACCGCTTTCAACAAAATCGATCATCTGCTTTGCAGAGATAGTGGTATACCCTGCCGTTTTAAGCGCTTCCATATGGCTTCGGAAGGTGTCAGGCGTGACTTCCGAGCTGGAGCGCACGTTATCGGTTATGTGGTGATACATAAGCACTGGCACGTTTCTGGTATAGTTTGAATCGTTAAAAACATACTCTGCATCAACCTGTTTTTTTACCGCTTCCGAAACGATTGTCCTTGTAATGAGACTGCCAAAGCCGGCGGGCAGATAGGTTTTGCCTCCCGTCATTTTTTCAAGCATCATATCTCCCGTAAAAGGCCGCATGCAGTCACGGGTATAAAAATACCTCATATCAGCAGATAAAGTGCTTACGCTGAAATCCCAATAATCGGATATTTTGCATAGCTCTTTTTTATAGCTTTTGATATCGTCCTTATTTATACTATCCCATCTGGAAGTATGAATCGGCATCATGACTAACGTAAGCGAAACGTTCTTCTCGCTGCAAATATCCGCTATCTGCTTTACTGACTCAAGTGCGCTTTTGGCCCTATCAAGCCTAAAGGTTTCTTCGAGCTCAGAAAAGCGCACTCCATACTCGTTCTGATATACCTCAAGGCTGCCTACATTTTCGGTCTGAGACGGATCAGCAGGTATATCAGGCTCATACTCAGAGCTTGCTTCACTCATATCAAGGCATAGTATGACCTTTTTGACTCCTTTAAAAAATATGCCTCCGTATACAGCCTTGAAACTGTCCTCCATAGAGGCAAACCCCTGTTTTTCAAAGGAGACCCCGTATTTTTCCGCAAGCGAACAGGTGTCAAAAAACGCAGCCGAGGGGCTGCCTGTCACAAGACCTTCAGCCTTTTCACCCCCGGTTCCGGATGCAAAGGGGAATACTGTCAACAGCAGTGAAATCGCCAGTGCCGCCGACGAAGAACGAAGAAATATACCTTTTCTGCTTTTCATAGAACGCCTCCGAAGCAAATGCCTGTGATGATATAAAAGTATACCACATTTTAAGTCAATTTGCTATATAATGTCCGCTGAACAAAACAAAAACTGCTTTGGCCGCAGAGCACAGTTAACATAATATAAACGCTTTATCCCCCATAAAAGTTCCATACATATAATTTTCTTTATATTGGAAAGATTAAGAGATTATTTTCAATTCATAACCGCTGATATAAGCGAATTGCCCTTTAATTTTTGGTCTTTATAGTATATAATTGGGATATAATAATTTAGCGGAGGTAAATATATGAAAATAATGGGGAAAAAGATCAACCTTACCGAGCTGCCAACGCCGCTTGAGTATCTGAGCGTACTATCAAAAGAACTTGGCATTGAGCTTTATATAAAGCGAGACGACCTTACCTCCCTTGCCCTGGGCGGCAATAAAATCCGCAAGCTTGAGTATCTGGCCTACGAGGCGATGCAGCAGGGCGCAACGATGCTTCTTACTGTCGGAGGCGCGCAAACCAACCATGGCCGCCAAACCGCCGGCGTTGCCGCAAAGCTGGGCCTTAAGTGTGTTATCGCCTGTGTCGACAATTATCCCGGAGAGATCTCAGCAAACATATTGCTTGACAGGATCATGGGGGCAGAAGTTGTCTTCCAGTCACCCACAGGTGTTCCCGGCCAACAGGATGCTCTTGTAGCTCAGCTTATCAAAAAATACGAGGCTCAAGGTGAAAAGGTATATTATATCCCCGTAGGCGGTTCAAACGACACAGGGCTTTTAGGCTATTATGAGTGCGCCTGCGAAATAGACAAGCAAGCCCGCGAACTGGGCATAGGCGACGCAACTGTAATTTCGGCCGTCGGCTCTATCGGAACATACCTGGGCCTTTTCTGCGGCCTTAAGAACGAAGGCTCTGCTCTGGGGCTTATGGGAATCGCAATTTCCGACTTCGGGCCGGATAAGGATAAGCGCATAATGGAATACTATGCCTCGGTAAAAGAACTTTACGGGCTTGACTACAACGCAAAGCGCGAGGATTTCCATATAGAAACCGGCTATGTCCGCGGCGGGTACAATCTGCCCAACGAAGATGTTCGAAAAGCTGTCTATCTTATGGCTCGCAAAGAGGCCATCATCCTCGACCCCTGCTACACAGGCAAGGCTTTTGCAGGGCTATTGGATATGATCAATGAAGGAAAGATAAAAAAGGGTCAAAAGTTCATATTTCTGCATTCGGGAGGACATCCCGGCATCAATACACCCCACCACAGAGTGGAGTTTGAGCGTGAGCTTAAGGACGGAATCACCCTGTTATAATTCTATGGAGGATACCAAATGAACAAGAAACTGAAAAACGCATTGGCCGCCACAGGAGCTATAGCCGTTACGGCGGCTGCTGTTTACGGGCTCAACGTCCTCGATGAAAGAAAGGATAGGAAGCGCTATCCTCAAAGCGGACGCATGGTAGAGGTCAGGGGCAGAAAGATGCATATCTATACCTGCGGCTCCGGCACAAATACCATCGTGATGATCGCGGGACAGGGAACGCCCACGCCGTCTCTCGATTTCAAGCCTCTGCTTCAAAGGCTAAGCCCAAAATACCGCATCGCCGTTCCTGAACCCTTCGGATATGGGTATTCTGACAAGACAGCTGAGCCCCGCACGGTTCAGAATATCGTTGGAGAAATGCGCGAAGGCCTGAGAAAAGCCGGAGTATTCCCCCCCTATGTCCTTATGGGCCATGCACTCGGCGGCATAGCAACACTTTACTGGGCTTCTCATTATCCCCGTGAAGTTGCTGCTGTAGTAGGAATCGACACAACCCTTCCCTCGCAGGGACGCGATTTTGTCAAGGCCGCGATCCTTAAACCGGTTTTAAAGACGGCATCATTCCTCACCAAAATTACCCCCATAAGGTTTTTGATCAAATCGGGATTAATGGATGCAAGCCTTACCGCTTTCACAGGTGGCCAGGAGGATAATCTGCCCATCGTGCGCTCCCACACAGCCAATATTAAAACCTCTGGCGTTTACGCAAACGAGCTTTTTGCTATTCCTCAAAACTGTGCCGAGGTTCTGGCCCTCAACTACCCTGCGTCCTGCCCTGTGCTGATGTTTGTCTCAAGCGAAAGCAGTGATCTTATAAAGAGCCATCCAAGCTTTAGCGTTGACTGGATATCTGAGCACGAAAAGATAGCAATGCATTCCCAGCGGGGTAAATGCGTGCTTCTTGAAGGCGGGCACTATCTGCATCACACAGCATCTGATGCCATTGCCGCCGAAATGATAGCCTTCATACCACCCGAGGAATGCCAGACGCCTCATCTCAGAAAGTTCCTCAGCAGAAAATAGTCAATAATAATGCCCCTTGCCAGTCAAGGGGCATTGATTTTAAAAAAATACGGAGAGATAAACATATGGAAAAAATACTTTCGGATTTTATCGAGCTTGTCAAAGCCGACGCCATATCTTTTGATGAGCGCAAAGTGGCAGATATTCTAAAAGTTAAACTCCAAGAGCTGGGATGCTCTGATATATATGAAGACGAAACCGGGGCCAAGATAGGCGGCAATACCGGCAACATATTTGCGCGCTTTAAAGGCGAGCTTCCCGGAAGCATCATGTTCTCTGCCCACATGGACAGGATGCCGAAGGGATTTGGCATAGAGCCCGTTATAAACGACGGGGTAATTTCCTCACAGGGTGATACGATACTTGCAGCCGACGATCTGGGCGGAGTAGCCGCGATACTGGACGGAATCAGAAAACTTAAACAGTCCCAGAGGCCACACTGCACAGTTGAAATGCTCTTTACTGTCTGCGAGGAAAAAGGCCTCTTGGGCAGCCTTCACTTCGACTATTCAGACATAAAATCAACTATTGCCTATGCCCTTGACTCTCCCGGCCACATTGGCAGGATACTTATCGCCTCGCCTTATTCCGCAAAGCTCTCATGCGAGATTTTCGGGAAAGCCGCTCATGCGGGTTCCGAGCCTGAAAAGGGCAAAAGCGCCGCGATGGGCGCCGCAAAAATACTTGCCTCTCTTAAAGAGGGCAGGCTCGACAGCGAATCGACCTCAAATTTCCCGATATTTCAAGCCGGCGCCTCCGGCGCCACTAATGCAGTATGCGATTATGCTCTCATTAAAGGCGAAGCCAGAAGCATAAATAAACAAAAGCTTATGGACTATATTTCTTACTTTGAAAATCACTGCAAAAAGGTAGCCGAAGAGTTCGGCGTTCGGGCAGAACCTCGCTCCGACATTGGCTCCCCCGGCTTCAGTGTTTCAAAAGAAGGCGCATCCGTCAGGTTGATAAGCTCAGTATTTGAAAAAATGGGAGTCACGCCAAATCCCGAGGCCAGCGGCGGCGGCATGGACGCAAACCGCTATAATTATAACGGGCTTGAAAGCATCGGCCTTGCCACAGGATATTTTGACAACCATACGACAAATGAACATGTATTACTCTCCAGTTTCCTTCGCACAGGCGAGATGGTCTTCGAAACAGTAATGGAATATTCGGGCTCCCCAGATAAATACAGAGTATAAAATACTTAAAAACATTTTTAAAAGAAACGGCTATTATCCCTGAGGATATAGCCGTTTTGTTATATATGCACATAAATCGGATGTAAATTCTATGTAAAATTCAGAATACTTATAGGCATAAACAGATGGTATACTATATTATGTTGTATGTTTAATTATTAGGGGGTTCCTATACATGTGGTTACTCATTGTTTTGGTCTGCGCCGCTGTAGGCGGTATAATAGGCATAAGGCTTAAGCTCCCCGCCAGCGCAATGCTCGGATCAATGATCGCCGTAGCAGTTTTCACGGTTGTAACAGATATACAGGCAACCCCTACCTGGATAAAGGTAGCCGCACAGATAGTTTCCGGCGGATACATAGGAACAACAATGACAAAAGACAGCCTCGGTCAGATTAAATCTATGGCCCCTACGGCGGCGCTGCTGCTTGCGGGCATGCTTATTATCAACCTTACCGTCGGGGGTATACTTTACCTTACATCTCCCCTTGATCTTTGCACCAGTCTTTTCTCCACAACTCCCGGAGGGCTCACGGACGTAACAATAATAAGCGATGACATGGGCGCGGATTCCCCTATCGTCAGCGTTTTTCAGGTATGCCGAATGTCCGCCGCCATATCCATATTCCCCCTTATAATCCCAAAAATAGTCGGCGTAAAAAGCAAGGGGCAAAAAAGCGGAAACACAAAGAAAAAAGAAACCGCACGGCTTACTAAAGAACAGTATATGAACCTCGGCAAGACTATTCTCATTGCTGTGGTCACCGGGATTTTAGGGTATCTTTCCCACATACCTGCAGGTACGATCATTTTCTCTGTGCTCGGCGTTAGCTATTCCAAGATAAAGCATGGGATAGGGTTTATCCCGATGCGCGTAAAGCAGGGAGCTCAGATGCTTTCCGGCGCTTTCATCGGCTCAAAAATAACTTTTGCCACCATAAAGCTTATTATAAGCATGTGGTATAACGTTCTTATCGTGCTTGTCATATTTATTCCGGCATGCCTTCTTTTGGGATACTGTCTGCACCGTTTTGCAAAGGTCGATTTGCTTACGGCTCTCTTTTGTTCGGCTCCGGCCGGCGCCTCCGACATGGCGCTGATCGCAAGCGATATTGGGGCCGACGGGCCGAATGTTGCCATTTTGCAGATAGTCAGGATGCTTGGCGTAATCGCTTTCTTCCCAAGCATAATAAAAGGCATCGTCTCTGTTTTGGGCTGGAATCCATAAACCTTTATAGTATTTAGTATTCTATAGTCTTCACTGCCTGAGGCCTCCGTTTATACGGAGGCCTTTCGTTTTATAGATATATTCCATGGCTCCTCTAATGCTGCGGACTTTGGCAGGCTTATTCATTATCCACAAACAATTTGTTAAAATGCAAACAAAATTGAATATTTTTATCTATTGTGCTATAATGATTTTGATTTCGGATTTATGCGAAATGGGGGATTATTATGTCGCTTATCAGCAGTATTTTCACCTTTATTGTCACAATGGTGTTGCCCATCGGCGGGTTACTGTTCATTTTGGAAAAAGACCGCTCTATTCTCAAGGCTTTTCTAGGCGGGGTATATACCTATATTATCTTTCAGATAGTAAGCATTCTTCCCCCGTTCAAAAACATGTCTCTATCTCTTGCCGCGCTTGGCCCGGTTGCCGCCGTTGCTGTTCCGGCTGTCCTTTTGGCGGTTATTTCCGAAGTGGTGCGATTTTTTATATATAAATATTTCCTGAAACCTCCCTTCTCTACAAACGACGGCCTTGCTTTAGGTTTCGGACACTGGAGCATTGAGGCTGTGCTGACAACAGGCCTTACCTCATTATCTTTGATGACAAATTTTTCTGCTAATGCCGCTAAAATAGACCCCACCGGCATGGCCCTTTCTGGGCTTGAGCGTTTTTTTGTTCTTCCTATACTTGCATTACTCTCATTATTGTGCCTGTATACCATAAAGTCCGGAAGGTACTTTGGGCTTATCTCAGCAATAATTCTTCATTGTCTGGTCAATGGTGGGACTGCCGTTTTTATAATTATAGGAACACCCACATGGATGGTTATATCACTCATCGGCATTCTTTCCTGCGCCTGCGCTTATGTTATTCTGCATCTGCGTAAAACATCTGTTTTTGCAGAAAAATAAACTAGTTATCACTATCAAGGGAAAACCCTTTTTCAAAAAATATTAGGAGGTAATAACAATGTCCTACAAGTCTGACATCGAAATCGCTCAAAGCTCTGAAATGTTCTATATCGGCGATATCGCTAAAAAGCTTGATATTCCTGCCGATTCGCTCGAGCTTTATGGAAACTATAAAGCCAAAGTGAATATTAATAAACTTCCGGATACAAACAAGGAAGGCAAAGTTATACTTGTAACGGCAATAACCCCAACCCCTGCCGGCGAAGGAAAAACCACTACGGTAGTAGGCCTGGGCGATGCTCTTTCCGAGATCGGTAAAAAGGCTATCATAGCTCTTCGTGAGCCTTCTCTGGGCCCGGTATTCGGCGTAAAGGGCGGCGCTGCCGGCGGCGGATATGCTCAGGTAGTCCCGATGGAGGATATTAACCTTCATTTCACTGGAGATTTCCACGCGATAGGCGCAGCCAACAACCTGCTTGCTGCAATGATTGATAACCATATTTATCAGGGTAACGAACTCAATATTGATCCCTGCCGCATCACATGGAGAAGAGCTGTTGATATGAATGACCGTCAGCTCAGAAATATTACTGACGGCCTTGGTGGACATACAAACGGCGTTCCACGCGAAGATGGATTCGATATCACGGTTGCCTCAGAAGTCATGGCTGCGCTGTGCCTTGCCACCGGGATAATTGACCTTAAAGAGCGTCTCTCTAAGATTATTATCGGTTATACAAGAAACAATGAACCTGTCACCGCAGGCCAGCTTAACGCATCAGGCGCCATGGCTGCGCTTCTCAAAGATGCCATCAAGCCTAATCTTGTCCAGACACTCGAGCATACCCCAGCATTCATTCACGGCGGGCCTTTTGCCAATATAGCTCACGGCTGCAACAGCGTTATCGCCACTAAAACCGCAATGAAGCTGGCTGATTACGTTGTCACAGAGGCAGGCTTCGGCGCTGATCTCGGAGCTGAAAAGTTTGTTGATATCAAGTGCCGCATGGCTGGCATTCAGCCATCTGCCGTAGTTATCGTCGCCACAGTCAAGGCTCTCAAGATGCATGGCGGAGTTGCAAAAACAGAGCTTTCCGGCGAAAACCTTGAAGCCCTGGAAAAGGGCCTTCCCAACCTTCTCAGGCATATAGAAAACGTAACAAAAGTATTTAATCTCCCCGCTGTTGTTGCCATAAATCGATTCCCCAACGACACAGAGGCCGAGCTTAAGCTCATTGAAGATAAGTGCCATGAACTGGGCGTCAACGTTGCCCTCAGCGAAGTATGGGGCAAAGGCGGCAAGGGCGGAGTCGAGCTGGCGGAAGAAGTCGTCCGTTTGTGCGAGACGCCTAATAACTTCAGCTTCACATATCCCTCTGAAATGCCGCTTAAAGACAAAATCAAGGCTATCGCCACAAAGATATATCATGCTGACGGCGTAGATTTTGCCCCCGCAGCAAGCCGTGATCTTCGCAAGCTTGAAGAAATGGGCTTTGGCTCAATGCCTATCTGCATGGCAAAGACACAGTACAGCTTCAGCGATGACCAAAAGAAGCTTGGCGCACCCGAAAACTTCAGGATAACCGTCCGTTCCGTAAAGGTCTCCGCAGGCGCAGGGTTCATCGTCGCCATCACAGGAGATATCATGACTATGCCCGGTCTGCCTAAAGTACCCTCAGCTGAAAAGATCGATGTCGATGAACACGGCAATATCAGCGGTATCTTTTAGAGGCGCGGTGTAATGGATTTTAGTGATTTGACCCTCAATGATTTCGTAGCACAGCTTTCTACCAAGGCGCCTGTCCCCGGAGGAGGCGGCGCCTCGGCTCTCGTCGGCGCCATAGGCTCGGCTCTGGGCTGCATGGTAGGTTCTCTGACGGTCGGCAAAAAGAAATATGCGGCTGTGGAGGATGACATAAAAGCTCTCATGGAAAAAAGCATCGCTCTCCAAGGTGAGCTTATGTCCCTGATTGACAGAGATGCCAAGGCTTTTGAGCCTCTTGCAAAGGCTTACTCCCTTCCCTCTTCAACGGAAGAAGAAAAAGCTGCAAAAGCCGAGGTAATGGCAGTTGTTCTTAAAGACGCCTGTGATGTCCCGATGGACATTATGAGATCCTGCTGCAAAGCGATAGAGCTTATATCCGAATATGCGGAAAAAGGCTCGGTAATAGCCATAAGTGATGCCGGAGTCGGCGCAGCTCTTTGCGCATCAGCTCTCAAAGGCGCCGCACTTAATGTTTTTATCAATACAAAAGCCATGGCTGACCGTTCTCTTGCAGACAAGTACAACAATGAAGCTTTTGAACTCCTTGACAAATATGTGCTGATTGCTGAAGACATATTCTTAAAGGTAAAGGGCAGGCTTGTTAAATAGGAGGATGAGCAATATGGCACAACTTTTAAAGGGCGCTCCCGTCGCCCAGGCAATCTCAAGCATGCTTACCGAAAGGGCCAATGCCCTCAATAAGGCAGGAATAACGCCGACTTTGACGATAGTAAGAGTTGGAAACCGGCCTGACGATATCTCATATGAACGCGGGGCTATAAAACGCTGCCGAATATGCGGAATCGATGTCCGGCGCGTTGTCTTCCCCGATAGAGCCACAGAAAATGAGCTTGTTGAAACAATCGAAGAAATAAACCGTGATACAAGCGTGCATGGCGTCTTGCTTTTCCGTCCGCTTCCCAAACACATGAACGAAGCAAAAATTTGCGCCGCCCTTGACCCCAAAAAGGATATGGACGGCATTACGGAAGGTTCGCTGGCAGGAGTCTTTTCCGGCAGCGACATGGGATATCCCCCCTGCACGGCTCAGGCCTGCATAGAGATTCTGGATCACTACGGGCTTGAAATAGCAGGGAAAAAAGCCGTCGTTTTAGGCCGCAGCAACGTTATAGGAAAGCCTGTTGCCATGCTGCTTCTGAAGCGCAACGCAACAGTTACCATATGCCATACAAAGACTGTTGACCTTCCCGGAACCTGCTCGAAAGCCGAGATACTCATAGCCGCCGCCGGAAAAGCCGGAGTTGTAGGCAGCTCTCATGTATCAGAAGGCCAGATACTCCTTGATGTTGGAATCAATATCACAGACAAAGGCAAAATCATGGGCGATGTGGATTTCGACTCTGTACAGCCCATAGTAAAAGCAATTACCCCTGTTCCTGCGGGTGTTGGTTCAGTGACAACGGCTGTACTCGCAAAGCATGTGATAATGGCAGCCGAAAAAACTGTCTGATTTGTTTAATTAAAAAGTGGCGGCAGAAAGCCGTCACTTTTTTTACGCTTATTTCCGTCAAATACGATTACAATTTGGCATTTTATATTATATTATTACTTATTGTATCAGTTTTCGCTCATATTCGCTCTTTATATTACTATGTGCAGATCTTCGTATTTTGCGTCCCTTCTTTTAGGAACGCATAAAGGGGCGCAAGATCACTTTATTCTTCTATTTGCCGGCATCATTATTAATCATTTCAAGGCAGACCTCAAGGGCATCGCGGTCGGTTTCAATATCAGGCGTCATGCCCTCAAACTCATTAAAGCTCCCGTCTTTGTTAAGATAGGCTATCCACTCGAACTCAATACACATACCGCTGTTGGGAAGCTCTACCCTCTTAAATATCGGATAAAAACCTAACCATCCCATACCTCCGGTCTGAGTTCCTATTACCGTAGCCGCCCCTGTTGACTGGCAGAACAAAGCCAACATCTCGGAGGAGGAAACGCATCGGCTGTCCACAAGCAGCCACACATTTCCTTTAAAGGTATTGTCCGGCGGGCCTGGTATCAAAGCATTTCTGGTTGTGACGACTATGTTATCAAGCCCGGCGTCACGCATTATCTCATTGACCTTTTCATCAGGATAGAGAAGGGCGGGGTCATCTGAATAAACAGGATACAGCGTATAGCTGTTATCATCTGCCGACTGGGCGAAAAAATCTAGGCACCCGGCCTTAAAGCCGCCGATGGTTGTAATCGGTTTTTGGCGGTCATAGAAGAGCCGGCTCAGGCCTTTTTGCCATATTCCCGAATCGCCGCCGCCGTTACCCCTTATGTCGATGATGACGTCTTCATATTCGCCTTCAACTATTTCAGCACAAAAAGCGTCGACGGCCTTGACCGCGTTATTATAATCTGTTAAGTCGCTACCAGCGCTAAAGCTTGTAATGGTGATTATGGGGATGTCATTTATATAATCAAGAGAACAATAGTCATTAGGGTCATATTCTGTTTTTGTGCCGGAATTTTCTGCACTTGCAATAGAACTGTAAAAAGCCTGAGTTTTTTGGGAAAATGTGTTAAAGGGAAGGTAAATAGAGTATAAGTACAAAGACATGGCCCGCAGGTGGCCGAGGTTTCTGAAATCGTTCAGATTTTGTGTAATAATTGAACTCATAGCGTTTTTTGAGTCAGTATAATTATAAAGATTATAGACGGAATTGGGACTAGCGGAAGCGGGCTCGTATGGGTCTTTGTCGTATTGCGACGTCAAATCTATAATTTGAGTTCTGTATTTTTGCTTTATTTTGGCTTTATCAATAAACTTTTTCTCTGAGAATCCATTTTGTTCAGCCGCTTTAAAAAACGGGAACTGGTCTTCAAGCACGGCCCACATATAATCGTAATCTTGAAGCATTTCATCGGTAGAAATAAAGGGTGCAGAAGATTCGCTAGTTTCATCTTCACTTGTTGCCTCACCATTGCTAAGAGTTTTAAAAGGATAAAATCTATATATAAAAAAGACACCAGTAATCAAACCTAAGCAAATAAGCAGAGTTAAAAAACGCTTGGATGACCCAATATCTCTCATAGCGCAATCGGTTTTTAATAAGGATTTACATTTTATCGCCTTCATAAAAGCTCTCCTTTCTGACTAACAGCTAAAACCTTCGTTAGTTTTGGTATACCATTAACAAAACTCAAAGTCAAAGCCACAAGATGTTTTGGGTATATCTTTGTAGCTTTTCACAAAACTTAGTAAATGAATTTGTAAAAAAGGCAATTTTATCCTTTAATACGTTACCGACAATTTTCATACACATTATCAAAAGCTATAAAAAAAGTGAGCCTCAAAAGGCTCACTTTTAATTAAAATAAGAGTTATTCGGAAAGGAAATCGATAGCCGCCTGCGCATAGAATGCTACGCCGACTTCAAAAGCATCTTCCTCTACAAAGTAATGATCGCTGTGGCCGGGATATGTGCCGCCTGCGCCAAGGCTGAAGAATGCGCCGGGGACATACTTTGTATACTCAGCAAAGTCCTCGCCTCCCATGCCCTTCTGGTCATAGACAACAAGGGATGGCTCGGTGATCTTTCTTGCGGAGGCAAGGCCCTTTTCAACCATCTCTCCGTTATTGATAAGAACCTCGGTGATCTGCTCATATTCAACCTCTGCCTCACAGCGGAAGGTCTTGGCTGTCTCCTCAACGATACGCTGGAGCACAACAGGAAGCTGAGCATGAACCTCGCGGTTGAAGCTGCGAACGGTGCCCTCCAATATCGCTTCGCCCGATACGATGTTAAACCTTGAACCGGAATGGAAAGAGCCTACGGTTACGACAATGGGCTCCATAGGAGAAAACTCACGGCTGACCATTGTCTGAAGATTCATAACTGTAGCCGCGCCGCAAACCGTGGCGTCAACCCCCATATTAGGGCCGGCGCCGTGGCAGGCCTTACCCTTGATTGTAGCGACAAAACGATCGGTTGCCGCATGATGGGGGCCTTCGCTGCTGGAAATCTGGCCGCAGGGCTTCATGGCGCCGATATGTACGCCAAAGATGCCGTCCACATTCTCAAGGCACCCTTGCTCTATAGCAAGAGCCGCACCTTTGCCCACTTCCTCTGCCGGCTGGAAAATGAATCTTACTGTTCCTGCAAATTGATCCTTAAGCTGATTAAGAACCATGACGGACCCCAGAAGCATGGAAGCGTGGGTATCGTGACCGCATGCATGCATAATGCCGGGTACACTGCTCTTGAAAGGAAGGTCTGTTTTTTCCTGTATAGAAAGGGCATCAATATCACCCCTGAGTGCCACTGTCTTTCCTGCACCCTTTGTCCCTTGTACTTCGGCGATAACGCCTGTGGGATTGAGCAGTCTATATTTTACGCCCAGCTCGTCAAGAGCTTTCGCGATTTGCTTAGTTGTTCTAAACTCATTAAGGCTTGCTTCAGGGTTTTGGTGGATGTCACGTCTGAATGCAACAACCTTATCCTGAACCTCGTGGGCCATTTTTCTGATATCCATGATGTTCACTCGCTTTCAATATAATCATATTTATATAATGACATTATACGTATTATGATATCACCGCATCTTTTGATTGTAAAGAAAGAAATCCATTTCAAAATATATTTTAAGTGAAATTAAAGCCTATACCAGCCATGTATTCAAATATTAAGAGAAGGCGCTGCCGTTGGCAGCGCCTTCTAAAAAGCATTATTTTGCGTAATCCACCGCTCTTGTTTCTCTCACGACATGTACCTTAATCATGCCGGGATAACTGAGCTCATTTTCGATCTTGACAGAGAGCTCTCTTGCAAGAAGCACCATGTCTTCATCTTTTACTTCTTCAGGCTTTACGATTAATCTGACCTCACGCCCTGCCTGGAAGGCAAAGCATTTGTCTACGCCCTTCATTGTGGATGCAAGCTCCTCAAGCTTTTCAAGACGCTTGATGTAAGCTTCAAGATTCTCTCTCCTGGCCCCCGGCCTTGCAGCCGATATGGCATCAGCCGCCTGAACAAGACATGCGACAACAGTTTCCGCTTCTACATCGCCATGATGCGCATGTATAGCATGAATAACTTCAGGGCTTTCGCGGTATTTTTTGGCAATGTCTACACCAAGGTTGACATGCGAGCCTTCCATCTCATGAGTAACGGCCTTACCGATATCATGAAGCAGGCCGGCCCTCTTTGCAAGTGTGACATCCGCACCGATCTCGGCGGCCAAAAGCCCAGCGATATGGGCAACTTCGATAGAATGGTTAAGAACATTTTGCCCGTAGCTTGTACGGTAACGCATACGCCCGAGCAGCTTTACTATTTCGGGATGGACTCCATGGACACCCGTTTCGAAAAGGGCTCTCTCGCCCTCCTGCTTGATAATGGATTCGACCTCAGCCCTTGACTTTTCGACTGTCTCCTCAATTCGCGCAGGATGTATCCTGCCGTCGACTATGAGTTTTTCAAGGCTGAGCCTTGCAATTTCTCTTCTAACCGGATCAAAGCTTGAAAGCGTGATCGCCTCAGGAGTATCATCTATTATAAGATCTACCCCAGTAAGCGTTTCAAGAGTTCGGATATTGCGGCCCTCGCGGCCGATTATCCTGCCCTTCATCTCATCATTTGGCAGCGGAACTACAGAAACGGTAGCTTCGCTCACATGGTCAGCCGCACAACGCTGTATGGCCAGCGAGATTATCTCTCTTGCCGTCTTGTCGCTGTCTTCCTTAAGCTGGCGCTCTATCTCCTTAAGCTTAATGGCCGCATCATGCCGGGCATCGTCCTCGATCTGGCTGATAATAAGATTTTTAGCATCATCTACAGTCAGCCCGGAAATCTTCTCCAGCATTTCAAGCTGGCTTTTTTTGATCGATTTGATCTCTTCCTGAATGTCTTCGTTCTCTTTGAGCTTTTTGTTGAGCTTTTCTTCTTTCTGATCGATGGTCTCGTACTTCTTATCGATTAGCTCTTCTTTTTGCACGAGCCTTCGCTCTTGCTTCTTTAAATCCTGATTACGCTCTTTTGTCTCTCGGTCGAACTCAGTTTTGGCTCGATAGATCTCCTCTTTCGCCTCGACTAAAGCTTCTCGCTTTTTTGCCTCGGCCGATTTTATTGCCTCATTGATGATTCTTGTTGCTTCATCCTCAGCACTTCCTATCTCCTTCTCAGCGATATTCTTACGAGAAAAATAACCCGCTAATCCGCCAATCAAAGCCGACACGAGTAAAGCACCTACTTTAACAAGTATGTCTATACCCGACACCTGCTTATCCTCCTTGGGATATTCAAAAAATATATTAAGATCACAATCATAAGAGCCGTAAAAGCTCAAAACCGATAGCTTAATAATTTATATTTTATATCCCAATGGGGGCATTGTCAAGGTAAAAGAGGCAGAAGGGCCAAATTATGGCTGGAAAACCAATACATTTTTATTTTGCAAACACATGCTTGCCTATGACAGCGATGGTTTCTCTCGAGAAAATCCATTTGCTAGTAGACTTATCGGGGTTATAATAGTATATAGCTCCACCCGACGGATCCCATCCGTTCATGGCGTCTCTGGCAGCTTTTTTGCATTGTTCCTCAGGCTCGAAGTTGAACTGCCCATCAGTCAGTGCCGTAAACGCTCCGGGCTGATAAAGAACACCGGCTATCGTATTAGGGAAAGATGGATGCTTGACTCGGTTCAGTATAACAGCCCCAACGGCCACCTGGCCGATATACGGCTCGCCTCTCGATTCGGCTGAGATCATTTTTGCCAGCAGATAAACATCGTCTTCTCTTCCGGCAGACGACGCAGAGGCGGAGCTTGAGCCACTGGAAATTCCAAGCGCTTTTAATGTGTTTGCACCACATATTCCATCAACTGCAAGTCCGTTTTTCTGTTGAAAGCTTTTTACGGCGGCTACCATTTTGCTGCCGTATATTCCGTCTACTGTCCCGGTATAATACCCCCACCGCTTAAGTTTTTCCTGTATTGTGCGGACTCCATCGCCCGATGAACCGCTGCGATAAGTCTGACCGCTTACGGAAAGACTAATGGTGGCAGCTGTCACCATGACCACCATTGTTATAGCCATGATTCTTACGGCGTGGATTCTAAAACTTCTTTTCATATCAAAACCTCTTCCATATTGTGAGTTTTTGATAGTTTGTGCTATAATTTCCTTATTAAACGTAGGGGGGCTTTTTTTGCGGCGTCAAAATTACCTTTTTCCAGGCTATCCTATAATTCAGGATGAAGATTTTTTTAAACTATCGCAGGATAGCGTAATCCTAGGCAGTTTTGGTCGACTTCGAAAAGGCGAAAAACTTCTCGATATCGGCTGCGGCATAGGCGTTTTGCTCATGATAATGCTAATACGCTCGCCCGAGGCCGTTGGCGCAGGCGTAGAAATAACTGAGGGCGCCGCAGAACTGGCATCCGAAAACCTCAAACTCTGCGGTCTTGAAAATCGGGGAACTATACTGCATTCGGACATGCGGCTTTTAGATAAACAGCTTTACGGAAGCTTTGATGTATGTGTTTCAAACCCTCCTTATTTTGCCCCGTCTCGAGGCTATACATCCACCAAAGATGCTATCGCCGCCGCCCGAAATGAAAGCTGCGGCAACATTTCAGATGTTTGCCTTACAGCTTGCAATGCCCTTAAATGGGGCGGCAGGCTTTACCTATGTTATCCGCCCGAGCGTATGGCCGCCCTTTTTTCATCCCTTGCTCAAAACAGGCTTGAGCCAAAGGTCATGCGGCTTGTTCACCCAAGCGAGGGACATGCCCCATGTCTTGTGCTTATAGAAGCCCGAAAGGGCGGCGGCGAGGGGCTTTGCGTCATGCCTCCGCTTTTTATAAAAAAATGCGGAGAAAAAACAGAAGAATTTAAGCAAATATATATGTTGGAGGATACAAAATGAGCGGAAAGCTTTATGTCGTTGCCACCCCTATCGGCAACTTGAGCGATTTTTCTCCAAGGGCCAT
The DNA here is from genome assembly GCA_034926865.1 of Clostridiaceae bacterium. GTDB lineage: Bacteria > Bacillota > Clostridia > Oscillospirales > Butyricicoccaceae > RGIG1902. Next base: position 53,780 of record JAYFQP010000012.1, read on the forward strand.
AGATACCCTCTCCCTTGTTGATTTCATCGCCGCCGAGGACACAAGGGTAGGCGCCAAGCTGCTCAACAAGTTCGGCATTAAAAAACCTCAGGTCAGCTATTTCGAGCACAATAAACGTCAAAAAGGCCAGTATATAGCCTCACGGATACTCGAAGGCGAAAGCTGCGCCATTATAACCGATGCCGGAACCCCCGCCATATCTGACCCCGGCACGGATCTTGTTGACATATGCATGGCGTCCGGCATTGAAGTGGTGTCCGTTCCCGGCCCCAGCGCAATAATAACCGCCTTGTCCATTTCAGGTATAGACTGCGGAAGGTTCTGTTTTGAGGGATTTCTTTCAACTTCGAAAAAAAGCAGATTCGAGCATCTTTCCGAAACGGCAAAAGAGCGTAGAACAATGGTGTTTTACGAAGCTCCGCACAAGCTTGTCCGAACACTGGAGGACATGCTTGAATATTACGGGGACCGTCCCATCGCCCTTTGCCGTGAACTTACCAAGCTTCATGAAGAAGTTATAAGAACCACACTTTCAAAAGCACTTGAGCTATATAACGGCATTTCTCCTAAAGGCGAGTTTGTGCTGATAATATCTGGATATACCCCTACTTTGGAAGAGGCGTCAGATAAAGGCCCTTCCATGGATACCATGCTGAGAGAAGTGTCCGAGCTTATGTCAGGCGGACAAAAGCTCTCTTCCGCCGTAAAGTCCGTATCATTAAAATACGGCATATCAAAAAATTCTTTATATAGTGAGGCACAAAAGCTTACATAAGTAGCCTTACAAAAAATGCAGAAGCTATAAAGGCTGTTATATTTGCTATAAGGGCCGAAGCCATAACAGCTTTTGTGTCAGTTATGCCAAGATGTGATGAATAGAGCCCTATAACATAAAAGCTAGTTTCGCCTGAACCAAGCATAACCGCCGCCACACGCCCGGGAAAAGAAGATACTCCGCAGCTTTCCATTATGCTTATACCTACGCCGAGCGCACCTGCGCCTGAGAACGGCCTTATAAGCGCAAGCGGAAGACATTCAGGCGGGAGGCCCGCCAATTTCGCAACTGGCTCGAGCAGCCCGGAAAGCATCTCCACAGCACCCGAAGCCTCAAGCATCTTCATGGCAACCGTCATTATAAGAACCGGCGGGAATATCGTCTTTATTACACCAAGCCCCTTTTTTGCGCCCGCTGCAAAGCAGGAGTAAACATCAACTCCGCTGATGCCGCCGTAAAGCACAATAAATGCAATAAGACATGGTACCACAGCTGTTGTCATGAGCTTTCACCGCTGATGAATATCCTTGCAAAAAACAAGGCAGCCGCAAACGAGCATATTGACGCCAGCCATACAGGCATCAATATGTCATACGGAGAAGCTGCCCCGAGCGCTCCCCTTGCCGCCGCAACAGTGGCGGGGATTAGCTGTATGGAAACTGTATTTACCACTATCAAAAGCAGCAAGGGCACTCTTGATATTGCATTCTTTTCATTGAGACTCTTAAGTCTGTCCGCAGCCCTCAGCCCGGCAGGGGTCGCCGCCGAACCAAGCCCGAGTATATTGGCAGCCATATTCTGCGCCAGAAGTGATACGGCCTCTCGGTCATCCGATAGCCTTCCGTATATAAAAGTGATGGGAGCCTTAAGTATCCGCGTAAGCTTTTTTGAAAGCCCACTTTCCGACATGATCTCCATTATGCCCGACCAGAAGCAGATGCTGCCCGCCATAGAAATTATTGTGGCGACAGCCTCCCCCGCGGCGGTTGAGCTTTTTGACGAAACTTCAGGTATTTTGCCGCAGGCCAAACCAACTATAACGGCCGCTACAAACATTATTTCGACTACTTTTGACAGCAATGATAACCTCTCCTAATCATTTTCGTCATTATAAACAATTATTTACATTTTTTTACTGTGTTTTTCCCCGTTTTTTTTGTTGACATAATCTTACATTTTTACTAAAATCTAAGTATAAGATTAGTGAGGTGATATAGATATGAAATCAACAGGTATTGTCAGGAAAGTTGACGAGCTTGGGCGCATCGTTTTACCAATAGAGCTTCGCAGAACCCTTAATATAGAACTTAAGGATCCTGTAGAAATCTATGTGGATGGTCAGTCCATCGTCCTGCGCAAACACGAACCCACATGCGTTTTCTGTGGCAGCTCCAAGAAGGTAAGCTCCTTCAAGGGCAAAAACGTCTGTGCAGCCTGTAAAGCAGAACTTTGTGAGGAACAGTAATTTTTCCCGTTCAAGAAATGATATTCCTACATAACGCTTTAAAGAACACCGCTCGGTGTTCTTTTTTTATATAACTTAAGTCCAGTCCGGCGGGCACTCAATATGATTTTTTTGCACAAATGCCCAATAAGCCCACATATAGCCTGTGTTTTTACATACAATTAGTCTGAGGGCTTGCTATACTGCTTGATTGCGAATTAATCTTTGTGCTATACTTAATTAATACTTGATCACCTTTAAAGAAAGGATAAGCCATATGGCAAATAAGAACTGTACGCCCTCACTCATTAAGAAAAAACGAAAAAATATTTCTTTCATAAGAGCTCTTTTTAAAAAAGGCTCTGATAGCGGCTTTTACTCTGCCATAAGCCATGACAACTCCACCTCTCTTTGGTGGATCGAAGCCAACCAGCTGGGGCAGACCAACTGCTACCCATGCATTATTCTGCAAAACGGAGAAGAGCACGCCTTTGTTTCGGGCAGAAGCTCAAAGGAAAAAAGCAGCAACAAGACTCTTGTCCAAAAATGGAAGGATGCCGTTACTCCAGAAACCATCGATACCATGTATACTGTAAGCGAGATAATCCCCGAGGAGTTTTTTCGCGAGTTTAATGCCGCTGAAGCCCGTCAGATGCAAAGGCTCTTCTCCCCGAAATCAACTGATGCCGAAATAACATTGGAACAAAAAAACGAAAATGTTGTCGAAAAAGACAAAGAGGAGCCTGATCAAAAAAAGGTATCTGACAGGGATCAATTGTAACCGTTTAGTTATTGCCTTGGGCCTCCGCTGTGTACTATAATCGACGTATGCTATACATATGTCACTAAGCTGATCATTCGGGGGTAATACATTGCTTAAAACAACTTCTCAGTTTCATTTTAGAAGAACGATTCGATCTCTGAGCAAGCTGACCGTTATTATGGTTGCTGTGCTTATTTTCTGCATGTCTTTTACGGGATGTTCAAGCTCAGGCGGCAAGATATCTGCCACAGTCAGCGTGCTTGACAATCGTCTTACAGATCTTACCAAGGAAGGCGTAAGGAAGGCTATTGACGAAATAGCCGAACAAAATCCTCTTATCGGTGATATAAAGATCACCTTTTCAGGCAAAGAATATACCTTCTCTCTCAAAGATCTCTCAACCGAATATGATATCGACACCATAACTGACAATGCGTTTAAGGCAGGCAAACAAAGCCTCTTCGGAAGGTTGTTCGGGTCAGATAAGGTTATCGAGATCCCCCTTTCAATCAAATACGACGAACAACAGCTTGAAATTACGGCTGCTGAGGCCGCTTCCTTTTTAAGCCGTGAAGCTACCTCCTTCTCCTACGAGATTGGCACCGACGGAGTAACTGTTACAAAGGGGGGTGCGGCCGCTTCGATATCTGCCGCTGATATCTCTGAAAAGTTAAAAGAGAACCTTGGCAAAATGGACTTCAGCGAGATAGATTTTGAGTATCAGGCATCTCACTCCGAAATTGACTTTGAAGCTCTGAAGCTTGAGCTGGATAGGGCTCCAAAAAATCCACGGCTTAACCTTGAAAGCGATCCATCGGGCAAAACTGTTCTTGAAGGAGCGCGCGGCATAACAATGGATATCGCCGCGGCAAAGGCCGCCTATGAGGCATCAGGCGAGGCAGACACCTTCTTCTTTCCTGTTACCTTTACCGACCCGACAATAACGATGAGCGATTTCTCAAACCGGCTGTTTTCAGATACTCTCAGCACAGTCACCTCATCCTTTAACCCTTCTCTTGTAGGCAGAACAACAAATGTCAAGCTTGCAAGCAGCTTATGCAACGGGGTCATTCTAAATCCAGGCGACGAGTTTTCCTATAACAAAAGTGTTGGCCCAAGAACATATGAGCGCGGCTTCAAGGATGCCACCGTATATGTTTCTGGAACTACAGAGGAAGGTATAGGCGGAGGCATATGCCAGGTCAGTTCGACGATCTATTCTGCGGCGCTTCATGCCGATATGAAGATATCGGAGCGTCACAACCACAGCTATATGATAACCTATGTTCCTTTGGGAGAAGACGCAACGGTTGTTTACGGCATAAAGGATTTCAAATTTGTTAATAATACCGATTATCCAATAAAGCTTAAAGTGACATACGGAAAATCAACAATGACGGTTTCTATTATCGGCACCAATCTGTCAAAAAAAACCGTTGAGATGTCGACAAAAAAGCTTTCTTCCACTCCCTTTGAAATAGTCTATAAAACAGACACCACTCTTCCTGTTGATACAACAAAGGTGAAAAATAATGGCTATACAGGCTATGTAACCGAAACATACCGTATGGTATATGAAAACGGTACCCTTGTCTCAAATACCTTTGAAAACAAGAGTGTGTACAAAAAGCTGGATAAGGTTATTCTTGAAAACCCTTCAACCCCGCAAAAATCCGGCGGATATGTTGCTCCGGCAACGCCTGTATCAGGCGATGCCGATGTTCAGCCCCCGCTCGAGGAGCCGAATATGCCTACAGACGAAACCGGCACTAATACTGGGACTACCGAGGGAAACACACCCGGCAGCGGGACCACAGATGGAGATACACCAAGCCAGCCCACAGAAAAACAGGATAATACCCAGACGAAGCCATAAACTTAAGCAACTTTTTCCAGTTAAATAGGCTTTGACCGCCCTGTTGATTGATTTTGAGGCTTCAGTGTGGTATATTAATGCTGTTAAGCCCTTGGGCTTTGCCCAAGGGCTTTATTTTAAATTTTGCAAGGGGTGCTTTAATATGAATAAAGGCAAATATTTTATAACTACTGCCATCGCCTACACCTCCGGTAAGCCCCATATCGGCAACACCTACGAGATAGTTTTGGCTGACTCCATAGCCCGATTCAAGAGGCTCAACGGATATGACGTTCTTTTTCAGACCGGCACCGACGAACACGGCCAGAAGATACAGCTCAAGGCTGAGGAAAAGGGCGTGAGCCCGCAGGCGTTCGTTGATGACATCGCCGCTCAGGTAAAGACCATTTGGGATACTATGAACACCTCCTATGACATCTTTGCAAGAACTACAGACAAGGATCATGAAAGAAAGGTTCAGGAGATATTCAAGAAGCTCTATGACCAGGGCGATATATACAAAAGCCGCTATGAGGGCTGGTATTGCGTGCCGGATGAGGCCTTCTATACCGAATCTCAGCTTGTGGACGGCAAATGTCCCGACTGCGGACGCGAGGTAATAAGGGCCAGCGAAGAGGCTTATTTCTTCCGCCTTTCCAAATATCAGGACAGGCTTATAAAGTATATCGAAGATCATCCCGAGTTCATCCAGCCCGAATCAAGGAAGAATGAGATGATAAACAACTTCTTAAAGCCCGGGCTGCAGGATCTCTGCGTCTCTCGCACAAGCTTCACATGGGGTGTCCCTGTCGACTTTGACCCCAAACATGTCATATATGTGTGGATAGATGCGCTCAGCAATTATATAACCTTCCCAGGCTATGAAGTGAACGGCAACCATGGAGAGCTCTTTAAAGAGTATTGGCCTGCTGATGTTCACCTTATCGGCAAGGATATCTTAAGGTTCCATACAATTTACTGGCCGATACTGCTCATGGCTCTTGATATTCCTCTGCCAAAGCAGGTTTTTGGACATCCGTGGCTCATGGTGGGTGACGGAAAAATGAGTAAATCGAAGGGCAACGTGCTCTATGCCGATGATCTTGTTAATCTCTATGGCATAGATGCTATACGCTATTACCTTTTGCATGATATGCCTTTCGCAAGCGACGGCGTTCTGACTCACGAACTGCTTATTGAGCGCATAAACTCCGATCTTGCAAACATCCTCGGCAATCTCGTCAACCGCACTATTACCATGACACACAAATACTTCGGCGGCAAAATCGGCGTACTGGAAGAGAAAGAGCCCATTGACCAGGAGCTTATATCTCTCTGCCTTGAAACGCCTAAGCTCGTCGAAGCGCGCATGGAGGACTTGAGGGTTTCGGATGCCATATCAGAGATATTTACTCTTCTCAGAAGAGCCAACAAATATATAGACGAGACTACCCCCTGGATCCTCGGCAAAGATGAGAGCAAAAAGGCAAGGCTGGATACCGTTCTCTATAACCTTCTCGAAACCATCAGGGTTGCCGCAACTCTGCTGTATCCCTTTATCCCCAACGCTTCCGAAAAGATATTCGAGCAGCTCAACCTTAAGATGGGCGGATGGGAGAGCCTTGAATCCTTCGGCCTTATCCCCCACGGCCATATAGTAGGCGAGAACTCGATCCTATTTGCACGTCTTGACGCTCAGAAGAAAAAAGAAGAAGTCGAAGCCTTCTATTCCGCCAGGGGCGAAAGCGCCACACCTGCTCCAAAGCTTCCTGAAGTTCACGAGCTCCCCCAAATAGTCATTGATGATTTTGCCAAGGTTCAGCTTAGGGTTGCAAAGGTAGTTTCCTGCGAAAATGTGCCAAAATCAAAAAAACTGCTTAAGTTCGAGCTTGACTTAGGTGACCACAAGCGGCAGGTCCTATCGGGCATAGCCAAATGGTATAAGCCAGAAGACCTCATAGGGCACAATGTAATCGTTGTTGCAAACCTCAAGCCCGCCAAGCTCATGGGCCTTGAAAGCAACGGAATGATCCTCTCGGCTGAATGCGGCGAGGATGACATCCGCGTCATCTTTGCCGATCATTGCGAAAAGGGCGCTGTCTTGGGATGATGCTTTTTGACACCCATGCTCACTACGATGATGAGCGCTTTGACAGCGACCGGCTTAAGCTTCTGGAAGCTATGCCTTCGGACGGTATAGGATACATTGCCAACATCGGAACCGACCTTGAAACTTCACGCATGACGCTCAAGCTGACTGAACTTTTTCCGTTTATATACGGGGCCGTGGGCTTTCACCCTCATCAGGCAAAGGATATGACAAATGAGGCTTTGGACGAAATCGTCTCTATGCTGTCAAGCCCAAAGATAAGGGCTCTTGGCGAGATCGGCCTTGATTACCATTATGATTTTTCGGAAAGGCCTGTTCAAAGAGAGGTTTTTGCCCGCCAGCTTGAAATCGCCAAGGGGCTTGATATCCCCGTTATTATACACGAGCGTGAGGCCTGTAAGGACGTTCTTGATATCCTAAGAGCAAGCGGTGTACGGCGCGGGGTTGTACACTGTTTCGGAGGCAGCCGCGAAACCGCCAAAGAGCTTTTGGATATGGGCTTTTATATATCTTTCACTGGTGTTATAACCTTTCAAAACGCCAGAAAAGGCCCTGAGGTCGTCTCCTATATCCCCTCTGACAGGATAATGGCCGAGACAGACTGCCCCTACCTCACCCCGGCTCCCTTCCGCAAAGAGCGAAACCATTCTGGTTATCTGAAATACACCGTGAACAGGATCGCCGAGCTGAGGTCAATATCCTTTGAAGAAGCAGCCGAAATAACCTTTACTAACGGCTGCAAATTCTATGGCATAGAAAAATAGATATCGCGCAGGGTCACATAAACGTGGCCCTGCTGCTTTATACATATGAATAAATAAGCCTTCGGGGCTTATCATAAGGAGAGATAAATATGCAAAAGCGGATCTGCGAATACGGCTTTAACATCGGGCATATGAAAAAGGGTGACTTAAACAAGATAACAGATGTGGAAGGCGTCACCGTAGGGCACTGTACAATCGACACTGAAAGCAGCAAAACCGGTGTAACCGTGATAATGCCTTGCCCGGACAATCCATTTGCCAGAAAGCTGACAGCCGCCGCTTTTGTGCATAACGGCTTTGGCAAGACCCAGGGCATACCACAAATTGAGGAGCTTGGAACTCTTGAAACCCCCATTGCCCTTACTAACACACTAAATATTGGCAAAGTACACGACGCAATAACAGGATATATGCTGGAGCGCTGCAAGGAAGACGGAATCAAATGCACCTCCATAAATCCCGTTATAGGAGAATGCAACGATTCTGTTTTGAACGATATTTCGATCAGGGCCGTGGATGGCGAACATGTCCTTAAAGCAATCCAATGTTCCTGCCGCAGTTTTGAAGAGGGCTCCGTCGGCGCGGGCAAGGGTACGGTTTGCTTTGGCCTGAAGGGCGGCATAGGCTCTGCCTCCCGAATAATGGAGATAGGCGGGAAATGCTATACCCTCGGGGTGCTTGTGCAATCAAACTTCGGAGCTACGGAAAACCTAACCCTATGCGGCCATGAGATAGGCCCCATGCTTAAGGAAAAAATAACGTCCACCGAGCTTGACCGCGGCTCAATTATGATGATAATAGCAACAGACCTCCCTCTTTCCTCCCGCCAGCTTAAGCGAGTTATCAAACGGGCGGGAGTCGGCCTTAACAGATGCGGCTCCTTTATGGGCCACGGCAGCGGGGATATAATGATAGGCTTTACAACTTCCAACCGAATAGAAACTGCAGACGACACCCAGCAGATGACCATTATCAGGGAGGATCTGATCTCCAATGCCTTCACTGCCTGCGCAGAATCAACCGAAGAGGCTGTCCTCAATTCTCTTGCAATGGCAGAAACCACCCGAGGCTTCGACGGCACGGTAAAATACAGCCTTACGGATATCTACCTGAAAAACCTTTAACGTATGTTTTTGCCCGTAAATGCTCCTAAGCTCTTTGGGCTTTTCCACTTTTGCCCCTACAGTAACCGCGTTCACAATTTAGTCGTATTCAGTTCACATTTTGCGATTGATTTTTTACCATTTGGGTATAAAATATAATCAAAAAGACGAAAGGGGCATTTTGCCAATGAAAGAAGTGAAAAAGCCTTCAAAAAAGCCTATAATTTTTTATTATATCATTGTCCTTGCCGCTATGCTTATCCTGAATGCTCTGGTCTTTCCCAGTATTCAGGACAAAGAAGTTACTGAAACCGATTACGGCACTTTTATGACGATGACCGAAAATGGAGAAATAGGAAAAGTAGACATACAGTCAAACCAGATAGTGTTTACAGATAAATCCGGGAAAACCATTTATAAAACAGGCCTAATAGACGACCCTGACCTTGTCGACCGCCTTCATAAGGCAAACGCCGAGTTTTCATCAGAAATCATAACACAATCATCGCCTATCCTTTCATTTTTGGTTACCTGGGTTCTTCCTCTTGTATTATTCATAGTTGTCGGCCAGCTGTTCTCCAAAAAAATAGGCCAAGCTATGGGCGGAGGAAGCTCCATGGCCTTTGGCCTTGGCAATTCCGGTGCCAAAATATATGTCCCTTCTTCCACCGGCATCAGATTTGCCGATGTGGCGGGTGAAGATGAGGCAAAAGAGCTTTTGAGCGAGATCGTAAGTTTCCTTCACTCCCCTGAAAAATACAGAGAAATCGGGGCAAAGCTTCCCAAGGGCGCTCTTTTGGTAGGCCCTCCGGGAACAGGCAAAACTCTGCTTGCAAAGGCTGTTGCCGGTGAGGCAGACGTTCCGTTCTTCTCTATTTCCGGCTCAGAGTTCGTTGAAATGTTTGTAGGCCGAGGTGCAGCCAAGGTGCGTGATCTTTTCAAGCAGGCAAATGAAAAGGCTCCCTGCATAGTTTTCATCGACGAAATCGATACTATCGGCAAAAAGCGCGATGGCAATTTTGGCGGGGGAAACGATGAGCGTGAGCAGACTCTCAACCAGCTTCTGACCGAGATGGACGGCTTTGATTGTTCGAACGGAGTCGTAGTTCTGGCCGCCACCAACCGTCCGGAATCGCTTGACGCTGCTCTTCTTCGCCCCGGACGCTTTGACAGGCGCGTACCTGTCGAGCTGCCTGATCTCAAGGGCAGGATAGATATCCTGAAAGTTCACGCCAAAAAGATCAAACTTGACCCTAATATAGACTTTGAACCTGTTGCCAAAATGGCCGCCGGAGCCTCAGGCGCCGAACTTGCCAATATCGTAAACGAAGCAGCTCTCCGCGCCGTAAAAGACGGCAGAAAAACAGCTTCGCAAATTGACCTTATAGAAAGTGTTGAGGTTGTTATAGCAGGTTATCAGAAAAAGAGCCGTGTGCTTTCAGACGAAGAAAAGAAAATCGTGGCTTATCATGAGATAGGCCATGCTCTTGTGGCCGCAAAGCAGACCAACTCGGCCCCTGTTCAGAAAATCACGATCATCCCCAGAACTTCCGGCGCTCTTGGCTATACCCTGCAGGTAGATGAGGGAGAGCATTTTCTGATGTCAAAGGATGAGATCCTCAACAAAATAGCTACCCTTGCCGGAGGAAGATCTGCGGAAGAGCTGATCTTCGACTCGATAACAACAGGAGCTTCAAACGACATCGAGCAGGCTACAAAGCTTGCCAGAGCCATGGTCACCCGTTTTGGTATGACAGAGGAGTTCGGCATGGTCGCTTTTGAAACCATGACCAACCAATATCTCGGCGGCGATGCTGCGCTGACATGCTCTTCTGAAACGCAGGCTAAGCTCGACAAAAAAGTAATGGATATAATTGAAACCCAGCGCAAAAAGGCCCTTGATATACTCAAATCCAATACAGATAAGCTCAGGGAGCTGGGAGAATATCTTTATCAGAGGGAAACGATTACCGGCACTGAGTTCATGTCAATCCTCAATAGCGAAAGATCCCTTGCATAAACTTTTCTGCATATTTTTGACAGGTCGTGAGGTTCTGCTTCATGACCTGTTTTATTTTTCCAACTTTTTTATTCATATTTTAATAAAGATTGAATTCCATCTCCAGCAAATAGATTTCTATTTCAATAGGTGATAAAATATCAATTAGTGAGAGAAAGATCCTTCCGTAACTTTTAGATCATCAGTAAAAGGAGTTATAATGAATAAGGCAATTACAATCCCTCTTGTCGAAGAATCACCATTACAGATTTCCCCTGATATGATGAAGACTTTCATCTGGGAAATGCAGATCTACAAGGCGGCAATAAAAGAAATGCAGACAAAGCTTGAAAACCTCGACGACAGCTTTCACGCAAGATACGAATATAACCCCATACACCATATAGAAACCAGGCTCAAGGACACTCCCAGCATAATGAATAAGCTCAGCAAAATGGGGCACGACTTTTCAGTGGACGCTATGACGACATATCTGCATGACATCGCCGGGGTTCGTGTTATATGCAATTATCTCGACGATATGGACAGAGTAGCTGATATGCTTTTAAATCAGGATGACGTTGAACTTCTTCAGCGAAAGGAATACCACAAGCACCCCAAATCAAACGGTTACCGCAGCCTTCACCTTGTTGTTTCCATCCCGGTATTTCTGGCGGATGAAAAACGCATTGTGCCTGTTGAAGTGCAGATACGCACTATCGCAATGGACCTTTGGGCCAGCCTCGAGCATCAGCTCAGGTATAAAAACATGAATGATACTCCAGTTCCAAAAGAGCTTTCAGAAAGACTTTATTCATGCGCCATGGTTCTGACAGAAATCGATGACGAGATGCAGGCAATATACAACGAGATACTCAAGCTCGATAATTGAATCTTTGCAAAACAGAGCTAAATTACGCATCTGTCGTAAACTTTATATAAACTATTTAAAAACAGCATGGCTTTGGCCATGCTGTTTTTTTGCTTTACCTTCTTATCTCCAGCGCTTTTTAACATATATTTAAGCTACATCTTGCCTTCTCTTCTTAATGTGTCACAGATCGTCAGATGTATTTTCCACTTGACAAAGCCAAAGAAGCATAGTATAACTTGTATAAGTTATCATCGATAACCTAATATTTAGACTATGGAGGTTTTAATATGATATTTAAAGCAATTGCCGAGCTGGTTGCAGAACGAATCGAATGTGACGCTTCGGAAATAAAAATGGACAGCAAGTTTCGTGATATCGGCATTGACTCGCTGGATACGGTAGAGCTTCTTATGAATCTTGAAGATAAGCTTGGCATTGAGATTGAGCTGGATAAGAAAATCGAAACCGTAGGAGACCTTGTAACCTTTATTGAAAACAAAAAGCAGGATTAAGAATGATAAGAACACCTTTATGCGATATGCTTGGCGTACAATACCCGGTGTTTCAGGGTGGTATGGCGTGGATTTCTGATGGTAAGCTTGCCGCCTCAGTATCAAACGGCGGTGGGCTTGGTATAATCGCCGCCGGAAACGCACCCCCTGATTATGTCAAAGCTCAGATTCAGGTGGCAAAATCTCTTACTGAGCGCCCGTTCGGCCTCAATATTATGCTGATGAGCCCTTATGCTGATGAAGTGGCAAAGGTAGCTGCCCAAGAAAAAGTTGCTGTCATCACAACAGGCGCAGGCAACCCCTCAAGCTACATGTCGATGTGGCAAAAAGCCGGAATACATGTTATCCCGGTAGTGGCCTCGGTTGCTATGGCAAAACTTATGACAAGGCTGGGGGCAAGCGCTGTAATAGCCGAGGGTGGTGAAAGCGGCGGACATGTGGGAGAACTGTCTACAATGGTCTTAGTTCCGCTTATCTGTGATGCCACAAACCTCCCCGTCATCGCGGCGGGCGGTATCGGCGACGGACGCGGAGTTGCGGCGGCTTTCATTTTGGGGGCCTGCGGTGTACAAATGGGCACACGGTTTTTGACCGCCGAGGAATGCTCTGTCCATCCTTTATACAAAGAAAAGATTATTAACTCAAGCGATCTGTGTACGATGGTGACCGGTAAAAAGCTCGGCCATCCAGTCCGCAGCCTTCGCACAACCTTCTCAAGGGAATATGCAAAAGCAGAGTTCAGCGATATGCCTGACGATGCTCTGGAAAATCTTGCTGTAGGTGCTTTGCGTAAGGCCGCTGTAGAAGGTGATCTGGAGAATGGATGCTTTCTCTCCGGGCAGATAGCCGCCATGGTTTCAAAGGTACAGCCTGCAGCAGATATCATCCGCGAAGTAATGGAAGGCGCTGAGCCTATACTGATGGGAGCTTACAAATGGGTAAGATAGCATTTGTTTTTGCAGGCCAGGGCGCGCAGTATTCTGGGATGGGCTTAGGGATGGCACAGTCATTCGAGGCCTCAAATGAAGTCTTTAAAGCCCTCGACGCTATCCGCCCCCATACATCTGAGCAATGTTTTTTTGGCAGCGAGGAAACGCTTCGTGAAACAAAGAATACTCAACCATGCATATTTGCTGTGGAAATGTCATGTGCCGCGGCCTTGAGCCAACATGGGATATACGCCAATATGGTAGCAGGCTTTTCTGTTGGAGAGCTTGCGGCGTTGACCTACTCGGGTGCAATGGATCTGCAAACAGGTTTCAGCCTTGTTTGCAGGCGAGGAGAATTAATGCGGCAAGCCGCAGAACAACAGCCGGCTGCCATGGCAGCCGTACTGCGTCTGTCGAATAACGAGGTAGAACGTATTTGTGCAGGCTTCAGTAAGATTTATCCTGTAAACTACAACTGCCCGGGTCAGATTTCAGTATCTGGAGCGGAAGATGAGATGCCGTCATTTATTCTGGCTGTAAAAGCCGCCGGAGGACGAGCCATTCCCATCAATGTTAAGGGCGGCTTCCACTCTCCGTTTATGAAGCCTGCCGCGGAAGCTTTTTCTCTCGAGATTGAAAAGCTAAGTTTTTCAATTCCGTCAGTTCCGGTTTATTCAAACTATACGGGAAAGCCGTATTCCGAGTCTATAAGAGAGCTGCTGTCAATGCAGATTTTCTCCCCCGTTCGTTGGGAGCAGAGCATACGAAATATGATTGAAGCCGGAGCCGACACATTTCTGGAGCTTGGCCCCGGCCATACGCTCAGCGGCCTGATCTCAAAAATAGACCCCGATGTGCGCACGTTCAGCATATCGGATCAATCAGGGCTGGATACAGTTCTTTCGGAGGTCAAACAATGTTAAAGGGAAAAACAGCCGTAATCACAGGCGGTTCAAGGGGCATCGGCGCCGCCGTTTCTAAAAAGCTTGCCTCTTTAGGCGCCGATATCGCGATAATCTATTCAGGCAATAAGGCTCTGGCGGAAGATATCTGCGTCGAATGCCGGGACAAGTACTTGGTGAAGGCTAAGGCATACTGCTGCAATGTTGCGGATTACGAGGCCGTCAAGCAAACGGTCAACCTCATCAAGTCTGATTTCAGCTCAATAAATATACTCGTCAATAACGCGGGCATAACTCATGACGGCCTTATCGCCGCTATGAAGGAACGGGATTTTGACGATGTTCTTGACGTTAACCTGAAAGGGTCATTCAATATGATCCGCCACTGCTCAGGTATCTTTATCCGCAACCGAGGCGGCAGCATAATCAATATCAGCTCGATATCCGGAATAATGGGCAATATTGGTCAAGCCAACTATTCCGCGTCAAAGGCAGGCCTTATTGGGCTTACAAAATCAGTTGCCCGAGAGCTTGCGCCTAAAGGCGTTACCTGTAATGCCATAGCCCCCGGATTTATAGAAACCGACATGACGAAAGACATCTCAACGCAGACAAGTCCTCTCGTATCCATGATCCCGCTGGGACGCATGGGCACGGCTGAGGAAGTTGCGGATGCGGCAGCATTTCTGGCTTCCGCCAAATATATCACCGGCGAAGTGCTGCGTATCGATGGCGGCATCGCAATGTAAGGAGTAAGTATAATGAATAATAATATTCGCAGAGCGGTTGTCACAGGTATGGGCGCCATTTCCCCCATAGGAAACAGCGTAGACGATAGCTGGAATAGCCTGCTTGCAGGCGTACACGGCATTGCCCCGATTACATTCTTTGATACCGCTGACTATAAAGCAAAACTCGCCGCCGAGGTAAAGAACTTTAACCCAAGAGATTACATGGAGAAAGCCGATGTCCTGAAAAGCGACAGATATGCTCAATTTGCCATGGCATCGGCTTGCCAGGCCGTAACGGAAAGCGGAGTTATAGGAACGCTCCCTCCAGATCGCATAGCCGTCTATTTCGGCACCGGTATCGGAGGGATAGAGACATTTTCCACGGAGCACGGCAAACTGATGACCCGTGGGCCGCAGAGGGTCTCCCCCTACTTTATACCTATGATGATCGCCAACATAGCCTGTGGCATGATCGCCATCAGCTTTAACTGCCAGGGTCCGGCGCTCCCGGCTGTAACTGCGTGCGCCTCGGGCTCAAGCGCTATCGGCGAAGCACTCAGGATAATTCGCCATGGCTATGCAGACGCAGTTATAACCGGCGGAACTGAAGCGTCAATATCCGAATGCGGCATAGCAGGTTTTTCCAACATGCAGGCGCTCTCATTGTCAAGAGACCCTGATGCGGCATGTCTTCCATTTGACAAGCGCCGCCGAGGTTTTGTAATGGGAGAGGGATCAGCCGCCCTAGTATTGGAAGAATACGAACACGCTTTGAAGCGAGGCGCGAAAATATACGGAGAAATATGCGGATATGGCTCCACCTGCGATGCATACCATATCACTGCGCCGCACCCCGAGGCCCTCGGCGGTGCCCGCGCTATGCAGGATGCTATGCGCGAGGCAGGGTATCAAGACTCTGAAACCATATATATCAACGCTCACGGAACAGGCACTCCCCTCAACGATAAGGCCGAAACAAAGGCTATCAAGCGCTCTTTAGGGGAAACCGCCGCAACAAAGGCGCTTATAAGCTCCACAAAATCCATGACGGGCCATATGATGGGTGCCGCAGGCGCTATGGAGGCAATCATCTGCCTTAAGGCGCTTGAAACGGGTATTCTTCCCCCAACGCTTAACTTAAATGAGCCTGACCCCGAATGTGACCTGTATTATATTCCCAACAAGGCGATAAAGGCTGATGTTCAGCTGGCTCTTTCAAACTCGCTGGGCTTTGGGGGGCACAATGCCTGTCTTGCGTTCAGAAAGGTATAGACATGAACGAATCAAACATCAGAAAATATGCTGCTCTTATGAAAGAGCTTGACCTCACAGGTCTGGAAGTTGACGAAAAAAACAGCATCATGCGCATTGAGCGAACGCCCTCAGTGCCTGCCATAGGAAATCCGCCCCCGGCAGCACCTGTACCTTCCTCAAGCAAAGAAGAAACGGCAGATTATATAAGCATCAGCTCTCCCATGGTCGGCGTATTCTATGCATCGCCCTCCGAAAATGCCGACCCATTTGTACGAGCAGGAGATAAGATTCAAAAGGGTTCTACCCTCTGCATCATAGAAGCTATGAAGCTCATGAATGAACTGACTGCCGAAGAGAACTGCACAATTGTAGAGATATGCGTACAGAACGGTCAAATAGTAGATTATGGATGCGAATTGTTCCGCATAAAAAGGTAACCGCATGACACAGGAAGAAATAAAAAAAATACTGCCACACCGGGAAAATATGCTGCTGCTGGACGAAGTCTCTCTAAGCGATGACTGCGCACTTGGATCATACCTCGTGCGTGGCGAAGAATGGTTTCTCAATGGGCATTTCCCCGGCTCTCCTATCGTTCCCGGAGTGATCCTCTGCGAGATTCTTGCCCAGTCGGCATGCATTTTGCTTTCGGATACCATGGCGGCGGATAAGCTGCCTCTTTATACGGGGATTAATAATGCGCGCTTCAAATCTCCGGTAAGGCCGGGAGACCTGTTTGAAACCAAATGCCGTATTACAAAAGCAAAACCGCCATTTTATTTTGCCGAGGGCACAGGATATGTCAAAGACAGGCTCTGCATAAAAGCCGAGTTCTCCTTTGCGATTATGGAGCGTGAATAATGTTCTCAAAAATTCTGATCGCAAACCGCGGAGAAATAGCCGTTAGGATTATCCGCGCCTGCAAGGAAATGGGTATCGCTACAGTCGCTATATATTCGCAGGCTGACCGCGACACTCTTCATACAGCTCTCGCAGACGAATCCATCTGCATAGGCGCATCCTCTCCGTCAGAAAGCTATCTCAATGAAGCGCGTATAATCAGTGCGGCGCTTGTGACAGGGGCCAAAGCTATACACCCTGGATATGGTTTTTTATCTGAAAACGCTCACTTTGCATCTCTTTGCAGGAAGAACGGTATCGCCTTTATCGGCCCAGCCCCAGAAGATATGGAGCGGCTTGGCGACAAAGCCGAGATAAAGAAACTTGCCTCTTCCGCCGGGCTGCAAGTTATTCCCGGTACAGGTGTTTTAGCTACAGCTCAGGAAGCCATAGCCGCAGCTGAAGAAATAGGCTATCCGGTAATGCTTAAAGCGCGATCTGGCGGAGGCGGCCGGGGTATAAGGCTTGCAACTTCCAAAGATGAACTGCTGAAAGCCTTTCCGCTGGCTGTTTCAGAAAGTCAGGCCGCTTTCGGAGACAGCTCTGTCTATATGGAAAAATATATCTACCCCGCCCGTCACATAGAGGTGCAGGTTATGGCTGATGAGGCCGGAAATGTGGTTTGTCTCGGCGAACGTGACTGCTCCATCCAGCGTCGGCACCAAAAACTCATTGAAGAATCCCCATCTCCGGCCGTCAATATGCAACATCGTGAAACACTGATCCGCGTTGTCTCACAGGCAATTAAGAAGATCGGCTATACCGGGGCTGGAACCTTGGAGTTTCTTCTTGACCAAAACGGAGATTTTTGGTTTATGGAGATGAATATCCGACTTCAGGTGGAACACACAGTGACAGAAATGCTCACCGGCATCGATCTCGTCAAGTGGCAGATACGAACGGCCGCAGGCATACCCCTAAACTTTAATCAGGAAGATGTCACGTTTAAAGGCTCTGCTGTGGAATGCCGCGTAAACGCGCTGTCGCCTGGGCAGCTAAACATGCTTCACGTTCCCGGCGGACCCTTTGTAAGATTTGATACCTATCTAGTAAACCATATTCATGTATCTCCATATTACGATTCTCTTTTAGGCAAGCTTATAGTTTATGCCGGAACAAGAGAAGAAGCGATGCGGAAAATGAAAGCCGCGCTGTGCGAGCTGGTAATAAGCGGTATCGAGACCAATATCGAGCAGCAGCTTGCGATTATAAGCTCCCCTCAATTTATAGCAGGACAATATGACCTGCGCTTTATGGAAGGCAGATGACTCAGATGTCTCTTCTAAACTTCATACGCAGGCCGCAAAATGAGCTTGAAAAGGGAGGCCGCGCTGTATCCCCAGTCCAGGAGGATGTGGGCGAGCCGGAAAAAGCCTGCCCTAATTGCCATAAGGCCATTCCCCTGAGCATACTTTGGGCTAATCATAACGTCTGCTCCTGCGGCTATCATTTCAGGATGACGGCAAGACAGCGGATAAATCTTATAACAGATAAGCACTCGTTTAAAGAATTGTTCGATGACATCTTACCCGCAGACCCTTTGAGCTTTCCGGGATACCATCAGAAGCTCCAAACCGCCCGCACAGCAAGCAACGAAAAAGAAGCTGTGGTCTGCGGCACAGCGGCCTTCGGCGGCCGGAAGTGCTGTCTTTTCGTCATGGAACCATATTTTATGATGGGAAGCATGGGCACGGCGACCGGAGAAAAAATCACCCGTCT
>JAYFQP010000029.1:0-6668 GCA_034926865.1 Clostridiaceae bacterium
AAGCGGTGTCCCTTAAGGGACACCGCTTTTTTGCATTTTGGTCATTTTTTGGCAGATGCTTGAGCATCTGTTTTCAGGGATAAAAGATGAGCGCTCTTTTGAGGAATATCTATGCACCAATGAAGACTTAAAAAATGGAAGGCAGATGTTTTCACTCCTGATGGCTTATGAAGTGCCGCACATCGCGGCTGCCCGAGAGGATATGTGGGATAAGCTCAGAGGGGTAGACCACAATTTTTGGCAGGCTTTCTATAGGAACCCAGCAGAAGGAGATATCCTCCGGGGAATTGTTTTCAGGGCAGAAGCCCTTAAAGGAGCCGGAAAGCGGGAGAGAACATCCGTCTGGCTCTATGCGGTAGTAAAGGCTTATCTGGTGACATGGCAGCTTTCCCCATGGGAAAAATACTTCGCCTATTGCCATAAGCTCCTTAACCCCTATTTTTGCGCCGGTCTCCTCATAGAACTCCCTTTTGAGAGCCTCTGAGGAGGTCTCGCCAAGGGCGACATGACCCCCTATGAAGGAGTATCCGATATCCGACAGCGGCTTTTGCAGCAGCAGACAACCATTTTGGATAATGACGCCTGCCACGCGGTATGAGAATACGAAGCTTTCCGTATGAAACAAAATGTCTTTCATGATACCCCTCTTTGTTTATATGTATAAGCATATTAAAGCAGTTTTTTCGCTTGCCGTAAAGAAATATTTGAGCCTGCAGTGATTTAAAGCAGTGTTATTATTGGACATTAATGGTATTTATGATATACTAAAAAAATCAAAAAAGGAGGATTGCGAAAAATGACAGTTGACAGCGGAAAAAAAGAGTGTTTCAGAAAGACACTTAAGGATCTTTTGACCATATCCTCTCCCTCTGGCAGGGAATGTGCAATGACGGAGCATATTAAGGCAATAGCTGCGCCATTTGCCGAAGATGTGTTTTACGACAATTATGGGAATCTTGTGGTTAAGGTTGGCGGGAAGGGAAAAAAGCTTATGATATGCGCCCATACCGACGAGCTTGGTTACTGGATAAGGAGCATCGACGCTGAGGGGTTTCTTTGGGCCAGTAAGATCGGGGTACCGGATAAGTGTATCGAGGCAAGGCAGGTCATTATAAACGGAAGTATCCCCGGAATAGTAGGGACTAAGGCGGCGCACCTTCAGACGCCTGAAGAGCGCAGGCAGCTTGTAAACCCCAAAGAGATATTTATAGATATCGGCGTTTCCTCCAAGGAGGAGGCGGAGGCGTTGGGAGTCAGAATAGGCAGCTATGCATCGCCGGCATATAACTATATGGAGATGGCCAATTCTGACTTTATATGCTGCAGGGCTCTTGACGATAGGGCAGGATGTGCTGTTTTGCTTGAGCTTCTGAAAGAAATTGACAAAGAGGCGCTTAGGTATGAACTGTATCTCGTGTTCACGCTTCAGGAGGAAGTGGGGCTGAGGGGGTCTGCAGCTGCGGTGAACTATCTTTGTCCTGATATGATGATAGCCGTGGATACTGTTCCCTGCGCCGATACTCCGGGCATGAATTGGAAGCGGGATCTCCCTGTTCAGCTTGGAAAGGGGGTAGTATGCAGCCTGTCGGAGGGCCCCGGGCCGATGAACTTTATACATCCCGATATGGAAAGTAAAATAATGAGCCTCAAGGATAAATACGATATACCGTTGCAGCCTCTTTCGGTTTGCGGCTTTTCGGCCTCTACAGATGCATTGAGCGGGACTATACAGGGCAGGGGAGTTGCAGGGGCTACGCTTACGGTCCCGCGACGCTACTCGCATTCTCCCACAGAGCTTATGAACATAAATGACGCGCTGTGCATGCTGGAGCTTCTTCAAAAGTTTGTTATAGAATAGAAAGCGTTTGTCCGCCGGCAAATCGGGCGCTTTTGTGGCTTGTGTATAAAAAAGATGGCATATTTTATGCAGTTCGATAGCTTTCAAACTGTTGAACACTTTAAATGGCTAAATTGTTCTCATAATCGCTTTTTTTTTGCACCAAATACTGCTATAACGGCTGTGGGCGGCTGTTTGTGTCTATTTGACGTTTACAGGCCTAAAGTATAAAATGTTAAACAGTATACTCAAATAAGAACTGCATGAAAAAGGGAGTGGGTATTTTTGGGGCGATTGGCTGGCTTTTTTAAGCTGCCTGTAAGCGACGATGGGGAATTGATGCTGCAGCAAAAGAGACTTTATCCTTCGGTTTTCGTTGACCAGACCTCCGCAATGCTTCTGGGGCTTGTAAATGTGGCTGTAACAGGCACGATTTCCAGCGCCGCGCTGGCCGGAGTGGGCCAGGTAAACACAATAAACAACGTCATAGTGTATTTCTTCAATAACTATGCTATGGGCGGCAACGTCATGGTGGCCCAGAATGTCGGGGCAAAGAACGCTCAGGGCGTAAAAAAGAGCGCATCGCAATCGCTTGTGCTCGGAATGATATTCAGCCTTGTTATGACGGTTATTATATTCTTAGGGCGGGTATCGCTGCTGTATGCGCTTTACGGCGCCGCCGATGCTGATGTTATGAAATACTCCATAGAGTATTTTACTATATCTGTGTTGGCCACCCCAATGTGGTTTATATACTATCAGTGTGTGGGAGTATTCAGAAGCGCCGGGGATACACGTACGCCGATGAAGATCGGCATAGTAATGAATGCCATAAATATAGTTTTAAGCTATCTGTTTGTAATTGTGATGGATATGGGGCCGGCAGGAGCGGGGTATTCAATGCTTGTGGCAGTTACGGCTGCAGCACTTCTGGGCCTTATAAAGATATTCAGCATTGACAGCCGTGTCTGTATAAAGGGTGAGTTCAGCCTGAAGCTTGAGCGAGATATAGTGGGCAAAACGCTGTCGATCGGCATACCAGCAGGGATAGAAAACCTTATGTTCAACGGAGGTAAGGTTCTTTTACAGGTGTTTTTGTCCACCATGGGGACGACTGTCATTTCAGCATATCAAGTGGCAAATTCGATTATAAGCGTGACTCAGCTTCCGATCATGTCATATTCTGCCCTTGTAATTACCCTTGTGGGGCAGGCTGCCGGAACAGGCAGCCGGGAAAAGACGAGAGAGACGGCAGCACATATGATGCGGACGGGGCGCAAGGCAACCTTTTGGTCTATGATATTGAAAGCCGTGCTTTGCTACCCCCTGGCGTTCTGCTTTTCAAGGGACCTGACTGTAGTTAACACTGCTGTGATGATGTGTTCAATTGAAATCATCTTTATGCCCTTCTGGGCCGATTCCTTCATGCTTCCGAACTGCTTCCGCTCAACAAGAGACGTCAAGATCACCCTTATTGTGGGATCGATTTCTATGTGGGTCGTCAGGGTATTCGGCGCATATGTGTTTGGCGTGATGCTTGATATGCACGGCAACGGCATAATGCTTGCAATGTGCCTTGATTGGATTGCAAGAGGTGCAATTTTCAACAACAGGTTTAAGGGCGACAGGTGGCTGAGAAAGATCGGAGTTCAGACTAATGAGACAAATGAAAACACAGATAAGGCATGAATCTTGTTTTATTAAAATTAGGTATATAATGTGAGCTGAATAAAACGTCCGCGGAATCGTTTCCGCGGACGTTTTATTATATTTGAGTATTCACTGCTTTTTGCCTGCGCGTGTGCGCAAGCGATGGTTTTGAGCTAGATTTCCAGCCATACGCCCAGGCCCTGATCCTTTGCCCTTTCGTAAATAAGCTGGGCGGCGGCGATATCTTCCACCGAGATGCCAATGGTCTCAAAAAGGGTTATGTCGGCTTCGCTTATTCTGCCCTCAAGCTCGCCGGTCATAACTTTGCCGATTTCTCCCAGCAAATGATCCTTTGATATCTCGCCATTATTGAGGGGGATTATAAGGTCTCCGGCGTCGCGCATGGAGGCTTCTTCCCAGTCATAGAACACACGGCTGCGCTCGACTGTCTCGGTATCGATTTCTCTTGCACTTCCGCTGCAGGCGCCTACTGCGTTTATATGTGCACCCTTTTTGACCCATGAGCCTTTGAGGAAAGGAGCATCAGTTTTGGTTGAGGTGACCGTACAGATTATATCCGCGGTTTTAACTGCCTCTTCAGGAGTTTCACAGGGTATAATTTTTACATTTGGCATTTTTTCAGAAAGCTCCAGGCAGGCGGCTTCTACGGCGGCGGGGAACATATCCCATATATAGACTTCTTTTATGTCTCTGATATATGACATGGCCTCGGCATGGGCCTTTCCCTGCTTGCCGGCGCCTAAAACAGCGACTGTGGAGGCGTCTTCTCTTGCAAGCACATCCGTCGCGGCTGCGCTTGTGGCGGCTGTGCGGATAACGGTTATCAGCTCGCCATCGACGATGGCTGTTAGTTCACCAGTAACAGTGTCAAAGAGAGGAACAATGCCCTGCGCCGTCTCGCGTGCCTTTGGGCCGGGAAACATAATGACCTTGCTTCCTGTGACGTTTTTTGTCAGCAGCGAAGCGGGCATAATAGCAAGCATGCAGCCGCTTTCATGAGGGATCATGCTGCGCTGAAGCATTTTTATCTTGTTTTGGGAAGCGGCTATAAGGGTATCTGTCATAGCGGGGATACAATCCTCAACGGTCAGCAAACGTGCGCATAGCTCTTTGCTTACTATGAGCGTTTTATTCATATACATGCTTCCTTTCACTCTGGGTATTATTTTATTTTAATATTACACATTGTAATTAATGCTCGTAGATTTCGATAGAGCCGATGTTGAGCGTATAATCATCATCGGAGATCGAGTCGAGCCATTCAGAATATTTTGCTTGAGCGATGCTGTCATCAACCTTTGACTGCGCTTCTCCCTCACCGCAGAAGTATATTATATGATAGCCGAACTGTGTCTGAACAATGCCTGTATCTCCTGGCTGGCGTGCGGGATCGAAGCACCAGGCGTTGAAAGTATCAACCATCTGGCCTTCGGTGACGTTGGAATAAAGCCCGCCGTTTGTGTTGGAGCCTTTGTCGGTTGAATATTCCGTCGCGAGTGCCGCAAAGGAGGTTTCGGTTTTGTCCCCGCTCAAATAAAGGTTATATACTTCGTCCGCCTTGGCCTTTGGATCCTTAAAAGCGTCATTCCCGATCAGAATATGGCGGACATTGACCGTTTTTGATGTCACAGGCTCTGCGGCATATTGGTCATATAACTCATCGTAGATATGCTCTGAATAAGCATTGGCAAGGTAATTGACCTTAAGAAAGGCGTAAAAGCTGTCGTAGTCTGCGGCTTTGCCATAGGAATATGTAAGATATTCTTCGGACGATTTAAGCTTTAAATTGGAGGCTGCGGTTTCCAGATTTTCTGTAAGAGATTCAAGGCCGGATTGATATTTTTCTGGAAGAGTGAACCCATCGGCGTTGGCCTCGTCGGTAACGGCCGTTATATCACGCCAGTTGCCCACGGCTGAGTTTATAAAGTATTCCTGCCATGTCATGCTGTCGCTGTAGTCCTGCTCAGAAAGGGGCTTTTCGGAATCAAATGCAGCGGAGGAGCCGTATGTGCTTAAATAATAGTAATAATCTGACCAGTAATAATAATTCAGCTCGCGGTTTGTCAGAATATGATCTTTATATGAAGCCGCCTCGGCGTTGGGGCCGCCTGATCTAAGCAGAAAAAACATGACTGCCGCGGCTGCAATTACCAAGACTGATATTATTGGGATAAGCTTATTTAATTTCTTTTTAGCGGGCTGAGGATCATCCGGACAGTTTGCCTCATCACCGCAATTTATGATACCAAAGCAATAGGGGCATGTTGCTTCGTCTTCAGATATGTCCATTCCACAGTAAGGGCATTTCATTTGCATCACCTCATATGATATTTGCCCACTTCGGTGGACAAAAAAATTATAGCATAAAAATGCTTTCGCCACAATCACAATAATGGGGGGAGGAGAGCACAAAAAGAGCGGTTTGTATTTAATTTGCCCTTTAATGCTGTAAGTTCTCACCTCAAAATTGTGATAAAAAAATATTAAGTTATGTTAATCTAAAGAGATTTAAAGCACTAAATTCAGGTCGAATTAACAATGGAAAACAGTAAAAAGGTAAAACATTGTCATGAGTCAACATAGAAGTATATTAAAAACTGACAAAAATGTCATTAATGATTGTGAATAATAGATGAAAAGGTCGGGCATAACGACGAAAACGCGAAATAGCACTTGAAATTAAAATACTTTTAACTTAAACTTCATAATGTGATTAAGGAAAATTAATAAAACGCAATCCCACAGTTTTTCTTGATCTTGCCGGAAGAGCCGGCGCAATTATTTTGATAAGGAGAAAGAAGCGAATGAAGAAATCTATCATTAAGCTGCTTAGCCTCGCGATGATTTTCATGCTTGCCTTTTCACTGATGGCAGGCTGCGGCGGCGGCGACACAAAGACCGATGACGGTAAGACCCCGACTCCTGATACATCAAAACCTGCGAGAGACGATGTGATAATCGCCACAGCAAACGAGCCCCCCACGATGGCTCCTCATCAGCACAACGCAGTTGCGGGCGGATATATGAACATCCTTACCCACAACACACTGTACAAAACAAATATTGAAACCCTTGAGCCGGAACCCTGCTTGGCTGAAAAGGCAGAGGTAGTAACCGACAAGGAGTGGAAAATTACCCTTCGCAAGGGTGTTAAGTTCCA
>JAYFQP010000001.1:0-70000 GCA_034926865.1 Clostridiaceae bacterium
CCGAGCAAACAGGACGTCGCGGCCATCAAAAAAATGTTTTTCGAGGACGACGAGACCATCAGCACGATCAGTGTGGAGCTGTTTCGCCTGCCTCAGAAGGGAACAAATAATGGATAATTATACACGCCTCACCCGCAGCGAGGTCGACGTCGATCCGACCGCCGCCCGCTTCATGGGAGAGACCAGACCCATGAGGGACTGGAGCGACACCACGCTCAACTTGATCGTGAATGGCCCGACCATCATGGGCGTCAAGAAGGACGAGATCAGGGCCATGCTCCGGGAGGCCTACGCGGCCCTGAAGGTCTACGAGCAGATCGGGCCGATGGCCTCGCCCTTCGTGAACGACCCGGCGGCCATCGTGGCCAGCATCTTCTCGAGCCTCTACCCGGACGTCTAGTACAGGGCGCAGCTCGTCCTTGAGCTGGCCGATGAAGGCGGCAAGGCAGTCTATGCCGAGACGTTCTTCCCGGAGGACGGAACCGAGCCGATCATCAGCATCGCGGCCAATTCGCCGATCGGGGCGATGGCGGAACTGTTCGCCCACGAGCTCGCGCATATTGTGGCCGGCTACGAAAGCGGCCACGGGGAGCGCTGGGAGGCGGTCATGGATCAGATCCACGATGAATACGAGAAGGCCGCCGTCGAAATGGCTGCCGAGGAGGAGCCGGAGGCCTTCACCATCACGCCGCACAAGGTCGGCGACGGCGGGATCCTCGCCATGCCGCTCAAGGCCAACATACCGAACCCGCAGCGCGACGACTGGAAGCTCACCACCTGCCCGGTATGCGGAGCTGAGTGCTGGCAGACAGACCTCGCACGCGAAGCGCTGGCCGCAGAGCCCGGGCTCCGGGCCGCCTGCACCACCTGCGCCTTGAAGGCCGGCCTCTCACGGAACGGAGGGCTCGGAAGTGTATAGATACAGATGCCACAACTGCGGGAAGCTCGCATATTCGGCAAGCCCGGACAAAAGCGCCGAAGCGTGCCAATACTGCGGCGCCGGCGCGGTCGCCATCGACGGCATCGGAGACGCAGGGCCCGAGACCCTCTCGTGCTTTTACTGCGAGAACCTCATTCTGGACGGGATGAATAGCTGGTGCCGGCTTCACCGGGCCGGAGAGGTCTGCGATGACTTCGCATTCAACCGGCGGCGCTACGAACGCGTGGCTGAGACTCAAAAGGGGCGGAACGACATGGAAAAGCGCTACATTGAGGCCGAGGAGCGCCTCGGGATCCTGAGAGCTGCCATCAACACGTTCGGCATAGCGGCCCAGCAGGACATGATGATCGAGGAAATGAGCGAGTTGACCAAGGCCATATGCAAATACCGCCGCGTCAGCTCCAACAAAGAACGAGACGCCGCCGGAGACTCGGTACTGGAGGAGATCGCCGACGTCCAGATCATGCTCGACCAGATGAAGATTATGTACGGCAGCACCACGGAGCAGGAGGACGCTAAGCTGGCCCGCCTGCGCGGCCGGCTCGAGCGCAGGAAGGAGGCAACGGATGGGACATTACGACCCGGCCGGTGATCCCAGCGTAATAAACGGGATACAGGAGGCCTATGGCTTCAAGATCGGGGATCTGGTTGACTACACAAACCCGAACGGCCTGACGTTCGGCCCCCACAAGGTCGTCGGCTTCGTGCAAAGCCCGGATCCCGCCTTTTTGCCGGACAACACCGTCTACATCGACAGCGACTCCCCGTGGTATCCGGTGAAGCCTTCGAGCCTGAGAAAATCGGGCGGCCATCCCGGAGGAACGGGGGCCAAACGGGCAGACAGGCCGACATACCCCAAGCGCGGCGGAAACTGCGAATACACCGAGGACTGTATGTGGGGAGTGGACGGCTGGTGCGACAGACCACCCGAAAACAAGTGTGAGATCCAAAAGATGGACGAGGCCAGAGCAAAGGAGGCCCGGGATGAATAAAGAGCTACGGCAGCCATACACAAACACCCCGCTTCTCTGCCGGAGGAGCGAAGCCCCGGAGCTGATCCGAAAAGCTGAACGAGAGCGCGACATCCTGCTCGACGAGCTACGGGCGTTCTACACCGGCGACATCGGCGTCAACATCCGCGCCGTCGACCACGTCATGGGCACCAGCATCGTCGGCGACCTCACTGTAAACGGGGAAATCTGCCGGACATACGACCCCGTCGACCTCTGCTTCATCGACCTGAACGCCATGATCATGAAGGGCCTGATCGCGTCCGGCATCGGCCCTGCCACATAACAGGAGGTGCACAATGGCAAAAAGTAAGAAATCAGAGCAACAGCCAGCCGAAACCTACACCACGGCAGCAGAGCCGAAAGCGTGGGCCGGCGGCGTCCCGGTATTCTGCGCCCATGACGCCATCGAGCCCATTGAGAAGCTGATACCGAACCCCCGGAACCCGAACACCCACCCGGACGACCAGATCAAGGCCCTCGCTAAGATCATAAAGGGCACCGGATGGCGCGGGGCCATAACCGTCAGTAAGCGCAGCGGCTTCATAGTCAAGGGTCACGGCCGTCTGATGGCTGCTCAGCTCGCAGACCTGACCGAGGCGCCGGTCGACTATCAGAACTACGCAAGCGAGGCCGAGGAGTATGCCGACATGATCGCAGACAACCGCCTCGCGGAGCTCTCCCAGATTGACAGCAAGCTCCTCGCCGACCTCATGGCTGACGTCGACACCGGAGAGCTCCCGGTCGCCATGACTGGATATACCGAGGAAGAATACGAGCGCCTCGTCACAGGTCTCTCGGAGGCCGTACACGATAAAGAGCTCAAAGGAGACCCAGACGCCGTGCCAGAGCTGCCGACGGAGCCCGTCACCAAGCGCGGGGACATCTGGATCCTCGGAAGCCACCGCGTCATGTGTGGAGACTGCACGAACGCCAGAGACAGGGCTGCCCTCCTCGATGGCGCCAAGCCGGAGATCCTGCTGACCGATCCCCCGTACTGCTCGGGCGGCTTCAGGGAAAGCGGGCGCTCTGGCGGGAGCATCGGAACCGATCGCAAAGGCGGACAGCCGACAATCGCGAACGACACCCTCAGCACCAGAGGCTATCAGGCACTCATGACTGCGATGATCCAAGAGCTGCCGGTGCTTGTCTCGTACATATTCACAGACTGGAGAATGTGGGTCTACCTGTTCGACATCGTGGAAAGCAACGGCCTCGGCGTGAAGTCCATGATCGTCTGGGACAAGGGCACGCCGGGCATGGGGCAAGGCTGGAGAACGCAGCACGAGCTCGTAATGTTCGCCCACCGAACCAAGCCACAATGGGACAACCACAAGGGATACGGGAACGTGCTGACCTGTACCAGATCCGGCAACGACCTCCACCCGACGCAGAAGCCGGTCGAAATCATCGAGGCGCTGCTTGATAACACGGACTGGGCACACGGAGTCCTCGACCTGTTCGCCGGCAGCGGGACAACGCTGATCGCCTGCGAGGCGAAAAACCAGCCATGCTATGCCATGGAGCTCACGCCAGCCTACACGGACGTCATTGTCAAGCGCTACATCGCAGCCACCGGTGCCACCCGGATCCGCTGCATCAGGGACGGCGTCGAGTTGGGGCGGGATGACATCGCCGGAATATTCGCAGAGTAGCACGCCAACGGAGGGAGGTGGCCATCATGGCCGAACAGAGCATAACGCAGCAGATCAAGGAGCGCCTGAGTGACTACACGGCCATGCTCCGCGACATCGACAACCAGATCCAGCGCCTCGAACGGATGGAAGCAACCATGACGAGCCCGAAAGCTCAGCGGCTCGACGGTATGCCTCACAGCGGCAGCCCCATCGGCGACCGCATGGCCGAGATCATCGGCCGGAAGCAGGAGCTCGAGGACGTGATCCGGGAGAAGATAGCAGCGGAGCGACGTGAGCACGCGCTCCTCGCTGCTATGGTCGACCAGATGGCCAAGCCCGACGACCGGCTGGTGATCCAGCTCCGATACTTCGACCGAGTGAACTGGCAGGGTGTGGCCGAGGCCCTGTTCGGCGAAATGGAGGACTTCACGGAAAAGTACGACGCCTATATGAGGCGAACGCTGCGCATCCACGGCTCGGCCCTCGTAGAGCTGGCCAAACTGAACGACAACACACTGAGCCCGGGGGCATAACCCCGGGCTTTTTCCTTTTTCACAACAGAGCGCGGCGGAGTAAATCGGAGCGAATGACACCAAACCGCAGCGAATGACAGTGAAAGTCACATAGAACCCGTGCTACTCTGTATCATGAAATCAACCGCCAGACGGGAGGAACGCCTCCACGCCAGCGGTTTTTCTATGCCCGGAAGGAGGTGGAGGCCATGCCGTTCGTAAAGGTCACAATGAAAGGCGCCCAGAAGGTCATCGACGGAATTGAGAAAAAGCGCACACTCGCCGAGAAGGCCGTGGCCAAGACAATCTCCGACATGAAGTCGAGAGCCCCGGGCGCCATCGCCTCATGTGTGACGGGCACCTACAACATCAAAAAGTCAGAGATCAACCCCAGCAGCACCAAGGAAGGCAAGAAGGCCGTCACCATGCAGGTATCAGGGGAAACGATCGAGGGGATGGCGTTCACCTACAAGGGGCGCCTACTCACCCCTGTCCACTTCGGCATGAGCCCCAAGGCCCCACCCCAAGGCAAGAGCTACACGCTCACCGCCACCATCCGCAAGGACAAGGGCAAGAAGGTCATAGGCCGATACAAGAACACCCGAACCAAGGGAGGCCCGGACTCGCAGCAGTCCCACTTCGTCCTCATGGGCACGGGCAACACCAAGGCCGACGGCGTCAACGCCATCCCATTCCAGCGTCGCAGCACGGGCCGCATGGACATCAAGAAGATGACCACCCTGTCCGTGCCCCAGATGATCGGCGAGGAGGAGACCGTCGCCCCGGCCATCCAGACCAAGCTCACCGAGCTCCTGACCACGCGGCTCAACTACCACATGAGCAAGATCAAATAGGGACGCAGCCACACCCACCAGAAGCCACGCCGCAGCCACGAGGACGGCCGCAGGGCGCCCAACACCACCGCCACGCCCACCAACACGCAAAACGAACCAGAGCGGCCCACACGGCCGCACAGACACCGCAGCGACCGCGTCAAGGTACTGTGACAAGGCCTAACGCCTGTGGTGCTGGCGAGCCCAGAAAACAGCCAGACGCGGGAAAAGTTTTTCGGGCGCTTTACTTTACCGGAAGGAGGTGATCGCCGTGGCCACACAGAAGCAGGAGACCCCGGGATATGTCAAGGCGGCAGAGGTCGCAAATCTGCTCGACATAACCATCCAGCGCGTCGGGCAGCTCAGGAAAGAGGGCGTGCTGAAGCAATACAAAACGCCCGCCGGCGACCGCTACCGACTGGTCGAAAGCGTGAAGGACTACATCCACTTCATTCGAGACCGGGAAACAAAAGAGCCGAGGGCGGGCCCGGACGAAGCTCGCAAGGCCGCCGCCGAGGCAGACCTGAAGGAGTCGAAGGCCGCCGTCGCAAAGCTCCAGCTCAAGGAGCTCGAAGGCAAGATGCACCGCAGCGAGGACGTCGAGGCCATGACCACCGACCTCGTCTACAGCATCCGCTCGATGATCATGGCGCTCCCGGGCCGGCTGGCCGTTGACATGGCAAACACAAAGGCCGCCCCGGAGGCATCCGAGCGCATTGAGCGGGAGTGCCACGAGATCCTCCGCGAGCTGGCCGCCTACAAATACGATCCCGAAAAATACAAGCAGCGGGTAAGGGATCGAGAAGGATGGCAGGCCGCAGATGGCCAAGACGACGAGGAATAAACCCGCCGCCCGCTTGAACGCTGCGATCGCCCCTGCGCTGGAACACTTCAGGCCACCGACGAAGCTCACGGTCTCCGGCTGGGCCGATCAGAAGCGCCGCCTATCGCCGGAGACGTCGGCCGAGTCCGGCCCGTGGCGCACATCCCGCACGCCATACCTGAAGGAGCCGATGGACGCCTTCAACGACCCGCGCATCAACCGGATCGTCATGGTGGCCAGCTCACAGGTTGGCAAGTCTGAACTCGAGCTCAACATCATCGGCTACATCATCGACCAAGACCCGGGCTCGATCTTGTATATCCAGCCAACGCTCGACGACGCCAAGAAGTTCAGCCGGCTCCGCGTCGCTCCTATGATCCGGGACAGCCACCTCAAGGTGGCCGACGTAAAGGCAAAAGACTCCGGCAACACCATCCTCCAAAAGTCTTTCCCGGGTGGTATGCTCACGATCACCGGCAGCAACAGCGCCTCGGCACTGGCATCGACACCAGCACGCTATATCATCGGCGACGAAAGAGACCGATGGGCGACGAGCGCCGGAACCGAGGGCGACCCGTGGGCACTGGCTGAGGCCAGACAGACCACGTTTTACAACCGCAAGGCCGTCGAGGTCTCAACGCCGACCGTTAAGGGCTCCAGCCAGATCGCCGACAGCTTCGAGCTCGGCACGCAGGAGCACTGGTGCCACCGCTGCCCAGACTGCGGGGAATACCACTGCATCGACTTCGACGACATCGTCATCGACAAGACCATCGAGATCAAAAACGGGAGGCGCAAGGTCAAGGTCGCGAGCGTCATGTGGGCCTGTCCGTCCTGCGGCTGCACGCATGACGAGGAAACCATGCGAACCCAGCCGGCAAAATGGATCGCCGACAACCCGGAGGCTTATGAGCGCGGCATCCGCTCCTTCTGGCTCACGGCCTTCGCCAGCCCGTGGGTCTCATGGATAAAGATAGCCACCAAGTTTCTCGAGGCCGGCAAGGATCCCGAGAAGCTGAAGGTCGTGTTCAACACCCTCCTCGGGAAGCTCTGGGAGGATCGCGGAGAAATCCCGGACGACGACGCCATGCTGAGCCGGCGCGAAACCTACGGAGCGGAGCTGCCGAATGGCGTGCTCGTCCTGACCTGCGGAGTCGACACCCAAGACGATCGCCTCGAGTACGAGGTCGCCGGCTTCGGAAAGTTCGGCGAAAGCTGGGGCATCAAGAAGGGCGTGTGCCTCGGACGCCCGGACACGGACGAACCGTGGCAGCGACTCGACGATGTTATCGGCCACGTCTACAAGTTCGCAGACGGGCACGGGCTTCGGATCTCGATCACCATGGTCGACTCCGGCGGGCACTTCACTCAAGAGGTTTACCAGCGCTGCCGCGCTCGGCAAAACCGCATGGTTTTCGCCGTCAAGGGCAAAGGCGGCGACGGCATCCCATTCACACAGCCGCCGAGAAAGACCAAGATCGTCATCAAAGGGCAAAGCATCGGCACCTGCTGGCTCTACACCCTCGGCGTCGACGCCGGCAAAACGATCATCATGGACTCGCTCAAGGTGCAGGAACCGGGCGCGAAGTATTGCCACTTCCCCAGCGACGACGGCCGTGGCTACGACGCCTCGTATTTTAACGGCCTGCTCAGCGAGAAGCTGACGCTCAGCCGATCAAAGGGCGCCACCATCTGGCGCTGGGAGAAGCTGCCCGGGCATCAGCGCAACGAACCCCTCGACTGCCGTGACTATGCACTGGCCGGTCTCCGAATAATCGACCCGGACATGGAGGCGATCGAGCGACGCCTGCGCGATCTGCCGGATCCGCAGCCGGAGCACAGCCAAAAGCCCGCGCCGCGCCGTAGTCGCCGCAGCGCCATCGACTCTGACGACTGGTAGGAGGTGATAACCATGAGCACAAAGACCGAACGGATCCGAGAGCGCGTCACCCAGACAGAGGAACGCCTCACGGCATACCGGGCACGCGAGCTCGAAATGCTGAACGGCGGCGTGCAGAGCTACGGCGTCGGCACCCGGAACCTGACCCGGTACAACACTGACCTCGCGGCCGTGCGCGATACGATCGCGGAGCTGGAAAACAAGCTCGACGAGCTCTATGCGCAGCTCGGCACAGGCAGCCCGCGCAAGGCGGTCGCTGTTGTTCCCCGCGACTGGTAGCGGTTAATCGCCCGGAGAAATCCGGGCTTTTAACATATTTGAGGGCTGGCCGGTTCTTGCTCCTTCCGGCTGGCCCTCAATTCTTAAAGCAAGGAGGTGATCACCATCCAATACACGATGCAAAACGGGATATACCTGCCCACGTTTCAGACCATCCGGCCGACGAACAAAGGGTACAGCGAGGCCGGCGCCAGCACGCGAAAAAAAGCGCTCAAAGGCTTCACGGCAATGAGCGGCAGCCCGCGCGAGGACATCGACTACAACAACTACACGCTCCGGCAGCGCGGCCGGATCCTGACCATGTCGACACCGCTGGCCGCATCCGCGATCAAGACGAACCGCACCAACATTGTCGGCTGCGGACTCCAGCTCAAGTGCACCGTCGACCGCGACGTGCTCGGCTGGTCACAGGAGCAGGCCGAGGAGTGGGAACGGCACACAGAGAACGAGTTCGCCATCTGGGCCGAGAACAAAGACGCGTGTGACGCCACCGGCATCAACGACTGGTACGCCATGCAGCAGCTCGCGCTCGGCTCGTGGCTGACAAGCGGCGACGTGTTCGGAGTGCTGAAGCAGGCCCAGCGCACCACGCTCAACCCCTACGCGCTGCGCGTGCACATCGTCGAGGCTGATCGCGTCAGCACGCCACACACGGCGGCCGGCGATCTGGGAATGTTCCTCACCGACGGAGTCGCAGCAAACGGCAACCGGATCTATGACGGCGTCGAGGTGGACAGCGGCGGCAAGATCGTCGCGTACTACATCCGCAACACCTACCCGTTCCAGATCACGGCCATCCCCACGGAATGGCAGCGCGTCGAAGCCTACGGCCAGCGGACAGGACTGCCGAACATTGTGCAGGTCATGGAGTCAGAGCGCCCGGATCAATATCGCGGCGTCACCTACCTCGCCCCGGTCATTGAGCAGCTCCTCCAGATCCGGCGCTACACCGAAAGCGAGCTCACCGCAGCCGTGGTCGAGTCGTTCTTCACGGCGTTCGTAGCGACTGAAGGCGCCACCGACGGGCTCCCGTTCAACGAGACCGGAGGAGGCTCCGGCGACCGGCGCGTGGCGGACGGAGAGAACGAGTACGAAATGGGGCCCGGGCAGATCAACGTCATGAAGCCCGGCGAGAGCGTGTCATTCGCAGACCCAAAGCGGCCGTCCAACGGCTTCCAGACCTTCGTCAATGCCATAAGCGAACAGATCGGCGCAGCCCTTGAGCTTCCATCCGACCTGCTGCGCAAAGCCTTCAACAGCTCGTACAGCGCAAGCCGTGCCGCCCTTCTGGAGGCGTGGAAGGCGTTCAAGATGAAGCGCGACTGGTTCACGACTGACTTCTGCCGCCCGATCTACGCCGTCTGGCTCTCCGAGGCAGCCGCGCTCGGGCGCGTGAACGCCCCCGGCTTCTTCAGCGATCCGCTCGTCCGCGCCGCATATCTGGGCAGCGAATGGATCGGCCCGTCTCAAGGCCAACTCGATCCGGTCAAGGAGATCACCGCCGAGATCCTCGCGTGCAGCGAGGGCTTCTCGACGCACGAACAGAGCACCATCAAGCTCAACGGCGGCCAGTGGGCGTCCAACGTCGACCAGCTTGCACGCGAAAACGAGAAGCTCACCGCCGCAGGAGCCGGCGGATCCGGCGCGGCCGCATCCACGGGAGCGGAGGCATCCGGCACGGCCGTCGAGAATGCCGTCCGCAAGCTGATTATGGACACAGTCAAGAAGGAGGAAACCGAAAAATGAGAAACATCCCAAGCGGCCCCTACCGCGTGACCGACTTCATTGTGAGGAAGCACGGATCGGCCGGAAAGTCAGAGCTCCCGCTCGACATCGTCGGCATCAAAATGAGAAACGGCCCGGCTCAGAGAGCGGGCACAGCTCCGGCCAAGTTCTGGAATATCGCAGAGAGCGCAGACGACGCGGACGAGGGCATTATTACCCTCTACGGCGATGTCATGAGCCAGCAGCCCACCGACTGGTGGACGGGCGAGCCTGAGCCCGGGCTCTTTATCACGCCGGCCGGCTTCATGGAAGATCTTGCAGCCGTAAAGGGCAAGAGCAAGATCACCGTCAAGCTCAATAGCTGCGGCGGGGATCTGTACTCCGGCATTGCAATCCACAACGCCATCAAGGCGCTGAACGCCACCACCAACGTCATCGTCGAGGGCATCGCGGCCAGCGCGGCCAGCGTCATTATGTGCGCCGGCGACACCGTGCAGGTATGGCCGGGTAGCATCGTCATGATCCACGGCGTCAGCGTCGGCCTCTGCGACTATTTCACGACCGCCGATCTGAAGCAGATCATCAAGGCAAACGACGCGGCCGAGAAGGCCATCGCGGCCATTTACGAGGCCAAGACCGGAACAGACGCCGAGACGCTGCGCTCCATGATGTCCAAAGAGACATGGATGACCGGCGCCGAGGCGGTCGAGAAGGGCTTCGCCGACGAGCTGCTTGACGGAGACGGCCCGGAGGCCGCCCTGCTGGACGGCAAGGAGATCCTCATGGTGGCCGGCGTCCAGCACTCCATCAAGGGGCTGCACGTCCCCGACACCCTCAACATCAAGCACGTTTCTCCGGCGGCTGCCGTACCCAAGCGGCCCGCAGCCAGCGTAGGAATGGGAACAAATGCCGGAAAACCCGGCGAAACAAACGAAGGAGGTAAACCCAAAATGACCCTCGAAGAACTCAGAGCACAAGACCCCGACCTCGTCCAGCAGGTGGAGAACGCAGCGACCACGGCCGCCCTCGCGGCTGAGCGCCAGCGCCTTCAGGCTATTGACGAGATCGCCCCCAGCATCGGAGACGCCGCGCTGGTCACTGAGGCCAAGTTCGGCGAGCATCCGTGCTCCGCAGCCGAGCTGGCCCTGAAGGCCATGCAGAAAGCCGCGAAGCAGGGCACGAAGTTCCTGAACGACCATGCGGCAGACGGCAAAGAGTCCGGCGCCGAAGGCGTGCAGGGCAACCCCAGCGATCCCGGCGACCCCGGATCTGGAGGCGTCAGCGACGAGGAACAGATCAAGGCCGCAGTCACCCTGTTCAACAAAACTCGATAAGGAGGAACGAAAACAATGAGCACCAGAATTGACGAAACCCTCACCCAGCCCGGCTATGACGGCCTGATCATCGGCAACGAGCCCGTCGCCGACGTGTTCACCGTTACCGTCCGTAAGCTGAGCGCCGCCGCCACACTGGCACGCGGCACAGTTCTCGCCCTGTCCACCGGAACCGCCGGAGACGGCAAGATGGTCGTGCTGGGCACCACCGCAGAGACCAACGAGACCCTGACCGCCAACTGCGTTCTGTGCGACGCCACCAGCGTCGGCACTACCGCAGACGTGAGTGCCCTCGCCTATCGCACCGGCAAATTCAATGCCGGGAAGCTGACCGTGAAGTCCGGCTATACCATGACGGCCGCCGACAAGGAGGCTCTGCGTGACGTGGGGATCCTGCTCGACACCGCCATCGACGCCTAAGAAGGAGGAAGAAAACAATGGCCTTTAATTTCTACGAAACCCACACGCTCCTCATGGCCGTCCAGCAGATCATCCCGGCGGCCTCTTTCCTGCGTGACCGCTATTTCCCCACCAACGCGCAGACCGACGTGTTTGCCACCACAGACGTCCTGTGCGAATACCGTGACGGCGACCGCAAGCTGGCGCCCTTCGTGGCCCCCAGAAAAGGCGGCGTGACCGTCCTGCGCGAAGGCAGCACCATGAAGCGCTTCACCCCGCCCTTCATTGCCCCCAAGCGCTCCCTGACCATCGACGACCTGAACAAGCGCGGCTTCGGCGAGGCGCTTTACAGCCAGCTCACCCCCGAGCAGCGCCAGCAGCAGCTCGTCCTCCGCGACGCCGCCGAGATCGGAGACATGATCACCCGCCGCGAGGAATACATGGCGGCCCAGATTATGCTCACCGGCGGCTGCGTCATGAAGCAGATCGCAGACGACCCCACCAAGGGCGACGAGCTCGAGGTGCATTTCTACGATGGCGCCTCCAACCCCTACCAGTACACCCCCACCGTTGACTGGGACGAGTCCACGGCGACTATTCTGGACGACCTCAAAGCCGTCGCCCGCATCATGGTCGCGAAGGGCCTGCGCGTGGCCGATCTGGTATGCTCCCCCGACGTGGCGGACGCCATCATCGGCAACAGCGTGATCCAGAGCCTTATGGATAAGCTGCATATCGACATCGGACAGATCTCCGCAAGCCTGATCGACCCCGACAAATACCCCGCTGCGTCCATTGTGGCCCAGCTCAACATCGACGGCCGCAAGATCAACGTCATCAGCTACGGCGAAACCTACGAGGACGACGGCGGCGCCAGCACCCTCTACATCCCCTCCGGCAAGGCCGTTCTGACCGCGCCGGCTGCGGGCCGCATCGTGTTCGGCGCCGTTTCTCAGGTCGAGCAGGCGGACGGGCAGTTCCACACCTACACCGGCAGCCGCGTCCCGAAGTATCTGGCCAGCGCCGAGGGCAACACCCGAAGCCTGACGATCACCTCTTGCCCGCTGCCTATGCCTAACAGCATCGGCGCCTTCTACTGCGTGAACGCGCTGTAACCGGCGCAGAAAGGAGCAGAACATGAAAAAAATCAAGATCACAGTCGGAACCTTCGGCTATAAGCCGGAAGGCGCGAGCTCCGTGCTGCTCAAGGACGCTGACAGCGAACCCTTCGACGTCTCCGACGCCGTCGCCGAACGTCTCCTGAAAAAGAAGATCGCGGAGCTGGCGGAGGAGGCGCCGGACGTCGTCGTCTCCTATGACGACAAGATGACCAAGGCGCAGCTCATTGAGATCGGCACGCAGGTCGGCGTAGAGCTGACCGACGCCATGACCAAGAAGGCCATGCTTGCGGCGCTTGACGCAGCCATCGCGGCGACAGACGCCACAGGCGCGGAGAGCGCCGGCGCCGAGGATCCTGACGCGGACGGCGATGGCGACGATGACGGCGAAGCCCCTCCCGCCGTCAAACCCGCCGATCCGGCCCAGTGATGGGCTTCAAGGATATGGTGGCGGCGGACATCGCCGCCACTTTCCTCAACCCCGACGAGTTCGGAGAACCTCATACCGTCGAAGGGGCTGAGATCATAGCCGTCATGGACAGCCAAGCGCTCAAGGAGAGGCAAGCGGGCGCTGAGCTATCCGTGGCGGAGGCGTCCGTGCTACTGCACGCGGCGGTCAAGGATCTGCCGGAGGAACGCGCCCCGGGCGCGACACTGAATGTGGACGGCTGCGAGTACATCGTCGCCGACTGGAGCGTCGACATGGGGATGGCCACAATCACACTGAGCGGATCCCGCACAGTATAGGAGGCGCATCATGACACTCACCAAGGCGCTCGACACCATAACGGCGTGGGTGCAGGCGAACGTCTGCGACGGCCTGAGCTTCAAAGTCCCGGACGACAAGGTCATGGACGCAGGGTACACGCACCAGACAGCGACGCCGACGGCTTTTTCCATGTTCATCCCCGCAAAGGATCGCATGGCGCCGCCTGCTCCGCCACAATTCCCGTGCTGCTGCGTGCAGATCATCACGGGCGAGGACAGGCCGCAGGAGTCCAGCCGGCTCCTTGACGTCCGCCTCTGTTTCGCGACATGGAGCCCGGGCCACTATGGCAGGGACGACTATATTGCGGACAAGGACGGCGGCTTCACGCGGTCTGACGCCAACACCTACGCAAAGAATGAGGACGGCTGGAGGGACTCGTGGAACTTCCTCGACGCCGCTCTGGCCGAGCTCGAAAGCAATGACACCATCGACGGGATCCGCATCGCGGCTGAGAACGGCTTCCGGTATGGGCCGTTCGTAGACGAGCAGAAGGCCGTCGCCGACCTCTGGCCGTACTGGTTTACATGGCTGGAGTTCCGCGCGGATCTCGGACTCGTGCGAAAATCTCCGCACGATGATCTTCTTTAGCAGCAGCCCAAGGACAGAACCGGACGGCTGACACCAACACAAGGAGGTAGCACACCATGGCAGAATATCTCTACGGCGCCTACGGCAAGATGGAAGCAACCGCAGCCCAAAGCGCCGCCCAGACGGGCACCGCCCCGGTCTACGTCGGCCTGTTTCCGATCAATCTGATCAGGGGCTACGCTGACGCCGACCTCGTAGGCAATCCCGTCAAGCTCAACAACCTCGTCCACGCCCAGAAAACCGTGGGCTATTCCAAGGACTGGGCAGTTTTTACCGGCTGCGAGGCCATCGCGGCCCACTTCGACAACACCAAGGGGAATATCGGCCCCATCTACATCATCAACGTGCTCGACCCCGGAACACACAGGGAGGAGGCCGCGACATCTGCGGCCATCGCCTTCTCCGGCGGCCGTGCAACGATCACCAGCGACAAGATCATCCTCGACACGCTGGCCCTTGCAAAGCCCTCGCCGGCGACTGGCAACTATGTCGAGGGCACCGACTACACGGTCGACTACAACTTCACTACCGGCAAGGTGATCATCACGTCCGCAGACGCGGACAACCCAATCACCGGGAGCGTCACGGCGTCCTATTATGTGGTCGATACCAGCGAAATCGGCTCCGATGACATCGTCGGAGGCGTGACTGCCGGCGGAGAGTACAGCGGCCTCGGCGCCCTGAAGCTCATGTTCCCGTCTCTGGGCGTCGTGCCCAACCTGATCATGTGCCCGGGCTGGAGTCACATCCCGGCCGTCTACAATGCCATGGTCACGGCGGCGCAGAAGATCAACGGGCACTGGTTCTCCTTCTGCATCGCAGACATCCCCCTCACGGACAGCTCCAGCACGGCCGTCGACACCATCACCAAGGCCATCGCGTGGAAATCCAGCAACGCCTACACCAGCGAGTTCTCCAAGGTCTACTGGCCGCAGGGCGTCGACAGCACGGGCCGCGTGTTCCACCTGAGCACTATGGCAGCGGTCGAGTTCATGCGGGCAGACCAGAGCCACGACGAGATCCCGATGGAGACCTGCGGCAATAAAACCGTGCCGCTGCTGCGTCAGTATTTCGGCGACAGCTACACCGGCAAGGGCTTCGACAAAGAGGCGAGCCTCGAGCTCTGCGAAAACGGGATCTCTACCCTGATCTCGTGGAGCGGCGTCGTCCTCTGGGGAGACCATACCGCCGCCTACAAATACGGCGATGACGTGGACGCCCGCAGCATCTTCGACGTCTCGATCCGCATGATAGAGCACATCCTGAACGGTTTTCAGACGCGGCACATGAGCGACATCGACAGCACCATGAGCCTCGCTAAGAAGGACGAGATCATCAATGAGGAGCAGGAGATCCTCGACAGCTATGCAGCCAAGGGCGCACTGCTGGGCGAGCCGCAGATCCTTTTCCTCGAAAGTGAAAACAGCACCACGGATCTCATGAACGGAGACTTCAAGTGGAGCATCCCTGTGACGCCCACGCCGCCGCTCAAGAGCGCCACCGCCGGCGTCTCCTACACAGACTCCGGCTTCGAGTCTTATTTTGAGGAGGATTAAACCATGTGGATCGACATCAGAGGCCCGATCGTGGCCAATACCGCCTACTGCGGCGGCAAACTGGTCGCGAAAGACGTGGCCATCACCCTCCCGGAGGTGAGCTTCAAAACCTCCACATTCCCCGCCATGGGCGACGTTGAAATGGCTGTCCCCGGCAACATCAACGCCATGGAGCTCTCGATCACCAAGATCGGCGTCGACATGGGGCTCAGCACCATCGTCAAGCTCGAGAGCAAGATCATCGAGGTCAGGTTTGTCCACGATGTCAAAAAGGCGGACGGCACCACGAAGGTCGAGGGCTGCAAGGCCTTCCTCCGTAGCTCGCCCAAGGGCATCCCGGGCATCGGGCTCGCAATCGGCAGCAACACCGAGAACGAGATCACGGCCGGCGTCACTCGCTACCAGCTTTACGCAGGTGGCGAGGAGCTCTGGCTGATCGACCAGCTCAACAGCATCATGCGGATCGGCGGAACCGACTACATGAAGTCCATCAACAGCCTACTGTAAAGCCGAGGGCGCTGCTCCAAAAAGGGGCGGCGCCTTCCATTTTGAAAGGAGCAGCACGCTATGAAAGGCACCATTAAACTGACCAACCCCATCCTGATCGACAACGTGGAGACGGCAGAGCTGAGCTACGACACCAACGAGATCACGGCTGCAATGTTCGTGGAGGCAGACACCCGAAAAATGGCTGCATCGACCCACAAGGCCGGCAACACGGCCGGCGCCGCCGAAATTGACTACGACCTGCACATCTATCTGGGCTTCATGTCCATCGTCGCGGTCAACCCGAAAATCGACGTTTCCGATCTCGAGCGGATCCACGGCAGCGATGTCGTGAGCGTTATGAGGCTGGGACGCAGTTTTTTCAGCACGAAGTCGGCGGCAGCCTCCAGCCCCGACAGCTCCGACGCCTCACCCGAAGCTACGCGCGAGCCTTCCACACCCCCGTCGGAGACCTCGAGCGAAAGCGACTGATCGACCTACTGGTCGAGCTCGGAGAGGCCGCCGAGCAAACAAAGGAGGAGGCGGCCAAACGTCCGGCGCCACACCGGCGTCCTGCACCACCGCCTAAAAAGTACAGGAGGAGGTGACTCCGAAAGTGGCATCCAACAACAAAATACTCAGCGCGATCGTGGATCTGGCTGGCAACGTTGACCCGTCGCTCGGGAAAGCGGTCAAGGAGGCCACCAGCTACCTCGAAAGCATCAATCTCAAGGCCGTGGCCGTCGGCGCTGCCGTCGGAACCATCGCGGTCGCGACCGGGAAGGCAGTCCTCGACGCCGGCAAGTATCTCTACAATCTCGGCGCCGACTTCGATGACGCCGTAGACACCATCAGGGTCGGAACAGGGGCCACGGGTGACGCGCTCGACGCCCTGAACGACGACTTTGAAGCGGTCTACAAGAGCGTGCCGACGACCATGGAGGACGCCAGCAGCGCCATCGCCGACTACAACACAAGGCTCGGCCTCACCGGCGACACGCTGCAAGGCGTTTCCACTCAGGCGCTTCAAGTGAGCGATATGCTCGGTGAAGATCTGAGCGGCGTCATCGAGGGATCGAGCCAAGCCTTCCAACAGTGGAACATCGACGCCGACGACATGGGCGAGGCCATGGACTACGTTTTCAAGGTCTCGCAGTCCACGGGCGCGGGCTTCACCGACCTCATGGACACTGTGCAGCAATTCGGCCCACAGCTTCAGGAAATGGGCTACAGCTTCGACGAGGCGACAGCCATGATCGGCCAACTCGACAAGGCTGGAGTAAATGCCGACGAGGTCATGGCGGCCATGAAAAAAAGCGTCTCCTCCCTCGCCAAGGAGGGGATCAGCGCGAAGGATGGCATCAACCAGTATTTTGAGGCCATCCAGAACGCAGGCAGCGCCACGGAAGCCACCACCATTGCGACGGAAATATTCGGCACGAGAGCAGCGTCCACCATGGCATCGGCCATCCGGGACGGCTCCCTGTCCGTCGACGAGTTCACAGCCTCTATGGAGGCAAACGGGGAAACCATCAGCGGAGCATCGACCGACACCTACGACTTTGCCGAATACTTGCAGCTCATGAAGCAGAACCTCGAGGTCGCGCTTCAGCCCATGGCGAGCACCATATTCAGCCAGATCTCAGACATGATGCCGACCATTACGGATATGCTCAATGAGTTCATCCCGATCATTATGGACGCGGTCTCGGAGGCCCTTCCGTTCGTGCAGGAGTTCCTCGGAGGGATCGCCGATCTGCTGCCGTCAATCCTTCCCATGATCGCAAGCCTCGCGAGCTCACTATTGCCGATCCTCGTCAATCTGGTCGGCACGCTGCTCCCCCCACTACTGGATCTGATCCAGACCATCATCCCCCCGCTGATAGAAATCCTGCAAGCCATTCTCCCACCAATCGCGTCGCTGCTGACCTCGATCCTGCCTATCATTACGCAGATCGTGTCGGCCGTCCTGCCGGTCATGGTGGAGATCATCGCGGCGCTGATCCCAGTGCTCACGCCAGTTCTGAACCTTCTGGTCGAGGTGCTGAATAACGCCATCCTGCCGCTGCTGGATCCGGTCATGTCCCTCGTTGAGGCCCTGCTGCCCGGCATCGTTTCCCTTCTGGGCCTGATCACGCCGATCCTGAGCCCGATCCTCGCACTCCTTCAGCCGATCTCCGACATCATCGGCGTCATTGTAGGCGCCATTTCCAAGGTCATCGGCTGGGTCAGCAGCGGGCTCGGGTGGATCGTCAAGCTATTCTTCGGAGGCAGCGGAGACACCAGCACGGCCGAGGCCGTTGCATCCTACGCCACCGGCGGCTTTACGGACGGCATCAGCATCGCCGGCGAGGATCCAAGCTATCCCACCGAGGCCGTCATCAGCTTCAATCCCGCGTACCGCAGCGCGAACCTTGCCTACTGGGCACAGGCCGGTCAAATGCTCGGCGCCGTCAGCGACGACACAAACACCGATGACCTGTTCGGAGGCAGCGGCTCCACGTCCGTCGTGTACGACATCAGCGGACTCAGCTTCTCGCCTCAGATCACCGTAAACGGAGACGCGGACGAAAACGAGCTGATCCGCAAGCTCAAGGAGCTGGAGCCGGAGTTTGTTGACTTCGTGCTTGCAGCCATCGCACGCAGAGAGGAGGGCGCCTATGTCACAGCAGACAGTCGGATATATTGATAAAATCGCGCAGGCGGGCGACACGTTCGACTCGCTGGCACTCGCGGCATACAACGAGGAAACGATGGCCACATACATCATGCGGGCCAATCCCGACCTCGTAGACCTGCTCGTATTCGAGGGCGGCGAAAACGTCAAGATCCCCATACTCGAAGCTGTGGAGACGCCCGACACTCTCCCCCCGTGGAGGCGCTGACATGAAGCTCATTTATGAAGGCACCGACATCTGGGCAGACGTCAGCGTCAACCGAATTATCCACGATATGTACGCAGAAAAGCACGCCGACACCCTGACCATTCGGCTCAACGACACGCGCAAACTCTGGGACGGGTGGACGCCGGCCCCGGACGACACCATCGCCGTCGAGGACGGAGCCGCTAAAAGCGGCACCATGTACGTCGATGGGATGACCCCTGAAAACGGGCTCTATGTCATAAGGGCCACGTCCACCCCCCAGACCATGAAGGTTAAAAACACAAAATCGTGGGAAAAGGTGAAGCTCACCCAA
This sequence comes from Clostridiaceae bacterium, assembly GCA_034926865.1. Classification (GTDB taxonomy): domain Bacteria; phylum Bacillota; class Clostridia; order Oscillospirales; family Butyricicoccaceae; genus RGIG1902. Next base: position 19,108 of record JAYFQP010000001.1, read on the forward strand.
CTCGCACAGGAGATCGCAGCTCGACACGGTTTGACGCTCTCAACCTACGGCATCACCGACCGACTCTATGAGTACGTCGCGCAGGAAAACCTCGCGGATCTCGCCTTCCTTCAGCAGCGCTGCACCCTCGAGGGAGCGGCGTTTTTGGTCTATGACGGGAAGCTCGTCCTCTACGACGAGGCGTACATGGAGAGCCGGACACCAAGCAAGACCCTCAAGATCCCAAACAACGGAAGTTTCGAGTTCGTCGACAACGCGGCCAAAGGTTACGGCAGCGTGACCGTGAACAACGGCGGGTTTACCGGCACATTCAGCGCGGGAAACGGGCTCTCTAAAGAGCTCGTCCGCGTGCTGAACGTGCAGATCGGCAGCCAAGACGAGGCCGATCGCTTCGCGAAGGGCATCCTCCGGGACGCGAACAAAGACGCGACCACCGGAACCTTCTGGACAAGCGGACTGTTGCGAGAATACGCCGCCGGCAGCGTGGTCGATATCACCACAGAGGGCGCCAGCTCGTGGGACGGCGCCGGCTTTATATCGGCCATGCGGCACGATTACACCAAGAAGTCCACGAAGGTCACAATCAGAAAACCGCTGGAGGGCTACTAATGGCAGGCATCAACAAGGGAAAAATCTCGTCCATAAGTGGGAACACCGCCCGCGTTCTGCCGGCGACCGCCTCGGCATCCGTCTCGAGGCCCTACACCATACCGTGGTACTTGCGCGGAGAAATGGGAGGGCTAAGCGTCGGGAGCGAGGTGGTATTTGCTACGTTCGACGACGCAAGTGGCATCGTCCTCGCCCGGATGGACGGCGACTGGCCGGGCACCATCCCGGACAACATCACAATCACGGGCACCGTGCAGGCCACGGCTGCCGTAACCATCGCAGCGGCCCTGACGGCCTCCAGCGCCACCGTCGCCGGCGTCAGTGTCGAAGGGCACAAGCACACCGACAGCGTGGGCGGGGAAACGTCCGCCCCACATTAAGGAGGTGAGAGTCATGGCCGTCATGGCCCAGTGGCTCAGCAAAACATGGGAAGTCTCGGCCAACAAGATCACCGCCCTCACGGGGATCTCCACCGGGCTCGCCCTCGAAACGGAGACCAACGACGACGCGGACGGATCCCCCTCCACCAACATCAGGGGCTACGCCGCGCGGTCGCTGCCGCTCTCCATGAAATACGGCATCGCCGCAGGCACGCCGGACGTGCGCGGCGAGTACGAGAGCTGGGAGGCTCTGGTGGGCGCCTACGCGCCGTTTTACCTTGCGGGCCGGCGGCTGGGCGCAAAGAAGTACCTGCTCACGCAGGTCAGCGCGTCGGACATCGTTCTCAGCAACGCCGGGAGGTGGATCGAGTGCACGGTCAGCATCACCCTCGAGGAGTATGCCGCCGAGGCATCCGGCGACAAAGGGACGGTTACGGGCCAGTCGCTCAGCAGCGCGGTCGCCGTTTCTTCGGCATCCGCCGCCGCGAACGCTTCAAGCGCCCTGAATGTCGGAGCGAGCACGGCCGACAAGGCGGCCCGCAAGGTCTCGACGCTCTGAAAGGAGTGAAGCCAATGCTATCCACCGGAAACGGAAAGACGCAGGTATGCGTCAACAATCTGCTGCAAACCACTCGCGGCACCATCCCATACGAACGGGTCAAGGGTATTGATCCGCGTCTGTTCGACCAGCCGGCCGTTGCGGCGAAGGAGTCCGTGATGGCAGACATCGAGTGGCTCCTTGAAACCTTTGAGCCGCGAGCCGACCTCAGCACGATTGACCTCGAAGATCTCGCGATCCAGACGGGCGACGTCAGCCTGACGGCGTCCATCGACACAAAGAACTGAAAGGAGGGGTATCGTGAGCACCTCGGAAAGCACCAACACCTACGGCGACGACATCGACCTCGTGGAAGTTGACGCCAGCACGATCAAGAGCCTGATCATCAGCCAACTCGAGAGCGGAGTGAGCGAGCCGCTGTACCCCGGCGACGAGCGCCGGATCTTCGGTGAGGCCATGAGCCCCATCCTGATCCAGCTCTACACGAAGATGAACGACGCAGCGCGTCAGGTCATGCTCCGCTATGCACGCGGAACCGTCCTCGACGCGATCGGCGCTCGGCTGGGCGTTTCCCGGCTTGAGGCCGAAAAAGCAACGACTACGCTGCGCTTCTCTGTCACGACCCCACAGGCCACCAACATTGTCATCCCAAAATGGACGAAGGTGACATCGGACGGCGAGATCTACTTCGCCACCGACGCCGCTGCCGTTCTTCAGGCCGGCGCATACTCCGTAGACGTTCCGGCGTCCGGCACCGAGGGCGGCAGCCAGTTCAACGGCTACCAAGCCGGCGTGCTGGTCACTCTGACCGATCAGATCCCGTACATCGGCAGCGTCACCAACCTCACAACCACCAGCGGGGGAACCGACGGGGAACCGTACACGACCACAGGCGACAGCAACTACCGCGAGCGCATTATCCTCGCGCCGTCAAAGCTCTCAACGGCCGGGCCGGCCGGCGCCTACGAATACTGGGCGCAGGCAGCCGACCCTTCGATCACCGACGTCAAGGTCTCCAGCGACGTCGAAACGGTCGAGACCACGCTGAGCGTCGTCTCCGGCAGCGCCTACATGGGTGGCGACCACCTGCTGGCGGACACGCTGAAGGTGTACGCGCCCGGCAGCGCGTCAGCAGCAGCACCGGAGACCGACTACACGGAAAGCTATACCGACGGCTTGCTCTCCATCGGCATCGTCTCAGGCGGCGCACTAAGCTCCGAGACGTCGATCGACGTGAAGATCGACCGCACCATGGAAAACCGTGTGACGGCCTACGTCCTGACGGGCGCCGGCGTGCTTCCGAGCGACGAGATCCTCGGGAAGGTGATGGAGTCGATCAACGCGAGCGACGTGCGGCCCATGACCGATCTCGTCAAGGCAAAAGCTCCGAGCGTCAAGCTCTACGACGTCGAGCTCTGCTACTATACAACGGCGGCCAACGAGTCCGCAGTCATCACGAACGTCGAAGGCTCCGGCGGCGCAATCGAGCAGTACAACGAGTGGCAGCAGTCAGCCCTCGGCCGCGACATCAACCCCGACCAGCTCCGCCGCCTGATCCTGTCCCCGGACTGGGATGATGATCTGGCAGGCGCCGTCCGCGTCACCGTAACGTCTCCGCAGTTCGAGGAGGTGGACGACGTGAGCGTGGCCAAGTTTTCGGGCACGCTGGTCGTCACCCATAAGGTGGTGGAGGATGTATGAAATTAAGTGAAACCGACATTCTCCAGCTTCTCCCGGAGTTCATGCGCAGCGACGAGGCAAACAAGGCCTTGAGCGCCGCCGTCAACATGATCGCGATCGACGCATACGGCAAGATCCGCACCATGTCGATCTGGGATCGCATTGACGAGCTCGACGACACCGTCCTTGACGAGCTGGCCTACGAGCTCGGGATCGGCTGGTATAACTCCATGGCAGACATCGCCACGAAGCGCGAGGTCATCAAGGCCAGCGACCTCGTCCATGCAAAGCTCGGAACCCCATGGGCCGTTGAAAAGCTCATGGGGGATTATTTTGGCAGCGCGGTCGTCCGCGAGTGGTGGGTCTACGCCGGAGAGCCCGGACATTTTAAGCTGCTGAGCACCAACCCGGAGATCACCAACGAGAAACTCGAGAAGGCGATGGCGCTGCTGGGGATATGCAAGCGGAAAAGCTCGCAGCTTGACGACATTGCCATCGTTCTCACCGGCGACCAGCAGCTATACGGAGGCATGGCCGTCCGTGACTGGACGATCGAAACCACGACCCTCGGAGACATTACGGCCATCGCAGCCGAAGCCGCCGCGCTGAATACTTGAGAAAGGAGCAGAGCATGAGCAAATTCGTCAATCAAGACATCACCACGAAGGGCTTGCAAATGCTGGCCAACGCAATCGCCGGCAGCAGCATCGCCTTCACCAAGATCGTCCTCGGATCCGGCTACACCGTGCAGACGGCTCGGAACGTCGAGGAGGTCGTCACGCCGGTCGTGGAGCTTGAGATCCTGAAGCTCACAACCAACGGGGACGGCGCCGCCGTCGTCGGCACAACGTTCTCCAATACCAACCTGAGCACCGACTTCTACTACCGGGAGCTGGGCGTGTATGCCGAAAGCCCGGAGCTGGGCGAGATCCTGTACAGCTACGGCAACGCCGGCGACTATGCAGAGATGATCCCCGCCGCAAACGATGGCGGCGATAATCTCAAGGAAAAGACCATCGACGCCATTGTGGCCATCGGTTCGGCCTCCAATGTCAGCGCCTACATAAACACCGAGGCATTCGCCACGGTCGCGCAGGTAGCCGCAGCGCTGGAGGCAGCTCAGGCGGCCCAGACGGCCGCAGAGGGCGCACAAACGGCAGCGGAGGCGGCGGAGCAGGAGGCGGCCGACGCAGACGCCAAGGTCACGGCGGCGACCAACCAGATCTCGACGAACACCGCCAACATTCAGATCCTATGGGACGCCATTTTCAACGACATCACGACAAACCCGTTCAGCATTACCTTCTCGACCCTCGCCGGCATCACGCTTGCGGCCGGCATCTGGAACACCACATACAACCGGGTAGAGTGCTGATGGATAACCTTGAGGGCTACGTCCCTATTCCGCCGGGCGAGGCCTCATGCACCATCGCCCATCTGTTTGTTGAGCTTCGGCCGCCCTGCCCGTGCCGCGCCGACATGGTGGTCATCACGGGCATGACCTACGACGGAGCGGAAGCCACCGTCACCATCAAGGGAGAGGAGGTTCGATATTATGGCCCAGTCGAGACGATCGCGAGGATCCGGGCCGGGTACTGTTCCCGGCACGCCTCCCTATGGCCGCCGGGAGCTCCCTGAAATGAAAGTCATGACCAAGGCGAAGGAGCTGGAGCTCTACACGCTCCGCAAGACCAGCGGAGAAAAGGCGTTCCCGAAAAAGTACCGGATCACACTGGTCAACCGGATCCAGAACACCGCGCTCGACATCACCGACAACCTCATGGAGGTCAACGACCTCAGCCTTAACGACGAAGAAGAACGCGCCATGCGCTTCAGAGCTCACCGGGCGGCCCTTCGGGCCTGCCGGAGGCTGCTGCGCATGATTGAGCTCTCAAAGAGCCTCGAGCTCATTGACGCCGACTGCTTCGCATACTGGGGAACCATGGCCACCGACGTCAAGAACATGGCGGCGGCATGGTATAAGTCCGACAGCAACAGGGCCGCCAAGGGCGGCTCCGGCCGCTGATCGGCATAGGGGCGGGCTCTGTCATGCGTCTCACGCGTCGAACTCGTACAACGTGCGCAACGTCAACACCGATGGCTCTCTGAACAACAACAACGCCTACAATGGGAACAACGGCCTTCGGCCCGCTCTGGTGGAAGGTGTGACTGAGTAAGCGAAAGCCGAAAACGGAGCCCCACCATCAAAGGAGAGCTCGTCCCAATGGAACCGACGCCGAATGTCCGGCTGCCGGGGAAGTTAAACACAAGATCGCCGACGCTGAAGCGACGCACGCCAAAGCGCGGCCCAAGCTATACGCGGCGAGGTATTTTTTTATGGACAGCATCAACATCGTCTCAGACTTCAACAGTCTGCACACCAGCTACCGGAAGGCGCGGAGAGGCAAGGCCAACAGCCCGACCGCTCTGCGTTACGGCCTATCTGTTGTCGAGAACACAGTGGGGCTCGGCCGGGAGCTGGAGGCCCGCACATACCGACCGCTGCCGACCTACTCCTTCAAGGTCTACGAACCGAAGGAGCGGAACGTGGTGGCCAACGCCTTCAGGGACAAGATCGTGCAGCACAGCCTATGCGACAATGTGCTGCAACCCTGCCTGACTCCCTCGTTCATCCGCGACAGCTATGCGTCACAGGTGGGGAAGGGAACCCTCGACGGGCTCGACCGTCTGGCCCACTTCATGCGCCGGTATTTTTTTAGCCGAAAGGCGGCAAATGACGCAGCGCGAAAGGCCGCCGGGCTGCCGCCCATGCCCACGCAGGCCGGGCACTATAACGCCGGGTATGTCCTGAAGGGCGACTTCGCAAAGTATTTTTACAATATCCGGCATGAGCCTCTCAAGGCTATGGCAAGCAAAAAGCTCAAGAAGCGGCTGCCGACGGCCGAGGACGCAGACTTCGCGGAATGGCTGCTGTTCATGTTCATGGACAGCACACCAGACCCGGGCCTGCCGATCGGCTTCCAGACCAGCCAGCTCCTCGCGCTCCTGAACCTCGACGGGCTCGACCATCTGGTCAAAGACGAGCTCGGGGCGGCATACTACGGCCGCTACATGGACGATTTTTACATCATCCACGAGGACAAGGCGCAGCTCAAGGCGTGGCTGCGAAAAATCGAGGAATATATCGAACCTCTGGGGCTGCATCTGAACCAAAAGACTCAGATCTTCCCGCTGGCACAGGGGATCGACTTCCTCGGCTTCCATACCTACCTGACGGACACCGGCAAGGTCGTCCGCAAATTGAGGGACAACAGCAAAAACAGCATGAGGAGAAGGCTGAAGAAGTACAGGGGCCTCGTGGACGCCGGCCGCATGACCGTCGTGGACGTGCAGCGCTCCTATGAAAGCTGGCGATCTCACGCGGAGCACGGCGACACGCACAGACTGCTCCAGAACATGGATTCCCTGTACTTCTCCCTTTTCCCGGAACTCAAAACAGAAAGGAGCCGAAAGCAATGTCCCAAGCCCTGAGCAATCTGGCCGTGGGTGCCAAGATCAAATTCGGCACACTTTACGGAAGCTCGCTGGTCTGGACACTGGCAGACAAGAACCACTCCGGCTACCCGACCGGCGCGGTCACGTTCGTCGCCTCGAATATCATCAAGCTCATGTGCGCGGACGCCATCGAGTCCTCGAACAGCGACAGCAACCGCAAAAGCTACGGCAACAATAGGTGGATCTACTCGAATATCCGCCAGTGGATGAACAGCGCGGCAGCGGCCGGCGCGTGGTATTCCGCGCAGCACTCGGCAGACGCAGCGCCCACAAACGCCAATGTCTGGAGCAACTACAACGAGTACGACGCGATCGCGGGCTTCCTCAACGGCTTCACGGCCAACGAGCAGGCGGCCCTTCTGAGCACCAGCCTCACGGTCGGGAAGGCCAGCGTGGACGGCGGCGGAACCGAGACTGACACCTGCAAGATCTTCAACCTGTCCGCCACCGAGGTCGGACTGACCGGAGACTTCACTGAGGGCTCGATCCTGAGCCTATTCAACACCAGCAGCAACCGCGTCACATACCCGACGGCCAACGCCGTCTCCAACAGCGAATACACCAACAGCAGCCTCAACGCCTCGAGCGCGTGGCACTGGTGGCTGCGGACTCCATACGCGTCGTACTCGTACTACGTGCGCTACGTTAGCACCGATGGCTCTCTGTACAGCAACTACGCCTGCAATGGGCGCTACGGCCTTCGGCCCGCTTTTAATCTGTCCTCTGATCTCTTGATCTCCGACTCCACCGACTCGGACGGCTGCTACACGGTCATCTACAACACAGCTCCCACCACGCCCTCCAGCATCACCGTCCCGTCCACGGTCAACGGCGGGAAGTCCCTCACGGTCTCGTGGGGAGCATCCACCGACGCCGACGGAAACCTGAGCGGCTACAAGCTGGAGCGCCAGTATGGGAGCGAGGGATGGGTGCAAGTTTACGCCGGAAGCTCCCGGACATACACCGAGACCATCACCTACGGAAAGACCACCGTGGCCTACCGGGTGAAGGCCTACGACGCCGTCGGCGCCGAGTCCGGGTACAACACCAGCGCGACCCGCACGATCATCAACAATCACGAGCCGACGATCTCCGGCAGCGACCGAGATCTCGGCACCTTCAGCGCGACAGCCCCGTCCACCACCTACGTCGTAAACGACGAGGACGGCGACACCGTGGCCGTCGTGGTCAAGCTGGACGGCGCCACCTTCCAGAGCTTCAACGCAACGCTCGGGGCCACCGTGGCGCTGACCTTTACGGCCTCCCAATGGCAGCAGATCCTCAACGGAGCCCACACCTTCGTCATCACGGCGACAGACCCCCAGAGCGCCGTGGCCACCCGCACGATCACCTTCACCAAGTCCGTCACGACCGTCCAGTTCACGACCGACGTGCTGGCCGCCGACGATATGCCGACGAAGGCGATGTTCAACATTCAGGGCGCGTTCCCGGCCGGCTCCACCCTGACGATCGAGGCCTGCAACAACGCAAACGACGCCAGCCCCACATGGCAGGATGTCACCAGCCGCGTCGAAAGCGGGCAGAAGGTTTTCTTCAGCAATACCACCAAGACGGCCGACTCGTGGGGCGTCGCCCTGCGCGTCACTCTGGAGCGCGGAACCGCGACGGATCCCTGCTACATCACCGCGATCGGAGGTAACTTCGCATGATTACATTCAGACAGGACAGCATCGCAAACCCGGGCCCGGAGGCACTCAGCCGCGAGGAGCTGCTGGCCAAGCTAACCGCGCAGGAGGCCACCAACGAGCTCCTGAAGGGCTGCATCATGGAACTCGCCGACATTGTGTACGGCGACAGTGAGGAGGCGACCACCACATGAGCAAACTGGTCGAATTGTATACCGGCGAGGTTTTAGCCGGGAATATCACCGAGAACGACGTGCCGGCGAAGCTGCGGGAGCAGGTCACGGCCGCCGTCAACGAGGCCAAGGCCGCGCAGGCCGAAACCGTGGGGAGCTGAAAATGCTGGCCCGCGTTTTTTTATGGCTTTATACCGTTACCGCAGGAAAGGAGGTGACTGCCATGCTGGTCAGGCTTTACGCCGGCGAGATCATCGCCGAACGCATTGACGAGGACGACGTGCCGAGCAAGCTCAAGGATCGCGTGCACGCGTATCTCACGGACATGGGCTACTTCGACGAGTAACCCGCACCCGGGAGGGGCTGCTTCGGCGGCCTCTCTCTACTTTTTCAATCTGGAGGAAACGATGAAAAAAGGAAAGAGGGTGCCGTCATGAGTACGCAGGAGATCATCGCGGCCGTGCTCACGGCCCTACTGGGCGGCAGCGGCCTCGTCGGCATGGCCTTCTGGCTCTGGAAGCGTGCACTTGAAAAGCGCGACAAACGGGCCGAGGGGGCCAAGGAAGCCGAGGAAAAAAGAGCCGCCGAGGAACAGGAGAAGATGGAGGAGACCCGGGAGCAGATCAAGTATCTGGTGGATCACGGCAAGGTAGTCGACGCGACCCTGAAGGCCATGGCCACAGAGAACACGCTCCAGTGCTACTGCCTGCTATCTTGCCTCCGGGGGCTCGCCGAGCAGGGATGCAACGGGCCCGTCCATGACGGCATCGACAAGCTCGAAAAGTACCTGAACCAAAAAGCGCACGGGGAGGTGTAGCACATGAAGCGCCGCCGAAAGCGCAGACGCAAAAAGGCCCCGGACAAGACCATGGACTTGATCCTTCTGCTCATGGCCGTATTTCTGGTGGCCTTCATCATTGCGATGATCGTGGTTTTTGTGGTCGTCGGCTCCGAGCCCTCGACTCTGATCGCTTGCGTGTTTACAGCCTGCACGGCCGAGGGCGGCTTCATGGCCATGATCAAGAGCACGAAAGTCAAAACGAACAGCGGCCCCACGCAGTCGGATCCGCAGCAGACGCCGTCGGCGTCTGATCCGCAGCCTCCGGCCGACGATGGCGCCGGGAAAGGATGAAACACATGGACATCACAAGCGTTTCCACCATACTCGCCACGCTTCTCAGCGTGATCGGCGTGCTGGTGGCCATCACCAACATCATCGTCGAGGTCGTCAAGAAGGTGACGTGGGATAAGATCCCCACTCAGCTCCTCGCCCTGCTGGTCGCCGAAGTCCTGACGCTGGTGGCGTTTTTCGCCTACGCTCAGATCAAAGGCATCGGCGTCCTCTGGTACATGGTGGCGGCTGCAATCGTTGTCGGCTTCCTTGTGGCCTACGCCGCCATGTACGGCTTCGAGAAGCTGAAGGAGATCCTTGTCTCCGCGACCAAGAAAGACGAATAACCACCGGCCGGGCGCACCCCGGCCATAGCACTCAGGAGGTGCAATCATGAGCAACAGTTCACTCATTACCTACACAAAGCTCTCGCCGAACTGCACGAAGCCCCGGAACCACAAGATTGACACGATCACGATCCACTGCATGGCCGGAAACTGCTCCGTTGAGACCTGCGGCGAGATCTTCGCCCCGGCATCCCGGCAGGCGTCCAGCAACTACGGCATCGGAAGCGACGGACGCATTGCCCTCTACGTTGACGAAGCCAACCGGTCGTGGTGCAGCTCGAACGCAACAAACGACCACAGGGCCGTCACGATCGAGGTGGCGAACACCGTGGCAGCGGAACCGTGGCCGGTCTCCGACAAGGCCTACGCGGCCCTGCTGAACCTCGTCACCGACATCTGCAAGCGGAACGGGATCGCGAAGCTGGTCTGGTCTACCAATAAAGCCGACCGCGTCGGGCACCTCAACGGCTGCAACATGACCGTCCACCGTGACTATGCCAACAAGAGCTGCCCGGGTGACTATCTGTACAGCCGGCACGCGGCCATCGCAGCCGAGGTCAACAAACGCCTCGGCGCCACGACCACCGCAGCGCAGACCACCACCGGATCAACCACAACCGCCTCTACGGCAAACTACACCGTCCGCATCAAGGCGACCGGCCTGCGGATCCGCAAGGGGCCCGGCACCAACTACGGCATCGCCCAGAACTCGATCGCGCCCGGCGTCTACACCATCGTTGCCGAGAGCTCCGGCACCGGCTCCACCAAGGGCTGGGGCAAGCTCAAGAGCGGTGCCGGCTGGATCTCGCTGGACTACGCCACAAAGGTCTAAACGGCAGCAATCGCGGCCCACGGGGACGCAGGAGCGCGAGAAGCTCGACGCGAGTGTAAACAGTCACTCAGAAAGCAAAGCCCGCCAGAGGGCCGCAAAAGCAGCCGCAGAACGCAGAAAACCCGCTCGGGACAGATCCCGGGCGGGCTTTTTCTGTTTTCCGGCTATTCCGCAGCCGGCAGCGGCACCAATAACGCGAACACGCGAGGCATGACGACAATCATGGCCCCGGGTTCGGATAGGTGCATGATGGTGGAGGCGAGGGGAGTCGAACCCCATATAAAAACAGCTATGCGCCCTCTGTTTATTGGGATTTGTCATTCTCCGTGTGCAATTTCGTGTGCAATTTTGAATCGTAGAACATATTTATGCGGTCTGCAAACTCGTCTGTTTTTGAAAGCATGGTGTGTTGATACACTGTTTTAAGCATGTTGTCGGTAGCATGTCCCATGCGTTGCATTGAATATTTGTCGGGTACTCCCAAGGCTAAAGCAACAGAAGCGCTGGCGTGTCTCAGGTCGTGAAAGCGGTAATGCGGCAATCCTATCTTTTCACATAACCTTGAAAATCCTTTGTACATAGCCTGACCGCTCATTCGTATTATATGGTCATTGCCTGCTTTCTTCGGCTGAGCGGCGATAAGGTCTAAAATATATTTTGGGGCCTTGATAAACCTATCCCCCGATAGCGTTTTTGTACCTTTTTCCTCAGGGCCATTTTCACCCTCGACAATGGCTTGATTGATGTGCAAGTATTCCCCTTGCACACTGTCCCATGTAATTCCCCGTATCTCCGATGCTCTCAGGCCAAGCCATAGCGCAAGAAGTATAGGCAACTCATATTTTGTGCCTTGAGCGCCTTGCATGATTAAACCAATTTCTTTATCATCGGGTATGGCTATATTGGGCCTCGTTTTTTGCGGCAGCGTAGTTGATAGCCTAAAATCTGGCGCGTATTCAAAAAGTACAGCGCTTAATAGCCCATGAGCATTGCGGACGCTTTTAGAGGATTTTGTTTTTGCCATATTGTTAACGGCTCTTTGAATTTGCTCTTGTTTCAATGCCGATATAAGAATATTCATCAATTCTTGCAGGCAATTTTTTCTAATGCGTTTATACCCCGCAACGGTAGCCGGCGACAGAATAGAATCCTTGCTATCTATATACAGATCAATAGCAGCGCCGACTGTCAGCATGGAGCGCTTACGGGCCTGCTGCAAACCCGCCTTTATTGCCGCCGCTTTAGCAACGCATGATTTTTCTTTTTCATCGGTAATTGACAACCTCTTACCGTCTACCATTACCTGTATTCGCCACTGACCGGACGGCAGTTTTTTAGCTGCTGGCATTTTCATAAAATCACCTGCTTATTAAAATAGCCCCGCCCTCTTTTGGGCGGGGCTTTATTTGCGTTATTGTTTACTTGCTTGGGGAGAGGCTTATGGTAACTCCGCTTATCGTGATTGTCGTTCCGTCTGGCAAATCAATATTTTTGTATGCTTGTTCATACAAGCCTATGCCGTTATTGTTTTTGTCAGCGGTTCCCATGACGGCATTCAAACCGCCGCTAAGAATGTTGTCAGAGGACACATTACCGCCGCCAGAAACAACGGTTATGTCGTAAACTCCGGCATCAAAATCTTTGCCTGCTAAAAAGTTTCCGTTGCCGAGTTCTACGGATTCGGTAATTGTCTGATTTCTTGGCGTAAGCTCATCGGTGCTTGCATCGTCGCTGCTGATATTTATTACAACACCGCCCGATACTCTAAGAACTGTATCTTCGGGCAGCTTTATATTTTTGTATTCTTGCTCGTATGAAGTTATCCCATTTTTATTTTTGTCAGCCGTTCCCATAACAGCATTAATGCCACCAGAAAAAGCGTTGTCGGACGATACGTTACCACCGCCAGATACGGCGACTATATCATATGTTCCCGCTGGAAAGTCAATTCCCACCGTGTAGTTACCGCTCGGCAATTCAACACTGTACGCTTGCGTTGTAGGCTCTTGCGGCGCGCTTGTGTTAGGTGCTGCTTGGTCTTGCCCTGCTTTCGGGGTAGAATTGCTATCAGGATCGTCGCCAAGAGACCCAACGATGCCTAAGCCTGCCACAATCACGACAACCCAAAACCACCATTTTTGATAAATCTTTTTCTTTGGCTTTGCTGTCACGGCAACATCGCTAATGTCTTTCTTCATTTTAAATCCCTACTCTCTCTATTTTTACCGCACTTGCGGCAGGAGTCAAAAATATAGTTTACATTTGCTTAATATTTTTATACAATTTCGCCTTTTTCTGTTACAATTCGACAAATTATGAAGATATTTCCCATATTTTATGTTACTTTATAATTAGGAAACTTTAGGACTATGCCATTCTGTCGCTTATTTGTTTAGCTGCCTCCGCAGCCTGATAAGCTAAAAGTTTCAACATTCCTTTGATCTCTGGCCATTGGTCGCGCGGGATTTTGTTCACCAATTCAATAATCTCATTTAATTCATCGCTCCCGGGGGAATCCTCGGGGGCGTTTTTTGGTTGCTCATCATCGCTCACGCTTTGCAGCGTTTGCACAAAGTCTATACCGTACAATCTGCAAATACGAATGAGGCTTTCAATATCAATTTTGCTTTTGCCTAATTCCCAGCTACTAATATTTTGAAACGTAACATCCATCTTTTCAGCTACATCTGATTGCTTGTATTTCGCGTTTATTCTAGCGGCTTTTAGTAGACCTCCAAGCGCCCGATAATCCATAAATATCACCATTCCTTAATCAAATATTACATTTATTCTTTACGAATGTCAACGCTTTACTCAAAAATATTCAAAAATAATTTGAAAAATCTATTGACATTCCAATTAAAATTGAGTACTATAATAGTAGATTCCAATTAGATTTGAAAAATGGAGGTGAGATAGATGGAGCTTTACGGAAACATTAGGCAGTATGTCAAGGAAAATGGCATTAAAAACACATACGTTTATGAAAAAGCCGGGATGACACAGAGCGCTTTTCTGTTGGCACTAAATGGCAAACGAAAATTAACCGCCGATGAATATGTTGCGATATGCAAGGCTCTAAACGTGCCGCTCGATAAGTTCGTAGCCAACAATAAAGCATAGGAGGGAGGAAAAGAGTTGCATGAGTAGCGTGACTAAGAACCTGATCATTATAGTGGCAATAAATGCAGCGACGCTAATATGCCAAATAGTGTTGTTAACAAAGTTAATACACTTATGGTAATCCCAATTATCGTCAATACAAAGTTCCGCTTGCTTTCTTTTCCGGCGCGCGTCTCCGACTTTATGCGCTCAGAGCGCTCCACTTCTGCTCTTTCGTTCATCAAGCGTAAAACTTCGACGGTATCAACAACGGCATCATCTACAGCAGATTGATGGGCTTTGGCAGTTTCAAAAGCTTGTGACATCTTATCGCTTGCCGCGCTCAAGGCGCTAATAGATTGGGATATCTGAGCATCAAAATCTTGAAGGTTATTCATATTATCGCCTCCTTTTGCTTAGATTTTAGCACGGAGCGTGGGGCAAGCGCAAGCTAAGAGCAGATGAATACATGGAAGTTTGCAAGTTTCTCGGAATAGACCCCCGCGAGATTGTAAGCGCTAACAACAAAACATAGGAGGAAGGGAAGAGATTGAAAAGCCGAGACATACATCTTTTAATGACATGCCCCATGTGCCCAGAGCAATATGACGCTGTAGATAGAAATAGCAACGAGCTTATAGGCTATATTCGCCTCCGCTACGGTTATCTCGAAGCCTCATGCCCCGATTGTGATGGCGAGCGCGTATATTGTCACAGTTATTCAAACAGATTGTTAGGGTTATTTCCAAATGAAATTGAACGCAAGTTAAGGCTGGGGCGGGCAAAGCGAGCTATAGCGAAGTGGCATAGCAAGAAAGGTAGTCAGGCATAAGCGGCATAAAGTTTTCGTATCGGATGGCGCGATCGGAAAAATGTTTATTGATTTTATTAAATAGTCGCTTATCATCCGTTACGCAGACGCAACCTTTTACTATTGCGGTCATAGCGATCATAGCGTCGTTATAATATTGCTCTACGTTGCCGTTTAAAATATCCGAGAACATTTCGCTGGCGGCGCCTTCGCTGTCTGGCAGGATGTCAAACGTGCCGTCAAGCAACCAGCCGCCGGGCCAAAGCGTCGCAAACTTGCCGCAGTATTGGGTTTGCAATTTTGGAATAACGCGTAACAGATTGAGCGCCAATTCTGCCCGTTGCCTCTCAACAAGGCAAGGGTCTATCCCATCGGTTACTTTTGAAATGTTGGCCGCAGATTCTTGACATTGGATTTCCGAAAAATAATATTCAAAGCCATTATGTTTAGAAAGATATATCAGCACTTCGTCTACAAAGTTAGCGCAAATCTTGTTAAGCGCGTTTGTATCAAACATAAATCTGTTTGGTACGGCGTCCATATTAACACCTCCTTTCAATCCACATCTTACCATGCAGCAGAAAGGAGGACAAGCAGAAAGGAGGAAAACGTGAGATTAGACCTATTATTTTCTATTGGCATGGGAATCATCCTGGGGTGGTTTGTCATTCCCGCTTTTTGTGCCAGGATAAAAAGCCACCGCAACATTAAAAGCTCCCAACGCGCAGAAAGGAGAAAACCACATGCCAAGAGTTAATTTAGGCGTATCGCCAGATCGGCGGCAGGCCGCGCAGATACGCAAGATTATACGAACCAACATGGCCAAGATGGATATACGGCATGATAGCCAAGTCGCAGAAAGCGCAGGCATGTTACCCCCGCTTTTTTGCAAAAGGCTTAAAGCTGGGGGATGGAGAGTTCAAGAGCTTATAAAGATAGCTAAGTATTTGCGCTTTTCAGCCGAAGATGCCGCCGCAGTTCTCGGGTTAAGGTAGCAGCGCATGGAGGGAGTATGAAAAAGCAAGATGTAAAAGCCCTTATAAGTTGGGCAGGCTTATTAATCCTTGGAATTATCCTATACCGCCTCGGCTGTGCGGCTGCATATGCAGAGCGAGGGTATCACGCAACGGGCGCAGAGCTGGCGCTGTTGGTATTGCCGTTTGGAGCGTCCGGGGCGTGGAAGTACATAGTTAAGCCATATATCGCATGGGCGAAAGAAATATATAAATCAGATGAAGAAAGGGAGAGCGAAAATGTTCTATGAAAAGTTTGAGGGGATATGCAACGCCAGAAACATTAAGCCCGAAATGGTAATGAGAAGCATCAACCTTACTCCGAGAGCCGCCGAGCATTGGAGGAACATTCCGTCAAGGATGCCATTGCCGACTACGATCAGCAAGCTAGAAACCTTCTTCGGCGTAGCACCCGGATATTTCACGCAGGATAATGCAACCGCAAAGACCAGCGAAGCCCAGCAAAAAGAAAAGCCCGCGGACGTAAACGAAGCCGCAGTAAGCCGTATTATTTCAATGGTATATAGGATATCGCAGCTTGAAAAACCTGACAGGGTAGCTGTAGATGCGGTGATAGATGCGTTGCTTTATAAATAAAAAGCGCCCTGCCGGATGGAGCCGGACAAGGCGCACAGACATAAAATCATCTTTAGTATAGCAGATACTACAAGAAAAATCAAGGAGGGTGAATATGATTGATGCTCAGTTAGAGCGGGCATATTTAGAGCCGCCAGAGCCGAAGATGTCAAGACTGCGTTGCTATGAGTGCGGAGAGCAGATACCATGCGGCGGTACATATTACCTTATAGACGGCATTGCATACTGCGAGAATTGCATCAAAGATGCGCGCGAATATGCAGACGAGGAGGATTTAAATGATTGAAGAAGAAAGGGAGCTTGAGGTGAAGCTTAGATGAATATTTACGAAAAAATTACTGCTATTATGCAGGATGTCCAATATCTCGCAAAGGATGATCGCGTAAAGTTTGGGACCACTGATTATAAAGCGCTTTCAGAAGAAAAAGTAACTGCCATCATGCGCGCCGAACTTTTAAAACACGGCCTTATAGTATTCCCGATTGAGCAGACATCCAATCGAAACGGCAGCATTACTCATGTAGACGTAAAGTACAGAATTGTCAATGTAGAAAAACCGGACGAATATATTGAGGTTGTTTCGTGCGGAGACGGTGCAGACGCGCAGGACAAAGGATCTGGCAAGGCCATGACATACGCCTACAAGTATATGTGGCTCCGTGCATTTGCTATTCCGACAGGAGAAGACCCGGACAAGATTTCAACTGAGGAATTGGAAGAAACAGCAAAAAAGGCCGCAGAAAAAGCAGCCAAAAAAGCAGCCGAGAATAAACCGGGAGCGCGAGTTCCGCCGAACGAAGACCCACATGTTTTATGCGATAACTGCGGCACAAGGTTTGCCGATTATTGGGACGGACATGATTTGATTAAGGCGGAAGCGCTCGCAGAACGGTCTAAAAAAATATATGGGCGCGCATTATGCGTAAAATGCGCGCGGAAGGCCAACCAATGATGCAGTTTGACTCTGCCCGTTGGATGCAGGATAGCGGCGGCGTGTGGCTTTGCCTGCGCGTTACCGTTCCTGCGGCGGTTAAAGAGTTTTGCGCGAACATGCAATCAAAGTTATACGACGCTGATCTAAAAGTCCATCGCAAAAAACGAAGCCTTGACGCAAACGCATATTTTCATGTTTTGGTTGGGAAAATTGCTGACACAATGGGCCTTGGGTTTGAGGAAACGAAAACAAATCTTGTCGTAGAATACGGTGCATTTGAGCGTGATGAAGACGGCGTAAAAGTCGGATTTAAACTTCCTGCATCGGTTGATGTTACAAAAATCTATCGGTATGTAAAATGCTTTGATACACGAGAAGAAAACGGAAAATTATTCAACTGCTATATTGTGTTTAAACACACACATTTGATGGATAGCAAAGAAATGGCACAGCTGATCGACGGTACCGTATACGAAGCAAAGCAGCTTGACATTGAGACGCTAACGTTGGATAAGCTAGATGCTATGAAACTGAGCTGGAGGCGCGATGAACAGGCGAGCTAAGGCTCTCGGCATATCCCCAAATGTAAAGAAAACCGTTTGGGACCGTGACAACCATTGCTGTGTTATATGCGGATCACCATTTGCTGGACCATGGTGTCATTACATCCCGCGTAGCCAAGGTGGACTGGGAATAGAGCAAAACATTGTGACGCTATGCCAAAGCTGCCATGCGGCATACGATCAAACAACGCAAAGGAAAGTTTTGAAAAACGCTATAGCCGATTATCTCAGGAGCAAATATCCGGGATGGGATGATATGCGGCTAATATACAAGAAAAGGGACTGAATTGAGCTGCACAACGAAAGCCAAGAAAGGAAATTAAGATGGAAAAAGTAGTAATGATCCCGATTAAAAAATATGACGAAATGACGAAAGCAGTTGCAACGCTTGAGATCGTAAGGCAGATGTTAAGCAAGGAAGATTATTTTTTCAGGATTGAGGCAGTCAAGCTTGTGCTTGATATTCCAGTAAAGGAGGGTAAATAGTATGGCAAACGCGCTTGATAAGCAGAGCATTTTGAGAATGGCTATGGGTGCCATTGAAGAAAGAGTGGACTATGAGGTTAGCCGGGTAATTGACAACATAATCGACGTTAATACCAAAGCTACAGCAAAGCGAAAAATAACCGTTACTTTGGAGCTTACGCCCGATGATGAAAGGCGCACTATATCTGTAAGGGCCGCCGCAAAAGCATCTCTCGTTTCTACAAACCCTGTTGCAACGGCGCTATATATAACAGCCGATGGAAACGGAGAAATGATTATTGCCGAGCTGACACCGCAGAGCCCGGGACAAATTGCTCTCAACGGAGAAGAGCAAGAGAACCCCAAAATATTAAAGCTTGCTAATATTAGGCAGGCATAAAAGGAGAACGAATATGTTAAAGGAAGCTATTGAAAAAATCACCGAGTTAGCCACCCCAAAAACCTATGTAATAGGTAACGATACATACACAACGGAACGATTAGAGCGAGTAAAACCATTTGTGGCGCGGCCTGTGGAGATTGCTGTGTCTGGCCTTGATTCTATTTGTAAATTGGTGAGATCAGAAATTGATAAGATTGATGCGACCATCATGATTAGGGTATCGTCACACGATACTGTGAATGTGTTTACATCGTATCTCTCAGATTTTGTTCGCAACAGTCTATATACAGCAAACGCCGATGTCCCGGGATTCCGAGCCGGATGGAGGGATTATGAGCAAGCCGTTATCGAGGTAAGAAGCCTTTTCATTCCTAACGCTGGCAGCAACTATCTGCTTGATTTGATAAGCAGGATGAATAAGGATAACAGCGTTACAAGCGAGGATAATGGTGTCACCCAGACAGTGCAGGCCAAACAGGGAATTGCCCTCAATACGCTTGTTCAAATAAATCCAAGAGTTGAGCTTACTCCCTTCCGCACATTCTTGGAGGTAGATCAACCAAGCAGCGAATATCTGTTGAGAGTCGACGGCAACGGAAAAATAGGCTTGTTTGAGGCCGATGGCGGCGTGTGGAAACTTGAAGCAAAAGGCAATGTAGCAAAATACTTTGAAGCGTCATTGTCTGACCTTGTCGAAGCTGGCAAAGTTGTCGTGATGATTTAAAGGAGAAAAGAATGCTCAATAATGTATCGCTTATGGGTCGGCTTACCGCCGACCCAGAGCTAAAAACCACACCCGGAGGCAATGCCGTTTTATCTATAACCCTTGCGGTAGAGCGTGACTATGCCCCGCAGGGGCAGAACAAAGAAACCGATTTCATTGAGATCGTGGCATGGCGTAACACAGCGGAGTTTATCAACAAATATTTCTCTAAGGGGCAGATGATAGCCCTCACTGGCAGGCTTCAAACTCGCACGTGGGAGGATAAGCAAGGCAGTAAACGCAAGACAACGGAGATTGTGACCGAGCATGTATATTTTGCAGGGGACAAGCCAAGCGGAGGTAGTAAAAAGCCCGTTGCAGTTGACAATGACGGTGAAGAGTTTGGAGAGCTTGAGGATGCGGACGATGACGGGGAATTGCCTTTTAATTAGGCGATGCTAAATGAATAAGCCACAGTATATACCTTTTTTCTTTGATGACATCAATGCGTTAGAACCACTTGGAGACGCTGAACGTGGCCGACTGTTCACGGCGTTGCTGGAATACGGCAGGTCGGGCACAGTGGAGAAGCTTGGCGGTAACGAGCGGTTTTTATACCCGATGTTTAAGGGGCGGATTGATCGATTCTTGACATCTTATAACGAAACGTGCAAAAAGAATAAAAAAAATATTCAAACGCGGTATACCAAATCTACCACCGTATACGACGGTATACCAAATCTACCATCAGAAACAGAAACAAAAGCAGAAGCAAAAACAGAAGCAAAAGCAAAAAATAAACCTTTATTGTCACCGCCCCCGCTGGAAGAAACCGAACGCTTTACAGGCGAATTAAAAACGGCGGTTGATGATTGGCTTCGCTACAAACAGGAACGGCGAGAGCAATACAAGCCCACAGGGTTAGCAGCGCTACTTACCCGAATTGAAAACTCAGCAAGAAGTTGCGGTGATGCCGCTGTGATAGATGTCATTAGGGCAAGCATGGCGGCAAACTATCAAGGCATTGTTTTTGATAAGTTGAAAAGTAATGCATACATATCGGGGCAGGCGCAAGAGAAGCCGAAGAGCTTCGCAGAGATAGGCGCAGAAATGGAGGCAAAGCGTGACATTCGCAGAAACGGGTGAAATCATGGACATTCTGGCTATCGCCTATCCGCAGTTTTACAATGGGCGCAATGCGCCAGATAGGGGACAGGCAATCGCACTGTGGGGCAACATATTTGAAGATGACCCATTGCCGGTTGTAGCGGCGGCAGTTAAGGCGCTGATAGCAACAGAGCCGAGCAATTACCCCCCAAGCATCGGAGCAGTAAAAGCCCGAATACGTCAGATATCACAGCCTCGTGGCATGAGTGAAGCGGAGGCATGGAGGCTTGTGGAGGTTGCCGCAACAAACGGGCAGTATGGCGCAGAAGAAGAGTTTAGAAAGCTTCCGGCAACGGTGCAAACGCTTGTCAAAAGCCCTGACCAGTTAAGGCAGTGGGCAACAATGGACGCAGATACATTCCGAACGGTGATCGGCTCTAATTTTCAGCGGTCATACCGCGAGGTGGCAAAATATGAGCGAGAAATGGCAATGTTGCCGCCAGATATAAAGGCGCTTGCCGATCAGATGGCAAAGCAGCTTGAGGGCAACACGCCTAAAGCGTTGGAGGCGAATAAATGACCACAAGATTTATTATCCCATATCCCACAACAAAAGCGGGGAAAGCCCAATGGAGCAAAGAATATGGCCTAAACGCTTACTGGGCAGGCAAGCATTGGGCGCAACGCAAAGAGGACGCTAAGTATTGGCATAGCCTTGTAAGATATGAGCTACGCAGGCAGGGCATAAGCTGCCGCCTGTACGAAAAGCCAGTATACATAACCTTCCGTTGGGATGATGGGCTTGACGTAGACAACCACGCCGCAATGGGAAAAATGATTGTCGATGCGCTCAAGGGTGTGCTGATTAAAAACGACGGCAGGCGATATTATGCCGGAGCGCAACACCTATTCGGGAATGCGAAAGTGATAGAGGTAGAGATAACAGATGAAGCCTAAAATTGAGCTATACCATGATAACTTCCAAAATTATAAGCGCTATAACATACCAAAGGCGCAGCTTGTAATCGCTGATATCCCCTACAACATCGGGGTTGATGCTTTCGCTTCAAATCCCATGTGGTACAAGGACGGCGACAACAAAAACGGAGAAAGCAAGCTTGCAAAGCAGAGCTTCTTTCACTCGGACGGCAATTTTAAAATCGCTGAGTACATGCACTTTTGCAACAGGATGTTGGTAAAAGAGCCGAAGGAAAAGGGCAAAGCTCCCGCCATGATTGTATTTTGTGCCTTTGAGCAGATGCAAACCGTCATGGACTATGGCAAGCGATATGGGTTTATGAAAAGCTACCCTTTGTTCTTTGTCAAAAACTACTCAGCGCAGGTGTTAAAAGCCAATATGAAGATCGTGGGAGCAACGGAACAGGCTGTTGTATTGCACCGCGAAAGCAACGATGACATCGTAGAGGCAACCGATGGAGCGCTTGTTTTGTACCGGGACAAGCTACCTAAGTTTAACAATAACCGCAAGATGGTTTTTAACTGGTTTGAGTGGCGCAGGGACGGCAAGGAATACCCCAAGATTCATCCTACGCAAAAGCCGGTATCGGTGCTTAGAAAGCTGATTAAGGTATTCACAGACGAGGGCGACACGGTTATAGACCCGGTGGCCGGGAGCGCTTCAACCTTGAGAGCTGCATACGAGATAGGCCGGAATAGCTATGGCTTTGAGGTAGATAAAAACTTTTACACGAAAGCGCAAGATGAAATGATAGCCCCGCTTAGACGGGAGCCGGAGCAAGTAAGCTTTGAAGAAATAAAAGGAGGAAACGTAAATGAAATATAAGCCAGGGGACAGGATAATTGGGATAAAAGATTATGGCGGGAAGAAAATTAAAGGCCAGATGGGTACGGTAAGAACTGTAATAAATGCATCAATCGGAGTTGAATGGGACAATGACGTTAAGGGGCATGACGGAAATGGATATTTCAAATGTGCTATCGGGCACGGATATATTGTGGGTGAGGATTGCATCGATTTTCTCAAACCTTCCAAAATCCTCATAACCACAGACGGCACAACCACCCTTGCAAGGCTGTATGAGGGAAAGAAGGTTATTAAATCCGCAAAGGTTAAGTATAACCCTGCCGATGCAAGCACATTTCCGTTTGCCTTCACGGAAGGCGCAGGATGGGCATTTGAGAAGTTGACAGGGTTAACAGTTGAACACAGAAACAAAACAGAAAACAAGCCTGTAGAGGCGAAAGAAACGGTGAAGCTGTATTGTGTGAAAGGCGTAACCCCCGGCAGACGTTTAACAAAGGGGCAGACATACGAAGCCGATTGCGATGGCTATATTACATATGACAATGGCGATAAATCGTCGTGTGCTTACGGTAGCGACCAATGGAAAAATGCAATTACTAGCATTTCAAGCTCGCTCGTTCCCCTCGTCAAGCGCCCTGCAAAGGTGGGGGAATATATTTGCATTGTTAACAAGGGATATCATGGGCCAGAGCTTGTTTTAGGTGACATACATTGTGTCACAAAGGAAATCCGCAAAGGTTGCATAACGACAGATAAAAATAATACTTTCTGTGGCGCTGAGCACAATGATTATCTTGTCCTTGACGGCTACACCCCCGAACCCGAAAAGCCTGAATATTACAATGGCAAGGTGGTGTGCATAGGAAATATTGGCGTAGATACGCACTGGACAGTTGGAAAGGTTTACGAGTTCAAAGATGGATATGCAACAACCAATAACGGGATTAAATCTCCCTCAGATTCTTTTGACAACTCTCCTATAACCTCGTTTGAGCAGATAGAAAAACGCTATTGTGGTGGGAATAAGTTCATCGAATACAAAGAATAAATAACTCGGAGCATGTACATGAAAAGCCGCGCGGCCTCCCCGATCAGGAGAAAATGATGAAAATATTAGTAGCCTGTGAAGAATCTCAGGCAGTCACGATTGAATTAAGAAAGTTAGGCCACAAAGCATATTCTTGCGACATAGAGCCGTGTTCGGGGGGGCATCCAGAGTGGCATATACAGGAAGACGTTTTACGGCTTCTCAATGGATGGGTTACGTTTACAACCTCCGATGGGAAATATCACAGTGATGTCATCTATTGCAAGTGGGACATTATTATTGCTCATCCCCCATGCACATATTTAAGCAACGTAGCAACACGTAGTTTTTCTCTGCGGTGTACCCCGGCCGAAAAGGTTGTGGACCGATGGAAGAATAGAGCAAGAGCAGCGGTTTTCTTTATGCATTTTGCTTTAGCTGACTGCGCCAAAATTGCCATAGAAAACCCTGTGGGGTTTATGAATACAGCCTATCGAAAGCCTGACCAGATCGTTCATCCGTACCAATTTGCAAAGAGTGAACTTGACAAGGATAATTACGTCACAAAGGCAACATGCCTATGGCTAAAAGGGTTAGAACCGTTAGAATGTAATAGTTTGCCAAAGCCAGATAATGCCGCTTTGTATGGCAGACTTCCAAGCGGGAAAGCCAGAACATGGGGAGATACATATTCGCGCGACGGCGGCATACGATCAAAGACTTTCCCCGGCATAGCTCGTGCAATGGCTGAGCGGTGGGCAGGACAAGCAAAGGAGGAAATATGAACACTAAACCAAACGAATCCGAAATCATAGAAAAGCTAAAAAGCGCCACCTCGTCAATAGTAGACAAAATGCTTCATGGGAAAGTGATTGACGAAGCTATTGAGCTTATAGAGTCGCTGCAAAGTGAGCTTGCCACTGAAAAAGCCAAGTACGCCAAATTGCAGCAGGATAATTCCGGCTGCACCCACATGCGTGACAGACTATTATCCGACCGAGCCGAGCTTATGCAGCTCCGCAACTTTTTGCGCAAGTACAATTACCCCAGTTTAGCCGCTTGGGTATCGGCGTATAACCAGCAAAATAACGCTCTTGCCGAGTCCCAGCGCAAGGAGAGGGCGGCGGTGGAGTTTATTTGTGAGCAAAACAGTTGTCCATACGATTATTATACAAAGTATTTTTATGCGAAGAGCGGCGATCCAAATCTACCGGGTTGGTATTTTGCAATATGCAATACGGACAGATCTAACTGTAAGAAATCCTATGAGATTAAATACGCCTGCTGGAAAAGGTTATTGGATGAATGCCTCGGCCCACAGGAGGCCGGGAAAGGCGAGACGAAATGAGCAACCGAATTGTAAAGCACAGCGGCCGCTATAAAGGGCCTGCCGGGGACAGCAGACCTGAGGCTGAAATATTCGCAGGGATTGAAGCACGCGCTCAACAGGCGCAGCTATACAAAGGAAAACTGCTGTCCGTAATGGATGAAACCATGGAAAAAGCGGATCTGATGATGCGGGAAAGCCGCGCGGCGCTTGTGCGAGAAACTGCAATCGACTGGCTAATCAAAAACGATCCAGATTTTGCAGAGAGGGCCGTGCAGGCCGGAGAGGAAGAAACAAAATGAAAATTGCAATTACATTTTTAATCGACGCGACATGCCTTGTTCTTATGGGTTACGGAGCATGCGTCAATTCAACTCCCGCCGTCTTATTTGGCGGGGCGGTGCTGATAGCGAATGCGGTTAGGGAGGGGAAACAATCATGAATAATTGGGAACCCGGAGACATTCTGTTTAACTCTTGTTTTGGTGATTTGTGGCTCGTTAGCTTCACGCAAGAAAATACAATCGTGCTGATTAATGATGGCTTAACCAAAGATGCTAATGGAGCCTGCGGGTTTGTTAAAATAGGGCACATTGAACAGCCGAAAGGAGAATAGCTATGCCGGCCTACATTGAGAAAGAAGCACTAATGCAGAGCATAAGCGACAAAATGGAAAAAGGCTTTCCTGCCAATAAAAACCTATCAATTTTTGCACTCTCGTGTATTAACCATGCTCCTAATGCCGACGTTGCTCCGATTAGAAGGGGAGAGTGGATAGACAGTGAGGATTACAAAGGGTTACGTGTGTGTTCCGCTTGCCATGATTGCTATGTTGATACGGAATGGGTTAACAAAAAGAAATGGTCATACTGCCCTAATTGCGGCGCTGACATGCGAAAGGAGCACAGCAATGAGAATAGTTGATTTGGTTGAGATGAACAGTCATCACGCTTATGTCCTTGACAACGAATATAAATTGACTTACGAAAAGCATGGCAATCTACTTATCGGTTCGGACGAAACAAATACATTCTTTGATGTTTTAATTTATGAATATCCACGTGGGCGAAAAGAATATGGTGGTTACGCTTTTGGAGGGCGTGAGTTTGACGTTGACATGAAAGATGGTACAAAAACGCGTTGCTGGGGGCAGTATTGGAGCGGAGGTTTTCGGGAAGCTGAGAAAATTCTTGGGATTACGTTTGCTGACATGCCGCACAACACCATAGTGCAGTTACAGAGTTGCTATGTGTTTTGTGGTGGCACGGCACACAAGGCAAAGCTGGAACAAATGCTAAACACGTTCTTCGCGGAAAACCCTGGATATAAAGCGTGGAATTATTGGGAGTATGAGAAGCATATCAAGAATGCAAAGGGGAACCCCCATGTATAAATACCTCTGCTCTGCCTGCGGTTCACCCACATACTCCGAAGACCCAGATTTAGAAAATGATGTGTGCCGTTTCTGCGGTTCTCCGATGCTCCATAAGGTGTACGAGCTTAAGAGCAATTTTCCAAACGCTGACTTTTGGGGCGAAGAACGCGAAACCACCATCAAGCCGAATGCCGGCAAGCAAAGCCCCATTCATTTCAGCGCAAGGGATTACATAGCCAGAGCGCTACCCCGAATGGGTACGGTTGAATATGACGGCGCTATGAAGTATGGGCGCGATAACTGGCAGCTGATATCAAGAGAAGATAATATTGAACATGCCATGCTACATCTTGCTAATGCGCTTACAGGCGTTGACACGGGAGAGGACGAGCTTGCACATGCGGCTTGCAGGATAGCTATGGCGATAGCGAGGGAGGAAGAATAATGAACAAATTCAAAAAATATTGCCCTAATGTGTGGGTGGCTGAATGCGACGAGGAATACGAAAAAGGCGAAATCATTGAACTTGAAACAAAATACGGTAAAGCGGTTGAATGTGAAGTTTACAACTTAATCGCCCAAAAGAACGACAAGTATTATTACTCAATCGTAAGGATTGAGGATCGGACATATGCGCAGCGCAAGGCAGAGCGATACAACAACAGTGCGGTAAACCACATGGCTAAAAGTGAGCAATATGCTAACGCCTCACAAGAGGGCAGGGAGTTTTTGTCTTTAGGGGAGCCCATAAAGGTAGGACACCACAGCGAAAAAAGGCACAGAGCATTGATTGAGCGAAACTGGAACCGCATGGGTAAAAGTGTAGAGTGTGCAGAGAAAGCTAAAGAGGCAGAGCGAAAAGCGGAGTATTGGGAGAATAAAGCCGATGAAATCACGCTTGCTATGCCAGAAAGCATTGATTACTTTTCGGATCAGCTTGAAAAAGCGGTTGCTTATCATGAGGGCTTAAAAAATGGCTCTATTGAAAGGGAACATTCTTACTCTTTGGCTTACGCCAGTAAAGAGGTGAAAGAGCTAAAGAAAAAGGTTGAAATAGCGGAATTGCTGTGGGGAGGGGTAAAAGATGACAATTAACAAGCTTACGCAGGAAGTACACAAGAACGCTTTACTCCATGGCTGGTTTGATGAATCTCGCACATTCGGAGAGCTTATAGCCCTCTGCCACTCGGAATTATCCGAAGCCCTTGAGGAATACCGCAATGGACATGAGCCGCAGGAAACCTATTACCCGAATGGGGACAAGCCGGAGGGTATACCTTCCGAGCTTGCCGATGTGGTTATACGCGTAATGGATATGTGCGGATACTACGGCATTGACCTTGAGGCGGCGATAGCAGAGAAACATGCTTACAATATTACGAGGCCGTATAAGCATGGCGGGAAGGTGATCTGATGGATAGAGAAATATTATTTCGAGCATGGGATACGGTTAGAAAAGAATATCTTTCAGCCGGAGAATATTTTATTGGAATACAGCCAGGGGAGTATCCAGAAACAACAAAGACTTATTTAGACGTTCTTAAAGACCCAGATATGTATAAAACTAGATTTGTTGTTGAACCGTTTACGGGCCTCACCGATAAGAACGGTAAACAGATTTTTGAGGGGGATATTGTCCATACGGACGACAACGAAGCCCTATGCCGTAGGTGGTCGCATGAGAACCAATTTACAATCGCAGAAGTTTGCTTTGACAATGTGACCGGAGGATATGAACCCTTTGCAAGCTATGATTCAGATTGCGGAGATTACAACGATTCTACGTATTTTGAGGTCATTGGGAACGTCCACGATAACCCCGAATTGCTCAACAATATTCAGGAGGAAGAAAGATGAATTACATTGTAAACCCCATGCGGTTTTATTGGGTACAGATTCTTAATGACGCGAAAGAGACTTTTCTTGTGTTGGCAGTAAGCGCTACAATCGCGGTATTGCTGGGAATGATGATGTACGCTATCAATATGTCTGTGGGCGAAACCAATATTGCAATAAAAAGGTGGGCCAAACCAGCAATTATAATGCTAATAATTTCATGGAGCCTATATATCTTGCTCCCATCCAAAGAAACCCTAATCTTAATGATGATAGCCAAACACGCCACATACGAAAATGCACAATGGACGGTGGAGACAATTAAATCGGCAGTCGATTACATTGTGCAAGCGGTTCAAAGCATTAAGTGAGGTGAAAATGTGTATAGCATAGATCAGGTGGCGGCGATGGCTGCTGAACGCCGCATAAGTTATGGGGAAATGTCACGCTTACTTGGCAGCACGAAAACAAAGGATTATGACGAACAGCCGAAGATGCCGCGCCCCAAAACTCGCCCGGTTGTGGAGTTTGATAAATACGGCAATACCATTGCAGAATACGCCTCCATCAAAGCCGCCTCAATAGCAACAGGGCACGGGCAGAACGACATACTTAACCATTGCAAGGGTAATGTTACATATAGATTTTCAAACGATAGGACAAGCTTTAGATATGCAAACGAGCCTATGCCAGACGAAGCATTAATGCAATGGGGAAAGAAAGAGCGCAAGCGGTGGCTAAAGGTTGAGAAGTACGACAGAGAGGGGCGTGTACTGGCTGTGTATGGTTCTCAAAACGAGGCGGCAAAAGCAAACAACCTTGACAGAGGCACTATAGCTAAATATTGCAACGGCAGGGTTAGACCGTTCAGCAGGGGTAAGGCGTATGCATACAGGCACGAAGCGAAGAATTTTCAGTTACCCTCAAACCGAGGGGTGCTGACGGAAAACAATACAATACCCGCCTCTTTACCGAGGCCAGAATAAAGGAGGGGTGAATGAAGAATAAGCTACCTTGGGACATAAAGCAAGAATGCTTGTGGATAGTTAGGGGATATGACAGGCGAGCAAAGCAATACATAGCATGGCGGCAAGAAGTAATCGAATCGGGCGGGGCAAATTACATAACATACGTTCAAGACGGTGAGGAATGCAGAGCGTATATGCCGCGAGGTAATCAGACAACCCATGCCGTAGAGGACAAGCAGTTAAGGCTTGAGGCCATAGAGCATTACCCAGAGGTAATAAAAATGCGAGCCGTAGAACATGCGAAGCTTAGAATCGGGGTAGATTTGCAGAACGAAGAATCTCGGCAACGCCTGACAAACGGTATAATGCTTAATTGTGAATCGGGGCGGGATTATCCGTTCGAATACCTCAATCTGCCAGAGTTTAGCCAGAGAGATTTTTATAGGCGCAAAGACAACTTTTTATATGATATCGCAAAGTTTTTAAAAATGATATGAAAGTTGGCACTGTGCACGCAAAACAACAGGTATAATTGTTATAGTGAGATAATGCAGGGCAATGTTATAACGGTTTCCTCCTTTCTTCATATTCAAGCCTCGGTGATTGATTTTGCCGGGGCTTGAGTTATATTAAGCTCTCCATATATGGCAGAGAATGCGGATTAAAGCAGGTGATAAACACGCCAGTATGAAAGAAAGAAATTGTAAGGATTGCGTATGGCGCAATAGAGGATGTGAAAAGATAGTGTGCTTATGGCCTAAGTGCATATATGGAGGGAAAGAAGATGCCGAGCAAAGCGTTAAGACCATGCAAGCATCCGGGATGTCCAGAGCTGACGCGAGACCCAAGCGGATACTGCGAGACACACAGGGCAGAGGCGAGGACGTATGAGCGATATAGAGGGAGCGCCACAAGCAGAGGCTATGACAGGCAGTGGGAAGCGTTTAGGACACAGTATCTTAAACGACACCCGATATGCGAGGACTGTTTGAGAGCCAAGCCAGCGCAGTATGTGACGGCTACCGAGGTGCATCACGTTAAGAAGCTGAGGGACTATTCACAACTGAAATATGCTGAGGACAATCTTATGGCGCTTTGCCATGACTGCCATAGTAAACGCACAGCGAGAGGAGAATAACGATGGCAAGTGACAAACTAACAGCCAAGCTTAATATAGAGACACTGCTTGATGGCGAGCCAGAAGAGCTAGACTACATAAGGCAAGCTATAAGGGAAAAGAGAGAACGAGAGCAAACAGAGCCATGGCTTGATGCTGCAAAGCGAATATTGGATGTAAAGCCTAGCGACACGCTTTTGTTTAAGATCAATGGAATGATATCTGAGCCGGCGCGCAATAAGATCAATACCATGTTGAAATCGAAGGTTCCTACTGGCACCAATATATTGTTGCTGAAAGAGGGCATTAATGTGTCTGTATTGCTGTTTGACAATTAACACGCAGCAGGGGGATGGGGGCATAAATCCTTCACACCTGTGCTTTGGGGACCGATGAGGTTCACGGCGTTTAAAATCTTCCTTAAATAAAATAGTTTAAGGAAAACAGAAGGGAGGCGCTTTTGATGGCAAGGCCATCCAAGCCGATTAATCTCATGCTGCTTGAGGGCAAAACACACCTCACAAAGAAGCAGATAGCCGATAGATTAGCAAAAGAAGAATCATTGAGAACAAAGCGAGCGGTTAACCCAAACAAAAAAGTAGAAGAAAACCCCTGCGCTTTTGAAATGTTCAAAAAGCTTCAGGAACTATATAAAAATATTGAATACGTGGACGGCCTTGACGAGAACATTATTAACCGATATTGCCTACTTACTGCCGAGGTTGACAGCATGGAGCAGTTGCTTGAACGCATGAATAGCGACATCGATAAGTGCGAAAGTTCCGGTCAAATGGTGACGATGTATAAATCCATTAGTGGTCTTGAAGGAAACTTAAACCGTTCCCGCGACATGCTTTTAAAAATGGAGGACAGGCTATTTTTAAATCCTACGGCGAGGGTAAAGAATGTGCCTAAGAAGCAGGAAAAACCGCAGGAAACAGATTTTGATAGGAAGTTTGGCAATGTCTGATATCAAAGACGAGCTTATCCAGTATGCCAACGACTGCATCAGCGGCGAGATAGTTTCCTGCAAAAAGTTAAAATGGGCTTGCATGCGATTCCTCCGAGACCTTGATAGACAAGGTACGGAGGATTTTCCATATATATTTGATTCTAGCAAGGCGCAGCAGTTTATTGACTGGATGGGATTGTTTAAGCATACCAAAGGCCCGTTGGCTGGGACATATAAGATATCGCATATATCCGAAAAGTTTGAGTTTGGAAATATCTATGGCTGGGTGCATAAAGATACCAGCCTAAGACGATTTCGCACGGTTTACATTCAAAAGGCCCGTAAAAACGCAAAGTCGCAAGACCTCGCTATGATGGCACTCTATGAGCTGTCGGCGCTTGGAGAATCATGCTCAGAGGTCTACGTCGCCGCCACCAAAAGAGAACAGACAAAATATGTTTGGGAAGAAGCAGACCTGATTTATAAACGGTCTGATTTTTTGCGGGATAAGTTCGTTACAAAATATGGAGTGATCGAACATCCTAAAAGCGGCTCAAAGTTTATTCGGCTATCAAAGGACGATGCGAAGAAAGGCTCTGGCTCTAACCCGCAGTGCGGCATCCTCGACGAATACCACGAGCATGAAACATCTGAATATTACGACCTGATAACGTCCGGCATGAAAACCCGTCAGCAACCCATTCTCGTTATCATCACCACGGCGGGAGTTAACCTCAATTCTCCCTGCTACAAAGAGGTTTATACATACGCCTCAAAAATCCTTGACTCGGACAACCCCACGGAAAATGACCGCTATTTTGCCGTTATCTACGAACTGGACAAAGATGAAAACGGCGAGCTGATAGATGATATCAACGATGAATCCTGCTGGCGCAAATCAAACCCGGTAATCTATAACGACCCAACCGCTCTTGAAAATATTCGCGCTGAGCTGGCTGTCGCAAAAGACGTGCCGGAAAAGATGCTTGATTTTCTCACAAAGACAATGAATGTGTGGGTGAATCAACGCGCCGCCGGTTACATGCAGATGGACCGCTGGGCGAAATGTGCGGCGACGAAAGAAAACCCCATGCCGAATGTGGACGGGCTGGAAGTCGTGACCGGGCTTGACCTGTCAATGACAACCGACTTGACCAGCACAAGCCACGAAATACGGCTCCCCGATGGCAAGATCGGCGTTATGTCCCATTCGTTTATGCCGAAGGAAACCTTGCAGAAGCGGGCGAGACAAGACCATACGCAATACCCGGCATGGGTAAAGGCGGGCTGGATAACGGCGACGCCGGGCGCGGTGGTTGATTACGATTATATCCTTGACTATCTGGACAAGACCTACGAGCTGCACCACTGGAAAAAGGGCGAGGTCTGCTATGACCGGGCAATGGCGACATGGCTGGCTCAAAGGCTGGAAGAGCGCGGGTATATCCCGGTTGAAGTAATACAAGGAATGTATACGCTTGGCAACCCGACAAAGCATTTTCGTGACGAGGTTTATAAAGGAAACGTCATTCACGAAAACAATCCGGTTTTAACATGGGCAATGGGGAACGCCGTAACACGCTGTGACAGCAATGAAAACCTTATGCTTGATAAAGTACATTCCACAGAACGCATTGACCCTGCGGCGGCGCTCATGGACGCGCACGTGCGGTATATTTTGAAAAACCCAAAAATGACCTATGAAAAGCACGGGCTGAGAAGCTTGGCAGACGACTAGAAAGAAGGTGATAATTTGAACATTGCTAAAAAAGCCGCGTTAAAAGTATTGAATATGTCCATCAGCGAATACAACAGCCGCTTTTTATCTGGCGAACCGCTAACGGATAGCGAGCAGAATGTTGATACTGATACCGCGCTGAAATACTCCGTTGTGTTTGCCTGCTGTCGTGTACTGGCTGAGACGTTCGCCTCTGTTCCTATTCTGCTTTACAAAAAGAATGGGAACGAGCGCGAGGCCGTGACCGACCTGCCCATCTACGACATTCTCCACAATGCCCCAAATGAGGAAATGTCTCATTTCAATTTTTCAGAAGCCATGATGATGTCAATGAACACGGGCGGCAACGCCATTGCGCAGCGCCTGTTTAATGCCAAAGGAGAGCTTGTAGGGTTATACCCAATTTGCGCAGAGATAGACCGTGATAAGGAAACCAGAAAACTGATTTATAAGGCACAGGATGGGGGGCAGACGCGAACATTTCAACGGTCAGAGATATTTCACGTTCCGGGGCCATCGCTTGATGGCATAAATGGGCTTTCCCCAATTTCTTACGCAGCGTCGGCCATCAGGCTTGGCTTGTCCTATGAGCAATTTGGCATTCAGTTTTTCCGTAATGCGGCAAATCCATCCGGGGCGTTTTCAAACGATGGAGAGCTAAGCGAAGAGGCATATAACCGCTTAAAAAAGCAGCTTAAAGAAAACTACACCGGGCTGAAAAATACGGGAACCCCGATGCTATTAGAGGGCGGGATGAAGTGGTTACAATTTTCCGTAAACCCAACCGATGCGCAGCTTCTTGAAAGTAAAAACTTCCAGATTGAGGACATATGCCGGGTATATCGCGTACCGCAGCATCTTGTGAATAAACTGGACCGCTCTACATTCAGCAACATCGAGCAGCAGGCGCTTGAATTTGTGGTTTACACGATGCTCCCTCACTTTAAAAGATATGAGGAATGCATCAACGCCCAGCTTCTAACACTTGAACAGCGTAGGCAAGGGTATTTTTGGGAGCATAAGATTGATGGGCTTCTAAGGGGCGACAGTACGGCTAGGGCGGCGTTCTATGCATCTGGCCGTCAATGGGGATGGCTGTGCATCAATGATATTCGCAGGCTGGAAAATCTGCCCGGCATAGGTCCGGAAGGTGACAAGTTCCTCGAACCCGCAAACATGATAGAAGTGGGAGGGAATCAAGTGGTAGCTGCCAACGCAAAGGTTCTAAAGGAAATAGAAAATATTTTAAAAGAAAGGAGCAATGCAAATTGAGTTTTTGGAAGTTTACCAACTTAGCAGCGACCGAAACGGAACCGGAAAGCGTAGAACTGCGCATCGAAGGAGACATTGTAGATGACAATGATGCGTGGCTATACGAAGCATACGGGATTAAAACGACGGCGCCTAACGCATTTAAAGCAGCACTTGCAGAGCATGACGGAAAACTGTTGTCTGTGTGGATCGACAGCGACGGCGGGGATGTATTTGCCGCTGATGGCATATACACAGCGCTAATGGAACGCAAAGGCTTTGTAACTGTAAAAATTATAAAAGCGTTTTCTGCGGCGTCAGAAATTGCAATGGCAGGTGGAAAAGTACAGATATCGCCTATCGGGAAAGTGCTTGTGCATGACCCGTCAGCGGGCGCGGGTGGAAACGCAAAAGACCATAGGCATGTAGCGGATTTTCTTGACTCGGTGAAAGAGTCAATTATAAACGCTTATCAGCTTAAAACCGGGTTGAGCAGAAATAAGATAAGCCAAATGATGGCAGATGAAACGCTGATGGATGCAAAAGCGGCTATCAAAAATGGGTTTGCTGATGAGGAACTTTACACGGACAACAATCAAACCACGGTAGCAATGGATTTTTCGTTTATGAAAATCCGCGCACTTAATTCTTTTAAAGCACCGACCGCAAAGCTTGAGGCGCTTGAACCCCCCCCAGATACCACAGCAACCGACATAGCAAAAGCAAAGCTTGCCTTGCAGATTAAACTGTAGGGCAATTTTTATACCCAATTATAATTACAAAGGAGAATAAAAAATGTTTAAAAGCAAAGCCATGAAAGCGCTCTTTGCTGACCTTGCCGCAAAGCAGACAGCAGCGCAGGCCCTTATGAATAAAGAGGGCGTAACCGCTGCGGAGCTGACAGCGGCGTCTAATGAAATTGCAACCATTCAGGCAAAGATCAAGACGCAAGAAACCCTTGACAGCGGAAAGAATTTTGACGAGAACGGCGAGGAAGTGCAGGACAAAACCCCTGTAAACACTCCTGTTTATGCTGAGCCAAAGGACCACAAGAAAGGCCCATTCAATAGTTTTGGTGAGCAGTTGAAAGCCGTTGTCGCGTCTTCCCGTCCGGGCGTTGCGATTGACAATCGTCTGCTTACAATTCAAAATGCCAGCGGAGCGAATGAAACCGTTCCTTCCGAGGGCGGCTTCCTCGTACAGCAGGATTTCATTTCCGAAATCCAGAAAGTTATGTTTGACCAGTCCCCGCTTTTGTCTATGTGCCGTCAGGTTCCCATCAGCGGCAACGCGAACGGCGTAAAACTGAATGGCATTGACGAAACCAGCCGCGCTACTGGCTCCCGCTGGGGCGGCGTGCAGGGATATTGGGCTTCTGAGGCATCCACCGTCAGCGGCAGCAAGCCAAAGTTCCGCAAGATCGAGTTGTCTCTCAATAAGTTGATGGCGCTGTATTATGCCACCGATGAATTGCTGGCCGATTCTTCCGCTATGGAATCCGTACTGTCTCAGGCATTCGCAGAAGAGCTGTCTTTCCTTGCCGTTGACTCCTTGATTCGCGGCACTGGCGCAGGACAGCCCCTTGGCATACTTAATTCCGGCGCTCTGATTTCTCAGGCAAAGGAATCCGCACAGGCCGCAGACACTATTGTTCATGAGAATATCAGCAAGATGTGGAATCGCTTGCTTGCTCCGTCCCGCTCCAATGCAGTATGGCTTATCAATCAGGAGTGCGAGCCGCAGCTTGACGCCATGTCTTTAGCCATCGGCACGGGCGGTACGCTCTCTCCGCTTGCCATGGAATACATGACAAAGGGCACACTAAAGGGCCGTCCTGTTATGCCTATGGAGCAGTGCGCCGCTTTGGGCGACGCTGGGGACATTATGCTGGTTGACCCGACAATGTATCTGCTTGCCACAAAGGGCGCTCCGCAGATGGCATCTTCCATGCACGTTCAGTTCCTTTATGACGAAATGACCTTCCGCATTACATATCGTCTTGACGGTCAGCCTGTTATTAACAGCCCGATCACCCCGTATAAGGGCGCAAACACACTGTCCAGCTTTATTTCGCTGGCGGCAAGAGCATAAGGAGGTAAGCAATGGATAAGTTTTTACAGCCTGTAAAGGGGCTTGACCCTGTTGCCGATGCATTCGCCGGCACTGCGACAAGTGATGTTATCAATATGGAAAATATCATCGAGGGTGCTTTTGTGGTTTACAAGGGTGTCGGCACAACCGGCACCAGCACGATCACGCTTGAAGCTTGCGATGATGTAACGCCGACTACGACTTCCGCTATTGCGTTTGAATATCAGGCCAACACAACCGGCGATACATACGGCGCAGTTACAGCGGCCACAACTGCCGGATTTGCCACAACTGCCGGCAGCTCTCAGATTTACGTTGTTTATGTTCACGCTTCTAAACTGGCAGCGTCCGGCTATGGCTATGTTAGGCTGAAAGCAACTGAGGTTGTCGATAGCCCCGTACTCGGAGGCATTGTGTTTATACCGCTGAAAGTGCGTAACGGTCAGGCCATACCCGGCAGCCGTATTGTTTAAATTATAAGGGGCGGCTACACCGCCCCTTTTTCTTAAAGGAGGCAATTTATGATTGCAAAAGTTAAATCTCAATGGGTTGACGGCGATCTTGTTTTTTATGACCTGAGCGGAAATGAAATCGCCCGTTTTGACGAATCAGCGCACACGCTGACCGTTGAAGGTGACGCAGTAGCGCACGGAACGCAAGCGGCAGTTATTGCCGACATTGGCGATTCTGCAACAGGGGCGCAGATTGCCGCAGCCGTAAATGCCCTTATTGATGCTGTACAGGCGTTCGGCATTGTAGCCACCGTGTAAGGCGGTGATTGCATGTATACCCTGACGCTTAAAACAGCGCCGACAGTCGAACCAATCACTACAGCACAGGCAATTAGTTATATGCGACTGGGGACATTGGACACGACAGAAACGGCTTATTTAACTGGTCTTATAAAAACCGCTCGCGAATACTGCGAGGGCTTTCAGAAACGCGCTTACATCACTCAGACATGGGAAATGTCACTGAGCTGTTTCCCATCGGAGCATACCAACCATCTGACGGAATACCACCGCTCGGATGTGATAGAAATCCCGAAAGGTAGCTTACAGAGGGTGAACAGCGTCAAGTATACCGATTCTTTCGGCGCGACGACGACGCTCGCAGAAAACGCGGACTACATTGTAGCGAAGCGCGGAATTCTCGGACGTATATCCCCGCCGTATGGCTGCATATGGCCTACGACAACGCTATATCCGCTTGACCCGATTGTGATTGAGTTTACATGCGGATACGGCGATGCGGGAACGAATGTGCCAATGAAAGCCATGCAGTCAATGTATATGCTGATATCGTACTGGTGGGACAACCGGGTGGCGGCTGACACGTCCGTCCCGAAAGAAGTTGATTTTGCGGTGCGGGCGCTGCTATCAATGGACAGAATCGCGGTGATATGATGCAGAGCGGTGATTTACGAACGCCTATTAGAATCCAGCACGAAGTTACGACAGGAACGGGCAGCTTTGCAACGGTAACATGGTACGACCTTGACGATACGGCGCACGCTGGAACCGCTTATAACATTTACGCAAAGTGGGTAAACGTTCACGGCTCGGAAGCGTGGGTAGCTGATAGTGTACAAGCGCAGCTTGGCGCAACCGTCACAATTCGTTATCGTTCCGATGTAACTTCGACATGCCGCGTCTTGTTAGGCTCTACGATATATGAAATTGCATCGCCAGACAATATCAAGCAACGGAATGAATGGTTAGAGATCAAGGTAAAAGCATCGGTGATGGGCCAATGAAAACTAAGTATTATGGCGGTAAAGGCAAATATGGTTCGTCCGCTCTTTCTGCATCGCTTACGGTTTCCGGGCTTGACGAATATTTAGCAAAAATACAAGCGGCAGGAAACAACATCGAGGAAGCTTGCAAAGCCGCCGTAAATGCCGCCGCCCCAATCGTTGAGGCTGACATGAAAGCCGGAGCGGAGCGGCACAAGGATAGCGGCGACGTTGTAGACGCGATAGAAGCAAAACCCGCCGAAACAAGCGGATATGGTGTGTGGGCCTCTGTTGGGATTGACATGGAGAAACACCCGGAGGCCATACATGCGGTATATCAAGAGTACGGTGACGGACATAGCCCCGGCTTTCCTGACCCGTTTGTGCGGCCTGCGTTTGACAATAACAAAGCAAAAATAAAAGCGGCAGAAAAAGCAGAGCTAAAGAAATGGGGTGTGCCGATTGAGTGAATGGATAGGCAAATGCGAGACAATTTTAACGGCAATCGGCCTGCCCTATCGAATGGAGCGAATGACATGTCCTACGGCGCAACTGCCAGACACATATATCACTTATTTTTTGGTGGTAGATAATGATAAAGCGTGGGCGAACAACGCGGGGACAAGCCATGTTTCGAGAATACAAGTCAGTTTGTTTTACCGCAACAACAACATTATACAAACCGTCCCAGACCAGATTGAAGCCGCTTTTATAGCGGCTAATTTTATGCGAGGTGACGCAGGACGGATACCGCATCAGAATGACACGGGCCATTACGGATGGCGACGTGATTTTCGTTATTACGAAGGGAGATAAAAATTATGGCAGATCAATACGGCGAGTTTGTAGGCGTAGACAACCTATATTATGCTCTCGTTACGGCAGACACATTGAGCGCATATACAGCCGGGACACCGGCGGTTCTTGCACCTGTGGCAGAGATAGCAGGCTCACCTACCGTAAATAAAAAGGTGACATATTACAACAATAAACCCAGAAACACACATACGACCGAAGCGGAAACCGAAATTACAGTTACTGTGTCTAACGTTCCCGCTCGACTTGCGGCAACACTGTTAGGAAAGTATTACGATTCATTCAGTGGCAGGGTGCTTGACACGGGAGAAACAAACCCGCCAGATGTGGCTCTTGGCTTCCGATACAATATGGGCACAGACGGATACCGCTATTATTGGTATCTCAAGGGTACATTTTTGGGAGGCCCAGAGGATGCGAAGTCCAAGGAAACCGATGTTGATGTTAAAACTTATCAGTTGACATACACAGCCATTACCACGGAGCATGAGTTTACCGTAAACAGTGAGAGCAAATCAATGAAGCGCGTATATGCCGATACCGCCGATAGCGCGTTTGTTGCTACAAGCTGGTTTACGCAGGTGCAGACACCTGACACAACATCCGCACCTGATGCATTGGCCTTGTCCTCTATCGTTCCCGCCTCCGGCGCTACTGGCGTTTCTGCTTCTGCAAATATCGTGCTGACATTCAATAACAAAATTGCATCGCATAGCGTGGTTTTGGTTGACGATGTTACTGACGCGATTGTTGCGGCTGCTTACACATGGGATGCAACTGGCAAGATTCTTACAATCAATCCGACAAATAACATGACTGCAACAGACAAGCACGCCGTTGCGGTCTTCGCCGTGACCGACATTTATGGCCAGGTATTGGCGAACAGTCTCAGCTACTTCACAGTATCGTAACATTGCAAGAGGCGGGGAAACCCGCCTCTTATATTTTAAGGAGGATTTATGCAGGTACTTAGCTTAAAAGTTGGCGAAAAAACCTATACAACCGGGCGAGCAAGCGCGTTTTTAGCACGCAAGGCGCTTGAAATAAATAAGAAGACTATAGAAATGGCAAAGAAAGCCACTGTGGTAAAAGAAAGCGGTGCAGACCTTGAAGCCGTTGGCGAGCTTATGACGCAGATGTCAGAGCTGAACGATCTTAAATCGTGGCTTGTCTGCGCTGTGTACGGCGAAAAATTCAGCGTTGAAGAGCTTGAAAGCGCTCTGACCAGCGAAGAATTGACCGAAGAAGTTAAGCGCGTTACGAACGCAATCATGGGTATCATCCCAAAAAACGCATAGAGGGCGGCGAAAACACGTCGCCCGAAGATGTAATTATGAAATTGTACCGAATGTGCGTACAGAGTTTTAAATGGAGCCTTAAAGAGCTTGACGAAACGGATTTTGATACCCTCGTCGAGTTCCTTTTTTTCGAAGAAAAAGCAGACCCCAACACTAGGGTTATCGGCGGCAAAACATACAAGCGAGCAACCGCCGCCCCAAACTGGCTATAAGGCGGTGAGATAATGCCAGGAGAAAATGATATAAGCGGAAAAGTCGGGCTGGATTATTCAGATTTTCAACGCGGCGTTTCTGCGCTAAATCAGCAAATTAAAAACGTTGAGGTTTCTTTCCGTGGTTCTGCGGCCACAATGGATGATTGGTCAAGCACATCAGAGGGGCTACAGCTTAGAATAGACAGCCTTAATGAAAAAATGACGCTGCAAAAGACCAAGCTCAAAGCCTTGACGGATGAATTTAGCCTTTTGAGCAATTCTGAGGGCGATCACTCCAAAGAGCAGGAGCAACTTGCGGGGCAAATGGCAACACTGGAAAAGCAGATCGGCGCAACGCAAGGAGAAATAAAAAAATATTCTGCTTCGCTTGACCAGATGGAAGGCAACGCTGACGAAGCCGGGACGGAAGTTAAACAGCTCGGAGACGATTTTGAGGATGCAGGAGAAAAAACTCTTTCGTTTGGCGACATCTTAAAGGCTAACGTAATAGGGGACGCCATTGTAGATGGCGTAAGAGCGCTAGGAAACGCCGTAAAAGGCGTTGCCTCTGACGCGCTGGAAAGCGCCGACAGCATCCAGCAGATGGCAGACCAAACGGGGCTGAGCGCCGAAAAGATACAAGAACTGGCTTATGTTGGCGACACTCTCGGAGTGAGCATCGATACACAGACAGGCGCTTTTAGCAAACTGATTAACAATATGTCCTCCGCAAGTGCTGGAAGCGGCACGGCATATAAAGCATTTCAGCAGCTCGGAGTGTCCGTCACAGATTCAAACGGGAAATTACGTGATAGCAACGACGTATATAACGAGGTTTTAGGGGCGCTTGGGAACGTGTCAAGCGAGACAGAGCGAACCGCGATTGCTCAGGATATTTTCGGCAGAAGCGCGGCAGACCTTAACCCGTTGATTTCCGCAGGAACAGACCAACTTAACGCTTTAGCACAACAGGCTCAAGACACCGGGGCCATCATGTCCTCCGATACGGTCGGGGCGCTTGACGATTTTGGCGACACGATGGGCCAGCTAAAAACCGATGTTACGGCAGCAGCGGGATCGCTACTGGAACAACTATTACCCTCTATTCAGCCGATTATAGAAAACCTCAAAAACATAGACACGCAGCCAATATCGGACTTCCTTGGTTTTATTTTGGACAATGCGGGAACGATTGCGGCAGGGCTGGTAGGAATTGGTGCAGGCTTTGCAGCATTTCAAGCTGTGAGTTTGATTCAAGGCGCAATAACGGCTTTTCAAGCATTTAAAACCGCCCAAGAGGGCGCGACTATAGCGCAATGGGCGATTAACGCAGCCATGAATGCAAACCCGATAGGCATTGTTGCTGCCGCCATAGCCGCTCTGGTGGCGGGAATAGTCGTGCTGTGGAATACAAACGAAGGATTTCGGGACGCAGTAACCGGCGCATGGGAATCGCTCAAGGCTACCGCTGAAAGCGTATTCGGAGCGATTGATGATTTTTTCACAGTGCAAATACCGGCAGCGCTTCAAACTGTGATTGATTTTATAAAAAATAACTGGCAAAGCTTACTTACGTTTATAGTAAACCCAATAGCAGGGGCAATATCTCTGCTATACAACCTTAATCCAAAGTTTCACGAATGGGTTAACAATTTGCTGAGCGGGATAAAAGAATGGTTCTTGGGTATCGGCGACGTAGGTAAAAACATCGTCGAGGGTTTATGGAAAGGCATTAACAATAGCGCCGATTGGCTATTAAAAAAAGTAAAAGAATGGTGCGGCTCAATCCTCAAGGGCATCAAAGCATTTTTCGGCATACACTCCCCTTCGACAGTTCTAGAAGAAGTTGGCGAAAACTTAGACAAGGGGCTTGCGGGTGGCATAGAGGACAGCAAAGACAAAGTCTTGACAGCCGCTACAAACATGAGCAATGCATTGCTGAAAGAAGAAACACGGCTTCAAGGCGAAATTGCAAAGATACAGGAAAAAACGCAGAAAAACATTGTAAAGTCTGATGATGATATTCAAGAAGAAGCGCTCAAATCACAGTTAAAGCTTGTTCAGGATTTCAAGCAGGAATATGACAACGCAATCGCAGACGTTCAAAAATCGCAGGATAATTTAGCCGAAAAATTAGTTTCGTTCGGCGATCTGTTTACAAGGACGCAGGGCAAGCTAGGCGGCTCTATGGAGCTTAGCGATTTGCAGGACCAGATCGACGCTATAAACACGTATGGCGATTCGCTGGAAGAACTTAAAAAGCGCGGCGTTTCTGACAGTTTGCTTGAAGAAATCCAAGGCATGAGTATAGAAGACGCCACGGAGTATACTCAAAAGCTTTTAGGCATGACCGATAAAGACTATGCAAAATATATGTCACTTTGGGACGAAAAACAAAAGACGGCTCAAAGGGTCGCTAAAAACTATTATAAGGGCGAGTTTGACAGCCTAAAAGCGGAATATGTTGACAAGATACCAGACGAGCTTGGCGGGTTAAAAGATAAAATGTCAACGCTCGGGGAGAACTCCGCTAAAGGCCTTGCTTCTGGCTTTGAGCTACAGGAGGGGTATATTACAACGACTTTCAAAACCGTGCTCGACAATGCCTTAAGCTCGGCTAAAAACTTTCTCGGCATCGCCTCCCCCTCAAAGCTATTTCAAGATGAACCCGACACATATCTGGCTCAAGGTGTAGGCATGGGCTTTTCTGAGGAAATGCAGGCCATATCGCAGCAGATGGGCAAGGCAATGCCGGGATCGCCTGATGCACCAACGGCTCAGACACAATCCAATACACAAATAGAGGGAATGGTTAACGGTCTGGCCGGATTGCTTGGAGGTATGCAGCTTGGCGGCGGCACGTACCAGATAAACGTTAACATTGACGGCAAAACGGCGGCAAGCGTTCTATATAACCCGCTTACGGATATCTTCGCGCAGAAAGGGGTGTCGCTTGCATGACAGCAATAACGATATCAGACGGCACAACCACAGTCACAATGCCGCAGACCGATCAAGTATCAGATGCCGGAGCGATGGAATATAAGGCGCTGACGATGGCAGGCGGGCGAGAAGTCCATAGAATAACAGGGTTTCGTCCCGGATTTACTTATGCGTACGATTATGCTCCTGCTACAACAGTGAGAGCCTTAGCTGCCCTGCTTCGCGCAGGCACTTTTTTTACAGTCGGATATTTCGACCTTGACGGCGAGGACAAAAGCGGCACATTTTCAATAACCTATCCTTTACCAAAAGTATTTAAGTATGACGAGAATGGCGTAGCTGTATGGCATGATTTTTCGCTTACCATTAAGGCGCAGGAGGTGATTTGATGGCGGTCAATCCATATGCCGCAGAACTGTATTGCAATATGATAGCCTCCTTTCGCCTTGCAGACACGACAGCCGCCGCAGATGCTACGGTAACGGCCACAGGATATGACACGGATATATCACAGCTTTCGCAGACGCATGACGGAATTGAAACAATGTCGGCAAAATGGGCCACTCTCGAAAATGGAGGGTGGCCCCTTGATGGAACGTGCGATATCATGCCGGATAGCCTAACGGGTGTGCAGACTGGATTTTGGAGTAATTTGTCAGACGCTGACGGCAATTTGTCAGGCGTGGCTTTAACTTATACCTTTGCGGCAAATCAC
Organism: Clostridiaceae bacterium; assembly: GCA_034926865.1. Classification (GTDB taxonomy): domain Bacteria; phylum Bacillota; class Clostridia; order Oscillospirales; family Butyricicoccaceae; genus RGIG1902. The sequence goes on from JAYFQP010000001.1 coordinate 62,827, forward strand.
AGCTCATACGGCTTTACAATGGCTTTTGACGATAAGACTAACTGGTATCCAAAATCAATCACGGTAGCGGCCTACAATAGCACAAATACATTGCTGGACAGCAAGACGTTCGACTGTGCCAGCCCACAGCAGGCCGTTATTATGCCGGTTACAAATTACCGAAAAGTGATAGTTACATTTAGCAGCACGCAGTTACCATATCAGCGTGTGCATTTGTCCGCGTGCATTTTTGGGGTGGTTGAAGCGCCCGGCTTGATGAAAGCCTCAATTCTTTACGAAACAGATCCGCGCATGAAAGCGTTGCCCACAGGCGAATTAAGCATAACGATAGACAACACAGACGGCAAATATAATCAGAGATCGCCAAACAGCCTATATGCATATCTGCAAGAGGGACAGCCGTTTGACAATTTAAAAATTGGGCTTGGGCCGTCCCGCGCTGGCATTGAATACACAGACATGGGCAAACAGTTTTATTTCACTAAGTCAGCGGCAAAAGATAGCTCTATGACCGCCGACATAACCGCAAACGATATGATTTATAAGATGGGCAAAACAACATATCGCAAAGGCATAAACGGCACGGATACGGTAAGCAATTTAGTTTCGGCTGTACTGCTTGACAGCGGAACAGGGCTGACCGCAAACATACCCACAGCAATCGGCGCTCGCGTGATAGGCTCAAATATACCGTTGGTGACACATCGCGAAGCAATACGCCTTATAGCGCAGGCGGCAAGATGCAGCGCATTTATAAACCGCGCAGGAGAGCTTGAGCTTGCCGAAATTGCAGCCGGTACGCCCTCCGATACTCTTGACGGCTCAAACATGCTTGATTGGCCTGATATTCAAGTTGATGATGCAGTAAATACGGTAAATGTAACGGTGTATTCGTACTACAGGAAATTGGCTGTTGACGATGTTTCCATGTACGAGGGAACGGCGACGATCAGCGGCACGCAAACAATATGGATAGAGTATTCGTCAAGCGCTACAAGCCCATCAACGACGGTCACAGGCGGCACACTGGTAAGCACGGTATATTACTATTACGGCGCATATTTGACCATCACTGCAAGTGGAGAAGTAACCATTAAGATAACGGGAGCGGACGAGCTGACCAGTTCGCATTATGAATACAGCGCCAACAACATAACGGGGAGTGAAGCGGCGCAAACCTTAAAAATTGACAATGCGTTAATAGTGTCAACGGATATCGCTTCTGCTGTAGCAACGTATCAATTAGGGCTTTCAAGGGTAACATACCCCGTTACAGAAATGGGGAATCCATCCCGCGAATTGATAGATACGGCAACGATCACGGACGCTTACGGCGGTACGGGCAACGCCGTAATTACAAAGCAAAAGTATAGCTATGACGGCGGCTTAAAATGCGAATTGGAGGCGGTGGAATGAGTTGGATAGCACCCGTTACCAATAGAACATCTACGGCGCACTACGCTTACACAGATTTAAACCGTGTCGGAGAGGATTTGCAATATCTCGCGGACTTGTTAAATGGTTATGGCTATGCCGTTACGGTAAACTCAAAAATCGATTGGGCGGTTGGCGAAACTCCCAGAGCGGAGCAGATGGGGCAGTACATAACGGATATCAAATCCATTCGTGCCGCATTAACCCTATGGTCAACAACGCCAGCCGCGCCAGATGATGCAATAAAGCTTTGGTGGTACGAGGCAAACGCAATAGAGCAAATCCTTGTTGATGTCGAAACAGCAATAAATAATATGGTTGCCGCATGGTTCTACAGCGGCGATTTATACGCAGGGGAGGTATAAGATGCAGGATAGAATCCCAACATACCCCGGCAGGGTAAAGTTAACCCCTGTAACGGGGCAGACAAATGTATATGATATGGCGCGTGAAGACGCACCCACGGAACCAGGCACGGCGCTTAACAAGGCTAATTTGCTGAGCGATGAAACGGAAACGGTAATATGGGGGAGCGCGGCGAATAGAACGGTGAATGATGCGCTGAACAAGCTGGGCGGCGAGGTTTGGCAAATTGGGGACGTAAGAACGACCGTTAGCAATACGCTTGACGATTCGTGGCTTCTCGCAAACGGAGGTATGATAGGCGCCGCCAACTATCCAATTCTCGCGCCTATGCTGCCATATGCTGTGTCTCAAGTTTCATCGTATACCGGGACAACATTAACGGCCTCTACTTCCTCGGGACGTTCGCTATCAAAAACGCTATATTCTAACGGATATTATATAATTAAAGATTCGAGCTATGGATACTTGTACTACACTCAAAATCTTAGCGCAGGGTTTCAAAGCGTTCTTTTATCCCCGCCCTGTGCTGGATTGTTAAAACATCTCAATGGTTTTTTTATGAGTACATATTTTAATGGTTCAACGCATCAAATACTTTGGGGAACCTCGCCTGATGCGGCATGGTCATATGCAAGCGTTGTTTCAGGCAGCACCTATCAGATAGGGGATTTCACCTACGACGGGACTAATTGGGCGGCAACATATGGAACATCGGTTTATTGTGCAAGTAGCATTAATGGGGCCTGGAGCAAAAAAGCAACTTTGCCGCAGATAAGCACGACTGGCGCAGAAGCCAAGTTGTTTTCAGGCAACGGGTACACGGTGGCAAACTATAGTTCGAGCTATAGCGGAGCATATTACACAACCGATTTAACCCAAACAACCGTGTGGAGCGGGACATCTGCGGTGGCTGGTTTTCTGGGCTTTGTGGGCGGCAAGTTTTGGGGGTACGTTATTGCATCATCTGGCGTATATGATATATATGTTGGCGATACGCCAATTACAATGACAACAAAAATAGGCACCATCTTAACAAACGTTCCGGTTGTTGGCTCTGTGCAGTATGACAACGGCACATATTATGTGCGGTCAAGCTCAACAATTTATACAACGGCAGATATGACGGCGAATTCGTTAAAAAGTTTATCTGACGTTCCGTCAGCTTTTGACTCTATAAACACGCCAGATAAATGCATTGCCAATGGTACGCTTATGCAAATTACTACAACGAAAGTGTACACATGCCCCATAAATAATCGCCTGTTGCCGTCTATATCCGTTAGCGGCGCGTACTCGTACATCAAGGGGGTTTAAATATGCCAATCACAAAGCCGCAGTTACCGCCTAAGGCGGGGTATGTCGAGGTAGAGGAAAACGGGCAGAGGGTTTATAAGCCCACGCAATCCGAGGAACGCATAGCCTCCCTTGAGGAAAATAAGGCCGCACAGAATGACATAGAAAGCCTGCTTGTAGATCAGGAGTATCAAATCACATTAATTAAGTTGGGGGTGACGAATGATGCTGTATAGGGTGCTTAAACGTATGATTGAGAGAGGCCAGACAGACGGCATGGCAGAAAAGCTCGATGTGTTTTACGCAGCGGACAAGCTGACAGAGGCAGAATACACAGAGCTTACGGCCTTGCTTGAAAGCGGGGCGAGCGCATGAAAATAAAATATAATTGTAGCAAAGGAGAACGGGCAAAATGAGCGCAAACAATATAAAAAATGTAGTGTTGGCGGCTGTGGCTACCGTTGGCAGCGCGTTAGCCAATGCTCTCGGAGGGTGGGATGCCGTGTTGAAAGTATTAGTATTTCTTATGGCGGCAGACTACATCACAGGGCTTGCAATAGCGGCAATATGGCAGAAGTCCAATAAGAGCGAGGGAGGAGCACTTGACAGCCGTGCAAGCTTCAAGGGCCTATGCAAAAAGTGTGCAATCCTCATGCTTGTCGGCCTTGGCGTTATGCTGGATAATGCGCTCAAAGTCGATTACATACGCACGGCTATTATATTATTCTTTGTCGGCAACGAGGGCCTTTCTTTAGTTGAAAATGTAGTGCTGATGGGAGTGCCGTGTCCTCCTTTCCTCAAAAATGTTTTGGAAGTCCTCAAGGATAAGAACGGTAACGGCGGTCAGGATGAATAAGCCCACATATTACAGCCAGGTTGACCCCCGCTGGAAAGCCATCCCCTACACCATCGACGGTGACGCAATCGAAACAATAGGCTATTCAGGGTGCGGCCCTACATGCGCGGCTATGATTGTAGCCACATGGTGTGACCCTAAAATAACCCCCGTTGAAATGGCGGCATATGCCATAGCTACAGGCACACGCACAGCCGATAACGGCACAGATTGGGGATTCTATGGCAAGGTGGCGAATAAATACAGCCTAAAGTATAAGCAGACGTATTATAACGCCGAAGCGCTTGAGCGTGTCAATTCTGGCGGCGTGGTTATCTGTTCTATGGGGCCGGGCAGATGGACTAAGAGCGGACATTATGTCTTGTGGTATGGCGTAGAGGGCAATAATGTGTTGGTTAATGACCCTATCAGCACAGCCGCAAAGCGCAGTAAGGCACCTATATCGGATATGTACGCACAGAGCAAGCAATATTTTTGCTTTTGGGAGGACGCAATGACACAGGCACAGTTTGATGAAATGATGGATAGTTACCTTGCGGAGAGAAGCAAACTCACAATGAGCAGCTTTGCAGAGCCGCATATAGCTAAAGCAAAGGCAGAGGGTATATCAGATGGCAGCTCTCCCCGCAGCTTTGCGACACGCGAGGAAGTTATCACAATGCTTATGAGGTCAAAGGGATAATGAATCCTAAGAATGATTATCTGCGTGATTGCTTAGGTATAACCGCATGGCACAAGGCGGGGTATACAGGCTCAAGGGGATTGACAGCAAGCGGCGAGGACTTCACGACAGCAAGCCCCTACGCACATGAGTATTTGTCATATGCCGCCTTTAAGGAAGTGGCGCCAGATCGTGAAGTTATATATGTGCCATATGATGATTTCGACGCTCTTATAGAGGTTTCGCAAAAAGCGGATACAATATTTGTTTCACGCTCTAACTACAGTTTCCCAAAAGAAAGCAGAGAAAAAATAGATGGTGGAATCGATTCTTGCACCACAATGTTTATGTCAGCCGGAAACCACGACGATGATAAATATAATTTGTATCTTAAAGCAGATCATATTTACGGCGTGGGAGCTGCTGAGCTTATTGCGAGCAAGATGGTTAACGGAGTGCCAACCAAGAACGCCACATACACGCTTATGTCAAAGGCTTACAGCAGCATAACCGAATATATAGACTTCTCCTGCTTGACAAACTGGAAACTTATATCCGGAAATAGAGAAGACACTTTTACCGGGACAAGCTGTGCCTGCCCTGTGCTCTGCGGCATGGCGGCGCTCATAAATGATATGGCAATACATAAGACTGGCGCTTCACTGCCCGACAGCGGCATGATACAAGCCCTCAAGGATATATCCGTTGACATGAATACCGAGGGACACGACAGTAAAACAGGGTGGGGGATACCGATACTTCCCCCGCCCGATCAGTTTGATATTTTCAAATATCAGGAGGCTAAAATGTTAGATTTCAAAGACAAAGACAGTATATCCGTTTGGGCGCTTGATGCTGTTGAATACTGCGCCAACTTAGGCATAGTCAGAGGCGACAGCGAAAACACCTTTAGGCCGCAAGACCCGGTGACGCGAGAGGAATTATGCGTTATCATTAAGCGCATGATGGATTTGGAATAAAAAGAGAAGCGGAGGGATTGATTTCCCTCCGCTTTTTTAATTTCGTGTGCAATTTCGTGTGCAATTTTTCTTTTTCGTGTGCAAATACAAAGGTTATTTCGGCAAGCGCATTTCCGAGAAGAAAACCTGCAAAGCCGCCGTACAAAAGAAAAAATCCGCAATCCCTCTATACAAAGGAATCGCGGATTTGGTGGAGGCGAGGGGAGTCGAACCCCTGTCCGAAAGCGTATCCTCAGGTCTTTCTCCGGGCGCAGGCGAATCTCAAAATTCCCTTGTCCTTAAGCCATTCGCCAAGCTTAGGGGTTCGGTAGCTTCATTGTGCATGGTGCGCTCAAAGCTTTGCGCACTCACGGACGCCACTAATCCACGCCTTTATCCGGTTCGTGGCCCTCCCGGTAAAGACGGCCGCCTTTAATTAGGCAGCGACAGCAAGTTTATTGTTGTTGTTTAATTTATTAAAATTGCACATTTTTATAGAAGCTGTGCGCTTCTGCCCGCTTAACCTACCTCAGCACCCCCGTCGAAACCGGTACGCCCCCAGGTATAAAACAACATTGACTTGATGTGTGAAAGATTTACTAAACTCACTCCTGAGACCGGCCCCTGTCTTTAACGACACGCGCGATCTCACGCTGTGCGTCACTTTTTGCCGAGGACTCCCTCTTGTCGTAAAGCTTTTTGCCCTTTGCAAGCCCCAGCTCCACTTTTACTCTTGCGTTTTTGAAGTATAAGGAGAGGGGAATGAGAGCATATCCGTCGCGCTGAACCGCCATTTGAAGCTTTGCAATCTCGCGCTTATGCATAAGCAGCTTGCGAGGCCGCATAGGGTCTTTATTAAATATATTACCCTTCTCGTATGGGCTTATGTGGGCGCTTATAAGAAAGAGTTCACCGTTTTTCACCGAACAATAACTGTCTTTGAGGTTAACTGTTCCCTGACGCAGAGATTTGACTTCCGTCCCGGCCAGCGAGATTCCAGCCTCAAAGGTATCTTCGATAAAAAAGTCGTGCCGCGCTTTGCGGTTTACGGTAATAGATTTTATACCTTCTCTTGACAAAGGCGGCCCCTCCTTATATATATACAATAAACCCGTAAAGAAATAATACGTTATTTTGCCGTTTAAGTCAAGTAACAGTTGCATTACATGTCCTTGCGGATAAACCCAAAGCCTTGTAAACACCTATTCAGATTAGAAAACTCTGAAGAATTAAAAGGTATTTTGCTGCTTCCTGAAGATTTGGGGCGACAGGTTTTCATATTGCTTTACATAGATAAACAATATATGTGACATAATATCCTTGATAACACCTAGATGTAGCGTCTGAAACTTTTTTAGAAAAAAGCCGAAAAAAGGTGTTGACAAGAGGGATAGGGGCGTGGTATTATAAACAAGCGCCAGAGAGAGCGGCCACTGCGAAGTGCCTGAGCGAGCCGGAAACGGAAAGCAAAGGCAGAGCAGCGAGGAGCTTGATGAGAGGGCGCGGGGCTGAGAAAAGGCCAACAGAAAGCACTTTGTAAATTAAACAACACTAAGTACAAGCACAACCCTGAGATTTATTTGAGGTTTGAAAAAGTACTTTTCG
>JAYFQP010000035.1:0-1956 GCA_034926865.1 Clostridiaceae bacterium
AAAATTCATAATATCGAATCCGTCATTCTCCCAATTTACAACTAATGATATATTTCCATACCATTTCCGATATTCGCCCCCCTTGTGGTAAAAGTACCATTTCCGAGGACTATCTATTGATATATCTATATTTTCGCATTCGTGCCAGAATCTTAAAAAGCGGTCATTATCCCCAGTTATTAAGCCTTGCCTCAAATCCGCATATTCACTCAATGGAGGATTTGTTTCAAATAAGTCGATTGTACTTGGCTTCAACCAATATGCTATAGGAGATTTAGGGATTTTATTGAATTCGTCTTGATTAATCGTATACAAATAAGGACAATCAGGGTCATTTATAGCTTCAATGGTCTTTGTCTCTTGAAGGCTTGCACCTGTGAATTGCTCAAGTCGTATATATTTCCCGGTGTAATTTGCAGATAGTTTTCTCATAACGAATGTACAAATCGGGACAAACGCTTCTGCAAAAAAAGAATGATATTCCGGCTGAACAAGTGAGTAGAGCGAAACATCTCTCAATATTTTTTCTCTTAATTCCGAATATGCGACAAGAAAAAGCCAAGTATATGAAGTCATCAATGCAAAAAAGCCTGACTCCTTTTGCATTTCAAATACTCTTAACATAAAAACAGCGAACATATCACTCTTTCCAGTAGGGTAATTCTGTTTAACATACTTTGCCAACTTGCCGCTCATTCCGCTTGCACCCATATAAGGTGGATTCGTCACTACCACATCATATTTCTGATGCAGCAGGCGGCGGAAGTTCCAGGTGTTCAGTTCGGTCTCATAGGGAGTGTCAAACAGCGTAACCACTTCTTTCTCAAGCGGCTTTTTTTCTAGCTCATCCACCTTCACAAGTGAGCCATACTCCATGCCGTCCTCATAGCCCTGGGGTGAATATACCTGCGGTTGCGGCACATCCTCCCGCCGGAAAAAGCGGCGGTTGTAGGAACGTGCTTTCATCATCAGCGCAAAATAGGCAAGCTGGCAGGCGCGTTCGTCAATATCCAACCCGTAAATGTTGTTCTGGAGAATCAAATCGGGAATATCCCGTTCGGAATAACCTTGGCTGGAGTATATTTGATACAGCACATCAAAAGCATACACGAGAATATGCCCGCTGCCCATGCAGGGGTCGATGAATTTGATGTCTACAGGGCGCATTGCCTTATTTTCGCTTCGAATCTTTTCAAGTTGTCTCTCAACATCAGGCTCTTGCTTGGCCTGATTGATGTAGTATTTCCAATTTGACTTCAATTCCTTTACGGAATCTGCTGTCACAACGGAGGCTGCTGCATCTGAACCATCATCGCTATAGAGAAAATAAAAGCCTTCGCCATTTGCGGCAAGATGCTCAAGCCAAAGCCGCCCCAGGCTGTTTTCCACCATGTATTTAACAATCCAATCTGGTGTGAAAAGCTGCGTTGCGGCGGGGATGTTCTCGCGGGTAATCTTTACGTTCTTTTTGAGCGCGGCAAAAACCTCGTCCTTTTTCTCGCTGATATAATACTGATACAGCCAGCCAATAATCTCGACCTGCTCGCCGAAATCTTCCTCGCTGATGGAGTGAGTTAGGTCATACACCAAACCGTCCTTGATGTAAAGGCGCTCCGGCAGTAGTAGGGCGGCCATGCCACCAATATGCGTGAACATCTTCGGCATGATTTTACCGAGAGCGTTGCACTGCTCCACGAGGATATAGCGATAGAGCTTCTCATCGCTTTCAGCGGCAAGCTGCGTAGCGGTATCTTGATTAAGAAAATCTAGGCGGGCATAGTCACGAACGCAGTCCGGCTCAATACGGTCTGCATCCTGACTCGAAAGCATTCGGATGCCGCTGGGCAGGTAACCGTTAACCTCCATAAAGCGAATGGCAATCAGGCGGTTGAACCATGTGTAGGCCACTTCCTCAATGGCATTCTGGTAGCCCTTTGTATTTATGTCGCTTATCAG
>JAYFQP010000005.1:0-15261 GCA_034926865.1 Clostridiaceae bacterium
AGAGGTGTAAGTGCAGTAATGCATTGAGCCGACTGATACTAATAGGCCGAGGACTTGACCTTGTATTCTTTAATTTGAATATTTGGCAACCTCAACTCTGCCTTCCGTCTTTTCTCTTTCAGTTTTCAATGTGCCGATATATGGCTTAATTAAATAGTAGGTATTGATTACGGCGAGGGTCCACCTGTTCCCATTTCGAACACAGTAGTTAAGCTCGCATGTGCCGAAAATACTTGTCTGGCGACGGACCGGGAAGATAGGTAATGCCTACCCAAACAAAAGAGAACTGCTTTTGCAGTTCTCTTTTGTTTATTATATTATTTTTTCTGGAAGATGTTTTTGACGAATCATAGCAATCATATGCGTTTTAACATAGAAGATCATGCTTATTTTGGAAGCGCTTTATTTATTGATTTAGGGGTCATCAGCTTACGCGCACAAATACTAATTATTCTAATAGTATTTGTGCGCGTATAAACTATTATTGATATTAACTGCATTATTGAATGAATGCTTTTTAAATGGTTGGTTTTTTAGTTCATGGAGCAAAAGTGATTGAAAAAACGTTGAAAAACACATTAAATAAATATGTGAAATATTCACAAAAAACGGTTTGACTTTTTGATGATATTGAAGTATACTATTTAAGAAAATGACATGGATTTTTGGGAACATTAAAGCTTGTGCGGCGGTCTTATGATCGTAATAACTATTGTGAGGTAGAGAAAAATGCTGAAAAGATTGGCGACCGTTGTTTTGGCGGCGCTGGCTTTGGTATCGCTGTTCGTTTTTACTGGAAAAGCTTTGGCTTCTGAGGAGATGAAGTCATCCTTTGATGACCAGGTTGTTATCAGTGATCATAACGGGTAGAAAAGGATTTGTATTGAAAACTAAGGGTTTAAAAAATATATAACGTGGAAGCGCCGCAAATGTTTTGCGGCGCTTTTGTATTTGAATTTTCTGGAATAGATAAATTATAATTGATGGAAATGCACAGAAGAAGAAAATGGTTATTTATAGTGTGTGACAGTGAATGCCGATAAAACTGACATCACCTTTGTACAATCGGGTGAATCCCACATTCTGTGTAAACTTAAAATTGCGTAAAATTGTGCAAATTTTATAGGGCGGAAGGCCAAAATCTGGCATTCCGCCTTAGATGCATCATAGTGGGAAACAGCTGCCGCATCAATGATAAAATGTATGGCTGCGCGGCAGCTGCCTTAACACGGCTGCTGTTTTCTGTTAATCAGACAGCCTGTGGGCAAAGAAAACTTTCGGCTGGGAGTAAGTTACACCCCAGTTCTTTATTTGATCTGTCCACTTTTTTGTGATGTCGATCATGGCCAGATACAGCATCTTCAGAAGACCGTCATCGCCGGGAAAACAGATTTGGAGTTCGTCACTCTGCGAAGCTGCTGATTGAAGTTTTCAAGCGCGTTGGTGGTGTAAATGATGGTCCTGACTTCCAGTGGCACTCGAAATGTGGATAGACTTACCCAGTTGGCCCGCAAGGGCAGGGCGATTTTCGGGTATTTCCGCCTCATTTTGCATTAAATGTGTACCGATGGTGCAGCGACGTTTGCCCATCTGCGGCGGCGTACACCTTTTTCTGGTGGCCCATGAGCGCCTTGATGTCCCGTAGGAAACAAACTTTGTACGGCTCAGGCGTATAACACACTGTTGGATTATCGTTTTGGGAAAACAACCTTGGCATAAAGCCCCTCAGGCTGTCTACGCAGGTGATGAGAATGTTCTCCGGGCCTCGGTTTTTCAGGCAGTTGATGATTCCAAGCCACAACCTAAAACATCCTACAGTATAACCTAATTCTTTCAGATAATATGAAGTGATAATATGTCCGTTCTGTAATGCAACGCTAAGCTATTGCCGCTTTTATAATTGTGTACAAACAAATCGATAATAAAAAGCACCCCTGCTTTATTTTTTAGTAAAAAGCAGAGGCGCTTTTTTCGTTGTGACATTTTCATTAACTAAATGACATTGGGCTATGTCGGTGGAATCTTAACGGTGTTGTCTTCTGATTGCTTATTTACCTGCGTCGTGTGAGAATGAAGTTGTCCACTTGCCAGATACATATCTTAGGCTGATAAGCAGTGAACGAAGAAGCTGGTCGGCAACGAGTGCATACCATGCGCCAGTAAGGCCAAGGTGGAAATAGTTGACGAGCAGAAGCGCCAGAGCTGGACGGAGAAGCATGACAGTAAAGGTTGTTACCATAGCGGTATACCGTGTGTCACCGGCCCCACGAAGAGCTCCGGCAAGGATAAACTGAGAGGCCTGGAAGGGCTGTATCAGGGCAATCATCTGAAGCAGCGCCCCACCTGTTACGATGATTGCCACATCGTCAGTATAAAGGCCCAAAACGAACTTATTGCAGGTAAATATAAAAATTGCAATGCCTATGGCGACATACATTCCTGTTAGCTGTGTGCGTTTTGAGTAATGCATAGCCATATCAGGCCTTTTTTTACCGAGGCTCTGGCTGACTAGAGCTGTGGCCGAGGTAGAGAAAGCTTGGCCGTTCATGAATGTCAACGCCTGTATATTCATACAAACCTGATGGGTAGCATATGGTATTGTGCCGAGGCTGGCGATAGTCTTGGAGAAAATGATAACGCCGATCCGCATGGCGGTCTGCTCCACCAGGGCAGGGACACCGATCTGGAATATGCTGTTAAGACATTCTTTGTCTGGCTTAATACTTCCCTTAGGGAATTCAAGCTTTATGTACTGATCATTTTTTCGTATTACGGAAATGGCCATTATACAAGCTACACCCTGGCCGATGACTGTGGCCAGAGATGCACCTGCCACTCCCATTTTGGGAAAACCGAATTTTCCGTAAATAAGCAGATAGTTAAAAAACACGTTTACCACGTTTGCTGTAGTATTATATATCATAGCCGTTTTTGAATTGCCTACGCCACGAAGAGCGCTGCTTATAGTGGCTGTAATCGAAACGGTGAACATGCCTATCATCTGTATTTTGAGGTACTGCGTACCGGCTATCAGTACCCGATCTTCAGTGGCGCCCATAAAGGCGACAAGCTGTTCTGAAAAGAGTACGCCTATAATGGCAAAAACAAAACCGAGGAGAAGGTTAAGGATAAAGGCCTGGCGCAGGACAAGCTCAGCTTTTTCTTTATTTCCGGCCCCTCTGTAACGTCCCACCATAGCCATGGTGCCGATGTTAAGAGACATAAATACTGTGGATAACAGAAACTTAGGCTGCGTAGTAAGGCCGACAGCAGTTATGGCCCACGGGCCAAGTTTTCCCACCATCATCAAATCTGCCATAGAGGTAAGCTGCATAAGCATCAGCTCTACGAGAGCCGGCCAGCCAATTTTAAGGATATCCCTGTACAGCATTTTCGAAGTCACGCCATCAGGCAGAGGATGCTTTACTGAGGTTTTGATTGACGCGGCCGCGTGGTCGCCTGCAGGGATAATATCCAATGTAGTTACGAGCTTATTTTTGCCGGCAGCCGCGGCGGGACAGTCCCCGGCCTGCTCGGCTTTTTGGTCTTTGTCTTCCATTGAGCCATGCTCCTTTCGTAATACGGGTATCGATTTAAATATTATAGCATAATACTGTTCATTCTTAAACACTTAATCATTGTATTTTTAACCAAATTTTCTTGTAAATTTGTGCATTTGATAATATACTATATAGTATGACAGCTTGAAAGGAGCAAAATCACTATGAAATATGTGATTTCAGGCAGGGAGCCTGCCGATGGGTTGAGATTTTTTGAAGACATAAGCGCTATTCCACGCGCCTCGCGTAATGAAGCCGACATAGCCGCTTTTATGAAAAAATTTGCCGAGGATAGGGGACTATGGGTCTGTGTTGACAAGTTCAACAATGTTATAATCAAGAAACCCGGCTCTAAGGGCTGTGAGCATTTGCCTCCGGTAATGCTTCAGGGCCATCTTGATATCGTGCCGGAAAAGAATCAGGATACCGTGCATGATTGGGAGCACGATGGCCTTAAGCTCAAGGTTGAAGGTGATATTCTTAAAGCAGAGGGGACAACGCTCGGCTGCGACGATGGTTACGCTATATCATATATGATGGCTGTGCTTGACCGAAAGGATATCAAACATCCGCCGCTTGAGTGTGTTATGACGTCTATGGAAGAAATAGGTCTTATCGGGGCCATGAATATTAGCGGAGAGAATATAACCGCCAGAAGAATGATAGGCATGGATGCTGGCGGAGAAGGCGGTTTTCTGGCAAGCTCCGCAGGCGGGAATTATGTCTATATCAAGGTACCCTTCAATTTTGTTGAGGCAAAGGGAGAGGGCATTTCTATTCGCATAAGAGGCCTCGAAGGAGGACATTCCGGCGGATTGATACATATGGAAAAGGGCAATGCCAATAAGATTCTCGGCCGTATTCTTTATAATATTTCCAAAGAGTGCCTCTTTAATATAGCAGCAATTACCGGAGGGTTTAAAGGCAACGCGATCCCAAGAGAGAGCGATTGTGTGATCATGGTACAGGGCGGAGTGGCAGAAAGAGCAAAAGCAATTATTGCGGAAACAGAAAAAGAAATTGCATCTGAACTCGCGTTTTCTGATAAGGGATTGAAAGTTCTTGTCGGGACAGCATCTGCCGAAAAGATGATTAATCTTGAGGCATCACAAAAAGTAGTTCACCTCAGCCATGTTCTGCCAAACGGCATGATGATGAAGAGCATGGCCATCGAGGGGCTTACCAATGCATCGCTTAATGTTGGCGTCGTATCTATGGAAGAGGGCGCTGTTAAGTATGAGGTTACGATACGTTCGGCGGAAGACAGTCTTGTTCGCTCTATTGCTGATGTGGTTTGTGATATAGCGGCAGTTGCAGGAGCTGAATGCGAGGTTGCGGGAGGTTATCCGGCCTTCAGCTTTGATCCTGATTCAAAGATCAGGAAGACAGTTATGGATATCTATAGGGAGACAACGGGCAAGGAGGGCATAGTGCGTGCCGTTCATGGCGGCACCGAGGCCGGTGTTTTCCGCAAGCTGATTCCCGGGTTGGATATAGTTGGAATAGGGCCTAATGCGGGAGGAGCACATACGCCGGAGGAGTGGCTCGACCTTAATTCCTACAGAAGGGCATTTGACCTTCTTATTAAAGTTCTTGAAAGACTTTGTGACGAAAATTAGCTCATAGACAAGAAAAAACACCCGCGTTTCAAAATGCGGGTGTTTTGCTCTTTAATTATTGCGTTCTGAGTGAATCGGAACATGTTTAAGCCCTTAGCACACATTAAAAAAATTTAGTGTTTTTCCCCAAAATATTAGTAAGATATTATGTGTATTTTTAAACCATGAATAAAATAAGTGTTGACAAATCGAAAAGGCCATGATATTATAACTGTGGATTCTAAATGTACTAAGTGAACTCACATATTTTTGTAATTCATTCTTTACGTTTTTCGAATTATAAAAATATGTGAGTTTTTTAATAAGTCCTTTGGGTCCGAAATATAAAGGCGCAGTTGGCGCCTCAATTCAGGAGGAACTACAATGACAGGCAGTGTAAAATGGTTTAATGCAACAAAGGGCTTTGGTTTCCTTGCTTGCGATCAGGGCGGCGATGATGTTTTCGTTCATTTTTCTGCTATTCAGATCGATGGCTTCAAGACTCTCGAAGAGGGCCAGAAGGTTCAGTTCGAAGTTGAGAATGACCCGAAGAACAGCGGCAAGCTCAGAGCTGTAAACGTACGTCCTCTCTAATAGAGCGGATATAGACAGCACGAGATTCAATATTAGGCGCTTGCGCTTGGTATGGATTATCGGTTGAGTTAAACAGATTTTTATGACGCGAGCGGACAGATTTTCTGTCCGCTCTTGTTTTTTGCGTTTTAAAAAATGCGGTTGAGTTTTGCCCTATCTTAAGATGAAGATGCCGGCTTATAAGATTTGAAAAGTGTTTGGCGGCAGGTTGTTTTGTAGAAAACCAAAGGCACGGAGGCACTCGGAAGAAATTCTCGTCGTTTATGGTCAGTGTGATGCCTGAGAGTGGGAGATAAAATTGTGGACTGTTTTCTGTTTTGCTGGTTGTGCGCGTTTAGCATACAGTATAGATACTTAGCGGATAATGGATTCTCCTTTGTATAGCTCACAAGATAAGCTGGTGAAGGCTTCATGCGATTCGTGGGCTTGCAGGTCAAAGCTTAAAACATGGCAGCACTAAGGAAAGCGACCATTAGGTTATGGCGGTATTTAAATTAGCAGTGTCTGATAATAAACTCCGCGGCCTCCGTAGCCGTTATGTCAGATATATCTACTTAAGTGTGTTAAGCTGTTCGTAAACAGGTAGTGGTTTTTCCTGCTCCCATCGTTCCACCGATCAAATATAGCTGTTTCAGGTGTTGTACCTTTGGGATATTACTCTAAAGCCAATTTTGCGGCTTTTAGGGCATGTATCCATGTTGTGTCAAAAACGGGCAAATCGGTATCGTCTTGGCAGATCAGCAGGCCTATCTCGGTGCAGCCGAGAATAATCCCCTGGGCGCCCTGGCTTGAAAGCTCTTGAATGATATCAAGAAATTTTTTCTTGGATGTATCGGATATCACCCCTAAACACAGTTCATTAAAGATAATGCCGTTGACAGTTTCTATTCCCTTTTCATCAGGCACAAGAACAGAGATTCCTGCCGATTGGAGTTTTTGCTTATAAAAGTCTTGTGTCATTGTGTACTTAGTGCCCAGAAGGCCTATTTTTCTTATGCCCTGCTGTTTGAGTACCTCTGCCGTTGCCTCGGCGATATGGATTATCGGGACGTTGATTCGGCTTTGTATTTGCGGAGCTACCTTATGCATGGTATTTGTGCAGATAAGGATAAAATCAGCCCCGGCGTTTTCGAGTTTTTTTGCTGCGTCAGCCAATATATCGGCGCTTTTCTCCCAGTCTCCGTCAGCCTGACATTTTTCTATCTCGGAAAACTCCACGCTGTATAAGATTATTTTTGCAGAATGCAGTCCGCCAAGCGCATGCTTAACGGCTTCATTTATTATCTTATAATAAGTGACAGTGCTTTCCCAGCTCATACCGCCTATTAAGCCTATAGTTTTCATAGTTGTGTCCTCCCGTATGTTTTTGTCCGTATATCTATATAAAACCACGAATTGTGGTTATTGGCAACAGTTATTGTCAAGTGTTTGGTGCGGCAAATAATATAAAACGGGAATTGTGTATTCTCGGATTATAAAGGCCAAATCATACAGCGATTTGTACGTAATTTCAAATTGCATCTTGACTCTCACATTATGGTATACTTTATACTGAAGATGAGCTCAGAAAATACACATGCGTGTGAGGTATAGATATAATGCTGAAAATAGGTGATTTTTCAAAACTGTCAAGGATAAGTATACGGATGCTGAGACATTATGACGAGATAGGCCTGCTTGCGCCAAAAGCTATAGATAAATTTACAGGATACCGTTATTACTGCGAGGATCAATTGCCTATAGCCGGGCAGATTACTGCCCTTAAAGATATGGGATTTGGTCTCACGTCTATTTCGGAGATTCTGCAATATTATGATGATGCTGAAAAGCTGTCGGTTTTTTTAGCAGTAAAGCAGGCGGAGGTAAGCGCCGAGGCCGAGGAGATAAAGCGCCGTTTACAGCTCCTTGAAACAGCCGTTAAAAGGCTGAGAAAGGATGGAACTACGATGAGTTATAATGTAACACTAAAAACGCTGCCTGAGCGCTATGTGGCCAGCGTCAGACAAATAATTCCTTCATACGATCAGGAGAGCCTACTGTGGAACATTCTGATGGAGGAGACCGCGTCGCTGGAGCTGCAACCGGCGAATAACTGCTATAGTCTTGCTGTTTTCCACGACAAGGATTATAAGGAAAATGATGTCGACGTAGAAATTCAAGCCATGGTAAAGGGCAATTATAAGAATACTGAACATGTAGAGTTCAAAACTGTTTCGCCTGTGACGATTGCCTCCGCGACTTATAAAGGAAGCTATGAACAGGTTACGGCGGTAAACCATGCGGTTGCCGAATGGGTCAATGACAATGGTTATGAGTTCAACGGTGCGATGTTCTGTATCTATCATGTCAGCCCCGCTCAGACACAAAATTTTGATGAACTGGTAACCGAGGTATGCTACCCGGTGAAAAAGAAATAAACATAATTAGCAAAAAACCGTCTGATTTTAAATCGGGCGGTTTTTTGCGTTTTAGATAAGAGCTATAGCATCAGCAATACTTGCCTATAAGGAGATCCTTGTGTTTGATGAGCTGATTATGGGCATATGGGGAAACTGCTGCCTTGATACGGTCTCTTTTGGAAAAGCGCACAGTATTGATTATTACTCATGATCCATAGCTTGTATTAATGTGCTTTACATATATTTTGCATATGGAAAGCGGCAAGGAGAATGCCTAAGAACCATTTACAAAAGGCATAACAATTTGCCATGGGTAACGAAGGCGGAGAGAAATGGCCTCGGGATTTTTGCGTTTTTGATATTTTTAAAACCTAACTTAGTTAATAAGAAGAGGCCGCAGTTCATAACAAAACTGCGACCTTTCTTATTAATCGACGTGCTCTTTGGTTTTGGCAAGCCGTTGTTTTAAAACAATTAAAATAATCATAGTTTTAAAATTTTTCACGCTTATGCAATGGCGAATTATGTCGATATATGGCATATAAAGGTTAAAGTTCATGATAAACTGCGAATTTTAGTGTAAACCTATATTAATTTTTTATGCTTTGAAGTAACTGTTCATGCTAGGAATAATTATTGTCTGTGAAAGGCTGAATTTTAATATAGGAAATTCAAAAATGGAAGTGAGATAATGACTGATTTATTGGAAGACACTTCGGAAAGTAACGAGGAAGACATGAAAGGCAGATTCCTTACATTTCAGATTGATAAAGATATGTTTGGAATAGAGTTACGTAATGTCATGGAAATTGTCGGAATTCAGCCCATTACTGAAATGCCTGAAATGCCCTTTTATGTTAAAGGAATTATCAATCTAAGAGGAAAGATAATTCCGGTGATGGATGTAAGGCTGCGGTTTAAAAAGCCGGAGAAGGTATACACTGACAAGACCTGCATTATCGTAATAAGCTTCATTGGCACTTCCATAGGGCTGATTGTAGACTGCGTTTCAGAGGTTATTGCAATCCCGGAAGAGGATATTATGGAAAAGCCTGAAATCAATACGAAAAACACACGCGGATATGTTAAAAGTATCGGCAAAATTGGAGAAAAGGTTGTATTACTCATAAACTGCGAAAAACTGCTCAATGAGGAAGAGTTCGACGCAGTTGCCGATCAGTTATAGCGGAAAGCATTTCTAAACAAAGATTTACATTGATAGCAGAAAAGAAGGGTCGTCAAAAAATAAAAGGATGTGCAAATATGAAAAAATGGTTTGAAAATTTAAAAATATCAAATAAGCTTATAATTGGATTTATTACTGTAGCTTTTCTTGGAGTTATAGTCGGTACTGTTGGCATATTTAACATGAACAAAATGGCAAATAATCAGCAGACTACTTATGATCAATGTACAATGGGTATTAAATACGCTTCCGAAGCAGAAATAAACTTTACCTCATTGGGAAAAGCGATGACTGGGCTTACCCTTAACTATGATGATGCCGATCAAAGAGCTCAATACGTCAAAAAAAGTGAGAATTACATTAGCAATATAGAGACTGCATTTGATAATTACAGCAAAACAATTTCAAATGATCAAGATCAAAAGAATTATGATGCCACAAAATCAGCGTATGAATCTTATTTGGAGATTATCAACAATAATCTCACTATTGCAAGATCCGGAGGCTCATCCAGCCAATTGCTTGCAAAAATGGCTTCGGCAACAACCCTTGCTGAGAATACCAACAAAGCATTTGCCGATCTCTCAGACTATAATGCTGCGAGAGCTCAGGAAGATCTTGCTACGGATAAGGTTTCAGCTGAAATAGCAATGTTTGTTATGATAGGTGTAATTATTGTTTCAGTAGTTATTGCCTTACTTTTAAGCTTTTTTATCTCAAGCATTATAAGCAAGCCAATGCAGAAGTTTGCTAAATTTGCAGATATGCTGGCTATTGGAGACATTGAGATTGAAAAGGTTGTTGATAAAGAAGATAGGTTGTGGGCCTTGAGGCAAGACGAGATAGGTGTATTGGCAAATGCTTTTGAAAGAATGATTGAAAGTACAGCCGAACAGGCTCAGAAAACAGCTTCAATTGCAGAGGGTGATCTAACAACGGTAATTACTGTAAGATCTGAATTTGACGTTCTGGGCAAAGCGCTCTCTGAACTTGTAAACAAGTTCCATTCTCTTGCACTTGCAATAGTATCATCCGCTGATCAGATAGATTCAGGTTCGAAGATGGTGGCAGATTCCAGCACGGAGCTCTCTCAGGGCGCCACAGAGCAGGCCAGTTCAGTTGAGCAGCTATCCGCTTCGATGGAGGAAATCACATCACAGACAGTTCAGAATGCTCAAAATGCTCATAAGACTAATGAATTAGCCAAAGGCATCCAGAAAGATGCGAATAACAGCAATAATCAGATGACAGAAATGCTTCGTGCCATGGAGGAAATCAACGAATCGTCCGACAATATCAGCAAGATCATTAAGGTAATCGAAGATATTGCTTTTCAAACTAACATTTTGGCTCTCAACGCCGCAGTGGAAGCGGCCAGAGCCGGCCAATATGGAAAGGGCTTCGCGGTTGTGGCGGAGGAAGTCAGAAGTCTTGCGGGGCAATCTTCCAAGGCGGCTAAGGAAACTACCGAGCTGATAGAGAATTCCATTAGAAAAGTTGGTGCCGGGACTAAGATAGCAAACGAGACGGCAACTGCCCTTGAAAAAATCAATACAGGAGTTGCGCAGGCTGTTGAATTTGTTGACGCCATTGCAACGGCTTCAAATGAACAGGCTTCAGCAATGGAGCAGATCAATCAGGGAATCATGCAAATTTCGCAGGTTGTGCAGACTAATGCGGCAGCCGCAGAGCAGGGGGCATCTGCAAGTGAGGAGCTTTCTGCACAGGCTGATGGCCTTAAGCAACATGTCAGCGTATTTAAGCTGAATGTAAATATGTATACTATGAACAATGACTTTCAAATAAGGCAGCCCCAAATTGCCTTGTTAAAAGATGATTCGAAGGAAGAACTGGTAGGAACGCGTTCAGGTTCAAGAACTGCCAGCATGTTATCCGATAAAAACTTCGGTAAATATTGAGTTGAGTCTTATTAGCTTTAAAAAACAAGTTTACAAATAGTATAAATACATAAATATTTTACTTTAAGTATTTGGTTTTGTAAAAGATACTATCAGACGGATTATCAAAATGAAAGCCATACTGATGCAAAAGCCGGAAATGTCGATAAGAATATCGGATACCTAAGACCCTCTGTTTGAATAGACCATATGAGCAATTTAGTCCGCAATAATAGGAAAAAGCTCTCAGCTGTTATGGCTGAGAGCTTTTTGACTTTCTTTTATGATAGAAGAGTGAATTAATATTTACGCTTAACTAAAGCCAACCAACATCGATTATGTTTAAATAGGCATAAGCAGATCAGTTATTTTTCCATTGAGTCAAAATAAATCCATCCGAGTTATTGCCTGAAATTGAATATGGCAGCCCGTCCTCCATTTCAAATAAAGTATCTTTATTTATTTGTGCCTTTAAATATGAAATACCAACCCGCTGATGACCATTTTGAAATTCAAATGAGTTTTTTCCATAGAGAAACTCTTTTAAAAAACTGTGGTATTCTTCAAGGGTAAGGTTTATTTCGGTCATGATTGCCGCATGAGGCGCCCCAATATACCTAAAATGCCAGGGCTCATGTGCAATTCCGGTGATAGATTCCTTACCTTTGGGATAGCGTTCAATAAAACCATATTCCACAGCTTTGTCACGAAAGAGCTGGCAAATGCCCGCGTATGGGAAATCAGGGCGTATGAAATCAATTTTCTCTTTTTTCAAGCCAAGATCAATTGCAAGGCCGGTTTGATGTTCGCTATGTCCGGGTTTTGCAACAAATTTTTCCGTAAAGTCAGCGCCATTCTCTAAAAGCGATTGGTCATAAATCTGCTGTTGCTCCTGAAACGAACGCCATCCGCTGACGGGCGTGATCTTCTCCCAGCCGCCTAAGCCGTTAATAAGCTGCGATAGAAGGGTTGATGCTCTGTGCTCCAGCATTATTCCAGCGTTTTCGGGTCCCACGGTTGTAAGATTGTTTTTGGTAGCCTCGGCATGATAGGGATACTGTGCATTGACCAAAATTAGATTGCCCGAGTGAATGGCGTTTTCAGAGCAGACAAGTGTTTTCATACGCCTACCGCCAATTCTATTATGCGCGAAATTACCTGTTCAAAGCTGATTCCCGCGGTTTTCATCATGTTTGGAAACCGGCTATGAGATGTAAAGCCGGGGATGGTGTTGACTTCATTAAAAATTATTTTGCCCTCGTCATTAAGAAACATATCTACACGCGCAAAGCCGCGGCAACCCAGAGCACGGTAAATGGTTTTGGCAGTTTCTTTAATTTCATCCGATTTTTCTTTTTCGATTCGTGCGGGGACATGAATCGAAGAAGTTTTCAAAGTGTATTTTTCGGTAAAATCAAAAAAACCCCCGGATAATTCGATTTCATCAATTTCACCAACCGTCAGGCAATCGTTTCCCATAACGGCACAGCCCACCTCAAACCCTGTAATTGCCTCCTCGATGATGATCTCGTCATCATATTCAAAAGCCAGGCGGATAGCCGAAGGGAGCTGCTGTATGCTGCATACTTTGGTAATGCCATAAGAAGACCCGGCCCTGACAGGCTTTACAAATAAGGGATAACCGAGGGTTTCACCCATTGAAAAATCAATTCCGGCTGATGTGCTTTTTTTAATAACTACAGATGACGGAACGGCAACTCCTGCCGCATGGGCCAGCTTATGGGCGCGGTCTTTGTCCATACAGAGCGCAGAGGCCAGGGTACCGCAGCCCGCCAACGGGATGCCTGTTAACTCGATCAGCCCCTGTACCGTACCGTCTTCACCATTTTTTCCGTGCAAAATAGGGAAAGCTGCATCTATCGGAATAGATTCGATTCTGCTGGGACGGAACACTTGTAATATGTGGGCCGTCCGGCATGGAGAAAAAGCGGCAGGGTGGCAGTCAGAAGTGTTGCACCAAGTGTCTCTTGCGATTTGCTCGATGTCGCCTTCAAACCTGTACCAGTCCCCATTGGGCGAAATGCCTATCAGTATGGGCGTATACTTATTTCTATCAAGGTGCTTGATAACCGAATAGGCCGACTGAAGCGACACTCCGTACTCAGGGGAGCAACCCCCGAACAAAATAGCTATATTAGGTTTTTTCATATGCATTTATCCTTTCTCGGCAATTTTTGTTTCATCGGGCAGTGGATATCCGATTTCACATTTATTTCTATAGAGCAGCTTTTCGCAGAGGCATGTTCCCGTTGCCCTTGAAATTGTTTTCTGATTAACGTCAACTTCTTCAAAAACTTTGCCATTTTGGCGGTAATACATTTTCTTACCGTTAGAGACTTCATAAAACTTTCCTGTATCGCTGTCAGTCAGCAGCCGCCCGATGATATGTTCATCGTCAAACGCGATGCTGATTTGAAAACACTTATCGGTTTCATTTTTGACCTTGAGATCGCGCCAGCCTTCCGACACTGTTGCATCAACGCCCATAGGCGCATCGCTGGGCGGGTCAGGGAAATCTCTTACCTCATGCCCATGTCGCTCCAGAACAGTAAGCGGCGCATGGAGAAACATCCAAAACAGCAGATTGCTCATTTGGCACATACCACCTCCGGGGGTTGTTGTAAGTTTTCCGTTGACTACAATGAGGCCTTCCTTATAGGGCGTTTCACGGTCGGCATGCTGCACTAGCTTCCAGAAAGAAAAGGTTTCGCCGGGCCGGATGACAATCTTTTCGAGGGCGGCTGCTGCAAGCTTAAGATTAAAAACTTTATTATCCTGATACACCATGTCAAAGCCGGTTTCTTTGTTGTATAGTGGGCAGCGTGTCTCGAAAAGCAGATGCGGCAGAGGGGAATGAGTTCTGATTGACGCATATCGATTTCCATCCATGTGCATAGCGGTGTAAAAACAAAACAACCGCTGTTTGGTTCTAAGCGGCAGCAGCCATGGGAAGATTTGCGTAATACGTTTTCTCGGCATATCAAAATCCTTCCTTTTAAAATCGGGGAAAAAAGAAATCCCCGCTCGGTACTTTTATCGTACCAGAGCGGGGATAATCAAGTTTTTTATTTTACTTAGGAAAACCTGAAGATTCTGATGCAGAAATCATACGATTTCCTGACAGTCAGTTGGGAGCATTACGGTAAAGGAAATATGTTCATCGGCGCTTTGAGCCATAATTGTCCCTCCGTGCAGCTCGACGATTTCCTTTGCTATGGCAAGACCAAGCCCCGCTCCGCCTGTTGAGCTGGAACGCGAGGTATCAAGCCGGAAAAACTGCTCAAATAGTCTATCCAGTTTTTCCGGCGAAATGGTTTTGCCGTTGTTTTCAACACATAATTTCACATGGCGGCTGTCTGGCATATCCATAGAAACAAAGATAGCAGTATTTGGATAACTGTAGTTTATTGCGTTGCGTATCAGGTTATCGAATACGCGCTCCAGCTTGTCAGGGTCACAGACGATGTGTATATCAGGGGTTAAGTGTAGGCTCCAGCGCAAATTCTTCTCCGTAAGCACAGGGTTAAACTCAAAGGTGAGCTGTTCAAGCATCCTTGTAAGGTTGATCGATTCAGGGGCTAAGGTGAGGTGGGTAAGGTTGAAACGCGTAATATCAAAAAATTCGTTAATAAGCGATTCAAGGCGCTCTGCTTTTTCAAGAGCAATGCCTGTATATTTCGCCCTCAGCTCCTGCGAGATCAAAGGCTCATCCTTTAGCAGGGTCAGGTACCCTATAACACTGGTAAGAGGGGTTTTGAGATCATGAGCGAGATAAACCACGAGGTCGTTTTTTCTCTGCTCAGCTTCTTTGGCGGCGATTGCATTTCGCAGAGCCTGTTCGCGTACAATATTAAGCTCATCTTGAATGTCCTTCATGGGGTCAGACAGAACAATGGGGGTGTTGTCCGGCTGTGCAAGCTGCTCAGAAGCCTCCACAACCTCATCCAGATAACGAAGAGGCTTTTGAAAAAAGAGGTAAGTGATTATTGCCCAACCTGCCAAAAT
>JAYFQP010000006.1:0-142065 GCA_034926865.1 Clostridiaceae bacterium
AGAGGTGTAAGTGCAGTAATGCATTGAGCCGACTGATACTAATAGGCCGAGGACTTGACCTTGTATTCTTTAATTTGAATATTTGGCAACCTCAACTCTGCCTTCCGTCTTTTCTCTTTCAGTTTTCAATGTGCCGATATACAACTGATGATATGCACCATTAGCTCAGTTGGTAGAGCACCTGACTCTTAATCAGGGTGTCCAGGGTTCGAGTCCCTGATGGTGTACCAACAATATTTAGACTATTGGTCTTTATATATGAGTTTCCCAATCGACGTGGCCCGTTGGTCAAGCGGTTAAGACGGCGGCCTCTCACGCCGCAATCATGGGTTCGATTCCCGTACGGGTCACCAATTTTACTTGCATTTTGTGCATATCGGTATTATAATTAAATAGTAGGTATTGATTACGGCGAGGGTCCACCTGTTCCCATTTCGAACACAGTAGTTAAGCTCGCATGTGCCGAAAATACTTGTCTGGCGACGGACCGGGAAGATAGGTAATGCCTACATATTTAATATTCCTCCTTAGCTCAGTTGGCAGAGCATGCGGCTGTTAACCGCAGGGTCGTTGGTTCGAGCCCAACAGGGGGAGCCAAAGCAAATGCCCTGTTATGCAGGGCATTTGCTTTGGCTTATTTTGTTTTTTGTGATTGCTGCGAATACGCAGCAATTTTTTTATTTCATAGCCACAAGTTAGACGTGTGGTTTGGTAAGATTATATCGTTGAATAAAAATGAGTCCTTGATACAATAAAATTGCGGTTTGTCAACTGCAAAATAAAGTATTAAAGGAGAATTCATATGGTGACTGGTATAATAGTTTAGCCCATACGAAGTGGCAAAAAATCATATAGTATTTGCGCGGAAATATAGAAAGAGAATATTCTACAGTCAGAAGTTAACGAAAATAGGAATAATTCTCAGGCAGCTTTGTGTTTCTAAAGTTGTGAAAAATGTTGAGCCTGAGGTATGTTAAGATCATATTCACATGTTAGTTGAGATACTGCCTAAAATTTCTGCATTGAGTTTTATGGGTTACCTTAAGGGAAAGAGCGGCACTTTGCTGTATAAGCAATTCGGCTAATCGAAATACAAATATTTAAATCGGGAATTTTCGTGCAAAGGATATTATGAGCAAAATGTATTAGGAAAACTGCAAAATGCCCTATTCTATGTAGGATAAGGAATACTAAAATTTGAGCTATTACATTACACACGATACCGCCTAATTGGATAAGATAGGCGATAGAGTCAACTTGGCCCGAAGAGATGGGACTTGTCCCAGGAATTCTCAGTGAAAAATGGTACAATAAACACCTTTGCGCAGATTTGCACGAAAGGTGTCGAATAAAGGAATAACCCCGCTGATCGGTCATTCCTTTGAAGTTATTTCGAATATATAGAGTATTGGAGCGACAGCTATGCTAAACCGTTATAGCAGGTAACGGTTCCTCCCCAAAACAAACTAGTAGCTTTGGATACATGTGAACCTACTATCCTAAAGCCACCGCTGCTTATAGCATAAAGAAAGGGCGCAATTTTTACGTCCCCCACAAATTCGCTTCCAAAAATGCGGATGCGTTGAATCTTTCATATTTTAAAACCTCGTTTAGACTATGAATATGCAATTTTAGCATGCATAATCATCTGCCAAAATTGCAGTTTTTATATCCGCAGAGGGCAGATTGCACTCACCTGTTGTGATATATCTCCTAACTTTTAAGATGACTAACTATTTTCTTTGCAGCTTGGAAAGGTGTAATATTGCTTACATCAACTTTTATAGTATCCATATCGTTATATAGCACAATTCTTGAAATACTCCTTTCTAAGACATCGGGCTGTCTTATCTTTTGCGCTATATCTTCCCCCAACCTTTTAGTTAGAGCTTCTTCTGTTAGTGTTAAAGTTATTGTATGAGTTTCTACACTATCTAAATTTAGATGTTTAAGAATATCATCAATAATTTCCTGCTGATGCATGACCCAACAGAATATTATATATTTATATTCTGAACAATTTATGAAACTATTTAGCATAAAGCAAATATTCTTCAAAACCATTTGCTTTGTTTCCTCATTTACAATGAATGGATTCATATTCCAGCACCAATCACCATCCAAAAATACGCTTGGTTGAAGCAATTTAAGAAGCTCTTGGCAAGTAGTTGTTTTACCAGCGCCCATTGTTCCGTTAATTAAGATTAATTTTTTCATATTTCTCCTATTTGGTTGAAGATAGCATTATATTATTTTTGATTCCCCAAACCTGATTAACTAATAAGAAACCGCCTTCCTTTAATACCTCGACTTCATGGTTAGTTGTAAATGGTGTATCATAATGGTAGAAATTTTCTGCAAGATTATATTGCGATTGAATTTTTTCTCTCTCTTTCAAATAATATTCTTCTAAATTACTATCATTTGAGCCAATCATGTAATCACATTCAATAAAAACTCCTGTAGGTTTAAGACATCTATAAATACTGCTATAAAGTTGAAGTTTCTGGGCATGAGTAAAATGGTGAAATGACATAATTGATATTACTGTATCATATTGTTCAATTCCTAAGTCAGTAGTAAAATAGCTATCATTGACTAATTGAATAGAACGTCCAGAATACTTTTGAGATAGCTTTTCCAACATCTTAGCCGATAAATCAATGCCCGTCACTTGTACATTAGGAAATCTATAAAAGATAGATTCCAATTCTAAGCCTGTTCCACAGCCAAGGTCTAACAGCATTTTTGTATTGGAGGGGATATGGCGAGCAATTTCATAATAGCATTCCTTCCCTCCATCAATATTTTTTATATGTTGAGTATCGTATATATCTGCACGAGTGTTAAAAAACTCGTCCATTCTTTCAGGGGATTCACTCATTTTTATTCTCCTTTATCACCAAAGCAAATCGGTAAAATGCATTTTCTATAAGACTGATTACTTCCTCAGGAGGTAAATCAATATCATCAGAAACAATTTGAGTTGCAATTCCATGTGAATAAAGCCAGACATCCCTAAATAAATTTCGTGCTTCTTCCAAGCTAAGTCCGGTTACTTCTCTTGCATTCATAATTGAAGATTGATTCCAATCTTCGTTAAGAATTTCTTTAATACTTTTCCCGGCGCAAGTTTTGTTCATAAAAAGGATATTAAAAATATTTTTTTCTTGTCTGGCAAATTCAACATAAGAAATCCCTTGTGTTAACAAACGGTTGTCTGTACTCATTCGAGCATCCATGAAAGTGTTGTAGTAGATATTAAGCTGAACAATGACATCTTGTTTTAAAGAATCCATATTTTCATAAACTCGAAATAAAGGTTTAGTTGAGCAATTTAATACAGAAGCAATGCTTCTTGCGTTTACGCTCTCCATTCCCTGCTTTCGTACTAAAGAGATCGCCGCATTCAAAATAGCTTCTTTATCGGTTGATGGCTTTGGCGGCATATAGAATCACCCTCAATGAAATATTTTTTGTCATAATGTATGTTGCCTTGAATGGCAACATATGTTGCGCAACTGTTGTTGCCATTATATCAAAAAAATATAAAATGTCAAGAGATTTGCCTGACAAGCTGAAGCGTATCATATGTATATCCATAATCTGATTTCTTAAAGTTACGTTAACTGGCAGGCAGACACTTGCACATTTTTTCGGAATTTTCCACCGTTTTGGCCGGTGGTTGCTTATTACTTCCCTAAGATATTTGTTTGAAGGTAGGTAAAAGGGGCATAAGACAGGGGGGAATAAAACAAGGAACGAGGATATAAACAGGGAATGGCGACTTTATTATTTAGGGAATTCTGTCATAATATGTAGACAATTTGTACTTTTACAATTAGTTATTACAAATAGTATAATTGTGTAAGATTCATGCGGTTCATATTTAATTTTAATACACAGCATTTAAATCAAAAAATGGTAATGTTTTCAATATCGTAATATGTTTTACTATAAGTCATGTTATAATTAGTAAAATTATTTACGATGGTGATACTGAGGTTAATAAGCTGAAAAAATATATATGGCTTATTGAGGCCGATGAAGGCATCAAGAGAGACGGGACTGATATATTTTTATAAAATGGAGTTATATGTAAATAATACCTGTATGTTTTCAAATAGATTAAAGTGTGATATAATACATACTTAATTATAAATATCATACTGCTTAGATGCAAAGTTTTAGTTCCTTCTTTTTATTGTTGGGGTGAGGTTATATGCAAGTATTGGACAAGCTCATGGCGAATATTTCCGGCATAACTCTAGGTTTTGGCTTTTTTATTGTGGGAATCTTCGTTTTTGATGATCCGTCAGTATTTTGGCTCAAAAATCTTTTTGTTTTTCTTGGGCTCTTTGTGATTGTTGTATTTGTCGCTAACGCCTTCAGGCAATATATTAAGTCATTTGATCCTAACTTTGGCAGGGTGACTTCCATAAGCGAATATGATAAGCAATCAAAAAATGCCTCCAACTACGGAAAAGCAAAGGCCTTTGACACATTTATATATGTGTTTGCGGGCATGTTTATTGCTTTTGCGCTGTTAAAGGCATCTTGGGTAATCCTTTTGCTGCTCTTGTTGGGCTATGTTATATGCGAAGCAGTTGCGCTTTACGCTACAACAAGTGAATACAAGAGAATGAGACAGAAAAGGTAAATCAGATAGGCTTACCTTCCTTGTTGAACAGAGGAAGCTTTTCAAGGTAAATTATGTCGTTGCGGTTCTGAGCGTCGCCCTCGGCCAGAACAGCCATTTTGCCGCATATGATTCCTCCGGCTTTTGTTACTAGAGCCTCAATAGCTCTGAGGGAATCTCCGGTTGAGATTACGTCATCGACGATAAGAATTTTTTTGCCTTTCATTTTTTCAGCATGTTCCCCATCAAGATAAAGTGTCTGTTTTGAGGAAGTTGTTATAGAGTGAACCTCGGCTGAAATCACATTTTTCATATACAGCTTTACAGATTTGCGGGCAAGAAAGTAAGTATCATCGCCGTGCTGTCGCGCCATTTCATGGATCAGAGGAATGCCCTTTGATTCTGCTGTGATGAGGTAATCGTACTTGGGCGCCAGCTTAAGTAGTTCGGCGGCGCAGGCACAGGTGAGTTCAACATCTCCGAATATTACGAAGGCCCCGATGCTCAGCTCGTCGGAAATAGGGCATAGCGGAAGTTTGCGTTCGTGGCCTGCGATGTTCATCTTATAGTACATGATATATCTTACGCTCCTTATTATTTTGTGGTCTTTTGGTATTTGACCCTCCAAATTATATCCTATATCAATCTGAAGCCTTTGTAAAGTAAATTAAGCTCACAGGGAGGTGAAAATAATGCGCAAACACGCTGCTCTGCTGCTTATAATGGCGGTTATATTACTTCTTAGCTCATGCTCTGCCGAAACCTCGGGAAGGGTCTCTGCCGGGATCAGCAACACCGATAATGCCACGTCTTCTGCTGTAATACAGGAACCTTCCTCCAAGGGTGATTTGGGCTTGCAGGGTGAAACAGGCGAAAGTCAGGATTCTTTGCCGGAGGATCTGACCTCAAGTGGAGGCAATTTCGTTAAATACGGAAGTTTGGCCGCATTTCTTCCCTATCAGGGTGGCATAGCTATTGCTGATCTCGATAACGGGGTGTATAGCCATATTTCCGATCAAGCCTCCTCGACATTGTATTTTGATGGCTCAAATGTCTATTATGTAAGTGACAACGGTATTTTCCGCGTAGGGAGTGACGGCCAAAGCCTTATGCTTTCTGAGGATATCACATACAGCGCATGGCTTGAACACGACAAAATATATTATATCAAGCAGACTGATTTTAGCACCGATGAGCCCAGTGGTGAGCTTTGGTGCATGAATACTGACGGAACAAACGCTGTTGCGATTCTTCCCACCGAGATTAAAGGTGATTTTTTTATAAGAAATGGTTGGGTATATTATACCGATACAGCAGACACCGGTATATATAAAATCATGCTTTTCGGAAACGCCCCTGTTCAGTTGGCGCAGGGACAATTGCAGATATGTCTTGTTACTGATTATGCCGTTTATTATAATGAGCTTACTGGAAGACAGGCGTTGAGACGAGTGGATCTTAAAACTGGTGCTAACGTGTTTTTCGGGGATTATGGCAGCGTTTTAGAGAATGGAGACATAATATACGTGCTGGCAAGAAGAGAGCGCTCTTGGGGCCTGGACAACCTTTTTTCGCTAGCATGTTTTAATGATAAGGATATGGAAATAACATATCCCGTCATGTTTGAGAATATCGGAGAAGATCAGTTCTGCTATTATTGGAGTGATTATGCTTATTTTAAAAAATCGAACGGAGAGACTTATAGAATAAATATAGGTGACAGCGGTCAAATTAAAGAGAGTGTATCACCTTACAGTACTGTATTCGTTGACGGCAAGGGTTATTACATGGAGGGGCACAGCCTGATGGTTTATGATTGTGAGAGTGCCCAACTCTCAGCAATAAAGCAGAAAAAGCAATAATAGGAAGAGCGCTTCATGTGGCAGATAACGGCCACATGAAGCGTTCTTCCTATTAAGCTATATTTTCTAAGAGGATACCAAAATCAAATATAAATTTTTATATCTCCGAAGTCATAAACACCGCTGCCCTGGTAGAGCTTCTTTTCTTCTTTCAGCGAATCAAAGGCAGATTTTGCTTGCATAATGAGACCAGGGCTTACGTCAAGCTCGTGATGGCCGGGGAATAGCCTTGTGACAGGGAGCGCAGAGATTTTCTCAATAGAGCTTGCAAACAATAGGGGGTCAGTTGATGGATAAAAGGCAAAAAGAGTGCCTTTGTAAAGCAGGTCGCCGCTGAAAAGGTATCCTCGGCTGGGTTCGTAAAAACACATATGTCCGGGAGAATGGCCGGGAGTGTGGAGAACATTCACTATTCTTCCACCAAGGTCTATTTTATCTCCGTCATGAAGAATAATGTCAGCAGGACCCTCGAATACAGTAAAGCTGTCAGGGTCAAAGCCTTCAGGAAAATCGTGGTAATCCTTTACGAGGTCGCGCCTGACTGCTGAGAGGGGAAGAGGAAAGCTCTTCAGCCAGCTTTGCTCCAGCTCATGCACACCGATGCTGTCAAAGCTTCCGTGGCTGCCGATGTGATCCCAGTGTACATGTGTTGCAACAGCTAAGACAGGCTTAGAGGTAAGTGTCTTTACAATGGGGGAAATATCGGAGACACCTAAGCCGGTATCTATCAAAAGCGCTTTATTTTCCCCTTCAATAAGATAACAATGTGTCTCTTCCCAATGACGGTATTCGCTGATGACATAGGTATTTTGATCTATTTGATCTATAGAAAACCATTTTTCCATCTCGGGAATCTCCTTTTTTATAAGCACGGAATATTCACAATAAATTTGTGGCGGAAGTGCAGTATGGTTTAATTGCCTAGCATAAGTATATCAAAATAACTGAAAATAGGCAAATGCCGCGGAAGTATATCCGCGGCATTTTGCTATGATGGCTTATCTTATTAAGGCAAATAGGCAAAACGTTTTTCGCTTTTATGTGGTAAAATCCATCAGTGCTTAGAGCGTTATTTCTTCGCCTTCCAAAAGGCGCCGTTTAATCTGTTTGCCGTCTTGATTTTTTAAAAGGTAGGCTCCTGCCTCAGGCCGTTCAAGCGAGATGCGGTATTGCCCATTCTCCTCTATAAAAGCGGCTCCATCCTCAAGGGCTATGCCACAGATACGTTCTTTTGAAAGCATATTATCAAAGCTCTCTCTGCCTTCATGGTTGTAATGAGGGCAGTGTGCTGCATGGATAAGGTCAAGGCCAAAGGCCTTGATGTAGTCCCATGTGCCGTCTTTGTGAAAAGCTTCGCTGTCGCTGTGGCCGAAGGTGAACCAGCATATCGATCCGGCGCTCAGACCGGACATTATTTTTCCGTTATTATAGGCAGAGATAAGCATATTATCGACATTTGTTTTACGCCAGAGGTCCATCATTGAAACGGTATCTCCTCCGCCCACATATACGATGTCACACCAATCAAAAAGTTCCTGCGCCGAATCCTGCGAAAAGTCTTCACTATAAAGACACAGGGCCTTGACTGAGCAGCCAAGCCCGCCAAAACATTGGGTTACAGTCTCGATATATCCAGGAGCGTCGTGGCTGGCAGTTGGAAGAAATAAAAGGTTGGGGGAAGGCTTTTGAGCCATAGAGATCAGCAGACTATTTAATTTGTCGGTTTCTCCAGTTCTTATTTCGCCTCCGCCGATGGCAAATATCATACCCATCATTACATCTTAAGGCCGCATTCGCCGGTGTAGCTCTCGGAAAGGGGAGGGTTGCCAGTGACGGCTTCATAAAGCCTGAAGCCACCTGCGAGATTATAGCAGTCGTAGCCAAGCTGTGAAAGCATGCGGCAGGCTATGTAGCTGCGCTGACCGCTGCGGCAGTTTATATAAAGCGGCTTGGATTTATCAAGCTCATCAAGGCGGCCGCGAAGCTCTTCAAGAGGGATATGGACCGCGCCGTCGATATGGCCCATGTCATACTCACGCTCTGTTCTGACGTCGAGCATTACTATGCTTCCATCGGTCGGAAGGGAAGCGATATCATGCCAGTGGTATTGCTTGACCCTGCCTGAAATCAGGTTTTCGATATTATAGCCAACCATGTTGACGGGGTCTTTTGCGGAAGAGTAGGGCGGAGCATAAGCAAGATCGAGATCTTCCAGCTCGCACGAGGTCATGCCTGCCATAATAGCTGTGGCAAAAACATCAATGCGTTTGTCTACGCCGTCAAAACCGACAATCTGGGCCCCAAGTATGCGGCCTTGGTCAGGCGTGAACAGAACCTTGACAGACATATTGGTTCCGCCGGGATAGTAGCCTGCATGAGAGGCCGAGTAAGTATAGGATTTTTCATAGCTTATGCCAAGCGCTTTTGCCGCTTTTTCGTTCAGGCCGGTGGAAGCTGCGGTCATGTCAAATAGCTTGATGACCGATGACCCCATAGAGCCTTTGAATGAGCTGTCGAGTCCATAGATATTGTCGGCGGCGATTCTGCCCTGTTTATTGGCCGGTCCAGCCAGTGAAATAAGGGCATTTTGTTCTGAAACATAGTTTTTGATTATAACGGCGTCTCCTACTGCGTATATATCGTGAACCGATGTGCGCATATGGTCATCAACTATTATTCCGCCCCTTGCCCCTAACTGTATTCCGGCGGCTTTTGCGAGCGCTGTATCAGGCGCTACGCCTACGCCCATAAGAACCATGTCGCATTTGACAGGAGCTGAGTCTTTTACCATAACGGTCATTTTGCTGCCGTCAAAGTCAAAGCCCTGAACGGAGGAAGAAAGCATAAGCTTAAGCCCGCGGCTTCTTAGATATCCGTGTATCTCTTGCGCCATATCGAAGTCAAGGGGTGACATGACCTGGTCAAGCTGTTCGACTACAGTTACCTCAAGCCCAAGCTCCATAAGGTTTTCGGCCATTTCAAGGCCGATAAAGCCGCCGCCTACAACTACGGCGCTTTTTGGTGAACTTTCCTCTATAAAGTTCTTTATTTTAAACGTATCCTCAACTGTGCGCAGAGTAAATATATTTCCCTTATCGATTCCAGGGATAGGGGGCATAACGGCTCTGGCGCCTGGCGAGAGAATAAGCTTATCATAGTTTTCGGTGTATTCTTTGCCGCTTTCAAGATCTTTAACAGTGACGGTCTTTGCGGATGGGTCAATGGCAGTAACTTCATTTTTGACACGGATATCAATATTGAAGCGAGCCTTAAAGGTTAAAGGAGTCTGAAGGGTCAGCTTCTTTTCTTCCGTTATAATGTCGCCGATATAGTATGGCAGGCCGCAGTTAGCGTATGAGACGTAACCGCTTCTTTCAAACACGATTATTTCTGCGTTTTCGTCGAGCCGCCTGAGTCTTGCGGCCGCCGTGGCTCCACCGGCGACGCCTCCTACAATCAATACTTTCATTATGAGCTCCTTCTAGATGATTTCCTGTCATCATGAGACAAAATCACAGGGAAATTAATTTGTAATTATTTTTATATTACTATAGAATGAGTGGGTTTTCAACAGTTTAAAAGTAAACCGGATGTAAATAGCCGGCGCCATAAAGCGCCGGCTATTTGAACCGCCTTGGAATACTATTTGTTTTCAAGCTGTGAGAGCTCTCTTGCCATAAGAACTCCCATTATAGAGGCCATCATAAGGCCTCTTGTCCAACCGCTTGAATCGCCGAGGCAGTAAAGACCTTCGATATTTGTGCGAAGATGCTGATCCATCTTGACCTTGTTGCTGTAAAACTTTAGCTCGGGGGAATAGAGCAGGGTTTCTACCGACGCGAACCCAGGTACTACATGCTCTACAGATTGTATAAAGTTTATGATATTGACCATGGCGCGGTATGGCATGGCCGAGGTGATATCCCCTGCCACGGCATCTGGAAGGGTGGGCTTGACATTTGAGCGGGCAAGCTCCTGGGCCCATGTGCGCTTGCCGTCAAGTATATCTCCGTAGCGCTGAACGAGTATATGCCCAGCCCCAAGCATATTTGTCAGTTCGCCTACCTTTTGGGCGTATTCTATAGGCTGGTTGAAAGGCTCTGTAAAATTATGAGAGCAAAGGATTGATAGGTTGGTGTTCTGAGATTTTTTTTCTTTATAAGAGTGCCCGTTGACAACGGCAAGGTCATTGTCGTAATTCTCCTGGCTGACGAAACCTCCGGGGTTTTGGCAGAAGGTACGTACCTTGTTCTTAAATGGCTTGGGATAGCCAATAAGCTTGGATTCATACAGTACGTTGTTGACATCTTCCATGATTTCGTTTCTGACCTCAACTCTGACGCCGATATCTACCGTGCCCGGCCCATGCATTATATCGTGCTTATTGCAAAGATCACTGAGCCAGTCGGCTCCCCTGCGCCCCGAAGCGATAACAATATGATCCGCCTCGATTTCAAGGATATCGCCGCTTGATGCCTTTTGGCATATTACTCCCTCACAGCGGCAGTTTTTCATTATCAGGTCTGTGCAGTTGTATCCGAAGATAAGCTCGACACCATTGTTTTCAAGGTAATTTTGTATAGCTAAATATAT
This sequence comes from Clostridiaceae bacterium, assembly GCA_034926865.1. GTDB lineage: Bacteria > Bacillota > Clostridia > Oscillospirales > Butyricicoccaceae > RGIG1902. Next base: position 11,095 of record JAYFQP010000006.1, read on the forward strand.
CTCCTGAGCCTTCTCGGTTCCCAGATGTCGTATGGGGCAGTCAACTAGCTTTAAACCAGCCTGAATAGCCCTTTTGCGGATATCCTTTATCTTATCCTTGTTACCAAGGCCCTCTACCTTATCATCGGCACCGAACTCAAGATAGATGCCGTCGGCATATGAGATAAGCTCTTCAGCCTTCTCAAAGCCGATGAGCTCAGGAAGGTCTCCACCTACCTCGGGGCTGAGGGAGAGCTTGCCGTCTGAAAATGCACCCGCCCCTGAAAAGCCTGTGGTAATATGGCAGTAGGGTTTGCAGTTCATGCATTTACCGGTAATTTCCTTAGGGCAGCGGCGCTTTTGCACCGGCATTCCTTTTTCTACTATCGTTATTTTCATCCTGCTGCCTGATCTCAAAAGTTCCAGCGCGGTAAAGATACCTGCTGGGCCGGCGCCGATGATCACGATATCACGCTTCATATTTTTCCTCCTTAAAAAGACCGCAGCCGGTGCATATGCCCCCCCGGCGGCCTGACAGATACGTTTGGCTTTTGTAAAAGATTTATTATTCAGTGCCAAACAGGCATTATATAGCATTCACGACTAAATAGTCAATGGGCAATACAACAATAGAGTCCAGCGTGCATTACAAATTATGACCCATTTTAGGCATATTAGCCTTAGCGGTGAAATCCATTATAGTAATTTTTACAACCGCTATCTTGTCAAGATCCATCTTGTAGACATATCCGGTCTTGCCGGCCTGTCGCTCCATGATTCGTTCAAGTGCAGCCAGCTTTTCTTCGTGATCTTTAAGAATCTCAGCATTTCCAGCTCCCATGACAGAGGCAAAGTGATAACCATATACACAGGCTTCCTCACCCTCGCCATAAATGCCATGCTCAGAGGCTATTTCACAAAATACCGAGGAATTTTTCGCCAGAACATTTATCTTTCGCCCGGAGAGAGCTGAGTGGAAGTAGAGCTTCAGGCAGTTTTCTTCAAGCTCATAGCCGTAATTCAGAGGGAGAACATATGGCCGCCCGTCTTCTGTCATACCCATATGCATGACCTTGGCGCTTTCAAGTATGGCCTTTATGTCATTAAGATCGGTAACTTGTCTGTCTGTTCTTCTCATTTTTTTATCTCCTTATCATTGATAAGCTCCATTGCCGATATTTCAAGGGCGGCAGGAGAACCTGGTGATGGCTCAGCAAATCGGTTGCGCCTGAAAAATCTCACAAACAGCGGATATACCACAATAGAAACTATTCCTCCGGCAAAGCCATTGTTATAAAGGTTGACTCCTGAATATGCGATTCCGGCATGAAGCACCACCGAAGAGTGTATAAAACCGGCAATGATACCGGCGATGGGCCCAAAAGAGCCGCTTATTGGGGCGAGCGTTGTGCCAAAAAGAGCGGCAAGCTGGGCAAAAGGCGCGTTTGGGGCCCACTGCTTTGTTAGGCCTCCGAGGGCTACGCCAATCATTATGGGTAGGATATTGAGTATATGCTTGCCTTTGGCTGAAAAGCCGATGATTGTAAGTATTCCGCCGATGGTGGGGCCGTTAAGGTCACCGTTTATAAAAAGTATATAGAGGGTAGCGATTATGCCGTTTACGCCCATATTTATTAAGACGGCACCAATGCCGTCCAGCCATGTAAAATCCTCATGGGCAAGGCCGGGTCGCTTTAATAGTAAAAAATAATTCTTTACGGCCTGGTTGCCGCCATTATGTATGCCCATGAAGATAAGGAACAGGCAGAAAAAAACCAAAATAGAGGCTATAGGCATATTGTACCCCGTTGTCCAGATGGTAACCGGATTAAACTGATAGCCGTAGGATTTTAGAATGGGAACGATCACAAGACATAGAAGCCCTACCGAAAATCCACTTGTATAAAGTGTCATCCCATTGAGCAGATGTGCGGCATATGGCCCCAGCATGGGTATTACGAATCCCACAAGAATGCCGCAGGCCAGCGATAAAAGCATTGTAGTCGGCCTGAACTCGCCGCCATAGAAGAAAAGGTGGCTTATGAGCGGAGAAATCGAGGTGGAAAAGAGGCTTAGCATAAGGTATCTGGAAAAATGCTGACGGGTAACACGGCAGTAAAGCCATGTGCCTAAGAATATGAACCACATGTTAAAGACGCTTTTCCCGAAAAAGGAGAAGCCTGACATCAGGCCTATCGTGAGTATGCCCGTGCCGTCAAGCGGAATCTTACAAATATACATAAGAAATACCGATATAAGCGTGACGGCAGACACATTCATTAGAGCGGCGCCAAAACCAGCCAGCGCAAAATAGTCGGTTATAAGCAGATTATCGGCGAGCATGATTTTCAGAAAGCCCCGAACAATGCCTGCGGGGCTTTCCAATATGAGAGCTAACAGACCGGGGAGCATTCCATAGGCGAAGGCCCATTTATAATGGCTTGCTGAGCGGCTATTATTTTCCAATAACGTTACCTCCGGGGAGTGAGTTTTTTTCCTTTATTTCCATAGCTTTATAAAGCCCTGCGTATTTGCCGCCAAGGCTCATAAGGCTTTCATGGCTTCCTCTTTCGATAATCTTTCCGTCTTCAACAACAAGGATTATGTCAGCATGACGGATCGTAGACAGCCTGTGAGCAATTATAAAAGAAGTTCTTCCCTTAAGTATATTCCATATAGCGTTTTGTATCAACAATTCTGTTTCTGTATCAATAGATGATGTAGCCTCATCGAGTATGAAAAGCGGGGGATCAGCCAGGATAGCCCTTGCAAAGGATATGAGCTGTTTTTCCCCGGTAGACAGGCGGTCACCGCCCTCTCCTACATCAGTATCATAGCCCTTTTCAAGCTTTCGCGCTACAATGTCGGCGGAGACCATTTCTGCGGCTTTTGTTATTTCTTCGTCAGTAGCGTCAAGCTTTCCGTAACGGATGTTGTCGGCAATCGTGCCTGAAAAAAGATGAGGGCTTTGAAGCACATATCCAAGAGAGGATCTAAGCCATAGCTGGCTGCGCTGACGGTAATCGGTTCCATCTATCAATATCTGGCCATTGGTCGGCTCATAGAAGCGGCAGACAAGGTTGACGAGGGTGCTTTTCCCCGCACCGGTCTCTCCTACAATGGCCACCCGCGTTCCCGCTGGTATATCAAGAGAAAAGTCTTCAAGGATATAATCATCGCCGTCAGGGTATTTAAACCAGACATTTTTGAACTCTACATGGCCCTTGATTGGCTCCCAGTTTTCCGTTTTAGGGACGATAGAATCACCGTATTTCTGAGTTATCTCTGGGCTGTCGGTTATAAGGCATGGCTGGTCAAGCAGCGCACATACTCTTTCGATGTTGACCTGAGCGGAGATTATTTCTCCAAGGACTCTGGCCATCTGCCTTATGGGATCAAGAAGCCCTAGAGAATAGCTTATGAAGAGAGAAAGTGTTCCGAACTTTACTGTGCCGTTCATAACCATATATCCGCCATTGATGAGAACGAGAGCCACTGCCGAGGAACTGAAGAAGGTGACTATGGGGATAAAAATAGCGCTTAAGCGTGATGCCCTGAAATTTGCCCTGTACATCTCGGATGTAAGTACCGAGAACTCATCTGAGATTCGATCTTCTATGACGAGGGTTTTTGAGGTTTTTGCCCCGGTTATGCCCTCATTGTAAGCTCCGGTCAGTTTGGAATTGACACTTCGCACCTGCCTGTTGGCATCCAGTATCTTGCCCTGAAAGAAAAAAGTGGCAAGGGCAATAGGAGGCACTACGGCGAGAACTATAAGGGCCAGACGGGCGTTTACTGTGAACATTGATATAAAGGCGATGGTTATATAGCCCAGAGACCAGAAAATGTCTTCAAAGGACCAGGCTATCAGCCCGGATATTCTGCTGGTGTCGCTCATGACTCTTGCCAGTATGTATCCTACAGGGGTGGTGCTGTAGTAGGAAAGAGAAAGGTTCTGAAGATGCTCAAAGCATTTGCGCCGGAGATCTGCCAAAAGGCCCATCTCTATAACCATGGATAGTCTCGTAAATATAACGACAATCAGTGAAGAGATGGCTATTACGCCTAAATATGATAAAATGAATGGCTTAATGCCATCGATGCTCCGAGGAACTATGAAGTTGTCGACGGCGTAGCTGAGAAAGCGGGGAATAGCTACGTCGATAGCGGCCATTATTGTAAAAAGCGAGAAAACAACGGCAAGCTTTTTGAAATACGGCCGCACGTATGGCAGCAGCTTTGCCCATACCTTTGGCTTGAATCCCTTTGAATAAGTTATATTTTCGTCCATGTGTCCTCCTCTGGGCCTTTGCCTGCCGCGGCGCTTTGTATATCATAGGTGCGCCTGTACGTTCCCTCATTAGCCATAAGTTCGTTATGGCTGCCCACTTCGGCTACTTTTCCATTTTCCAGAACCATTATACAGTCGGAGTCCATAAGCGTGTTTATGCGGTGGGATATGAGTACCACTGTGGCTTTACCTGTATTTTCCTTAAGGGCAGCACGTATCTTGGCATCTGTTTCGAGGTCGACAGCCGAGAGGGAATCATCAAACACCATGATAGGGCAGTCGCACATCAGTGTTCTGGCAATGGCGACTCGCTGTTTCTGTCCGCCGGAAAGGGTGACGCCTCTTTCACCGACTATGGTATCATAGCCTTTTGAAAAGCCTGTTATGTCTTCGTCGATATCGGCTGATCCCGCTGTGTTCCGTATATCTTCCATTGAAGCAAAGGGCCGGGCGATAGAAATATTGTCGGCTATTGTCTTTGAAAACAGGAAGGGCTCCTGTAAAACTATGCCCACATTTTTGCGAAGGTGGCTTCTCTTTATATTGCGTGTATCAATTCCGTCTATTTTTATTGTTCCGCTATCCTGCGGCAGGTCATATAGCCTGTCGATAAGATATGAAATAGTGCTCTTGCCGGAGCCCGTGTTGCCAAGGATTCCGAAGGTCGTCCCCGCAGGTATGTCAAAGCTTACATTCTTAAGCACGTCGGCCCCGTCATAGGCAAAGGTGACGTTTTCAAAGGAGATATCTCCTTTTATTTGGGGCGCTATATCGCTGGGGGAATCCTTTTCTTCGTCAGCCGCCAGTATTTCGGCAAGACGCTCGGCCGATACCCTCATTTTGCTCAGGTCTGAGAGTATGCGCCCAAGCCTTCTCAAAGGGAAGGCAAGGGTCTGGTTGTATGAGACAAAAACAAGAAATTCCCCAAGGGTCAATCTGCCGAGATAGGCGAAATAGGCACCTGCTACTATAATAGTAAGAACCTGAGCCCCGGTTACAAGGTCTCCCAGACCCCAATAGGCACCGAGGGTGTAGCCCATATTGACCCAAAGATCGTGAAAGGTTTTATTTCCCCGCTCAAACTTCTGAAGCTCATAACGCTCCCTGCCGAAGGCCCTTACAACCCTGACACCGGTGAGATTTTCCTGAACGGTTACCATCAGCTCGCCTTCAGCCTCATCAGCCTTTCTGAACTGTTTTGATATTTTTGAGAAAAATATTCCCGAGTAAAGAGCGATAATGGGGATGAAGATAAGGGCGATAAGGGTCAGCTTCATGTTCATTGTTGCCATGAGATATATCGCTGTAGTGACAAGAATGAGTATCCTGACAGCCTCCAAAAGCTGATTGGAGATAAAGTTGCGTATAACATCCATGTCAGAGGTACAGCGTTGGATTATATCGCCCGTCTGGTGACTTGTGTGCCAGCTGAACGGGAGGTGCTGAATATGACGGAATATCGCATCCCGGAGGCGTTTAAGATAAAGCTCGGTGCAATGCGACATGAAAAGCCTTGAGACAAGGCTGCCCAAGCCCTCTACGATTGTGCATAACAGCACACCGAGAGCGCATATGTAAAGGTTTGCACGAAGGGTGTCCCGCCCGCCGAGAAACTGCAATAGGGATATAAGAAAATCGGGGAGGGCGAAAGGCTCTTCTCCGATTACAGAATCGACCGTTATTCTTATTACCTGAGGGGCCAGAAACCCAAACAGGATGCAGATAAACGTAGTTATCAAAGCGAGTATGAAAAACCGCTTTATTCCTTTGGTGTAGATCCAGAAATACTGGAAAACTCCTTTTTTTGACGTGTAATTCATAAAACCTCCAACTGCCATTAAGGCCCATATTATTAATATAACCTTTGACTAATAAAATGTCAAATCTGTTGCCTTGACTTATGTATTTTAGCATGCTAAAATCAAAAATGAACAAGTATTCATAAAAAGGGAGGGTCAATTATGAGCAAAATCACAAAGCCTGAGGAACATTTTGGGTTTAGGCCAGGCGCTGACTGTGAACTTGCCAGATGGGACAAGATAGTCGAGTATTTTTACCTGCTGGAAAAACAGTCTGACCGTATTTCTGTCACCGATATGGGGCCGAGCACCGAAGGAAATCCGTTTCTCAAGGTTATTATCACATCTCCTCAAAATCATAGAAATCTTGAAGAGATCAGGCAAGCAAGCATGGCACTGGCCGATCCCAGAGGACTTTCGGATGAAGAAATTAAATCCCTTGTCAAAAAGGGGAAGGCTGTGTCTGTTCAGAGCATGAGCCTCCATGCAACAGAGGTCGGCGGCACACAAATGGCGGTTAACCTTGCATATGATCTCGTTTCTCAAAGTACAGAAGAGATCATGAATATTCTTGATAACGTAGTGTTCGTAATGGTACCCTGTTTTAACCCCGATGGCCAGATAATGGTTACCGACTGGTATTACAGTACTAAGGGCACGCCTTATGAGGGAAGCAATTACCCCAAGCTTTACCACAAGTATACGGGCCATGATAACAACCGCGACGCATTTGCCCAGAATATTATCGAATCGAGATACATGGGGCAGATACTATTCCATGAATGGATGCCGCAGTCGTATCAGGATCACCATCATATGGGCAGTTACGGCGCAAGAATACAGATCGCTCCTTATAAGAATCCGCTTCGCCAGTATGTCGATCCTCTTGTATGGAGAGAGCTTAACTGGTATGGCGCCAACATGGCCTATCAAATGGATGAAAACGGCCTTGATGGCGTTTCTTCGGGTGCGCAGTATCCCGCTTGGGGCCATTATGGATATCACTGGATTACAAACAGCCACAATATCGCTGGCATGCTGACAGAGTCGGCTTCAGCTAAGCTGGCCAGCCCTAAATATATCGACCCGACACAGCTAAAGGGTGACGGAGACATCATGCAGCCCGATTATGAGGCGCAGACCAACTTCCCCAGCCCATGGCCCGGCGGATGGTGGAGGCTTGGCGATATTGTAAACAGAATGTATATGGCGGCATATGCGCTTCTTGATACAATGGCAAGAAATAGAGAGGCTGTACTTTCAAATATGGCCCGCAAGGCTTTGAATCAGACAGAGCGTGGGGCAGAAAGCGGCGAATATGCCTACATAATCCCAGAAAATCAGCATGACAAAGGTGAGGTCAAGCATCTTATAAGGATTTTAAGGCAGCAGAATGTTGAAGTAAAAAGAGCTGTCAGGCCTTTTGATGTCGAAAGTGTAACATATCCTGTTGGTACCTATGTTGTATTCCTGGCTCAGCCAAAGATGGGGCTTATCAAGAATCTTATAGGCAGAACAAGATATCCCGACAACCAGTGGACAAGGGATGCAACCGGCGCCTTTACGGCGTTTGACTCGGCTGCAGATACAGTAAATGAATATATGAATGTGGCTGCCATTCCCGCCGGGGCAAAGTTCGAGGGTGAGTTTGAGACAGTTGAAGGCATGGGGCCGGTTTGTGCATACAAGGTGCTTGAGGGAACCAAATACGTTTTAAGCGCCAAAGAAAACTCGGCGTTTAAGGCTGTCAATATGCTTTTGTCACAGGGCTTTAAGGTGTATAGAATTGATACATGCCCATGGCATGACTTTTATGTTGAGTGCGATGGCGAAAAAATAGCAGCCATACTTGAAAAAGCACCTACTGTTCATCGCATCGTAGATAAGCCTTACGAGAAGATGACTGAGATCAAGCCGCTTAAGGTAGCCATGTATCAGCGTTATTACCTTGGCAATGCCGACGAGGGCTGGACGAGACTTGTGCTTGAAAACAATTTCTTCGAGTATACGTCGGTGTTTGATAAGGATATTGCAGAGGGTCTTGCCGGTTTTGATGTCCTTATCCTGCCCAGTGACTCAGAGGGCTTCATCCTTGGCCCCAAGAACTGCCCGGAGGATCTCAATATGAAGCGCATGATGCAGTGGGTAGGGCCTCAGCCTGAGAAATATATGAGTGGAATAGGCCCTGAGGGTGCGCTTAAAATAAAAGAATTTGTGGAAAATGGCGGAAGGCTGTTGGCCTTTAATCAGACATGTGATTTTGCGATTAATTATCTCAGCCTCGGCGTTAAGAATATCGTGCGTGGGCTGCCTGCAAAAGAGTTCAACACTCACGGCTCTACACTTCGAGCAAAGGTAGACAATACCCAGAATGTATGCTATGGCATGCCAAAACAGGCATATATTTTCCATTGGAATGGCCCATCATTCGAGATATCGGATATGTTCAATGCGGATAAGTATGATATCGCGATAAGTTATGAGGACAAAGAGGTTTTGAGAAGCGGACTTTTGACCGGCGAAAAGTATGTTGCAGGCAAGGGGGCAGTAGTTACTTGCCGCAAGGGGGCAGGAGAAGTGGTGCTTTATGGCTTTGGCCCTCAAAACAGAGCGCAGACTACAGGTGTTTTCAAGCTTTTGTTCAACATGCTTTATAAATAAGATTTTTTGGCTTTCTGTAAGAAGTACTTGGCAGGCGGGACAGTTTTGTCCCGCCTGTTTCAATTAATATCAGGCTTTAGCTTTTGTGGTGGGTTGAGTATTGGTGTTGTGCAATGCAATTTTTAATATGCGTGAATAAAGGATGAAAAGACAGGAAAAATCTTTGTTTGGGTATTGACAGGGCTGAAAAAAGAATATATACTAAAAACGTAGACAAGGGGGCGAGAGATTGAGAATAACTCATGAAGCCGATTATGCGGTAAGAATAGTTTATGTGCTCGCATTGGAAAAAAGGATGCTTCCGGCAAGAGATATTGCCCAAAAATCAGGGGTGACTCTCAGGTTTGCCCTGAAAATACTTCGCAAGCTTGCTTCTGAGGGAGTTGTTATATCCTATAAAGGGTCTTGCGGCGGATACGAGTTGGCAGTAAAGCCGGACGATCTGTCTCTGGGAGCCGTTATAGAACATATTGACGGGCCCTTGACTATAAGCCATTGCCTTGAGGAGAGCTTCTATTGTACAAGGGTGGGGGACGATAAAGCCGGATGCCGTTTTCGAAAGGTTTATGACGAGATCAGCAATGAGCTTAGAAATAAGCTTTATGGTATAAAAATAAGTGATTTTATAAAAGAATAACAGGAGGAACATTAAATGAAAAAGTTTGTTTGCACAGTATGTGGATATGTTCATGAGGGCGATACTCCCCCCGAAAAATGTCCCGTATGCGGAGCTCCCGCATCTAAATTTGTAGAGCAGGCAGGCGAAATGGTTTGGGCTTCCGAGCATGTTGTCGGCGTAGCTCAGGGAGCGCCTGATGAGATACTCCAAGGCCTTAGAGAGAACTTTCAGGGTGAATGTACCGAAGTAGGCATGTATCTTGCTATGGCAAGAGTAGCCCACAGGGAAGGATATCCTGAGATTGGCCTTTACTGGGAGAAGGCAGCCCATGAGGAGGCTGAGCACGCTTCTAAGTTCGCCGAGCTTTTGGGTGAGGTAGTAACCAATTCCACCAAGAAGAATCTGGAGATGAGAGTTGAGGCGGAAAACGGCGCCACAGCTGGTAAGACAGCTCTTGCCAAGCTTGCCAAGCAGAATAACCTCGACGCCATTCACGATACAGTACATGAGATGGCCCGCGACGAAGCCCGACACGGCAAGGCCTTCGCCGGCCTGCTGAATCGGTACTTCGGCAAGTAAAACACCAGTTTGACATAGAGGCACGGCGCTTGCGCCGTGCCTCTCTTTTTTAAAAATAATTGGTCAGGCATTTCTATGCCTGACCAATCTTTGATTATGGCCAATATAAACGCTAATCGGTTCGAAAAGCTTAGATTGCACTGAGCTGAAGCTCTACCTCAAAGGAATACTGAGTATATTCGTAGATGAGATGCATGTATTCTACAAGCTCGCCGGAAGCGTTGAAGCCACGACGCACGATTGAGAGAACAGGCCAGCCTTCCGCGATATTGAGAGCCTTGGCAGCTTTGGGAGAGGCGGCGTCGGCTCTGATTATCTGCTTGCCCTTGCCGAGAATCATGTTCCATTTGCTCTCGTAAAGCTGGTAGATGGTGTATTTTGCAACATCCGATTTAGTAATAAACTCTCCATATTTAAGGGGAAGATATATCTCTGCATATGCAGCCTTTATCCCCTCCATCACATGAACTCTTTCGATATGAAGGCATCTTTTCCCCAGCCCTCTTTTAAGCTCGGCATCAAAATGGCATGGGGTATCGATTATCTCAAACGAAGAAACTTCTACTTTTGATGAAAGGTGGCTTTCAGATATAATATTCTCAACGCCGGTAAGTCGTGTAAGATGGTCTTGCAGAATTGTGTTTTTGACAAAGGTACCCTTGCCCTGAGCCACATCTATAAGCCCCTGCTGATTCAGTAGACCTATAGCCTTTCGGACGGTGATAAGGCTGACACCAAAGCGCTCGGCGAGCCCGGCATGAGTGCCTATATTGCCTGAAGGGTCATATTTTTTATCAAGGATCTCTTCTTTCAGCAGAGCGGCAATTTGCTCATACATGGGCACACTTGAGTTTTTGTTGATCAAAGTTATCACCTCACACACTAAATAGAGTAAGACCACGGGGGAAGAATGTCAAGCCAAAAGCGAAATAGATCTTTGCAAAATCGTTGACATTTCTTCAATTTGGTCTGCTGTGACGGTATATGGGGGTTTCAGCATAAAAGAGTTATTTGCCGAAGGCGATACAAGAAGGCCGCTTTCCCTCAGTAGAGGCATGAGCTTATTAAAACCTTCGCGGTCGGAAAGCTCGACAGCGCAGGCCAGCCCCATACAGCGGATATCTCTTATTAAAGCCGGGTATTTCTCAGCAATAGAGCGCAGTTTTCCCTCCATCAGGGAAGACATGTTTTTTATATGCTCGAGAAGGCCTTTTTCAAGAAGATTTTCAAATACGGCACATGCAGCACAACAGGCTAGGGGATCATCGCCTGCACCGCCAGTTAGTGCGTGGATATATTTTTCCTCAGGTACATCTTTTGTCAAAAGAGCGCTTATGTGAAAGCCGTTGCCAAGCCCTTTGCCTAAAAGGAGCATATCGGGGTCGAGCCCTTCGTCCTGATAGCGGTAAAGGCTGCCGGTTCTCCCCATGCCGCTTTGTATTTCGTCAAGAATGAAGAGGGCACCTCTTTTGTGCGCCCAAGCTTCAAGAGCTTTAAGCCATCCTTTTGGCGGAATTATGACGCCGCCTCCCTGATAAGGCTCTACGATCACGGCGCCTATATCATTTGCTGATTCATATGCCACTTTATTATCGAGAAACCTGAGGCAGAAAAAGCCGCAGCTTCCGCATTCTTTTTCAAAAGGGCAGTGTGAGCAGTCAGGATAAGGGCTGAAAACAATACCGGGAGCTATGGGGCCATAGTGTGTTTTGCGTTTTGGTAGGCCGGACATTGAGGCGCTGAGGTGAGTGCGGCCATGTATACTGTTCCAAAAAGAGAGAACTTCGGTTTTGCCGGTCATCTTAAGAGCGGTTTTTACGGCCCATTCGGTTGTCTCCGACCCCGAGGAGGTCAGGTGGATTGCATTATACTTGTGTCCTGTTGTTTCCATAAGAAAGCTATAAAGCTTTTCCTTGTCGGGAGAATATCCCGACTTTCCGCTTGTCACGCCGTGAAGGCCGGTTGTCACGCGGTTTATAAAATGCTCGTTGTTTTGGCCGAGAACTACGCATATCTCATTGAAATCAAGGTATGTTTTGCCCTCGATGTCTTTTAGCTGTGCTCCGCTGCCTGAAACCAGATTAAGCTTTTTTGTATGAGTGACAGGCTGAAGAATATCGTAATTTTCCATATATATGCTCCTTATTCTTTGAGGTCGCAGGGCTCCCATTTGATATATTCATTAAGGAAGGCTGCGAGATCATCGATCTGAGCCTTAAGTATGGCCCTGCCTTTTTCTTCTGTGGCAAGCGTGCTGTTCCCGTTTGTGCCGCATTCTGTACACATACGGTTGGGAAAATAGACTTTTTCAAAGCCTTCTCCGCGGGCATGGGGGAAGAATGCAGAATACTCTTCGGTTGTTTTATCCATATGCACAAGCTCAGGGTGTAAATGGAGTATGGAAGATGTCTCCGCTTCGTCTCCGTGGCCTCCTCGTTTTTGTGAACACACGCTTTTTTCTGTTTCTCTTCCGAGGCCGGTACAATCGGAGACAGCTACTTTGACATCTAACTCGTTGTTCATAGTCAGAGCAAGAAGCTTGAGAGGGATATGTGTTGAGACCCCTCCGTCGAGGATAAGGAACTTTTTGACACCAAAGCGTACGAAGCTCATAAGAATATCTTTTACATATTCAATGAAATGCTGGTAATCTATGCTTACCGAACCTTTCCACTTAATAAAGGCTGGAAAATATGCATATGGCAGGGTGGGCAGGGTCAACACATCGCATATTTTTGTGACTTCTTTTGCAAGGTAATCAGTGACAAAAAAGTCGGTACCCATAGGCAGGTGATTGCCATGCTCCTTAGAGCCTCCGCCGATGGGAAGCACGATGACTGTCCTTTCATTAATAAGATCACGGCATTGTTCGTATGTCAATTCGCTTATCAGATGTCCCATAATATATCTCCTTTACTTATTGATTTTGTACGTTATCGCCTGTTAAGTTCCTCTGCCATGTGGCAGGCTGTAAAGTGGCCGGGCGAAAGCTCCCTGAGCACAGGTTGTGCGGAAGAGCAAATGTCCTGGGCGTATGGGCAACGTGGGCAGAACTTGCAGCCTGGAGGTGGATTGATGGGGTTTGGTATTTCTCCCGTGAGCTTTATACGGTTTTTCACCCCTCTTGCCCCTATGTCAGGTATAGCGGAAAAAAGAGCTTTTGTATAGGGGTGCATGGGGCGCTCATAAAGCTCGGCTGAGGCGGAGATCTCTACGAGTGAGCCCAGGTACATGACGCCTATCCTGTCGGATATATGACGCACCATAGAAAGGTCATGGGAGATGAAGAGATATGTAAGCCCCAGGTCCTGCTGCAGATCTATCATAAGGTTTATTACCTGGGCTTGTATAGAAACGTCAAGGGCAGCTATGGGCTCGTCACATACTATAAAATCAGGGTTCATGGCAAGCGCTCTTGCTATGCCGATTCTCTGGCGCTGTCCACCTGAAAGCTCGTGAGGAAATCTGGAGGCGAAATCAGGAGTCAGCCCAACTTTGTAAAGAAGCTCTTTTACACGGTCAGCACGGTCACGGGCTTTCATATCAAAATGAACGCGCATACCCTCTTCGATAATTGTTCCGATTACCATTCTTGGGTCAAGACATGAGTAGGGGTCCTGGAAAATCATTTGGTTGTGGCGTTTGAACTGTTTTTGTTCGGCGTTTGTAAGTGTGGTTGTCTCCTTGCCCTTATATAATATAGAGCCGGAGGTTTTGGGATATACGCCGAGGATAGTTCGTCCGGTAGTCGTCTTGCCGCAGCCTGATTCTCCCACGAGGCTGAAGGTTTCGCCCTTTATTATATCAAAGCTTATACTGTCAACAGCCTTTACAACGCCTTTTTTAGCTTTAAAATACCGCTTGAGGTCTCGTATTTCAAATAACGCGTTATTGTTCATCTGTAATACCTCCTGTTTCCCGCGGTGACAGCACTTTGGGAGCATTGGGATGCAGCAGCCAGCAGCAGGCACCGTGTGTATCCGAAAGAGCGGTTTCCTCAGGCTTTTGCTTTTTACAGATGGGCATACAGTATTCGCATCTGGCGGCAAAGGGGCAGTGCTCAAGAGGCAGGATAAGGTCAGGAGGGGTGCCCTTTAATGAATAGAGCTTGCTTTTTTGCTTGAGGGCCATGCCGGGTATGGAATTGAGCAGAGCCCATGTGTAGGGGTGGCGGGGGTTTTGAAATATTTCACTCACAGTTCCGCGCTCCACTATAGTCCCTGCGTACATGACCTGTACTTTATCGGCAAAGTCGGAGACTATGCCGAGGTCATGCGTAACGAGTATGACTGACATACCGAATTGTTCCTTGAGCGATCGGAGAAGATCCAGAAGCTGGGCTTGGATTGTAACGTCAAGCGCCGTAGTAGGCTCATCAGCTATCAGTAAGGTGGGATTCATAGCCAGCGCAATGGCTATCATGACCCTTTGCCGCATACCACCTGAAAGCTGATGGGGATAGTTTTTAAGCCTGTCATGAGCCGCAGGTATTTCAACCAGGGATAAAAGTTCCTCAGCACGTTTTCGAGCATCGGATTTTGTGGAGCTTGAATGGGTGAGTATATTTTCTGTGATCTGATTTCCTATGGTCATAGTGGGGTTGAGAGAGGTCATTGAGTCCTGAAAGATCATTGATATCTCGCTGCCCCTTATTTCATTAAGGCGCTTTTTATCCATTCTCAGGATATCCTCGCCTTTATAAGCTATCTTTGAGCCTTCCTTGATTACACCGGAGGTTCGGCTTAGAAGACGCATGATGCTTTTGGATGTGACTGTCTTGCCGCAGCCCGATTCGCCCACAAGGGCCAATGTTTCTCTTTCTCCCACAGTAAAAGATACATTTCTTACGGCTTTTACCTCTCCTGCATATGACATAAAGGAGACACTCAGATTTTCTACATTAAGTAATTGAGACATTCTGTTACCTCCTGAGCTTGGGGTCGAGGGCATCGCGCAGGCCGTCGCCCATAAGGGTGAAACACAGCATCGTCATAGCTATGCAAAGGGATGGGAACACCATCATATATGGGTAGAATAAAAGTGAGTTTTGCCCTGCCGAGGCCAGAGCGCCCCAGCTCGTATTGGGAGGCTGTACGCCAAGACCTACATAGCTTAAAAACGCCTCACCAAAAATGAAGCCCGGTATACGGAAGGTGACGGCAACAATAATGACGCTTAGCGTGTTGGGGATCATGTGCCTAAGAACGATATTAAGGGGAGATACTCCCATTATTTTGGCAGCCATTACATATTCCGAACGGCTAATCTGCAGCATTTGAGACCTTACAAGCCTCGCTATTGGGCACCAGCCTGTTACTGTCATGGCGAACAGAAGGGTGGGGATACTGCTGCTTTCAAGAACCACAGACATAAGTATGACAACAAGAAGATGCGGCACAGAGCTGAGTATTTCGACTATGCGCATCATTATCATATCTGTTCTGCCCCCAAAAAAGGCAGCTATTCCCCCGTATATGCAGCCGACTACGGCTACTATGGCGGCGCCCAGTATGCCGATGACGATCGACACCCTGCCACCTGCCCATACTCTTGTGAAAAGGTCGCGTCCTATGTCGTCAGTGCCGAACCAGTATTGGGCTGAGGGCCAGAGTTTTCGCTCCGGGAGGTTCATCTCTGAAACAGAGTAGGGGCTGACCATCGGGACTATGATTGTCATAAGGGCAATGAGAACAAGAAGAATAAAGGCAAATACGGCCACCTTGTTCTCTTTAAAGCGACGCAGGGCATCGCCCCAGTATGTAATAGGTTTTCTTGCAAAGCCTTCGCCTTGATTTTCGTCTATACCAATGATTTTGAAATCATTTTCTTCAAACATTCAGCTTCCCCTCCTTTAGTTGTCTCCCGCAAGACGTATGCGGGGGTCGATAAGCGCAAGAAGTATATCGCACAAAAGCATAGAGAGGATATATACGCCTGTGAAGATAATGTTCAGCCCTAAAACAACAGAATAGTCCCTGTCGTTTATGGCGCTAATAAAGTATTTGCCAAGGCCCGGTATGGCAAAGATTGATTCAATGATAAAAGAGCCTGAAAAGATTCCGGCTATGCTGGTGCATATCATTGTTATGCAGGGCAGGATAGAGTTTCGGAAGATATGGCGCGTTACTACTTTAAGCTGTGTTACTCCCTTGGCCTCGGCTGTCAGAATATAATCTTGATTGGTGACATCGAGGACGCTTGAACGCATGTATCTTGCATAACTGGCGATTGGCCCAAGGCACATGCATGCCACTGGAAGGACAAGATGCTTTGCCGTGCCCCATCCGGTTGTTGGGAAGATTGGAAAGGTAACTGTCAGCGTATACTGCAAAACGGCAGCCATCACGAAGGTTGGGATTGTAGTGCCAAGAAGAGCGACCACCATTATGACTCTGTCGGACCATTTGTTTCTGTTGAGAGCCGCTACTATGCCCAGAATGATGCCTATGGTAAAGCCTATCAACAGGGCAAGGCTGCCTATCACGCCCGATATGGGAGCATAATTGCCCACAATACCAATAACGCTTCTGCCGGGGTAGCGAAGAGAAGAACCGAGATCGCCGGTGAGCAGTTGTTTCATGAACTTGACGTATTGCACAGCCAACGGCTGATCAAAGCCGTATTTAGATAGATAAACAGCCTTTGTTTCTTCTGGAAGGTCTTGCACCATTGACGTAATTGGATCGCCGGGTATTAAATGAACGAGAAAGAAGGTTATTGTGACCACGGCGAAAAGTACAAGTAACATATAGCCAAGGCGCTTTAAAATGAATTTAGACATCATCTGCCTCCTTTATTGCCGTATAAGGGCACGGCGGAGGCAGCTGCCTCCGCCGGAGCTCGTTTTAACGGGTTATTTTCTGCCGGCTGTGTAGATGTCCTTGAGGCCGGTGGTGTCAAAGGTATTGGCGTCTAAGCCCTGTACATAATTATAATAGAAGCGGCGGTTGGCCGTAAAGTATACAGGTGCAATGGCGGCATCCTCGATAAGGAGCTTTTCGGCCTTTGCATAAAGATCAAGGCGTTCCTTTTCGTCGGCTGTCTGAGATGCCTTGGAAACGAGCGTGCGGTATTCTTCGTTTATCCAATGAGATTGTCCGCCGACCTTTGTGGCCCAGCGGCTGAGCTGGAACTGAGGCTCGACATTGGCACCCCAGCTTGTGGCTGCCATCTGGTAATTGCCCTGGTTTACGTTGCTCATATGGGTTGGGCTGTCGTTGAACTCAAGCTCGACTTTGCAGCCGAGAGCCTGCTGCCAGATCTGCTGGTAAAGCTCTGCATAGGTTCTGGCGACGGCAGTTGTGGCGCCCCACGAAAACTTAACTGTGAGCTTGGATGGGTCATTGCCCAGTCCGGCCTCTTCCATGCCTTCGACAAGAAGTGCCTTGACGTCACTGTGTTGTTTCTTAAGTGCTGTTAGGGGCTCTTCCACCTTTTCGCGGAAGTTAAGTGTCCCTACAGAGCATTCTTTTGGTACCAGGCTGTAAGCAGGCGTAGCTGTTCCGCCTGTTATAACGTCTGCAAGTGAATCTCTGTCCAGAGAGAGTGAGAAAGCAAGCCTTATCTTCTGGTTTTGGAATACACTGTCTGTGCAGTTGAATACGACCATTACAGTACGGCCGGCGGCAACAAGTATTTCGCTCATATCATCGCGGCCCTGGAACTTCTTTACATAATCGTTGTCAGAGACGTTGAGATAATCAAGAGAGCCATTTTCAAATGATGCCAGCTGAGCATTTGCGTCCGGGATGATATTGAGGGTGACGTTCTGGAGCTTTACATTTTTGCTGTCCCAGTACTTTTCATTCTTCTCGAGCTTCATTGCGCTGTTGTGTGTCCAAGTCTTGAGCACGAAAGGACCGCAGCACAGGAGTTTGTCTGCCTCTGTTCCGTAAGCGTCTCCGTTAGCCTCCGCGATATCGGCCCTGTCAGGGAAGAAATCGGTGCTTGCAAGAAGCGAAACGTTTAAAGTTGAGAGCTCAATTACGAGTGTCTTTTCGTCAGGCGTGGTGACTCCAAGTTCGCTGACATCCTTCTGGCCGTTAAAAACAGCTTCAAAGTTTTTGATAGAATAATAGTCGCTTGCAAAAGGAAAGGCGTTGGCAGGGGTTGCCTGGCGCTTCAGGGCTGTTGCATAGTCTTCGGATGTGACTGCCTTACCATCACTCCAGTAGTTTTCTCTAAGATGGAAGGTGTAGGTCAGGCCGTCAGAAGAGATGTCCCACTTCTCCGCGCCGGCTGCCGCTGGAACCCCGTTTTCGATTCTGACAAGGGGCTCGAGGATGTTGTAGAAAGTGCTGCGATCAGCTAATCCAAGAAATCTTGCCACATCAAGTATTGAGGGCTCGGCTGTGTGCAGTATGCTAATGGTCTGGACTTCATCGGGTTTGACCGCGTCGCCTGTCTGGCTTTGCTGGCCATCGGTCTTGGAATTGTCTTCGGTCGAGTCCTTCTGGCCGCATGCGGCGAACATACCGCATATCATTATCAATGATAAAAGCAGCGCAATGGTTTTCTTCATCGTAATTCTCCTTTTTCTTGTCATGTATATAAGCTTAATAGAGCTCAGATTGGTCCATATACTCAGGCTCTGCCTCATATGCTTTGAGCATTTCTTGAGAAGCGTATTTTTTATTTATGACTACGCTCAGAACATACTCTTCAAACCAGCTGTCATCCATCACATAATGGCCTTTTATGCCCATGCCTTCGCCATAGCTGTTTTGAACTTTCCACCGTATAGGCTTGTTCTCCTTATCAAGTTCGACTCCGCTGAAGGACATTATATGAGTTCCTGAAGTGGCTTTATAGAGTATCCGAGATGCTTTGTCAGGGAACTCAAGTTCTGTCCCGAAGACATTTTCATAGTCGAGAAGCGCTTTATGCATATATCCCGTTGGTTTGTGGGACTGCTTTGCTACATCACAGCCCATGACCACTTGCTCGCCGCCCTTTAGCTGGGCGATAACAAGAGTTTTTATGTCGGGCATGTCAAGGTTCAGCTTGGTTTCTGGAGAATGAGACTGTGACTTTTGGCAAGTATAGCATTTCATGAAGGGCCGTTTTTGTGATGGATGGTGCATGACCATCATATAATCATGGCTTTTCATCCCGCCATACTTTTCGAAAAACTCAAGGGGAGTTGTTTCGTCAAGCCGGATATAGGTGCCGTCAGGCTTGCGATATTCAAAAGTAAAGCTTTTAGGGGGAGCGCCAAGAAAACGGCAGAGTATGCTGAAAACGCCTTCCATCTGTCTTTCTTTAAGCTCGTAAAGCTCGCTTTCATTCTTGCCGCTGCTTGAGGCGTCTCTGAGCTGCTTCGCCGACAGCTTGAGCTTTTGCTCGAGAATGCGGGTGATATATTTTGTGTCAGGTGAGCATTGAGTGTCCGGCATAAAGCATTTTGGTACGACGCCGTATTTTTCGGCTATAACAATAAAGTTGGACCATTGACCATTGTCCATAATAGGCCGTGAAAGAAGTCTTTGCATAATAGGGGTTTCTATGGGAGAGGATATATTTTCGATAATTCTATTAAGGAAGCCTGAACTTTTCTCGAGTTGATCAAAAAAGTATATGTAGTTTTGAGATAGCTGAAAATTCTTTTCTGCTATTCCTAAGGCTGCCTTTACATTTTGCCGGACGACGTTAAGGGAAGCAAAGGCCCAGCACCTGAGGCTTTCGCCCTGGTCGGTTACGCCTTCGTCCCAAACGTCGACTGAGAAAGAAAAAGGGAGACTTTTTTGTTTTTCAAAATCAATTGAAGCAGGTAGCGGTCCGTTTTTTGATACAGAGTTTGCCATAGCCTGGGCAAAGGGGTCGCTTAAATACTTCGAGCGCATTTTTTCAATAATATCAAGCGAAATATCTTTCATATCAGTAATCCTTCTTTCCAAGGGGATGATCATTTAACCACTGTATTGCATCCGAAACAAAAGTGGTTCCTCTTAGCGAATGATCGGCCCCGTCATATATGATAAGTCGGCATTCTTTGCCTGAATCTTTGAGCTTTTGATATATTTTGTGGCTTTGCTCGGGGACAACACGCCAGTCATCTGTGCCCTGGCAGATGAGCATTGGAGGAATTATTTTCTCTGCCCAGTATGTAGCCGAGCGCGCTATAAAGGCATCTCGCTTTTCATCCGGGCCTCCGCCTACAAGCTCATGGAAGACATCCTTCATGCTCTGCTCACGGGTTTCATACATCAAAAAACAGTCTGAAAGTCCTGCGCCTACCACCGCTGCTTTTATGCGTGAGTCACGAGAGCAGGCGAGATAAGTCATCATTCCGCCTCTGGAGTGTCCGACCATATAAACCCCGTCTTTTTTGCATATGGGAAGAAGAAGGGCTATGTCAATAAGCTTTATGACATCGTCTACATCGGCTCCGCCAAATTCTTCTGAGCCTGTACCGCCCATATTGCCTCTATATTGGCTACCCAAAACAATAAAGCCTTTTTCGGCGAAGCGGCATATGGATTCAGGTCTCAGATATCCAAAATCCTTGTTGCCTCCGCGATTATATATTATGCATGGAAGAGGGACGGAAGCATCTTTGGATAAAGCGGCATAGCCCATAACCTGACAGCCTCCGCTTTCATAGCAAATGGAGTAAAGAATTGTGGTATCCGCAAAGGCATCGGGCGTTTCAGCAGTTTCTACAGCAAGAACACCTGGTATGTCTCTAAGCATCTTCAAAGCGTTTTCCGTAACATTCACCTCCAAAATTCATCATATAATGTTATATGATGAATTTATGCTATCACACCCTTGAATATGTGTCAATTTATTTATTAGCGTTCAAAATAAGTTTGTAGAAAATGATAGGAGACAATGTAATTTTGCACAAGCTGAATAATAAGCGCTTTTAATTGCAATGGCCAAGCAACTGTATTAGTTTTGTGGGAAAAAAGTTGCCATAAAGCCCATGTTGCTTTATAATTATTAAAATGAGGTGATAAAATGAGTAATATTGTCAAGCCCAGAACCTTATCGGGCTTTATGGAGCTTTTGCCGGAACAGCAGCTTGAGTTTGAAGCTATAACCGGGGTTCTCAAAAGAGTTTACGAAAGTTACGGTTTTTATCCTCTTGATACTCCTATTTTGGAGGCTTCAGAGGTTTTGCTTGCCAAAGGCGGCGGAGATACCGAAAAACAGATATATCGCTTTTCAAAAGGAGATACCGACCTTTCGATGAGGTTTGACCTGACCGTGCCGCTGGCAAAATACGTCGCTCTCAATTACGGGAGCCTTAGCTTTCCTTTCCGCAGATACCAGATAGGGAAGGTATACAGGGGAGAGCGTGCGCAGAGAGGGCGTTACCGCGAATTTTATCAGGCGGATATTGATATTATCGGCGACGGAGAACTGAGCGTAATCAACGAGGCGGAGATACCTGCCATTATATATAATACCTTTAAAGAGCTGGGCCTTACCCGATTTAAAATAAGAGTCAATAACCGCAAGCTGCTTTCCGGCTTTTTTCTTATGCTTGAAAGCGCTCTGCCTGCCTCGGAGATGATGAGAATTATTGACAAGCTGGATAAGATAGGGATAGATAAGGTTTGTGAAGAGCTTGCTGAAACGGGGATTTCGGATGGAGATATTTCTCTTGTGCGCGGATTTATTTCAAGGCAGGGCTCTATTGAAGAAATACTTTTAGGGCTTGAAGAGTATAGAGGCAGAAACGAGCTTTTTGACTGTGGCCTTGACGAGCTAAGAGTGGTCACAGCTTATCTCGGAGATTTTGGCGTGCCTGAGGAAAATTTTGGCATAGACCTTACAATAGCCCGTGGGCTGGATTATTATACGGGAACTGTTTATGAGACCTATATGATAGACCATCCCGAAATCGGCAGCATATGCTCTGGCGGACGTTACGATGATCTTGCTGGATTTTATACAAATAAAAAGCTTCCCGGAGTAGGGATAAGCATAGGGCTTACCCGTCTTTTCTATATACTTGACGAAATGAATTATATAAATGCCGCAGGCGCTCCCCCAAGCACGGATGTTCTTGTGCTGCCAATGACGGATGATCTGGGATTGGCGGTGTCTTTTGCGAGAATAATGAGGGAGCGGGGGCTTAAGGCTCAGATATATTATGAGGGCAGAAAGTTTAAGGCTAAAATGGCTTATGCCGATAAGATTAAGGCTCCGTTTGCCGCAATTATTGGCGAGGATGAGATAGAACAAGGGACTGTCGCGCTTAAGAATATGATAAGCGGAGAGCAGCAAAGCTGCACTTTTGAAGAGGCGGCCTGTATTCTTAAAGAATCTGTCAAGTCCCGCTCAGAGCACAGGATAATTGAGGTGCCGTGTGAATAAGGTCGATTCTATCGGATTTGATTTGGACGGAACTTTGTGGGACAGCCTTAAGGCGGTTTCTGAATCCTGGAAGGTGGCTGTCAGGGATATTCCTGATGTCCCCTCAGCCCCTACCGATCACGAGATAACGGGAGTTATGGGGCTGCCGCCAAAGGGAATAGCCACTACTTTGTTCCCATACCTCAGCGAGCAGCGCGCCATGGAGGTCTTTGCTATATGCACAAAGGTAGAGATAGAATATGTGCAAAAGGTTGGCGGAAGACTTTTTGAAGGTTTGGAGGAAACTCTTGAATATCTTTCGTTGAGATACCCCTTATATATAGTGAGCAACTGCCAAAAGGGGTATATTGAGGCTTTTCTCAGTTATCACAAGCTTGGGAAATACTTTGTTGATAAGGAAGATGCTGAGAATACCGGCCTTTCAAAGGGAAAGAATATCAGGCTTGTGATGGAGCGTCAGGGCTTTAAAAATACCGTGTATGTAGGCGATACGGCAGGGGATCAGAAAGCCGCCAAAGAAGCTGGCGTGCCGTTTATATTCGCGGCTTACGGTTTCGGAAAAGCCGAAAACCCTGAGAGAACTATCGACAGCATTGTTGAGCTTAAAAAGTTGTTTTAATACAAACGAACAAAAGCCCTCGGCATATGCCGAGGGCTTTTAAGATCAGGTTGAAAAGAAACACCTGTTATATTTATTTACATATGTTTTTTACGGAGAGAGGATATTGCCTTAAGTTTCAAAAGGAAAGCCGCATCTGATACCACGTTACGTTGCCGTGTACAGATTGCGAGATGCCCTCATTCACAAAGCCGAACTTTGCATAGTAATGTATAAGCTTGTCCTTGCAGGTAAGGACCATACCTTTTCGGCCCTGTAGTTTGGCATCGGTTATTGCCTGCCAGATGAGCATAGCTGCACATCCTTGCCGTCGATAAGAGGGGATTGTGTTAACTCCGAATATCATTTGCCAGGCTCCGGCCTCATCGTACATTTCAGCCTTTTCATACATTTCGTCCGTCAAATCCGCGCAGCTTGTTACCATACCATCCACAAAACCTACCAATGCCTCTTCGTCAAACAATAGCCAAAAGTGATTTGGGTAGTGAGCAAGACGATCTTTTATAGAAGCCTCGGTCGCAGCCTCAAAAGGAGGAAAGCATTCTTTTTCAACTTGGACCAAACCTGCCAGATCAGATGGCAACGCATTCCTTATTATCATAAAAGTGATTCCTTTGATTGTTCTGTATGGTGCAGCGTTTAAGGTCTGATTGGCCATTGTAAAGTGTAAAAGCCTCCTTCAAGAGGAAGCTTACTGCTTAGCTTGCCCAACATCGGCAACATTGCCAAGGAGATTTTTGACAATGCGACAAAAAATGACAAAAACGACGTTGACGGACAAAAAAAATAGTGATATAATATCAAACTGCATCGATATACAATTTGACCTAATATAACACAGCATTAATGTACCAAATCTCAGCAATGATTTCAATAGAAAAAAAGAGAAATCTTTGAAAAAACGGCATAAAGCATCAACTGGTCCGGGAGTATCAAGAGGCTGATACAAGACTGAAGAATGGAGTGAAACTGATTATGAAGGACATGCGCTGCGGAAGAAAAATCCGCAAAAGCTTTTCCAGGATCGACGAAATTCTGGAGATGCCCAATCTTATCGAGGTTCAGAAGAAGTCATACCAGTGGTTCCTCGATGAGGGGCTGAGAGAGGTTTTTAAGGATGTCGGAGCGATCACGGATTATACCGGCAATCTTGAGCTGACGTTCCTTGATTATACGATTGATGAAAACCCCAAATATTCGGTTACCGAGTGCAAAGAGCGTGACGCTACTTATGCAGCCCCTCTCAAAGTGAGAATGAGGCTTCGCAACAAGGAGACCGATGAAATAAAAGAGCAGGAGATCTTTATGGGAGATTTCCAGCTTATGACCGATAGCGGAACGTTTATTATCAACGGAGCTGAGCGCGTTATAGTATCCCAGATAGTCCGTTCCCCCGGCATGTATTACAGCCTCAATCATGACAAGCCCGAAAAGCCCTCGCTGACATGTACCGTTATCCCATACAGGGGCGCCTGGCTGGAATATGAGACAGATGTCAACGATGTGTTTTATGTTAGAATAGATAAAAACAGGAAGATACCGGTTACATCGCTTATAAGGGCCATCGGCGTCGGAACAGATGCCGAGATAAAGGAGCTTTTCGGAGAAGACGAGAGGATCCTTGCCACTATTGATAAAGACGCTTCGGTTAAGAGCCCCAATGAGGCTCTTATTGAGATATACAAAAAGCTTCGTCCGGGAGAGCCTCCCACGGTGGACAGCGCCAAGACACTTATTAATAACCTGTTTTTTGACCCAAAGAGATATGATTTGTCTTCGGTTGGCCGCTATAAGTTCAACAAAAAAATGGCCATTTCGAAGCGTTTGTGGGGAAAGAGCTTATCACGTCCGGTAGCTGATCCCCTTACAGGCGAGCTTTTGGCTATGCCCGGAGAGGTGCTTTCACGCGAAAAGGCGCGCGAGATTGAAAAACGCGGCGTTAATGAAGCATTTGTTGATGTAGAGGGAAAGGAAGTAAAGGTCTTTTCCAACGGTATGGTCTGGCTCCATGACTTTGTTGATTGCGACGAGCATAAACTCGGCATCAACGAGAGAGTCTGTTTCTCGGTGCTGAGGGGTCTTATGGAGAAATACAAGGGCGAAGAGCTTTCTGACGCTATAAAGGAAAATATAGCTGAGCTCACCCCCAACCATATCACGCCTGACGATATACTCGCTTCAATTAACTATTTAATTGGCCTTGCATATGGCGTGGGCACTTTTGATGACATAGATCATCTCGGGAACCGTCGCCTTAGATCTGTCGGCGAGCTTCTCCAGAACCAGTTCCGTATCGGCTTCAGCCGTATGGAAAGGGTTATTCGTGAGAGGATGACGATACAGGATCTTGATATTGTCACGCCGCAGTCCCTCATTAATATACGCCCGGTTACAGCGGCGATTAAGGAGTTTTTCGGCTCCTCTCCCCTTAGCCAGTTCATGGATCAGACTAACCCTCTGGCTGAGCTTACGCATAAGCGTCGTATGTCGGCTCTCGGCCCCGGAGGCCTTTCAAGAGACAGGGCGAACTTTGAGGTTCGTGACGTTCATTACAGCCATTACGGAAGGCTATGCCCCATAGAGACTCCTGAAGGCCCGAATATCGGCCTTATATCTTATCTTGCCTCATATGCCAAAATAAATGACTATGGCTTTATAGAGGCGCCATACAGAGTTATAGACAAGACAACCGGAAGAGTTACCGATGAGGTCATGTATATGACGGCCGACATCGAGGACGAATATACTATCGCCCAGGCTAACGAGCCTCTTGATGAGAACCATTGCATTAAAGCAGAGAGAGTTACATGCCGAAGGCGTGAAGAGATCATCGAGGTCGAGAAATCCCAGATAGATCTTATAGACGTATCGCCTAAGATGATGGTATCTGTAGCTACTGCTATGATTCCTTTCCTTGAGAACGATGACGCCAACCGTGCCCTCATGGGCGCAAACATGCAGCGTCAGGCTGTGCCTTTGCTCAAGACCGAGGCTCCTATCGTAGCTACGGGTATAGAGTATAAGGCCGCTGTTGACTCCGGCACTGTTCCCCTTGCCATTGCAGACGGCGTGGTGACAAGCGTTTCGGCTAATGAGGTAACTATCAAGTATGACACGCTGGGACTCAAGACCACTAAGCTTATTAAGTTCATGCGTTCCAACCAGGGCACATGCGTGAACCAGCGTCCTGTAGTCAATGCCGGAGACAGAGTGAAGGCCGGAGACGTCATAGCTGACGGCCCATCTACTTCCGAAGGCGAGATTTCCCTTGGCAAGAATGCTCTTATCGGCTTCATGAACTGGGAAGGATATAACTACGAGGACGCCGTACTTCTTAACGAGCGCCTTGTAAGAGAAGATGTATACACTTCGATTCATATAGAGGAATACGAAACTGAGGCCAGAGACACGAAGCTCGGTCCAGAGGAAATAACAAGAGATATCCCCAATGTTGGTGAGGATGCGCTTAAGGATCTCGACGAGCGCGGCATCATCAGAATCGGCGCAGAAGTTCGTTCCGGCGATATACTTGTCGGTAAAGTCACCCCTAAGGGCGAGACAGAGCTGACGGCAGAGGAGAGGCTTCTTCGCGCCATCTTCGGCGAAAAGGCCCGCGAGGTCAGGGATACTTCTCTCCGAGTTCCCCATGGTGAGTCCGGAACCATTGTTGATGTTAAGGTGTTCACAAGGGCTAACGGCGACGAGCTGAACCCCGGAGTCAACATGGTGGTACGCTGCTATATCGCCCAGAAGAGAAAGATATCTGTGGGAGATAAAATGGCCGGCCGTCACGGAAACAAGGGCGTTGTTTCGCGCATATTGCCGCAGGAAGATATGCCGTTTTTACCCTCTGGCCAGCCGCTTGATATCGTTCTCAACCCGCTTGGCGTTCCTTCACGTATGAATATAGGCCAGGTACTTGAGGTTCATTTGGGATATGCTGCAAAGGCGCTTGGGATACAGGTGGCAACTCCTGTATTCGACGGCGCAAAGGAAGAAGACATCAGAGGACTTTTGCAGGAGGCAGGGCTGAGAGCCGACGGCAAGACTGTTCTGTATGATGGAAGAACCGGTCAGGCCTTTGATAACCCCGTTACCGTGGGATATATGTATTATCTTAAGCTCCATCACCTTGTTGATGACAAGATCCATGCCAGAAGCACAGGCCCCTATTCCCTCGTCACCCAGCAGCCATTGGGAGGCAAGGCGCAGTTTGGCGGACAGCGCTTCGGCGAGATGGAAGTTTGGGCATTGGAGGCCTATGGTGCAGCCTACACCCTTCAGGAGATATTGACCGTAAAATCGGATGATATAGTCGGACGTGTAAAAACTTATGAGTCGATAGTCAAGGGATATAATGTTCCTAAGCCTGGAGTTCCTGAATCCTTTAAGGTACTCGTAAAGGAGCTGCAGTCCCTTGGCCTTGACGTAAGAGTTTTGGGCAAGAACAATGAAGAGATAACGCTTGTCGACGATGACGATGATGACGACGGATATGAGAGGATAGTCAAAGGCGAGGATGATACTGTTTCAGCCAGTGACAAAGAATTCAGCGATGCAGGTTTCGCAATTGAGGATGACAGCGGCGAGCCGGTCGACAGCCTTGTAGACGAGCTTGTCGAGGAAATGGCGTTTGACGAGGATGAGGTGTTGGACGACGATATCTTCCCCGAAAACGAAATGTAACCGAAGGGAGAAAAAAGTATGGCTTATATGACATTTGAAGCGATAAAGATCGGTCTGGCATCTCCCGAGATGATTAGGCAATGGTCCTACGGTGAGGTTAAAAAGCCTGAGACTATAAATTATCGCACGCTCAAGCCTGAACGCGACGGATTGTTTTGCGAGCGTATTTTTGGCCCGACAAAAGACTGGGAGTGCCATTGCGGTAAGTATAAAAAGGTAAGATTCAAGGGTAAGATATGCGACCGCTGCGGGGTTGAGGTCACTAAGGCAAAAGTAAGGCGTGAACGCATGGGCCACATTGAACTGGCCGCTCCCGTATCACATATATGGTATTTTAAGGGCATCCCTTCAAGGATGGGCTTGATGCTGGATATGTCCCCGAGGCTTCTTGAGAAGGTTCTTTATTTTGCCGCATATATAGTAACAGATCCCGGCGAGGGAACACCTCTCAAGAAAAAGCAGATACTCACGGAAAAAGAGTATCAGGATATGGTTGAAAAGTATGAGGATGACTTTAAGGCCGAAATGGGTGCCGAGGCCATCAAGAAGCTGCTGGAAGAAATAAATCTTGAAAAGCTTTCCGAGGAGCTCAGGGAAGAACTTAAAGATGCCGGCGGCCAGAAGAGAGCGAGAATTGCAAAGCGCCTTGAAGTAGTTGAAGCTTTCCGCGCATCCGGTAACCGTCCCGAGTGGATGATACTCTCTGCGGTACCGGTCATTCCTCCGGAGCTTCGCCCGATGGTCCAGCTTGACGGCGGCAGATTCGCCACATCCGATTTAAATGACCTATACAGAAGGGTCATCAACAGAAATAACCGCCTTAAAAGGCTTTTGGAGCTTGGAGCTCCGGATATAATCGTAAGAAACGAAAAGCGTATGCTTCAGGAGGCCGTTGATGCCCTTATTGATAACGGCAGGCGAGGACGCCCTGTAACTGGGCCAAACAACCGCCCACTCAAGTCTCTCTCCGATATGCTCAAGGGCAAGCAGGGACGTTTCCGCCAAAACCTTCTCGGCAAGCGTGTTGACTATTCAGGCCGTTCGGTTATAGTCGTTGGCCCTGAACTTAAAATGTACCAGTGCGGACTGCCAAAGGAAATGGCGCTTGAGCTCTTTAAGCCTTTTGTCATGAAAAAGCTTGTTGAGGATGGGCTTGCAAATAACATCAAGAGCGCAAAGAAGATGGTTGAAAAAACAAGGACAGAGGTTTGGGACGCACTTGAATGCGTCATCAAAGATCATCCGGTCATGCTCAACCGTGCGCCTACGCTTCACCGTCTCGGCATTCAGGCTTTTGAGCCGATACTTGTTGAGGGAAGAGCTATAAAGCTTCATCCACTTGTCTGCACGGCTTTCAACGCAGACTTCGACGGTGACCAGATGGCTGTTCACGTGCCGCTTTCGGCAGAGGCTCAGGCAGAGGCAAGGCTTTTGATGCTTTCTGCCAACAATCTTCTCAAACCGCAGGATGGTTCGCCGGTAGCCGTTCCTAACCAGGATATCGTCCTTGGAGTTTATTACCTGACCATCGACCGAGAGGAAGAGGGCACAGGCAAGATATTCTCTAGCAAGGAAGAGGCTCTTCTGGCATATGATAATGGCGTTGTAGGCATTCATTCACCGATTAAGGTGAAGGTTCAGAAGACGATAAACGGCGTGGTTGAAAGCCGTATTATAGATGCTACAGTAGGCCGAATTATATTCAATGAGCCCATTCCGCAGGACCTTGGCTTTGTAGACAGGAAGGATCCCCAAAAAGCATTTGACCTTGAGATCACTTTCACTAGCGGTAAAAAAGAGCTTGGGAAAATGATCACTGCCTGCATCAAAAAGCACGGGTTTGCTCCCACTACCGAGGTTCTTGACAAGATCAAGGAGCTTGGATATAAATACTCAACAAAGGGTGCCCTTACAGTTTCGGCTGCAGATATGTCAATTCCTGATGCAAAATATACCCTTGTTGCTGAAACCGAGAAGCGCGTTGCCAATATAGATAAGCAGTTCAAGCGCGGCCTTATCACAGATGATGAGCGTTACCGTCTTGTAATTGCCCAGTGGGACCAGACAACAAAAGATGTAACCAAGGCAATGATCGACAACCTTGATCGGTTCAACCCGATCTTTATGATGTCGAACTCAGGCGCCCGCGGAAGCACGAACCAGATCCGTCAGCTTGCCGGTATGCGCGGACTTATGGCCAACACGGCCGGTAAGACCATCGAGCTGCCGATCAAGGCTAACTTCCGTGAAGGCCTTACGGTTTTGGAATACTTCATTTCCTCCCGCGGAGCGAGAAAGGGTCTTGCCGATACGGCCCTTCGTACGGCTGACTCTGGTTACCTAACAAGGCGTCTTGTAGACGTTTCTCAGGATGTCATAGTCAGAGAGGATGACTGCGGGACCCAAGAGGGCATTTGGATTCATGAAATAACTGACGGCAATCAGGTCATTGAACCTTTTGCTGACCGTATCGTCGGCAGATATCCTGTTTTCGACATTCTTGACCCAAAAACAGGCGAAGTGCTTGTTTCTAAGGATAAGCTTATGAACGAAGAGGACGCCGCTAAGATAATCGGTGCCGGAATTGATAAGGTTTATATAAGAAGCGTTCTTAAATGCCGTGCGCCTTACGGTATATGCGCAAAGTGCTATGGGTCAAACCTTGCTTCCGAGGAAGCTATAGGCATCGGCGAGGCAGTCGGTATCATCGCTGCCCAGTCGATAGGCGAGCCGGGCACACAGCTTACAATGCGTACGTTCCATACAGGCGGCATCGCCGGAGGCGATATTACCCAGGGCCTTCCGAGGGTCGAAGAGCTGTTTGAGGCCAGAAAACCCAAAAAAGCGGCTGTTTTATCGGAAATCTCAGGTACTGTTCGTATAGAAGAAGGCAAACGAGGAACGATACACAATGTAATTGTTACCAACGATCAGGATGGCGATTCCAAGACCTATCCGATTCCTTCCAATGTGCATCTCAAGGTAGAGGAAGGAGAGCATATCGTCAAGGGGCAGGAGGTCACCGAGGGGCCGTTCAATCCCCACGATGTACTCAGGACCAGAGACGTGGCATCGGTTCACGATTACCTCATTAAGGAGTTACAGAGGGTTTACCGTCAGCAAGGCGTTGATATTAACGATAGGCATATCGAGGTTATCGTTCGTCAGATGATGAGAAAAATAAGGGTTGATAATTCAGGAGATACAGATCTTCTGCCCGGCGCTGTTCTGGATGTCTTTGAGTTTGAAAAGGCGAACGAAGAGCTTAAGGAAAAAGCCAAGATCACGGGCCTTGAACTGCAGCCTGCGGAATGCTCGCCGGTACTCATGGGAATAACCAAAGCATCCCTTGCAACAGACAGCTTCCTTTCCGCTGCATCATTCCAGGAGACCACAAGAGTTCTTACAGAAGCTGCCATCAAGGGAAAGATAGATCCTCTGCTTGGCCTTAAGGAAAACGTAATCATAGGAAAACTGATCCCGGCAGGAAGCGGAGTTCAGAAATACAACGAAGTCTCCTATGAAGAAGTTATAAATATGGTTGACTAAAGGTCTGTGGTATAGTATAATCTACAATTGCAGGCATATTGGAGGATAATTATGCTTTCAGCGCTTGCAACTACAAAAAAAGTTACCGGACTCAAGCAGACAAAGCGTGCCATCGTGGATGGCAGGGCCGCCAGCGTATATATAGCCGAAGACGCAGAGATGCGTCTTCGGCTTGAGCTTTCAAATCTGTGTAGAGAACATGATATTCCTCAGATTATGATAGAAAGTATGATAGAGCTGGGACATGCCTGCGGCCTCAGAATAGGCGCATCTTCTGCGGCCGTGCTGAGATGAATTGGGCTTTTACGGGCTTTGCCCGATATTAATATAAAAGCGAATAATTTTATGAAGAAGGAGGAAAATCATGCCGACATTTAACCAGCTTGTCAGGAAAGGCAGAGAAACTTCGATCTACAAGTCCACAGCACCAGCTCTTCAGAAGGGCTACAACACAAAGAAAAAGGCCCAGATCGATTTGTCTTCTCCCCAGAAGAGAGGCGTTTGCACAACAGTAAAAACAATGACGCCTAAAAAGCCTAACTCGGCTCTGAGAAAGGTAGCCCGTGTTAAGCTGACCAATGGAATGGAAGTATGGGGCTATATCCCCGGAGTAGGTCATAACCTGCAGGAGCACTCGGTTGTAATGGTAAGAGGCGGACGTGTTAAGGATCTCCCTGGCGTTCGTTACCACATCATTCGCGGCACACTTGATACACAGGGTGTCAACGGCCGTATGCAGTCGCGTTCCAAGTATGGCGCAAAGCGTCCTAAGGCCGGAAAGACAGCAGCAAAGCCCGCAGGAAAATCAGGCAAGTAAACTTGCAAAAAACTTAAGGTAGAAAAGAAAGTCGCGAAGCAGACGCTTGACCGACGTTTATTATATATTTTGTGTAAACGGGTCACGGCGCTGACAAAAGCAAGAGTTACTTTTGAGTACCTATGAAATCATTTCTATGAAGGAGGGAAGCAAAGTGCCCAGAAGAGGATTTGTCCCAGTAAGGGATGTTCTTCCGGATCCGCTTTACAACTCGAAGCTTGTTACAAAGCTAATTAATAACATCATGCTCGACGGTAAAAAGGGTGTAGCCCAGAAGATCGTTTATGATGCATTCGAAATTGTAAAAGAAAAGACCCAGAAAGATCCTGCCGAAGTTTTCGAGCAGGCCATGGAAGCCGTTATGCCCGCCCTTGAAATCAAGGCAAGGCGTGTCGGCGGCGCGACATATCAAGTCCCCATGGAAGTAAGACCCGAGAGAAGGCAGACGCTTGGCCTGCGCTGGATTACAACATATTCAAGATCCAGGAATGAGCGAACAATGAAAGAGCGCCTGGCCGGCGAGCTAATCGATGCGATCAACGGTACAGGCGGAGCGGTCAAAAAGCGTGAGGATACTCACAAAATGGCTGAAGCCAATAAGGCTTTTGCACATTTCCGCTGGTAACTAATTAACCACCGTTGAAAGGAGAAAGTAGATGCCAAGGCAATATCCTTTGGATTTGACAAGAAATATTGGTATCATGGCTCATATAGATGCCGGTAAAACAACAACGACGGAGAGAATCCTGTTTTATACCGGAGTAAACCACAAAATCGGCGAAACCCACGACGGCACAGCGACCATGGACTTTATGGAGCAAGAGCAGGAGAGGGGCATAACCATCACATCCGCAGCGACAACCTGCGTATGGAAAGGTAACAGGATAAATATCATCGATACTCCGGGACATGTTGACTTTACCGTTGAAGTTGAGCGTTCACTTAGAGTCCTCGACGGTTCGGTTACGGTTTTGTGTGCGAAGGGCGGTGTCGAGCCGCAGTCTGAGACCGTTTGGCATCAGGCTGACAGGTACGGCGTACCGAGAATGGCCTATGTAAATAAGATGGACATTATGGGCGCCGACTTCTACAGGGTCGTCGATATGATGAAGGACAGGCTGAAATGTAATGCCGTCCCAATCCAGCTCCCCATAGGATCGGAGGATACCTTTGAGGGTATTGTCGATCTTGTCGAGATGAAAGCATATGTCTACAATGATAACGAAGGTAAGGATATCACAGTAGAAGAAATACCAGATGATCTCAAGGAAAAGGCGGATGATTACCGCGCAAATATGCTTGAGGCGATTTCAGAGTTTGACGATGAAATAATGATGAAGTATCTCGAGGGTGAAGAAATTCCCCAAGAGGATATCAAAAGGGCCATAAGGGCTGCGACTTTGGCTGTAAAAGTAATTCCCGTAACATGCGGAACCTCTTACAGAAACAAAGGTGTTCAGAAGCTTCTGGATGCCATAGTTGATTATATGCCCTCGCCCCTTGACAAAAAAGCTATCGATGGTATTAATCCAGATACGGGAGAAGAGGATTTTCGTCATCCTTCCGATGCGGAGCCTTTCTCTGCCCTTGCATTTAAGATCATGACCGACCCCTATGTTGGTAAGCTGTGCTTTTTCAGGGTGTATTCCGGCACGATTGCCACAGGCTCCAGCGTTCTCAATTCCTCAAAGGGCAAGAGAGAGCGCATGGGACGCATTCTGCTTATGCATGCAAACCACAGAGAGGACCTCGATATGGCCTATTCAGGCGATATCGCAGCAGCTGTAGGCTTGAAGGATACGACGACAGGTGATACGCTTTGCACTGAAAAAGAGCCTATTATCCTCGAGTCAATGGAGTTCCCTGATCCTGTTATAAGGGTAGCTATCGAACCCAAGACAAAGGCCGGACAGGAGAAAATGGGCTTAGCTTTAGCAAAGCTTGCTGAAGAAGATCCAACCTTTAAGACCTATACTGATGAGGAAACAGGACAGACGATTATCGCCGGAATGGGCGAGCTCCATCTTGAGATAATCGTTGACAGACTCCTTAGGGAGTTTAAGGTCGAGGCAAATGTCGGCACCCCGCAGGTCGCCTATAAGGAGACCGTCAGGAGAAGCGCCGATGTTGACCAGAAATATGCCCGCCAGTCAGGCGGTAAGGGCCAGTACGGCCATGTTAAGATCATTCTTGAACCCAATGAGTCTGGTAAGGGATATGAGTTCATCAACAAGGTCGTGGGCGGCTCCATCCCCAAAGAGTATATCCCGGCTATCGATCAGGGTATCCAGGGAGCGATGCAGGCTGGTGTTTTGGCCGGTTACCCCGTTGTCGATTGCAAGGTAACGCTTTACGATGGATCTTATCATGAGGTTGACTCCTCTGAAATGGCCTTCAAGATCGCAGGCTCTATGGCCTTTAAAGAGGCCATGAAGAAGGCTGATCCGGTTTTGATGGAGCCCATTATGAAGGTTTCGGTAATCGTGCCGGAGGATTATATGGGTGATGTTATAGGAGACCTCAGTTCACGCCGCGGACAGATCCAGGGAATGGAAGCCAGAGGCGGAGCTCAGCAGATCAACGCTTTTGTACCTCTCTCCGAGATGTTTGGCTATGCAACCGATATGCGTTCGCGCACACAGGGCAGAGGCCAGTACACAATGGAGCCCAGCCACTATACAGAGGTGCCTAAGAGCATTCAGGAAAAACTCGTCGAACGGCGCTAAAATAGCGGGTCTCGGCGAAATAATGGTTGCTTTTTTTATGGCAATCATATAAAATATGAAATGGTTATTCGTTTCAGACAAAATTTGATAATTTGTTATCATAAGGAGGAAGAATAATGGCTAAGGCTAAATTTGAAAGAACCAAACCCCATGTTAACATTGGCACAATAGGTCACGTTGATCATGGTAAGACGTCCCTGACAGCTGCCATCACGAAGGTTCTTGCTTTTTCCGGCAAGGCTAAGTATGAAGCATATGACATGATTGATAAGGCTCCAGAAGAGAGAGAGCGTGGTATCACAATCAATACAGCTCACGTTGAGTATGAGACAGATAAGCGTCACTACGCTCACGTTGACTGCCCGGGTCACGCCGACTATATCAAAAACATGATCACCGGCGCTGCTCAGATGGATGGCGCTATCCTCGTTATCGCTGCCTCCGACGGTCCTATGGCTCAGACAAGAGAGCACATTCTTCTGGCCCGTCAGGTTGGCGTTCCTGCTGTCGTTGTATTCCTGAACAAGTGTGATCAGGTTGACGATGAAGAGCTTCTTGAGCTGGTTGAGATGGAAGTACGTGAGCTTCTTTCCACATATGACTTCCCCGGCGATGAAGTTCCTATTATCAGGGGTTCGGCTCTTAAGGCCCTTGAGTGCACATCCACAGATCCCAGCGATCCTGCATATGCTTGCATAGTCGAGCTTATGGACGCTGTAGATTCTTATATCCCCACCCCTGAGAGAAAGGCTGACCTGCCCTTCCTTATGCCTGTTGAGGACGTATTCACCATCACAGGCCGCGGCACAGTTGCTACAGGCCGTGTTGAAAGAGGAAAGCTGAACCTTAACTCTGAGGTCGAGATTGTTGGCCTTATGGAGGCTCCCAGAAAGACAGTCGTTACAGGTATAGAGATGTTCCGCAAGCTGCTCGATTACGCAGAAGCCGGAGATAACATCGGATGCCTGCTCCGCGGCATCAACAAGACCGACGTCGAAAGAGGTCAGGTTCTTGCTAAGCCCGGTTCTATCCATCCTCACACAAAGTTTGTTGGCCAGGTTTACGTTCTTACTAAGGACGAAGGCGGCCGTCATACACCTTTCTTCAACAACTATCGTCCCCAGTTCTATTTCAGGACGACAGACGTTACTGGCGTTATCACACTTCCTGATGGCGTTGAGATGTGCATGCCTGGCGACAACGTCGATATGAAGGTCGAGCTTATCACTCCGATCGCTATCGAAAAGGGCCTCCGTTTTGCTATCCGTGAAGGCGGCAGAACAGTTGGTTCAGGCGTTGTTATCGAAGTAGTACAGCAGTAATTTAATTTTTTTAAAAGAGCGGGCTTAGGCCCGTTCTTTTTTTTATATAAAAATGAGGAATCTGAAACGAATGTACAAGGTAGGCTTTGTGTATTTTTCTGGAAAAACAGGAAGCCGTATGATATAATTATACATAACCATTTTAATTCCAGATAAGTATAGCAGCATCTGGTTGATAATTGATAATTTATAATATAAGGGAGTGGGAAAAGTGATAGCTTTAAAAAACTGCAAAGCCATAACGATTAGCGATGGTATACTTGATAATGCCGTTATTCTTATCGAGGGAGGGGTTATCAAGGCAGTGGAGGTAAAAGCCGAAATACCTTCCGATGCCGAGATACTTGACCTTGAGGGAATGTGGGTAACTCCCGGCTTTATAGATGTACATACTCACCTTTCTGCCATGGGCGAGCCGAGGGCAAGAGGCGGCGGAGACGACGGCAATGAGGTCACTGGGCCTGTTACGGCTCAGGTAAGGATTATTGACGCGCTTAATCCCTTTGGAATAGGAATAGCCGCCGCAAGAATGGGCGGATTCACAACATGCTATACCGGCCCAGGCTCGGCAAATGTAATAGGCGGAACGGGAATAGCCCTAAAGCTGAAGGATGGAAAATGTATTGAAGATATTATTATTCCGGGAACAGAGCAGATGAAGATGGCTCTTGGCGAAAACCCCAAGGGCGCTTATGGTTCTCAGAAAAAGATGCCAATGACAAGGATGGGAACAGGGGCTGTTCTCAGAGAGGCTTTATTCAATGCAAGAGAATATGCCCAGCAGCTTGCCGAGGCGGAGAAGACCCCAGAAAAGCCGTTTAAACGCGATTTTAAGCTTGAGCCTCTTGTTCCAGTGGTCAGAGGCGAGATGAAGGCCAGAATACACTGCCACAGGGCCGATGATATTTTAACTGCCATAAGGATATCTGAAGAGTTCGGGCTTGATTATACTATTGAGCATACTACGGAGGGCTTTAAAATTGCCGATATACTTGCACAAAAGAAGGTGCCGTGTGTCGTAGGGCCAATGCTGATGATACCAGGCAAAATGGAAGTATGGGAATGTACAATAGAAAATCCCGGTATACTTGAAAAGGCGGGCTGTGAAATATCAATCACTGCCGATGCCGAGACGGCCACTCGCTGGCTGCCACATGAAGTGGGAACTGCCATTGCATATGGCCTTTCTGAGGAAATGGCCTTTAGGTCTCTGACGGTAAATCCAGCGAGGATACTGGGAATTGAAAACAGAGTAGGGTCACTTGAGCCGGGAAAAGACGCTGATCTTGCCATATTTGACGGCCATCCGTTCAGCAACATGACACGCTGTAAAGCTACGATGATAGAGGGAGTTTTCTGTTTTAACGAGCTTGGAAAATAGAAAAGATTTACTGTGTGTGGCACTACCGGTAAAACCTATACGCAGATGAATGTGGACGATTATGAGACGGAAACAGGAGGATAAAGATGGAGAAGGCGCAAGTATATTATTGTGATATGAGGGCGCTGCCCGGAACAAATCTGCTGATAAAGCTCAAAAGCCTTATCCGGTCGGCCGGTATAGGCAAAATTGATATGAATAAAAAGATGGTAGCCATAAAGATACATTTCGGCGAGCCTGGGAATATTTCGTATCTGAGGCCTAATTATGCCAAGGCTGTAGCAGATGTTATCAAGGAACTTGGCGGAAACCCTTTTTTGACCGACTGCAACACGCTCTATGTCGGAAGAAGAAAAAACGCTCTTGAGCATCTTGAAACAGCCTATGAAAATGGGTTTTCACCTTTTTCAACGGGATGTCATGTTATAATAGGCGATGGGCTTAAAGGGACAGACGATATAGAGATTCCTGTAAGCGGAGGAGAGCTTGTCAAGACGGCTAAGATAGGCAGGGCCATAATGGATGCCGACGTATTTATCAGCCTTTCACATTTCAAAGGTCATGAGTCCACGGGGTTCGGCGGGTGCCTCAAAAATATAGGCATGGGCTGCGGGAGCAGGGCCGGGAAAATGGAGCAGCACAGCTCAGGAAAGCCGACTGTTGACCAGGACAAATGCGTTGGCTGCCGCGCCTGCTTAAAAAATTGTGCTCACGGAGCTATAAGCTTTGGAAGCTCTAGCAAAGCTTTTATAGATCACGAAAAGTGTGTCGGGTGCGGAAGATGTCTTGGAGCCTGTAATTTTGATGCTATACATAATGAAAACTGGTCGGCTAACGATGACCTTAACAAGAAGATAGCTGAATACTCCAAGGCGGTAGTTGAGGGGCGTCCTTGCTTTCATATAAGCCTTGTTATCGATGTATCGCCTTATTGTGACTGCCATTCTGAAAATGATGCACCTATAATTCCCGATGTAGGTATGTTTGCAAGCTTTGACCCGGTGGCCCTTGATCAAGCCTGCGCTGATGCCTGCAATAAAATGCCTGTTATGCCTGGATCTCTTCTCGATGACGAGATGCATATGGAGCATTTTCACGATCATCATGATCATTTTACCAATACGACTCCAGAGACGAATTGGAAGGTATGTCTTGAGCATGCCGAGAAGCTGGGCATCGGCACAAGAGAATATGAGCTTATAAAGGTAAAGTAAGGCTTTTTTGAAAGATTATTTATGAGAGCAGGCGTACCGTAATACGGTACGCCTGCTCAATATAATTTAAGTGTGTTTGGCAGCTATTCTTTAAAATCGAGCAGAATAAGATCTTTTGGAAAATCCATTATACAGCCTTTGGCTGGGTTAACTACCTGTGATATCCGCAGGTTGCCCTTGAGTGAAAGGAGCATTCCTGCCTTTGCGCTGCCAAGGCTACTGTGTGAGGTCAGAAATTCATGCATTTTGCGCGCGGCCGCAATGCTGCATACATCAAGTGATGGGTTGGCGGCTGTGGTAAGGTAGTGAGTGGGGGTGATGATAAAGGGCATAGGGATGTCGTCTCTTTTTTTCAGGACAGTTGTTTTGACGGTCACGCTGCCCTGCATTTCCAATGCGCAGATGACAGTTTCGCCGTCGCCCTGAATGCCGTGAAGGTCACCCATAGAGAGCAGAGCGCCGGGAACATTTACCGGCAAATATATCGTGCATCCCTCTCCAAGATCTTTTATGTCAAGGTTGCCGCCGTGTTCTCCAGGCGTCTGTGTAGAAACGGGATCACCCGAAGGGGCTGTCCCGATTACACCTATCATGGGCTTTAATGGTAAACAAAGCCCATCAAAATCTACTTTACCATCATTTATTTCGAATACTCGGCAGGAAGCTTCGTCAATTTGATATATCCCTTTTTGAGGGCGCGCACACATACATCCTTTTACATCAGGTGTTATAGAAAGAATCTCCATCTTCAGCACATCTCCGGGCTCTGCTTCTCTGATATAAAGTGGGCCCGAGGCAGGATTATTTCGGCTCATATCCATATCACAGAAATCCATGTTGTCGCGCTTAAGCTCGCCGTCGTAGCAGTCACGGCATAGAAAAGTGGCCTTGTCCCCCGATGATGCAAAGGCTGAAGGTTTTATGTCTTTATCAAAGAAAAGGTGGAATTGACCTTTTTCAACAGTAATGCAGCACATGTCTTTTACCCCGTTTTTATTTTTATTGTACTATTGTTTGTATTTGTTGGCAACAGCTCCGTATGTGCCGGACGAGGGATCGATGAAAAGATTTATTTTCGGTGGGTCAAAAGTAAAAAGTACCATGGATGTGCCTATAGCTAAAATCAGGGTGAGCCATACCGCATTTTCACAAATGGTCGGAGCGGGGAAAGCAACTGTGATGATATGGCTTACAGCAAAGCACATAAAGGATGTAAACAAGAACAATAGAATATCAATGGCCACAAAGCCTCTGCCGATGATGCCTGTATAGGTGTAATAAAAGATTACAGTCATCAAAAGGGCGATAAAAAGACCGCAGGCTCTGGCTGTCAAAAATCCGCTGTAGAACTTGCCAATATAAAGATACTCAGCAATAGAAAAGGCTACGCATGGGAAATAAAGCATCTTCAGATGCTCCCATACGCTCTCGTTTACAGGACAGAATATGCCGACCAGAGGGGAACCTTTTGACATAGCGTAAAAAAAGTGCATGCATGTGCCGAACACAGCCGTAAATATGAATCCCCAGAGATCCCATTTGAAAATAGGACTGTTCATAATTTCCTCCTTATATTGTCGTTATTGATAAATATGTGGCTGTTTGAATTTATACAACCTTGTTTAGTGACTTTTGAAGTGGTATAATTTTATAAATTGACTATAAGAAGGGGGATACTGCTTTGAAAAAAGTAAGGCTTGGCAAAAGTGGACTTATGGTGACAAAAACCTCGTTCGGAGCTCTTCCGCTACAAAGAATATCTGTTACGGAGGCCGTGAGGATAATCAAAAAGGCATATGACGGAGGAGTCAATTATTTTGATACTGCCAACGCGTATACTGATAGCGAGAAAAAGCTTGGAGAAGCTTTTGAAGGCATCAGGCAAAATGTGATTATCTCTACAAAGAGCGGCGGAAAAGATAAGAAAACCGTTACCGAGCATATTGAAAATAGCCTGCGTGCCCTCAAAACCGATTATATAGATCTGTTTC
This sequence comes from Clostridiaceae bacterium, assembly GCA_034926865.1. Taxonomy (GTDB): domain Bacteria; phylum Bacillota; class Clostridia; order Oscillospirales; family Butyricicoccaceae; genus RGIG1902. The sequence continues at coordinate 51,655 of JAYFQP010000006.1, forward strand.
AGTTTCATAATCCCGCTGTGTTGCCTGATATAAATGACCCTGACGGCCCATTTGCTGCTGCTTTGGAAGCGAAGCAAAAGGGGTATGTACGGCATATCGGCATAACCAATCATCGGTTAGCTATCGCGCATCAGGCGGTTGAAAGCGGATGGTTTGAAACGCTGCAGTTTCCTTTTTGCTATCTGGCAAGCGATGTTGACCTAAAGCTTTTGGATAAATGTCTTGAAGCTGATATGGGTTTTATTGCAATGAAAGGCCTTTCCGGCGGCTTGCTTAACAATGCCGAGGCTTGCTTTGCTTTTATGCAGCAGTATGAGCAGGTAGTGCCGATTTGGGGCATACAACATGAGTGGGAGCTTGACCAATGGCTTGAGCTTGACAAAAAAGGCGCCTGTATGACAGATGAGATAAAAGCTGTAATTGAGCATGACAGAAAAGAACTCGCGGGCAATTTTTGCCGGAGCTGCGGCTATTGCCTTCCATGTCCTGCTGGCATAGAGATACCGAATGCCGCGCGCATGGCGCAGCTTCTTAGAAGATCACCGTATAAGCCCTATCTGACCGATGAGTGGCGTGACCGCATGCACAAAATAGAAAACTGTATTCACTGCAACTCATGCAAAAGCAGATGTCCTTATGGGCTTGATACTCCCAGCCTCCTTCAGCTCATGCTCAAGGATTATGACGAGTTTTATGCGGCCCACAAGGATGATTGATGAGGCGTTATAATAATTGATGTACGTTAAAAAGCTCCTGACGCAGTTACTTTGCGGCAGGAGCTTTTTGATTTTTAGGCAAAGATATAATTCTTAAGTACAGAGGATGTTTTTATAAATATTTGGCACTTTTGAAAACAAGTGCCAAAAAACCTAAGGTGCTTCTAAGCCGGTTTTTCGTGTAGCATTATTGCTAATTGGCTAATATAGCCGATATAGAAGAAATAATAAGCATATTCCTTAACACGTAATGCTACAGTAGAGTGAAAGGAAAAGTATTGATAGAAATTTTAATAATTTGTGAAAATTAGCACTCTCAGCTTGACAGTGCTAATTATGAGCACTATAATATATACGTACCAAAAAAAGGGCGCAGAAAGCCCCGAGCGGTAACGCAATAAAATCATTATGAATGGAGGAATTCAATATGTTACCCAGCATTTTTGGTGAAAATCTGTTTGATGATTTCTTTGACGATGCATTTGAAAGAAACTTTTTTAACAGCGACAAGGCTCTTTATGGCAAGCGTGTCAAAAATTTGATGAAGACTGATGTCAAAGAGGGAAAAAACGGCTATGAAATAGCTGTTGATCTTCCTGGGTTTAAGAAAGAAGACATAAATGTGGAGCTCAATAACGGTTATCTTACCGTCAGCGTTTCCAAGGGCCTCAACAGAGATGAAGAGGATAAGGAAGGCAGGTATATCCGGCATGAGCGTTATTCGGGAACCTGCAGCAGGAGCTTTTATGTAGGCGATATTAAATCTGAAGACATACAGGGCAAGTATGATTCCGGCGTATTGAGGCTAAGCATTCCCAAGAAGGATCAAAAGGCGATTGTCGCTCCCAACAGAATCGCGATCGAATAACTTCTTGGTTTTTAAGGCCTTTTTCAGGCTTTCTGCCTGAATGGCCTACCCTCCTAAACATATAAAAAAGGCATATCTCCCTTGATGGGGAGATATGCCTTTTTGGTACGCCCGACAGAATTCGAATCTGCGACCTTTGGAGTCGGAGTCCAACGCTCTATCCAGCTGAGCTACGGGCGCATATAAGCCGCAAAGCGGACAAAATAAAAGATGCCTGCCACTTGCAAAGACCAAGCCGATAGCTATGACGCAGGTAGGCTGTCTCGAAATGGCAAAACTGGGCACAAAAAATAACCCATACACATCCGTAGAAAATATTATAGCACGACATTTAATGCTTGTAAACGGTAAATCACATGATATAATAATTAATAGATACTGTTTTTTAGGGATATTTGTGTAAAAATTTGGAGATGCATTTATGGAAAAACATAGGCCGCAGGCTATGGACAGGAGCGAGTTCAATAAGATTATTATTGAAGAAAAACAGGTCTGCCTTGTATGCTTTATGGCCCCGTGGTCAAAGCCCTCAAGAGAAATGGGAGGGCCTGTTGCAGAGGTGACCGATAAGTGGTATGGCATCGTGCCTGTGTATATGGTGGATCCCGATGAAGAGCCTTTTATTATGGCTGAATATTCCGTAAACGCTATTCCAACCTTTATTTTGTTTAAAGATGGGCAGGCGCAGGAGAAGGTTGTAGGCATAAGGACGGCCGACGAGATAAACCGGTATGTGGCCGACAATATCTGAAAGGAACGCAAAAGGTGAGAAATGAGCAAAATGTTTAGAAGCTCCCCTATGGGGTTCAATAAGAAAGATGTAGTTGACTACATAGAAAAGTTCGCTAAGGAAAAGGATGCGGTTATAAGCACGGGCGAGGAGACGATCAAAACCCTTGAAAAGGAAAACTCGGATCTTGCCGGCTATCGCGATCAAGCCATAACGCTTATGGACAGAACTGAGGAGCTGCGCGAGGAAAATGAAAGCCTTGCGGGAGAAAGGGACTCCGCCATGCTTGATGTTCAAAAAGAACGTCAGGAGAAAGCGGAGCTTGAGGACCGGATAAAAGAATTTGAGTCGCAGCTTAAGGAGGCTCAGGCTGAGGCCCAGATACATAAAACAGCTATATCAGAGCTTACGGATGAAAACAAAAGCCTTAAAAAGCACAACCTTCGTCTTTTGGAGTTAAACGAAGAGCTGAATGCCGAGATATCTCGAAAGAAAAAAGCTGATCAGCGTGAGCAGGCTCAGGCGAAAGCTTCGGAGCTTTACAGCGATATAAAACATGGGGCCAAGAGTGCTCAAGAGCTTTTTGATATATTTAAAAAGCGTATTATAGAAATTTCCAAAGAACTTTCCTCTCTGGCACAGGCCATACTTGATGCCGAAAAGCGCGAAGGCAGGGATGAAGAAAAGTATGACGATTTTGCAGTTGGTGAAGAAGACTACAGCGGCGAATATGATTATGATGATGACGATGATGACAATGAAACCAGCGAGACGCAGGTGGTTATAGATAATTACCCTGTGAAAAGAAGTCGTGGTGAATACCCCCGAAGGGGACTTTCTGTAAGGGAGATTATTGATCGCGTAAAAAACATAGGCGACAGGATGCTTTGATTTTTCCCCATATTAAGGAGTAAGTTAAATATTATGGATTGTGTAAGGAAGATAGCGGAGGACATTTTTTGGGTAGGGGCAAATGAGCGCCATAATCCTTTTTTTGAAAATATATATCCTGTGCCGCAGGGATACTCGTGCAACTCATACTTGATACTTGATGAAAAAGCAGTTTTAACAGATACGGTCGGCCCTGATCTGGGAGAGCTGTTTTTCGGAAATATCGATCATGTTCTCGGCAACAGGCAACTTGATTATGTAATAGTGAACCATATGGAACCCGACCACTGCTCGATGCTTGGCAGACTGGCAGAGAAATATCCCGATGCGATTTTCGTCGGCAACCAGAAAACATTGACAATGGCAGGGCAGTTTTTCGACGAAAGGCTCCAAAGCCGTTTTGTGATCGTAAAAGAGGGAGATAGCCTATCGATAGGTAAACGTACCCTTCGCTTTTATATGGCACCTATGGTGCATTGGCCTGAAACGATGGTTACATATGACGAAACTGCTCATATACTCTATTCAGCGGACGCGTTTGGAACCTTCGGCGCGATTAACGGCAACATTTTTGCTGATGAAGCCGCTTTTGATATGGATTCTGCCAGAATTTATTATACAAATATAGTCGGTAAATATGGCCTTCAAACGGCCGCTCTTTTAAATAAAATGGAAGGGATGAGCATAGAAATGCTGTGCCCCCTTCATGGGCCTGTGTGGAGAGACAACATATCTGTTTTCACTGATAAATACGAGCTTTGGAGCCGCTACGAGCCGGAGGAAAGGGCTGTTGTGATAGCATATGCATCTATTTACGGAAATACAGAGCATGCTGCTGAAAAGCTTGCCTTCAAGCTTGGGGAGCTGGGAGTAAAAGGTATAAAGCTGTATGACCTTTCGCGAGTAGATCCCTCAAAGGTTCTGGCCGAGGCATTTAGATGCAGCCATTTAGTATTGGCCAGCTCGACATACAATAACGGGCTGTTTACTCCCATGGAGATATTGCTGAACGACCTTAAGGCACATAATTTTCAGAACAGAACAGCTGCCGTAATTGAAAACGGCACATGGGCACCAGCTGCGGGAAAGCTTATGATCGAGGCGCTTTCCTGTATGAAGAATATAACAGTTCTGAGGGAGCCTATTTCAATAAAATCCTCTTTGAAAGAGCAAGGGGCTCAGACAATAGATGATCTTGCGGGTGAGATATCGCGATCGCTTAGTCAATAATCGGGCAGCGCCCGTATATAAAGGAGATATATTGTGGACAAGTATGTATGTGACGTGTGTGGATATGTATATGATGAAGCCTTGGGTGACCCTGATAACGGAATAGCTCCAGGCACAAAGTGGGAAGATCTTCCTGATGATTTTGTCTGCCCTGTTTGCGGAGTAGGCAAAGATAGTTTTACAAAAGAATAAGCGCGAAGCAGGGGATAATGCTTCCTTGCCACTTATTTTAAAAAGCTTTGGAATTAGATCAGCAAATATGCACGTTTATCCAAAATGTCTCTGTGCAGTAAGCGCGGTTACATCCCATGGTCATGAGGATAAAGTGCTAAAAGGCGCCCCTTTTGGGGCGCCTTTATAATATAAGCGAGCTTAGCCGTTGATGGCTATCCACATGCCAGAAATGGCCATAAAGATATATACGAAATTCTTTAGCTTTTTTCCATCTATTCTGCTGAATACAATATTTCCAGCAAAGCACCCTATCGCCAGGCCTCCAAGACCCCAGAGCGTAGGCGTCGTGATACCTGAGGGCATAAAGCCTGAAAAACCGCGCACTGCCAGAATAAAAATATTGTTAATTAAAAAATAGCTCTGCAGGGTTGCCATATAAGTTTTTTTATCATCAATAACAGAGATGAAATAGAGCACCATCGGCGGACCGCTGACTGAAAAGAGTCCTCCGCATACTCCTGATATGATTCCGGCCATTCCGGCGCTAAGCATGGTTGGCTTTATCCGCACTTTATCGCTGAAGAAGTAGAGCCATATAGCAAGAAAGATAAGAAATACTCCTAAAAATCTTTTGTATATTGGAGAAGGATTTGAGGCCATCATAAATATGCCGAAGGCCGAACCACATAAACAGAACAGAGATGGAAGCCATAGCTGTTTTAAGTCTGTATCCTTCCAGCATTTAGCCAGTATAGCAGAATTCAGTGCCAGAGAAAGGATAGTGGATATTGCAAGAGCTGATTGATAAGGCAGAAAAAGTGGCATGAGCGACATCATGACTATTCCGAAGCCGAAACCGGTAACGGCTTGCAATAGTGAACTTATCATTGAGATTGACCCGAGAAAAACAGTTTCAAGCATAAAGATAATTCCCCTCTAAATATGTAGTTGATGCCCTCTTGTTTGCCCTGGCCTTGTTAAGGCCCCTGAAAGAGAATATTAGTGCCGCATTTGATTTGGTCTCGACATACTGAAGGACACTGAAAGAAGCCTGCAACAGGCGGCAATAACTATAATAAATGCTTTAACGCAAAAAAGCAATAAGAAAGACGCCCTCCCGTAAAAGGCGCCTTTCTTATTATTATTGAAGGAGAGTATGGGCTATTGGTTAAAATTCAGAAAATCAATTGATTTTTTAATACATTCTCAGTATACTACAACTATTGACATTAGTAAAATTAATATTTTTAATGAATGATATTAGAGGGAGTAATCATGGACGTCAAACTTGACCAATATAGAATATTTTACAGGGTAGCTATGAATAAAAGTATTACAGCTGGAGCGGCTGAACTTTTTCTTACGCAAAGCGCTGTCAGTCAGGCAATAAAGAATCTGGAAGATGCTTTGGGGGTTGAGTTGTTTATAAGAGGCAAGCGTGGAGTTGAGCTTACGCAGGAAGGCGAGATACTTCTAAAATATGTCGGAAGTGCTCTTTCTCTTTTGGAGCAGGCATGCAGCCAGCTGGGGAAGGTCAAGGCGCTTGAAAGCGGCGAGCTGAGAATAGGAGTAGGCGATACAATATCAAGACATCTTCTGCTGACAGCACTCGAACGCTTCAGCCGTTTGCATCCAAAGGTAGAACTCAGGATACTCAACAGGGTCAGCAGCGAAACCATCGAGCTTTTACGAAGCGGAAGAGTTGACCTGGCATTTGTCAATATGCCAATAGACCGCTCGGGCGTTTTTCTGGTAGGGGAAATACCAGTGCAGGATTGCTTCGTGGCCGGAAAAGAAACGGCAAAAAAGCTTATTGGAAGCAGAATGACATATGAGGAGATAGCGAGGCTTCCGTTAATACTGCTGGAGGCAAAGTCCAGCTCGCGCAGGTTCATAGACAGCTGCTTCGGCGAGCGCGGGATAGTTCTCAGGCCGGAGATAGAGCTTGGGGCGCATGATCTGCTTTTGGATTTTGCTGCTGCAAATCTCGGGGTGGCTTGCGTTGTTGAGGAGTTTTCCAGAAAAGAGCTTGAAAGCGGCAAGGTGATAAAACTGGACACAGAAGCCTTTCCCAAAAGAAGCGTAGGAATCTTTACACTGCGTCCTCACAGTGCTCCGGCCGCTGAAGCTTTGCTCGAACTGCTGGATATTTAGGTGGCCTGAATAGTACTTTTAACCGAGGGTTTTATGTGTTGCATAGTATAATTTTATATTGACAAATTGCACAAATTGGGCCAAAATTAAAAATAAGAAAGTATTTATTTTTGATAAGGAGACAGTTATGAAGAAGATTGCGGTAGATAGTTTTTTGCAGTTTAAGTTCGTAAGCAACCCCGGCTTCTCTCCTGACGGCAAGCATGTCGCCTTTGTGGTGCAGTATGCCAGCAAGGAGGACAATAATTATAAGGGTGACCTGCATTTGCTGGAAACAGAAACAGGAAAGGTTCGCCAGCTGACAAGCGGCGGAGACGCAAAGTCTTACTGCTGGACTGACGGCGGAGCTATCCTTTTCCCCGCTGCAAGATGCCCGAAGGTAAAAGAAAAGCTTGAAAAGGGCGAGAACCTTACGGCCTTCTACGAAATTTCTCCTGATGGCGGCGAAGCTAAATATGCTTTTACCGTTCCCGTAAGGACAAACGGGCTTCAGAATATCGGCGGCGGCCTTTATATGCTGACCTCTGTATATGACAACAATTATCCTGTGCTTGAAGGCCTCAGTGATGAGGAGAAGGCGAAGGCGCTTGAAAAATATGTGAAGCCTTCTTATGACGTTTTTGAAGAGCTTCCTTTCTGGGGTAATGGACGCGGCATAATCAGCGGAAAGCGCACAAGGCTTTACATATACAACAGCAAAAATGATAAGCTTGAAGCCATAACTGACAACCTCTTTGATGTTGAGATGGCAAATTACGGCTTCGGCAAGATCGTATACAAGGGCGGAGAGTTCGAGAACCTTCGCTTTACCCGCTCAGGCATTTATGTTTATGATGTAGCCAAAAAGCGTTCTGCGTGTGTCTTAAAGCCCGATAAGATGAAGACTGGAGAAGTGGATCTTCTTGATGAAGATACGCTGATTGTAGCAGCTACCGATGGCAAGAAATATGACAGTGAGCAGTATTGCGACTTCTATACTGTGGATATTAAGAGCAAGAAGTTCACAAAGCTGGCTGATTACGAGGCTACAATAGGACATTCTTCCGTTGCAAGCGATGTCAGAATGGGCGGGGGAACTGGCTTCAAGGTATGTGGCGACAAGGCGTATTTTATTACATCTATTGATGACAGCGCATATCTCCGCACCATTGACCGTAATGGCAAAATTGAAGATGTATACGCAGAGAATGGTTCAGTAGATAATTTCGATGTATATAACGGCAAGGTAATATTCGCCGGTATGTACAACAACAAGCTTGATGAGCTTTATTGCACAAAGGGCAATCAGCTTACCCATTTCAATGATGAGTTTATTGAAAGCCATAGTGTTGTTTCCCCTGAGATGCATGCGTTTATCGCCTCCGACGGATTTGAGATCCATGGCTGGGCGCTTAAGCCTGCAGGCTATGTTGCCGGAAAGAAATATCCCGCCATCCTCCATGTTCATGGCGGCCCTAGAGCTGCTTTCGGCGAGGCATATCACCATGAGATGCAGATGTGGGCCAATGCCGGATACTTTGTATTCTTCTGCAACCCTAGAGGATCAGATGGAAGAGGCAATGAATTCGGATACATAACGGGCAAATACGGCACGGTTGATTACGATAATATCATGGAGTTCTGCGATGAGATGCTCAAGAAGTATCCGGATGTTGACGAATCAAACTTCGGAGTTACAGGCGGATCTTACGGCGGCTTTATGACTAACTGGATAATCGGACATACTAACCGTTTCAAGGCTGCTGCGTCCCAGCGCTCAATTGCCAACTGGATTTCATTTGAGCACACGTCGGATATAGGCGCCTACTTTACACCAAACCAGATGGGGACGAACACAAGAACGGATGCCGAAAAGCTCTGGTGGCATTCTCCTCTCAAGTATGCTGATAAGGCCAAGACTCCTACTCTATTCATCCATTCTGATCAGGATTATCGCTGCTGGATGGTTGAGGGTCTAAGCATGTTTACAGCTCTCAAGATGCACGGAGTCGAGTCTCGCCTGTGCCTGTTCAAAGGTGAGAGCCATGAGCTTTCAAGAAGTGGCAAGCCCAGAAACCGTATCCGCCGCATGGAGGAGATACTTGGTTGGATGGACGGCCATCTTAAGAAGTAAGCCATGAAGAAGATCGATATAGAGGATATATACAGTTTCAGCTTTCTCTCTGATATTGTGGCATCTCCGGATGAAAAGCATCTTGTCTTCTCTCGCCATACGGCCTGCCGGGAGACAAATGGATACATGTCCTGCCTATGGCTTATGGACGTGGATTCTGGCAAGGCAAGGCAGTTGACTTTTGAGGGCGGCGAGCGCGGGGCAAAATGGCTGGACAGCGAAAGCATTGTTTTTGCCGCAAACAGGGGGAACATATCAAAGACACCCAAAACTGACTTTTTCAAGCTTTCGATAAAGGGAGGGGAGGCATTGCCTCTCCTCTCTATCCCCGAAAAAGCGGCTGGGATAGATTTCATTGGCGGCGACAAATATTTGGTCTCGTTGGTCAAGCACTGCGAGGGAGCAGAGAAGAAGAGCGACGATGAGGCCATGGATGGCAGGGATCTTTTAGTTTTCGACGAGGTATATTTCTGGTTCAATGGGCTGGGCATCTGCAATAAGATCAGGAACAGCCTTGCCATATATGATGCTAAGTTTGGAGAGTATAAACAGATCACACCCAAGTATTTTAATACGTCTGCTTACGTTATTTCGCCCGACAAGACCAAGGTAGCTTATGCCGGAGCCGAATATAAAGACCTTTTCACAAATAAATCCGGGCTCTATATTTATGATATTCCCACAGGCGAGACTAAAACGCTTTTGCCGCAGGGGCAGAAGCTGACAGGCTCGATCTGCTTTGCTGGGGACAATCGTGTGTTTGGGGCGCTAAATGACGGAGATTATTCTGGCCAGAATTCCCGCTTCTTTCTTTTCGATCTTGAAGGGGGCGTTACTGCGCTACCCTTTGTAGATGCCGAGGCAGGCGGAGGAGTTGGGACAGACTGCAACTATGGCGGAGGCCAAAATAGGAAGTTTTATGGCGGCAGGCTTTATATGACAAGGAATGTCAGGGGAGACTGCCATCTTTGCGCCATGGATATTTCTTCCGGTCGGGACAGTGTTGTAACCAAAGAATGCGGCTCGGTAAACTCTTTTGATATGGCAGGCGGTAAGGCTTATATGGTGGCGCTGAGAGGTATGTGTCTCGGAGAGATATATGCTCTTGACCCTGCGACCGGGGTTGAGCAGCAGCTTACTTCTTTTAATAAGGAGTATTGCGGCAGCCATGAAATAGCCATGCCCGAGACATTTACTTTTGTCAATAAAGACGGAGTAGAGCTTGACGGTTATGTGATAAAGCCAATTGGTTATAAAAAAGGCAAAAAGTATCCGGCTGTTTTAGAGATCCACGGCGGGCCGAAGACGATTTTCGGAAGTGTCTTTCATCATGAAATGCAGGTGCTTGCTAACAGAGGCTTTTTTGTTTTCTATACGAACCCAAGGGGTTCCGACGGCAGGGGCGAGAAGTTTGCCTATAGCACCAAATTCCTCGGCACCAAGGATTATGAGGATCTTATGGAGTTCACAGATGTGGTGCTTCACCGCTATCCGGATATTGATGCCAAAAGGGTAGGCGTTACAGGTGGGTCATACGGCGGCTATATGTGCAACTGGATAATAGGCCATACAAACCGGTTTAGAGCCGCGGCTTCCCAGCGTTCTATTTCAAATTATGTTACAAAACTTACTGCTACGGATATAGGCACTACCTATGATCTCCAGCAGGTTGGCGCTTCTCCGTGGGAAAGCTTTGAAACTGTTTGGGAGACTTCGCCTTTAAAGTATGCACACAGAGCATCCACACCCACTCTATTTATACAGTCCGACGAAGATTATCGATGCTGGATGAGCGGAGCTTTGCAAATGTTCTCTGCCCTCAAGATGAATGGAACAGATTCAAGGCTTGCTCTTTTCCACGGCGAGAACCACGAGCTTTCAAGAAGCGGAAAGCCCGACAACAGGGTCAAAAGGCTCTGTGAGATCGTGGGTTGGATGGAAAAATATCTTAAGTGAATAGGAGATATATATGAAAAAGGTAACGTATGATGATCTATACGAGTTTAACTTTCTTTCGGATGTAAGCTGCTCGCCCGACGGCAAATACGCCCTTTTTGCAAAGCATAATGCCTGCGAGAAGAAAAACGGCTATAAGTCTTACCTCTGGCTGCTCGACATGGAGAGCGGAGAGACAAAGCCCCTGACTTTTGGCGGGGATGAAAAGGGCGGTAAGTGGCTTGACAGCGAGACAATACTTTTTACCTCCGGCAGAGGCGAGAAGGATAAAAAGCCCAAGACAGATTATTACAAGCTTTCTCTGAAGGGCGGCGAGGCCGAGCTATATTTTACAATCCCTGAGAAAACTGTTTCTATTGAGCCTTTAGAGGATGGCAAGTTCCTTGCTGCTATTGTAAAGCACTGTGAGGGCAAAGAGGAAAAGAAGGACGACGAGGCCATGGACGGCAGAGACCTTCTTGTATTTGACGAGATATATTTCTGGTTCAACGGTCAGGGTATTCGCAATAAGCTCCGCAACAGCCTTGTCATTTTTGACAGCAAGACGGGGAAATATAAGCAGATATCTAAAAAGTATACCAACGTATCTGCGGCTTCGGTATCGCCGGACAAGAAGAAGATCCTCTTCTGCGGCACGACATATACAGATGTGTCTGTCAGAGAGGGCGGAGTATATCTTTATGATATCGAAAGCGGCAAGACAAGAACCATTGTAAAACAGGATAAGTACGGCGTAGGTTCGCCTGCTTTTATGGGCAATGACAAGGCCTTCTTTACGCTTAGTCTCATGGAGTATTCGGGCCAAAACCCCTATTTCTACAAGCTTGATGTTGAAAGCGGCGAGTATGAGCAGCTTCCGTATTGTGACGCTGAAGCAGGCGGGGCAGTAGGAACAGACTGCAACTACGGCGGAGGCCAGAATAAGAAGTTTTATGATGGCAAGTTCTATATGACAAGGTCTGTATGGGGTAATTCTCATTTGATGGCCATGGATGGCAGCGGACATTGGGAGACGGTGTGCGGCACAAAGGGCTCGATAAATGCCTTTGATATAGCCTCGGGCAAGGTTATAATGACGGCGATGCGCGATCTTGATCTTATTGAGCTGTACAGCCTCGATCTTGCCACAGGCGAAGAAAAACGCCTCACAACCTTCAATAAAGAGTATAGAGATACCCATTCTGTTCTTGCCAATGAGTACTTTACATTTAAAGACCGTGACGGAGTAGAGCTTGACGGTTATGTGATCAAGCCGCTTAACTATAAGCCCGGAAAGAAATATCCGGCTATTCTTGAGATGCATGGTGGGCCTAAGGCAATCTTCGGCGGGGTATTCCATCATGAGATGCAGTCGATTGCAAATATGGGCTACTTTGTGTTTTATACAAACCCAAGGGGATCAGACGGCAGAGGTTCTGAGTTTGCAGCGATGACGGGCAACCTTGGCAAGATAGATTTCAACGATTTTATGGATCTGACAGATGAGGTCCTTAAGCGTTATCCCGACATCGACAGCAAAAAGGTCGGTATCTGCGGTGGGTCTTATGGCGGATTTATGTGCAACTGGATGGTAGGGCATACAGATCGTTTTGCTGCCGCGGCATCTCAGCGTTCGATTTCGAACTACTTTACTAAATCGCTTACAACAGATATCGGTTATTGTCACAACATGGCACAGCTTGATACAGATCCATGGCATAGCTTTGATGTAGTATGGGAGACTTCGCCGCTCAAGAACGGGCATCTTGCAAAAACTCCTACATTGTTCATACAATCCGATGAAGACTATCGCTGCTGGATGAGCGATGCGCTTCAGATGTTTTCGGCGTTGAAAATGAACGGTACGCCGTCAAAGGTGGTGCTTTTCCATGGAGAGAACCATGAGCTTTCAAGAAGCGGTAAGCCTAAAAATAGGATAACAAGGCTTTCGGAGATATGCGAGTGGTTTGAAAGGTATGTTAAGTAACATCAAATTGCAGTTTTAAAATAAATACATACAATAATAAAAAACGGAGGCATGCCTCCGTTTTTTGCTTTTTTATAGCAGTAAAGTGTATAAAAGGCAATAGATTTTATAGTCAAGCTGTGATATGATAACCGCAGAAACAGCTAAACCGGCTGGTTAAAAAGGCTTGTTCTGTTTCCGCACCATGGGGTTTGCGGCATCAGAAATAGAATAAAAATGCAAAAGAGGGAACCCAGGCATGAACCAACGATTGCTCAACCTTGCAAGCAAACTGCCCGAACCAATGCTCCGGAGATTTATAAGGCTTTATGTCAATTCAAAAATAAAAACCCATGTGCGTCTCAATGTTGAGGGGCTTGAAAATCTGGACACAACTTTTCAAAGACCCTTTCTTTTCGTCTGCAATCATCTGAGTAATGCCGATGCACTCCTGCTAAATAAAGTGCTCGAGAAGGAAGATATTACTTTTGTGGCGGGGAAAAAGCTCAGGGCGAACTCGGTGACAAAACTGGGTTTTAAGATTGTCAAGTCCATCCCCATCTCGCCGGATTCTCCTGATATGGAAGCCATAAAAAAAATTGTCGCCGCCGTCAAGGCGGGCAACAGCATTCTTATTTTTCCCGAGGGCACCCGCAGCCGAAGCGCAAAGATGAACGAGGGAAAACGGGGCATTTTGCTCTTCGCCAAGCTAACGGGGGCCCCGATCGCACCATTGGCAATTTGGGGCAGCGAAAAGTTCATGCCAATTAAGGAAGATATGGCAGAGGAGACATTTCATAACGCCAAGGTACATATCCGCGTGGGTGAGGTCTTCCGGTTGCCCCAAAAGGGAGGGGAAGAGGGTAAGACCATGTATGAAGACCGGTGCTTCAATCAGATCATGACCGGGATTGCATCCCTTCTGCCTCCCGCATACCAAGGCGTTTATGAGGATAAGACGTAATATGCTTACCGCTTTTTTTAAACATGTATATGATGCATGAATCTTTGCGGACATCAATTAACGTTATAGAAAATACTATATCTTACGTAGAAATAATGGCAAATGGCTTTTTGCAGCAAGAACCATGCAAGGTCAAAGTGCTGCAAGACGAAAGTAGCATTACAAGGAATATAGAGAGCTGTACATAATTAAAAATCATTAAAAAATGACAACTAACTGCAATAAACTCCAAAATAGTAACAAATAGTATAGGAAATGGGGGTAAAACTCCCTGCTTTTTTATCAGCAAAATGAATAGGTTCTCAAGGCTGCCTGTCATCGGATTAATATCGGGCTCATTATTAGGCCGTAAAGTATCTTTGCCTGCGATTAATCCTATTAACGGCAGGTGTTCATGACGTTTTTGAGGTTGCTAAATTATATTTTTTAATATATACTTGAATAAAGACGTGACGTGCACGCCTTTTTGTCGGCTTGTTCATCTTATTTGGAACAGCCGTGGAATAAGGGAGGATGTATGTGAAAAGCTTTCAGGAGAATTACACGAATAATCCAATAAGAACACGAGTATACAAAGAGCTTGAAAGCGCTATAATATCGGGTGATGTGGCCCCCGGAACAACGCTTAACGAGGTCAAGCTATCTGGCGAGATGGGAGCTTCCCGAACACCGATACGCGAGGCTATAATGCAGCTTGAGCATGCCGGGCTGGTGGAGACCATCCCCAACCGAGGTGCTGTTGTCGTCGGAGTGACGAGAAATGATATTTACGATATATATATGATACGTACAAGGATAGAGGGCCTTGCCGCCAGGAGGATGGCGGAAAGTGCTACCGAGGAAGAAATAGCTTCACTTAAAGAGGTTGTCGAGCTTCAGGAGTTTTATCTTGCCAAAAAGGATAACTTGCAAGTTTGTCAGCTTGACAGCCGTTTTCATGAGATGCTTTACTATTCATGCCGAAGCCGCCCTTTGCGCCAGATGCTCACATTGTTTTTGACCCATATACGCAAGCCAAGGGAAATATCGGTCAAAAGTGGCAGGGCTGCCGATTCCACAAGAGAGCACCGGAAGATAGTGGATGCAATCGAGAAACATGACCCTGATCTTGCCGAGCAGATGATGGACGAGCATGTTACGAATGCTCGTGATTATATGCTTGAGTGGCTCAAATAGTTTGGTTTAAACAAATAATATATGGCAGGTGTGATAAATGGAGAAGAATAGAGATACAAGGGTTTTTGCCGAGGAGATAAGAGTAGAGACGCTTAAGGAATTCGCTCATCTTGGCTTTGGCCATGTTGGCGGAGCGATGTCGATAATCGAGACTCTGGCCGTTCTTTATAACGGCGAGATGAGAATCGACCCCAAAAATCCCGGACTTGAAACAAGAGATAAGCTTGTGCTTTCAAAGGGACACGCCGGCCCTGCGCTCTATGCGACGCTGGCGCTTAAAGGTTATTTCCCACTTGAAACGCTTATGACCCTTAATCAGGGAGGGACAATCCTTCCCAGCCACTGTGACAGGCTCAAGACACCGGGCGTTGATATGACAACCGGCTCGCTGGGGCAGGGAATGTCCACAGCCTGTGGGTTGGCTCTCGGAGACAGGCTAATGGGCAGGGACTGCCGCACCTTTCTTATTCTTGGAGACGGCGAGTGCAATGAAGGCCAGGTATGGGAGGGAGCTATGTTTGCAGCCCATTTTGGGCTTGATAATCTCACGGCCTTTGTAGACCTCAACAAGCAGCAGCTTGACGGCAGCACAAAAGATGTTATGGGCATGGGCGATATGGTGGATAAGTTCAAATCCTTTGGCTGGTATACCCAAAAGATCGATGGCCATAATGTTGATGAAGTAAAAGAAGCCATAAAAGCGGCGAAGGCTGAAAAGGGAAAGCCCTCAATGATAATCCTTGACACAGTCAAGGGCAATGGCTGCCTGCTGGCAGAGGGGATGTTCCCTTGTCATCATATTGCTTTTACGGCCGAGCAGATCGCGCCCAGCGTAGAGCATGCCGAAAAGATGCTTGAACAGGCAAGAAAGGCATAGGGGGTAAACACAATGAGCGGATATAAAGTAAAAGCTGTTTTTGAAAAAGAAAATATTGAAATGCGCAAGGTCTACTGCGATACTTTGATGGAGCTTGCCGAAAATGATAAAAGAATATGTGTCCTTGATGCCGATTTAGTGGGATCTTCAGGTGTGAAGCCGTTTTTTAAGGCGTTCCCTGACAGGGCTATAGATTGCGGCATACAGGAGGCCAATATGATCGGCGTTGCCGCCGGGCTTTCAGCAGCAGGAATGGTTCCGTTTGCACACTCCTTCGGGCCGTTTGCCACAAGGCGCTGCCTTGATCAGATATTTATTTCTGCGGCCTATGCAAAGCTCAATGTGCGTATAATAGGTTCTGACCCAGGGGTTGTAGCGGCTTATAACGGTGGCACGCATATGCCCTTTGAGGATATGGGAGCTTTGATGTCTGTTCCTAAGATCACGCTTTTGGAGCCCGCTGACTCTGTACAGTTCGAGTGGCTTGTCAGGGAGCTTCAAAATGCTTACGGCGTTTACTATATAAGGTTGTATCGTAAAGCAGCTGTCGGTGTTTTTGAAAAAGGATCGACCTTTGAAATAGGCAAGGCCGCAGTTCTCAAAGATGGAAATGACGTCTGTATAGCAGCTTCCGGCATTATGGTGGCTGAGGCGCTTAAGGCGGCTCAGAGCCTTGAGGCACAGGGAATATCGGTGGCCGTTCTCAACACCTTTACATGGAAGCCTGTTGATGATCAGACCCTTGCGACATATTCAAAAAAGTGTGGCTGCTTTGTAACGGCTGAAAATCATAACATTATAGGCGGCCTTGGTTCGGCTGTGGCCTCATCACTTTCCAAGACGGTTCCCGCCCCAGTTGAGATGGTAGGCGTTCATGACGAGTTTGGCCAGGTAGGTACCGAAGCGTTCCTGAGAGAGGCGTATAAGCTTACATCAAAGGAGATAGAAACCGCAGCTAAGCATGCAATAGCAAGAAAAGCTTAAAATGTAGTATCTGAGAGGCGAATATTAAAAAAATCTTGCCAAACTTCGCTTGGTATGATAATATTAGTAATGCTGATTTTATGTAATATTATACTCTTAAATATAACGGAGGTTTTATCTCATGAGCGAAACGTTAAGGTTGGCTTTGACTATCATTCAAGTGCTTGTCTGCCTTGTTGTTATAGTTTCAGTATTGATGCAGTCGGGCAAGACTGAAGGTCTTGGCTATATCGGCGGTGCGGCTGAAACATTCTTCGGCAAGAATAAAGCCAGGTCTATGGATGCGAAGCTTGAAAAGGTCACCGTATACTCTTCTGGCGTATTTCTGCTGCTGACCCTTGTGCTTGCGATATTCTAATTTTTATTTAAATTATAGGCGGCATGACAAATGCCGCCTATTTGACTTATAATACTTATTTTGACAAATGCCTTCTGTCGGTTTTCCACAGGCAGCGACTTACTGCTTTGCCATTATTGTTGGGAGTTGAGGCATCTGTTTTTGGCAAAAGCCGTCTTAATTAGAAGGCAAGTCTATTTTTAATGTAAATAGTATAAACAAAGAGTGAGGTAATTCTATTATGGCTGACGACAAAAAGCTGGTGTCGGCAATCACTCCTATGGAGGATGATTTTGCCCAGTGGTACACCGACATTGTAAAAAAGGCAGAGCTGGCTGATTATTCCAGCATGAAGGGCTGCATAGTAGTACGACCTTATGCCTACGCTATCTGGGAGAACATTCAGCACATTTTTGACGGTATGATAAAAGAGACCGGACACGAGAATGTGGCAATGCCTATCTTTATTCCAGAGTCACTGCTTCAAAAGGAAAAAGACCATGTTGAGGGCTTTGCTCCCGAAGTCGCATGGGTCACCTATGGCGGAAATGAAAAACTGGAGGAGAGGCTTTGTGTGCGTCCCACCTCCGAGACCCTTTTCTGCGAGCATTTTGCCCATATCGTGCAGTCTTGGAGAGATCTCCCCAAGCTTTACAACCAGTGGTGCAGCGTCGTCAGGTGGGAGAAAACGACCCGTCCGTTCCTCAGAACAAGAGAGTTCTGGTGGCAGGAGGGTCATACCATACATGAGACCGAGGCTGAGGCCCGCAAGGAGACTCTTGACATACTTGATCTTTATGAAAAGCTTCTGCATGAATGCCTCTGTATGCCTGTTATAAAGGGCCGCAAGACTGATAAAGAGAAATTTGCCGGAGCTGAGGAAACGTACACTGTCGAGGCTATGATGCACGACGGAAAAGCCCTTCAGAGCGGCACATCGCACTATTTTGGCGATGGATTTGCCAGGGCCTTTGGAATCCAGTTTGCTGACCGTAATAATAAGCTTGCTTATGTTCATCAGACCTCTTGGGGTATTTCCACAAGGCTTATCGGCGGTATTATCATGACCCACGGCGATAACTCCGGCCTTGTTTTGCCTCCAGCCATAGCTCCGATTCAGGTTGTTATAGTTCCTGTCGCTATGCATAAGGAAGGCGTTTTGGAGAAGGCTCAGGAGCTTGCATCGCATCTTAAGAGCCTTGGAATCCGCGTCAAGCTTGACAGCTCGGAGCAAAGCCCCGGATGGAAGTTTGCTGAGTATGAGATGAAGGGTGTTCCCATAAGGCTT
The DNA here is from genome assembly GCA_034926865.1 of Clostridiaceae bacterium. Taxonomy (GTDB): domain Bacteria; phylum Bacillota; class Clostridia; order Oscillospirales; family Butyricicoccaceae; genus RGIG1902. The sequence goes on from JAYFQP010000006.1 coordinate 70,058, forward strand.
GAGATAGGCCCCAGAGATATAGAAAACGGAAACTGCGTTCTTGTTAGACGCGATAACCGCGAAAAAACTGTTTGCCAGCTTGATAAGCTTAATGAGGTTATACCCCAGATGCTTGAAAGCTTCGCAAATGCCATTTATAAGAAGGCCAAGGATAATCTTGAGGCTAACACAGTCACTGCCCGCACCCTTGACGAAATGAAAGCGGCTATTGAGGGCAAGGCAAGATTTGTCAAAGCTATGTGGTGCGGAGATCAGGCCTGTGAGGATGTCATAAAAGAGCAGACCGGCATGCCCGCAAGGTGTATCCCGTTTGAGCAGGAGCACATCGGCGACGTTTGCCCCGTGTGCGGAAAGCCCGCAAAGCACATGGTGGTTTTCGGAATATCTTATTAATATCATAAGCGATTATAAAAAACCGGCCTGTAATCATTACCGGCCGGTTTTACTATTACGGCAAACAAAAAAGGTCAAAAGGCTTTACTCGTCATATTCCATGCAGTAAGCCGGATATCTGGCAAGATCCACTTTGCCGCTTTCAAAAAGCATCTTTATAAAAATCTGTGCTTCATATTCCGAAACATTTTCTACAGTGTAAATTGATTCGCTTCCGTAAAGGCAGAGTTCCCCCTCTTCACGGTCATAAAGCGCCTCGTATACTTCTATGGTAACAAGAGATTCGTCGTTTTTATCCATCAGCAGTGCTCTCATATCAAAAATCCTCCCTCTGTAAAGACTTTAAAACCAATGTGACCTTGTAAACTGAATTAAAACTGTTGCAAAAAGACATTATCGCTATCAGCGCGACATCTGCTATTTATTATATCACATTTACGTCTGATTCGTAAAAGTTTTTGGGTTAACCATTAGAAAAGAGCGAGCCTTTTTGTGATTTACACAAAAAAGATATAATATTTTTGTATTTCTGCGTAAAATGATTTTATCCTGTAAACAATAAGATCAAATTTCACCATGCTCTCACAGTTTTTCAAAAGCATGCCAGTCGAGTCAGTTTTTTCTTTTATGTGAGGAAGTTGATAAGAGTTGGCATAAAGTTTACGTAATAGTAAATAATAGGAGCATGTAAATATGATTTCTTGATTCGGGAGGAGTAAAAATATATGAAGGCGACAGGTGTAGTGCGCAGGGTTGATGACCTTGGAAGGATAGTAATACCAAAGGAGATACGCAGGACAATGCACATTCGCGAAGGCGAACCTATGGAGATATTTATTGATTCGTCAGGCAGCGTTATTTTTAAGAAATACTCACCAATGGGCGAGCTTTCAGATATAGCGACACAGTTAGCCGAATCCTTGTATAAGGAGATCGAACGGCCTTGTGCTATTTGTGACCGCGACGGTATAATTGCAGCAGCCGGCATGAAGTGCGAGGGCAAAAAGCTTAGCCGCGTAGCTGAAGGCGTTATTGAAGAGCGCAGGATATATAAAAGCGAAAATATGGATGTGGAGTTATGGGATGGCGGGCCTAAGGCTGAGGTGATAATTCCTGTTATATCGGGTGGAGATCTTTCTGGTTGTGTTGTCCTTATGGAGGGGCAGGCTGCTGTGAAGGAAGAAGAAATAAGGCTGGCTAAGATGACAGCTACTTTCATGGCAAAACAGATGGAAGATTAAAATGTTTTTTGTAAAGGGTAAAACCACCTTTCGAAGCCAATGCAATCAGCCACGATAAACTGCGCTGTAAAGCATCTCCACTGCGGTGGGGATGCTTTCTGTTTTAAGTGCCCCAAATCCCAAAACGAGACATGGCTTTTCAAAAGGGCAAACGTTAGAAAAACAATAGCTTTTAAGCCCTCTGATTCGCAGTCCTGAGCGCTGCGCCGAGGCCTCTATTTCCCTTTCGCTTTTTTGTATATCCGGCTTTAAAAGAAAACTTAGGCCTGTATGCGTGTTTACCATTACTGCCGATGGGCCAAATGTTTTCGAAATATTGTCCATAAGCGTGTCGCGTCTGAGTTTATACTGGCTTCGCATTTTATTGAGGCTGCGTCCAAAGTGCCCCTCTGAAATATATCGGTATAGGGTCTGCTGTTCAAAACGCGAAACTGTGCTTGAAAAAAAGCTGAATTGGTTTTTATATATTGCCATAAGCTTCGGGGGCAGAGCCATATAAGCAACTCTTATAGCAGGCGCGATAGTACGCGAAAAGGTGCCGATATATATTACGCGTGAGGGGCTCATACTTTGCATACAGGGCATGGGCCTGCCATCGAAACGGAATTCAGAGTCATAGTCGTCTTCGATTATATATCTGTCATCTTTCTCCGCTGCCCACTTAAGAAGTTCGGTACGACGTCCCGCCGGAGTGACGATGCCTGTAGGGAACTGATGGCTTGGTGTAAGATAAGCTATGCCGGCGCCAGATTCAGCCAGAGCTGAAGGGTCTATGCCTTGACTGTCAAGGTTTACAAAGCATACATCCATACCCCCGCTTGATAGTATCTGATGTATTTTAGGATATCCGGGATCCTCAACTGCTACCTTGTTGCCCTTGAGTATGTGACACAGCAGCCCAAGTAGATATTCCATACCTGCCCCAATGATTATGTTGTCGGAATGGCAGTATACACCTCTGCCATGGTGTAGATAAAGGCTTATTGCCTCTCTAAGATCATCGTCCCCGCATGGATTTCCGTGGTTTAGAAGGTCAGGCCTGTTGTAGAGCGTATCCTTGAAAAGGCGGCCCCATGTTCTGAATGGGAATAGCGATTCATCTATACTGCCAGTGAGAAAAGAATAGGCAGCAGAAGAAGTGGGTTTTGGGGTTAAGTGTGCTGAAGCATCGAAAACAGGGGGTGCTTCTAACTGCTCAAGCCGGCAGACTACGAAGCCTGAACGTGGCTTAGAAATAACATATCCTTCAGAGGTGAGAAGCTGATAGGCCCCGTCAACTGTGCTTTGGCTGATGCCGAGCAGCTTCGAGGCCGTGCGTTTGCCCGGGAGGCGTTCACCCTCCTTGACACGGCCTGATGATATTTCTAAAGCTATATAATCATGAAGCTGTAAATAAAGGGGGATTTTCTTTGATGGATCTAGATTAGCTGAAATATAGTCCATGCCTGCCTCCAACTGGTATCATTAAATAAATATAAACTGACTATTTTAATATACCCAGTTATCTACTACAATAATCTTACGTCTTGAGGGAATATGTGTCAAGGCTTATAAAGACAAAAGGGGAAAATATCTATGGATAAGAAGGCCTTTACTACAAGGGATATCGCCTTGATAGGCGTTTTGTCCGCAATGGTTTTTGCGGCTACATATCTTCACATCGACATACCGACGGCTTTGGGCAAAACTATGATCCATCTCGGAAATGTCGTCTGCTTGCTTGGAGGCTTGCTTTTCGGCCCGCTGACTGGAGGGCTTTCTGCCGGAATAGGATCAGCGCTTTATGATCTTATTGATCCTGCTTATGCCTCTGAGGCATGGATAACTTTTATCAACAAGTTCATGATGGGTATGGTAGCAGGCCTTGTTTTCAGGATAGGCATGGGCAAGGGGCTGAAGAAGGAAAATCTTTTTACAGTTATTGCAGGTATTTGTGGAGCTGTAACCTATGTGACTCTTTATGTTTCTAAGACTATCATAATCCAATATTTTATAAACAGCGGAGTATGGGCAACGGTTTATGCTGTAGCAATACAAAAAGGCACAATCTCGCTTATCAACGGTCTGATAGCTGTGTGTGTATCATCAGTGCTGGCTATAGCATTGCGTCCCGCCCTGAAAAAAGCTCACATCTTTAGGGATATATAAGGTTTTTAAGCATCGCATCCAAAGCATACAGGCGTGCCGCCAGGCGGTACGCCTGTATGCTTTTTTGCTGCGTTGTTTTGTAAGCTCTTATTTGACACAGGCTTGCCTTTGCAGAAGTTTTGGCATTGCAGTTATAAAAAAGGCAGCGCCGGATTAACCGCGTGCTGCCTTCTTATTTTTAAAAAAGTTTAGCCAAGGATGACTTCTTTGGCCTCTTCAGGGGTAAAATAGCCTGCCATGTCATATTTGTTATGGCGTGTGGAATCGGAGAGCACGCGCCCTTCAAGAGAATAACAGCGGATAAAACGCTTGCCGTCAACCGATGTCCAGTTTTCGGCGTCCCAAGTAAGGTACCCGTCGGAGTCTGTTTTTTTATTATAGAGAATAAGATCGACTTGACGGTTATGATTGGCTACGAGATCTATGAGTTGCTCTGTTGTAAGGTCTAGCTCCTGCTTCTGTATTCTGTCGTATACTTTCATTTTTGTGCCTCCGTGATTTTCCCTTTAAATAGAAAGAGATTTATTTACGGAATAAATAATAGCACATTTGGTATGATAATGCAATGAGTGAAGAGAGGGTATTGACAAATACACGAAAATGGTATATATTTTATATACCCCACGGGGGTGTAGTATAGGAGGGCATTATGAAACAACGTTTTAATGTTACCGGTATGACCTGCGCCGCGTGTTCCGCTCATGTTGAAAAGGCTGTGGCTAAAACAGAGGGAGTAAAAACGGCTACTGTCAACCTTATGACAAATAGTATGACTGTCGAGTATGATGAAAGCCGTGTGAGCGACAAAAATATAATCGGCGTGGTTGAAAGATCGGGTTATGGCGCTTCCGTTAAGGGAGTCGAAGCTTCTCAGGCAAAGAAGGCTGAGGATTCTCACACAGAGGATGCAAAACATCTTAGGGAGAGCCTTTCAAGGCTTTTGTGGTCTATTGCTCTGCTTGTTCCTCTTATGTATGTATCAATGGGACATATGGTATCGCTACCTCTGCCATCATTTTTGAGCGGAGCTGAAAATGCTGTATCGTTTGCCTTAGTTCAGTTTTTGATAACAATACCGATACTTATGCTCAACGGTCATTATTTTAAGAATGGTTTTAAGCGGCTTTTTTCAGGCTCACCCAATATGGACAGCCTTATAGCTGTAGGCTCCTCCGCAGCACTTGTTTATGGTGTATTTGCTATTTTCAGGATGAGCTACGGCTTAGGGGCGGGTAATATGGAGCTTGTGCATAAATACCATATGGATCTGTATTTCGAGAGTGCGGCGATGATAGTCACGCTTGTAGGGATAGGCAAGTATATGGAGGAAAAGAGTAAAGGCAAGGCAAAAGATGCGATAACCAAGCTTTTAGACCTTGCTCCTCAGACGGCGGTTGTCGAGCGAGAGGGGTCTGAGCTTACGATTCCTGTTGCCGATGTTGCCATGGGCGATATAGTTATTATCAGGCCGGGCCAGAGTATACCTGTTGATGGAATCATTACCGAGGGGCACTCTCAGGTGGATGAGTCAGCCATAACTGGAGAGAGCATTCCTGTTGAAAAGGCAGAAGGCAGCGCGGCCATTGCGGCCACAGTAAACAAAAATGGATTCTTTAAGTTCAGGGCAACAAGAGTAGGGCAGGATACAACGCTTGCACAAATAGTATTCCTTGTGGAGGAGGCCGCTGCCTCCAAGGCGCCTATTGCCAAACTGGCCGATAAGGTTGCCGGCATATTTGTTCCGACGGTTATGGTTATAGCGCTTTTGACAGGTATTGGATGGCTGTTGGCCGGACAGACGGCCGAGTTCGCGCTTTCTTCCGCAATAGCGGTGCTTGTTATTTCATGCCCGTGTGCCTTGGGCCTTGCTACACCTGTGGCGATAATGGTGGGTACAGGTGTAGGGGCCAGAAGCGGTATTCTCATTAAAAACGCCGTCGCTCTTGAAACGCTTCACGGCATAGATACAGTAGTGCTTGACAAAACGGGAACCGTCACAGAGGGCGCGCCAAGAGTCACGGATGTGGTGGCCGTGGAGGGAGAAAGAGCGCTTTTAGCTATAGCTGCTTCATTGGAAAAGCTTAGCCAGCACCCTCTTGCCGACGCCATACTCCAGAAGGCACGTGAGCTGGGGATAGATATACATGAGTGTACGGGGTTTGAGAATATGGAAGGCATGGGGATTTCAGCTAATATTGACGGCAAGACTTACTATGGCGGCAATCGCAAGCTGATGGATAAAATAGGCGCAGATATTTCCGGCTTAAGTACAAAGGCGGAAGCTCTGGCCCATGAGGGTAAAACGCCCCTGTTCTTTGCAAAGGATGGCAAGGCCCTCGGCCTTATAGCTGCAGCGGATGTCGTCAAGCCAACGTCCAAAATGGCGATAGACCGCATGAAAGAGTTGGGCCTTGAGGTAGTCATGCTGACAGGTGATAACAAGCTGACAGCCGCTGCCATAGGGCTGCAGCTTGGAATAGATAATACGATAGCTGAAGTTTTGCCGGGGGATAAGGAAAAGAAGGTTAGAGAACTTCAGCAGCAGGGAAGAAAAGTCGCGATGGTCGGAGACGGAATAAATGACGCCCCGGCCCTTGTCAGAGCTGATGTGGGGATAGCCATCGGCGCGGGAACAGATGTCGCCATTGAAAGCGCTGATGTTGTATTGATGAAAAGTGACCTTTTAGATGCCGTAACAGCTTACAGGCTCAGCCGCTCAGTTATAAGAAACATCAAGCAGAACCTTTTTTGGGCGTTCTTTTATAACTCTGTGGGCATTCCTATTGCCGCAGGTCTCCTTTACAACGCATTTAACATAAGGCTTACGCCGATGTTCGGTGCCGCGGCTATGAGCCTTTCGTCTGTATGCGTCGTGACAAATGCTTTGAGGCTGAACTTTTTCAAAAAAGAGAATTATAACAGCGTGGCTTATGATTCGCCCGATGATTCCTTTAGTATGGTATCTTCAAATAATGATATAATAAAAGCTGAAAATAAGAGCAAAAAAGGAGAAGAAAAAATGACAAAGACACTTAAAATCGAAGGCATGATGTGCATGCATTGCAGCGGCAGGGTAGAAAAGGCGCTCAATGGCATTGCAGGAGCTCAGGCAAAGGTAGATTTGGAGGCCGGTACGGCTATTGTAACTCTATCACATGAGGTTTCTGACGATATCCTTAAAAAGGCTGTGGAGGATGCCGGATATCAGGTGGTGTCGATAGCGTGAGAGCCGATAAGGCCAAGGTGCTGCGTCTTTTGAAAACAGCCTCCGGTCAGATCGAGGGTGTGGTCAAAATGATTGAGGAGGACCGTTATTGCCTTGATATATCAAATCAGGTTATGGCGGCTGAAAGCGTTCTTAAACGGGCTAATCGAGAAATAATAAAGGCCCATATGTCGGGGTGCGTGCGCGAAGCGAAAACCGATGCCGAGCGGGATGAAAAAATCGAGGAGATACTTAAGCTTCTTGAAAAATTGATGTGACAGCACACAGCGCCCAAAGGCTTGCAAAGCTTTTTTTAGTATGGTTTACGTAGAAGCAAACGATAAAAAACAACTCTCTGAGTTTGAGGGTGCCCTCGCATTTTCAAATATATAATAAATGCCGGCCAGCAAAGTGCCGTTCTTACCGGTATACGCTGGAAGAGTTTACAGATAAATGGAAGCCCGAAAACGACAACGGTAAGTATTGAAAAAAGAGATAATTTAAGGTGAGGAAAGCTACGCTTTCCTCACCTTACTATGTATTATTGCTTTTGAAGTTTTATTATCAAAAAGCTTGGAGTCTCGATAAAAGCAGTGTATTTTCGTGGAGAGGTTTTTTCCCAGTCTTCAGGGGATAGCGGCTCACGCATTTCTGTAATGATAAGTCCGCAGGCGGTTATTGCGTTTACATAATCGCTGAATGTATGATGAAAGCTTGTGCTTAAAAAGTTTTGGACTTCGTCATTGTATTCAATCCATGGCTGAATATAGCATCTTTCACGCTTATCAAGATATCTTATATGCCAGTCATCATCGGATGGAGTATCTATACCGTTGCCGATAGGATATTGTGATGTATATACCGGATTCATTACAGAGATAATGCATTGCCCTCCAGGGGTAAGAATCTCATAAATGTTTGAAAAAAGGTCTTTTAGATTCTCAATATAATGAGACACTGTGGAAGAAAAGATAAAATCGAACTTTTCATCAGTAAAGTGCTTTGCTATATCGCCTTTAATAAACTCCGCCCGAGAACAGAGCTTTTTGGCCTTTGCTTGGGCAAGCTTAATCATATCCGCCGAGAGATCGATGCCTGTTATTCTTGAGGGGCTTTTTCCCTCGAGCCAAAAAGTGAATCGTCCTGTTCCACAGCCGAGATCTATAATGTTTTTTCCGTTTAAGTCAGGCAGCATCTTTTGAATGCAGGGCCACTCTATTTTATAGCTGTATGAGTTTTCTCCGGCGGTAAATTCCTCATATGCCTGGGCCATCTTATCCCAGTTATGCTCGATGTCATTCATTTTCGTGCCTCCGTTTATAGGGGAAACCGTAGGTAAGGGCTTATGTAAGTACTATATCATACGATGTAGGCCTTAGCAATACGAGCTGTATTAATGATGTCAGCATTAACGAACAAAAGTTCTGTAAATGCTTGTATTTGCCTTTAATTAAGTGTAAAATACTGTTGTGAAAAGGAGAGGTTATATTGCATAAGGTTAAAGCAAAAGGGATACTTTCGGCTTCCAACGGAATGAATATCTATAGGGGATGTCTTCACGGATGTATTTATTGCGATTCCCGGAGCTGCTGCTATAATATGATGCATCCTTTTGAAGATATTGAAATTAAGGAAAACTGCATTGAGCTTCTTGAAGATGCATTAAAACGTAAGCGAAAACCCTGCATGATATCAACAGGCAGCATGACAGACCCGTATATTCCTCTTGAGCGGGAGCTTCGGTATACACGCGGGGTGCTTGAGCTTATAAACAAATATGGCTTTGGAGTTTGTCTTTTGACAAAATCATGTGATGTTTTAAGGGATATCGATATTATTAAAGAGATTAATAGCCGAACAAAGGCAGTTGTGCAGATGACGCTGACAACCTTTGACGACAATTTGTGCCGAATAGTTGAGCCAAATGTATCCGTGACCTCCGAACGCTTTAAAGCACTTTGCCGCCTAAGGGATGAAGGGATACCAACAGTTGTGTGGCTCTGCCCGATACTGCCGTTTATAAATGACACTGAGGAAAGTGTAAGTGGCATACTTTCCATGTGCGCTGAGGCAAAGGTGAAAGGTATAATCACTTTCGGTATGGGCCTGACATTGCGAAGCGGCAGCCGCGAGTATTATTATGAACAGCTTGACCGATATTTCCCAGGCCTTAAGGAAAAATATATAAAGGTTTATGGCGAGAGTTATGAGCTTCCAAGCCCCAACTCATCAAGACTTATGCGGCTGTTTGATACTTTCTGCGATAAAAATGGCATACTGCATGATGCACGTGAGGTATTTGGTTATCTACGAGCCTTTGAGGATAAAGAGGAAACCTCTCAGCTCTCCATATTTTGATTTTAAAAATCTATAATGCATGATTGATTTATCGATAAAGGCTATTTGCTTTATTTGGGCGGATACCATAAAATAATATACGGTAAAAATCATGTTTATAAGGAGAGTAAAATGAAGCTTATTAAGGAACTGCCTGAGATATTCGAGGATTTTTCCGAACAAAGGAAAAAGTCTTTTGTAGAGGCTTATGAGCTTAAACAGCAGGGCATACCCTTCGTTGGAGGCTTTTGCACATATCTGCCAAAGGAAATACCCATGGCTATGGGGGCTTGCGTTGTGGGCTTGTGCTCAAAGACAGGTGAGACGATCCCTGATGCCGAAAAGGATCTCCCGAGGAATCTTTGCCCTTTGATTAAGTCGAGCTACGGTTTTGCCAAGACAGATAAGTGCCCGTTTTTCTATTTTTCCGATATCATTATCGGTGAGACCACCTGCGATGGTAAGAAAAAGATGTATGAGATGCTGGGAACCTTCAAGAACGTTCATGTCATGGAGCTTCCAAATCGACAGACAGAGCAGGGCATGGAGCTTTTCAGAGGAGAGATCATAAGGCTTAAAGAGGTTCTCGAGAAGCAATTCGGAGTAGAGATAACCGAAGAGAAGATATCTAAAGCCATAAAGGAATGCAATGATCAGCGTACGGCGCTTAAGGAATTCTACGGCCTTCAGAAGATGGATCCGCCCCCAATGAGCGGCCTTGAAATGCACAGGGTTCTTTATGGAGTACAGTTCCGCTTTGATATACCCGGGGCTACCGAGGAGCTTCAGGCGTTTACGCAGAAAATACGGGACGAATATGATCCGGAAAAATATAAGGGACGCAAGAGGATACTCGTTACAGGCAGCCCCATCGGCGGCGTAACCGAAAAGGTTATAGAGGCCATTGAGAATAACGGGGGAATCGTTGTAACATACGAAAACTGCGGGGGTGCCCGCTCTATTGACGAACTCGTTGATGAAAGCGAGCCGGATGTATATAAGGCGCTTGCAAAGCGCTACATAAATATAGGCTGCTCCTGCATGACGCCAAACCCAAAAAGATTTGATCTTTTGGGCAGGCTTATTGACGAATACAAAGTTGACGCCGTTGTGGAGGTCATTTTGCAGGCCTGCCATACCTTTGCCATTGAGGCGTATCAGGTCAAGAAGTTCGTCACCGAGCAGAAGGACATACCCTACATCTGCGTTGAGACAGATTATTCCACTACCGATATCGGCCAGCTCAATACGAGGATAGGCGCCTTTATCGAGATGCTTTGATATAATGAATACGCTTAGCCTGGGAATAGATTGCGGCTCAACCACTGTTAAGGGGGCGCTCTTTGACGGGAAGAATATCGTTGATACACTGCTTTTGCCCACAAGCGCGAGACCTGCTGTCAGAATGATGGAGGTTTATGAGCGCCTTCATAATTCTGATGTTGGTTATGTGGTCACTACTGGATACGGAAGGGAACTGCTTGAGCAGTCGAACAAACGCGTGACAGAGATCACGTGCCATGCCAAGGGAGCCGCATGGCTTGAGGGAGAGCTCGGCGGCCTCATAGATATTGGAGGGCAGGACAGCAAGGTTATTCTGCTGGATAACGACGGCAATGTCAGGGATTTTTTGATGAATGACAAATGTGCCGCAGGAACAGGGCGCTTTGTTGAGATGATGTGCCGCATACTTGAGTGTTCCGGCGAAGAGCTTGATACCTTTGCACAGCACGGCAAACCTGTGGATATAACGAGCATGTGTACCGTCTTTGCCGAGAGCGAGATCATAAGTCTGCTGGCTCAGGGAGCCGACAGGGGGGATATAGCTCTAGGCGTTGTCAGGTCGATATGCAGGCGTACAGCTGCGCTGGCATCCCGCCTTCCAATGGAAGGAAAGGTATTTTTCAGCGGGGGGCTCGCGCGGTTCGAGGTTTTCAGGCAGAACCTTGAAGCATGTCTTGGAATACCTGTTGTGACCCATCCTCAAAGTCAGTTTTGCGGGGCAGTTGGTGCTGCGGTTATCGGGCGGAGATTCATAAAGTAATTGCCTGACAAAGCATCGATACAAACTAGCGTAGGCATAACAGTTGAATTGACCGGCGAACGTGTGATGTTCGCCGGCCTTTTTTCGGAGATACATATGGGACACAGCGGGGGTGTTGTGATTGATTCTAAGGTTTTTCTAAAGTAAATGTAATAAAACCTTTAACAATGTCAGGGTATTGTTGACAGAAGGGTAAGAAAGAGTAAAATGAACTCATGATTGCCGGAAAAGGAAATGCATGGCAGCAAAACTTTTCCAATAGCTCAGGGCATATATGTATCTGCCTTTGAAGTTATGATGGCGTGCAGGGCGGATATTTAGGATAGATCAGAAAGAAGGTATTAAATGTCAGAGACAAAAGAACAGGCAAAAACACCATCTGGAAAGACGGCTGACGAACAGCTTGAGAACATGATGTCGGGTGAAAAGAAAAAGAAACACAGAAGGTTGGCCATCATAGCGATCATAGTTGTGGCGGCACTTCTTTGGTTTGTTGTAAAGCCCATATTCTTCGGAGGAAGCGATTCAGTAGATACAGGATATATAAACTACACTGTTGAAAAACAGAATCTGACTATCTCAATAAGCGGAAGCGGAGCTCTTCTGCCGGCTGATTCTTATGATATCACAGCCCTTGTAAGCGGTGATATCCTTTCTGCTGATTTTGAGGAAGGCGATTATGTCAACAAAGATGACCTGCTTTATCAGATAGACAGCTCTGACGCTGAAAAGAGCATCGAGCAGGCCAAGATAAGCCTTCAGAACGCGCAGCTTTCTTATCAGAATACGCTTGATACTCTTGATGGCCTTGAGCCAAAGGCAACGGTATCAGGGCGGTTATCTAAGCTTTATGTCGAGGCTGGCGACGACGTGTCTTCCGGAAGCGCCATCGCCGATATAGCCGATACAGATAATATGGTTCTGAGCGTATATTTTCACAGCACCAATGCCGACGCTATTTTTAGCGGCATGTCGGCCGCGGTAACGATGTCCGGCACAGGCGAGACGGTATACGGGACGGTGACCTCAGTATCCGGCATCACCACTGTGGGAACCGGCGGAGCGCTCCTGCGCGAAGTGAAAATAACTGTACAGAACCCAGGCGGCATTGCTGCCGGCGCAGCGGCAACTGCTGTGGTGGGCTCATATTCCTGCGCCCAGAGCGGAACCTTTGCGGCTAAGACATCCTCGACGGTTTATGCCTCTGTTTCGGGAACTGTGAGCAAGCTTTATGTAAGAGAAGGTGATCTTGTTTCCAAAGACGCTTCGCTTATGAAAATTGTCAGCGACTCGGCGAGCCGCCAGATTCAAAGCTCCGAACTGAGTCTCCATTCTTCTCAGATATCTCTTGAAAATGCTGAGAATACTCTTGATAACTATTCCATAAAGGCGCCTATATCTGGTACCGTTGTGGAAAAGAATCTTAAAGCCGGAGATAAGCTTGTGTCCTCCACCGCTTCAACCACTATGGCGGTTATTTACGATATGTCATATCTTACGCTTACACTTAATGTAGATGAGCTTGATATAAGCTCTATTAAGGTAGGGCAAAAGGTCACCATAGAGGCGCAGGCTGTTTCCGGTGAGACTTTTGAAGGCTATGTAGACAGAGTCGGCGTAAATGGAACAGTGGCATCGGGTGTCACCACATACCCTGTCAGAATCATTCTCACAGACTATGAGGGCCTTATGCCCGGGATGAATGTCACGGCCGATATAGTAATAGATGAGGTCACCGATGCGCTTACGATACCGGTCAGCGCTGTCAGCCGCAACAATCTTGTGCTGCTTGCAGATGCTGCCAGCCAGGGTGATGAAGCAAACGGCGTGCCAGCCGGATACAGGCAGGTTGAGGTGAAGATAGGCAAGAGTACCGATGATTATATTGAAATCCTCAGTGGCCTTTCCGAAGGAGATAAGGTAGGAGTAAACGGCACGCCAACATCCGGGTCGGGATTCTTTGGCATGATGTCAGAGGATGAGCAAGAAAGTGCACCTCAAGGCGGCGAGAATGGGCCTCCACCTTCAGGAGGCAGAGACTGATATGATAGAGCTTACCGATGTTTATAAGCTCTATCATATGGGCGATAACGTTGTCAGAGCGCTTGACGGCATCAGCATGAATATTGACAAGGGTGAGTTTGTTGCCATTGTTGGTCAGTCGGGGTCTGGCAAGTCTACTTGTATGAATATTATCGGGTGCCTCGATGTGCCTACCTCGGGGACATATAAGCTTAATGGCATCGATGTTTCAACGATGAACGATAATATGCAGGCCGTTATAAGAAATAAATTTCTTGGGTTCGTATTTCAGCAGTATAACCTTATCCCAAAGCTCAATGTTGTGGAAAATGTGGAGCTTCCTCTGCTTTATTCCGGGATGGGAGCCACTGAAAGACGAAGGGCAGCGCTGAAGGCGCTTGACCGGGTTGGGTTAACCGATAAGGCTAAAAACCGCCCTTCACAGCTTTCAGGCGGGCAGCAGCAAAGGGTTTCTATTGCAAGAGCCCTTGCAGGTGATCCCGCAGTTATTCTTGCCGATGAGCCGACGGGTGCGCTTGATTCTCATACGGGGCGTGATGTTCTGGCTTTTTTGCAGGAACTAAATCGTGACGGGAGAACCATAATTTTGATAACACACGATAATTCTATTGCTGTGAAAGCCAGAAGAATAGTTCGTTTGGCTGACGGCAAGATAGTTTTCGACGGCGACGCCACTGATCCTGGGGCGATCGTTGCGCCAAAGGAGGAGCAGTAACGTATGGGTTTCAGACAATCCTTTATGTTGGCGATTAAGTCACTTGCAACAAGCAAGGTAAGAGCTCTTTTGACTATGCTTGGTATAATTATTGGCGTTGCTGCCGTTATCGTTATAATCAGCCTTGGTGATGGCCTTCAGGCCACCATTACTGATAGCTTCGAGAGTATGGGAACAAATCTTCTTATGGTAAACGTTATGGGCAGAAACTCATCAAGGCGTGTAACCGAAGAGGAGATGTTTGAGCTGGTCGACAAAAATACAGAGTATTTGTCGGCTGTCAGTCCGGTTGTATCAATCATCGGTACCACAAAAATCGGCAGTGAAGTACTTAAAACCACTACAGTAACCGGGGTGTCTGAGCAGTATGTTGAAATAAAAAATCTCGAGCTTTCTTCGGGAAGGTTTTTGCAGTATATTGATGTTCTTAAAATGGGCAAGGTATGTGTAATAGGATCGTATATAAACAAGGAGTATTTGAGTTCCAACGGCATTGGGCAAACCGTCAGGATAGCGGGAAACAATTATACTGTTGTAGGTATTCTTGATGAGAAGGCTGATTCTGCGGAAGGCACTGATGATGATTATATTTATATACCCTATACAAACGCCCAGCGAATAAACAGAAATGCCAAAACTACTTCTTATTATTTCAGCACCGTGTCAACAGATACAACTTCTGTAGCAAAATGGCTGATTGAGAATAAGCTTCAAAGCGTTTTTGAAGATAAAGACGCTTATAACATTATAAGCATGTCTGAGATGCTTAGCACAGTGACAGAAATACAGGATACTCTTTTGAGCGTTCTTGTTGCCATAGCCGGAATATCGCTGTTTGTAGGCGGAATTGGCATTATGAACATTATGCTTGTCTCGGTTACTGAGAGAACAAGGGAAATAGGTATAAGAAAGTCCTTGGGTGCAAAGCGTAGGGATATAAGGAGTCAGTTTATAATTGAAGCCGGAACGACCAGTGCCCTGGGCGGTGTAGTAGGAATCGGTGTTGGAATGGCTATGGCCAGCTTGGCGGGAAAAGCCGTTGGAATAACGGCTATTACTTCGGTTACATCAATTTCGGTATCTTTTGGGGTATCTTTGGCAGTCGGCGTGACTTTTGGATATCTGCCCGCTAATAAGGCAGCAAAGCTTAACCCTATTGATGCTCTGCGATATGATTAAGGGAGGAAATATAATGAAAAAAACTTTTGTGGCGGGCCTGTGCCTGTGCATGATTTTATCAATGCTTACAGGGACTGCTCTTGCTGCGCCCTCTCTTGAGGAGGAAGTGCTGCCTGTGCTGGCAGTCATGGGTGTTATAAACGGAGATGAAAACGGAAATCTTGATTTGAGTGCCAGCGTTACAAGGGCGCAATTCGTAAAAATGGCTGTTGCGGCCTCAAAATATAAAACGCAGGGGCAGGCGGTTTCCTCCGTTTCGCCATACCCTGATGTGCCTGCTAAAGCCTGGTATTCGGGCTACATAACAACGGCAAGGGATAACAGCTATATTTCTGGCTATTTGGATGGCACATTCCGGCCTGATAATTATGTAACTTTAGAGGAAGCCATATCGGTTATGCTAAAGGTTATGGGCTATTCGGGAACGGATTTTGCAGCTGGTTATCCTGCGGCCCATATGTCACTTTACTATTCGCTTGACCTTGATAATGGAATGACGGCTGTGCAGGGCGGAATAATGAAGAGAAGCGACTGCGCTGTTCTGATATATAACTGCCTTAATGCAAAGGCAAAATCCGGGAAGATATACGCCAGCGAGCTGGGTTATTCGGTAGATTCTTCAAACAAGATAAATTATGCGGCCCTGACGTCATCCTTGGCACAAGGGCCTGTAGTCAACAGTGGAAGCAGTATTTCATCACTTGTTGGGTTTGAACCTGTATCTGTCTATAAAAACCGAAGGACGTCAAGCCTTTCAAGTATCGCTTATGGAGATGTGCTTTATTATATAAAAGATGTAAAGACGGTTTGGGCCTATTCAGATAAGATCAGCGGTACTGTACAGGCAATAAGCCCGTCTACGGCATCTCCTACTTCGGTAACAGTATCCGGAATAACATGCACTCTTGGAAGTTCCTCTGCCGTATACAGCTTTTCCGATTTAGGTACTGTAAAGGTGGGGGATAACGTCACCCTTCTCCTCGGCGTCGGAGGGCAGTGTGTATATGTCCTTTCCGGGGATTCTACCACGCAGACGCTTTATGGCGTGGTGTCTTCTGTGGGAACAAAAACGGTAACGGACAGCTATGGCTCAAGTGTTCAGGATAACTATATAACAATCGCATCCACTGACGGCAATACATATAACTACTCCTATGACGGAAGCCTCGATGAAGGAGATGTGGCAAAGGTCGTTATTTCCGACGGAAAGATTTCCATATCAAAGGCAAAATCAAGTGTTACACTTTCGGGGACTGTTGATAATAAAGATCTTGGCAGTTATTCTATGGACAGCAGTACACAGATTATAGATTATCTTTCGGGAAGAGCGGTAAGCGTACCTGTCAGCCGGCTGGATGGCGTATATATTTCTCAGAGCAAGGTTGCTTTCTGTATGTTGGATGATGATGGCGTGATTGATAAGCTGATTCTTCAAAATGTGACAGGAGATAATCTGGATTACGGTGTAGCCACTACGGTAAATGAAAGCTCTGATATAATGGACGGCTCGAGCTCATATGTGTATATCGTAGACGGTACCCAGAAGGTTTATTCCGCTCAGGTGACATATAATGTAAAAGAAGGTCCGTGTTCAATCGAGTATAAAAGTGATGGAACAGTAAAAAGTCTTTCTTCCCTGACCGGTAAGAAGGTGACCGCCATGGGTTCTTACACAATGACTCTTAGCGGAACAGGAGAAATGAAGAAGAGCGAGGATATTCAGACATATATCAAAAACGGAGACGAGTATTACCTTTCAAGCCTGATGAATGTAAGCCTTGACACACATACTCTGACGGCTTATTACGATAAGGAAGCAAAGAACGGCGGTTGTATAAGGATAGTCATCGCAACAGAAAAATAATAGATATAAGAAGTTCCTCGTCTTATTAAAGATGAGGAACTTTTTTTATGCATTTGGCATCTTTCTTTAAAAGTCAGAGAGGATAAAACAAGGTTTTTCATGAATTGCGGAGGAATATATTTTATTATAAGATATTTTGTGTTACAATTTAGAACATCAATGCTATGAGGTGAGAAAGCTATGCACGAATATGTAAGAATGCTGCTTATCGTCTGCCCTCTTATTTTCCTTGCCGGATTTATCGATTCCATTGCTGGAGGAGGAGGGTTAATATCCTTGCCTGCGTATCTTTTTGCTGGTCTTCCGGCTCATTATGCGGCGGGAACAGGAAAGTTTTCATCTTGCTGCGGGCTTGCCTCAGCCTCATATAAATACATAAAAGAGGGCAAGGTATTGATGTCTGTGGCCCTTTATTCGGCGCTTGGATGCATTGTAGGCGCCGGTATAGGCACGCGCCTGGCTTTGTTTTTTTCTGAGCGTACACTTAGAATGATTATGCTGGCGGCCATACCTATAGTTGCATTATTCCTGCTTACGAGAAAAGATTTTGGGAAAGAAAAAACCGTCGATTTGCAGCTTAGCCGTAAAAAAGAGGCGGTTATGTCCTTTGCTATAGGAGCTGTAGTGGGAGTTTATGACGGACTTATAGGGCCTGGAGCAGGGACGTTTCTTATAATTGGATTTACCGGAGCGCTGGGAATAGACCTTTTGAGAGCGTCTGCCTGTGCAAAAGTGTCTAATATGGCCTCTAACTTTACATCTATAGTGCTTTATGCCATAAGCGGAAAGATAATGTACACTATCGCCCTGCCTGCTGCATTGTGCTCTATGCTTGGAAGTTATGCAGGCGCTCACTATGCAGTAAAGGGTGGAAGCGGCAAGGTCAGAAAAGTTATGATAATTGTCCTTGTCCTTTTGTTTGCAAAGCTTTTGTATGACTTGCTGGTATAAATATGATAAAAGTAGAGTTTGAAGATATAAAAAGCGTTAAAGAAAACCTTTTTAAATATGCGGTTATTGTGAGCTGTTATCAGGGGAAATGGATATACTGCAAACACCGGCAGCGCGATACATGGGAAACCCCGGGAGGACACAGAGAGAAGAATGAGACCATTTTTTGTACAGCTAAACGAGAGCTTTATGAAGAGACAGGAGCGCTCGATTTTGCTCTTTATCCTGTTGCTCCATACTCTGTAACGAGTTCCGAAAAAAGCTATGGTTTTTTGTTCTATGCCGATATAAAAAAGCTGGGGCCTTTGCCCGAATCGGAGATTGAATGTATCGATTTCTTTGAGAATCCTCCTGAAAATCTTACATATCCGTATATACACCCTTTGCTTTTGGATAAAGCAAAAGAATACATTATGCGTGAATTGCCCTTTGCCAAGGATATAAGCTAGTCTTATGATAAACCCCCTGTGGAAAACTTCCACAGGGGGTTTAAATCAATAACTTTCGAACTGAGAGCGGTAAAGGTTATAGTAAAAACCTTTTTTAGCCATAAGCTGTTCGTGCGTACCTTGTTCGACGATGCTGCCATCATTGACTACAAGTATGTTGTCGGCATTGCGTATAGTCGAAAGCCTGTGAGCGATGACAAAGCAGGTTTTATCTTTCATAAGGCTTCTCATTGCCTGCTGTATGGCTTCCTCAGTTCTGGTATCAACATTGGATGTCGCCTCGTCAAGTATCAGCATCTTTGAATCGAGCAGCATGGCACGGGCTATCGTCAGGAGCTGTTTTTGCCCCTTTGAGATGTTGACGCCGTTGTCGCTCAAAAGGGTATCATAGCCCTTTGGAAGCTTTTTTATATAGCTGTGTATATGTGCGGCCTTTGCGGCGGCGGAGACTTCCTCATATGTAACATTTTCTTTTCCGTATGCAATATTCTCAAAGATGGTTCCGCTGAATAGCCATGTATCCTGAAGAACCATCGTATAACATCGCCTCAGGCTGTCACGCGTAGAGGAATATATGCTCTGCCCGTCAACTGTGATGTCCCCCTCAAGGGTATCGTAAAAACGCATCAAAAGATTTATTATTGTTGTCTTTCCTGCGCCTGTCGGGCCCACAATGGCAATAAGGCTGCCCTTTGGAGCAGAAAGGTTAAGATCATTGATAATAGTGCGTTCGGGGTTATATCCAAAGCTTATATCCTTTAGCTCTACGCTGCCCTCAATGTCTTTGAATACCAATGCGTCTTCGCTATCCGGTTTTTCGGGGGCTTCATCTATGAGTCGGAAAACGCGTTCTGCCGCAGCAAAGGCTGACTGAAGTTCGCCGAGAATATTAGCTGCTTCGTTTATCGGCCCTGAAAACTTCCTTGAATAGAGCACAAAGGAGGAGATGTCGCCCAATCCGATCGAGCCTGCAAGATAAAGCAGCGAACCAAAGACGCTTACAAGCGTCAGCGAAATGTTGTTGATAAAATTGACGGAGGTGCCAGTCAAAACTCCCTGATATTCAGCCGTTGTGTAAGCCTCCACCGCTTCATCGTTCTTTTTGTCAAAGCGGCTGATCATAACGTCTTCGACGCTGTAAGCTTTGGTGGTTTTCTGCCCGTTTATCATCTCTTCAACAAAGCCGTTAAGTTCCCCCAGCTTTGCCGAGCGCTTGCGATATAAAGGGCGTACCATTCTTGTGATATATCTTGTTGCTATAAGGGACATCGGAACGGTGACTGTAAATACAAGGACAAGCATAGGAGATATCTTTATCATCATTATCAGCGCACCCAGAACAGTTATCGTGCTTTGACATATCTGGAGAAAGTCGGTCGAAAGAGAAGCGTTAACCGTGTCAATATCATATGAAATGACGCTTATTATGTCTCCGGTCTGGCGGCTGTCGAAGAATGATACAGGCAGGGAGGAAAGCCTGCCGAATACATCCTTGCGCATCTGATATATGACGTTTCGGCTTATATTTACTGTTATGATAGTCATTATGTATGTCATAACGGATGAGATGGCGTAAAATGCAATGATCATCATGACATATCTTGTGACAACAGGAAAATTGACCATTCCGGGAACAGTACCTATCGCATCAATGGCTTTACCCGAAAGGCTCGGGCCCATAAGGGCAAGTATATTGCCGCCCAGCATAAGGAAAAGAGCTGTAAATAAAAGCAGCTTATTGCGGCTGAGATATGTCCAAAGCCTAAGGAGGATGGCACGTTTCTTCTTGCCTGACAGCGGCTTCGCCACGCCCCCGGACATCGTTTTTGGGGCAGATGGGTTACGCATCTATCTCACCCCCCATCTGAGAAAGGCTTATGCTTTTATAAAGCTCACAGCTTTCGATTAGCTCCTCGTGGGTGCCCTGGGCTGTTATATGTCCGTCTTCCATGACGAGGATAAGTTCGGCATGTCGGATTGAGCTTATCCTCTGAGCCACTATAACGGATGTTACTCCGCTGTAAGCTGACGCAAGGGCCTTTCTAAGCTCGGCATCAGTGCGGTAGTCAAGCCCTCCCGAGGAGTCATCAAGTATAAGAATTTCAGGTTTTGCGGCAAGCGCTCTTGCAATAAGCAAGCGTTGTTTCTGGCCACCGCTTAAATTGGTACCTCTGGCTGTAACCATATGTTCAAGGCCCTCTGGACATCCTTTTAATACATCGTCCGCTTGCGCATCGTGGGCTGCTTTCAAGATTTTTTCACGGGACAGAGCGCGACCGTAGCTGATGTTTTCATATATCGTGTCCGCAAGCAGAAAATCATTTTGAAAGGCAGTGCCAAACATGCGGGCAAGCCGGTCTTTTTCTATGCTTTTAATATTTTGGCCATCTATATAGATCTCTCCGCTGTCCGGATCATAAAACCTGAGAAGAAGGTTGATTATAGTCGTTTTGCCGGAACCCGTCGGGCCAATTATTCCAAGTGTCTGACCGCGTTTCAGCTCAAAGCTTATGTTGGTAAGATTGTTTTCCACCTTGTTATAGGAAAACGACACATTGTCAAACTTTATGTGGCTGTCGTCTGCTATAGATGGAAGCTGCATGACAGAAATATCGGCTGGGGCATCAAGGACTTCGCTAATACGCCTGCCGGATGCAATGCCTTTGGAACAGAGAATGAAGATTTTTGTTACGCCCAGCATGGCGTTAAGGATGATGTTGAAATAGCTTAAAAAGGCGATTATAGCACCAGGCTGTGTTAAACCGGAATTGACTCTGCTTGCACCTACAAGGATGACAAGGCTTATCCCAAGATTTAATATAAAGGTGGTAGATGGGCTTGACAGAGACATGATGATTCCGGCTCTGCGCTCTTCGCCGGAAAGCTCAAAGTTAACTTTGTCGAACCGTTTTTTCTCGTATTCACTTTTCGAAAGTGCTTTTATAACTCTTACACCTGTTATGTTTTCCTGCACCGTCATGACCATTTTGTCAAGGATCTTCTGACAGTAGGTATAAATCGGCACGCTGATCTTGGTGACAAAATACACAATGGCCACGATAAAGGGGAGAACAGCCACCAGAACAAGAGTAAGCGTGCTGTCTATGCTCATTGTGATTAACAGCCCTCCCACAAGGAGGATCGGAGCGCGCACACCCATTCGCTGTATTCTTGAAAGCATTTGGTTTATGTTATAAGTATCGGAGGTTAGCCTCGACACGAGAGATGGCAGCGTAAACCGGTCGGTCTGAGGGATAGAGAGGTAGGCTATTGACGAAAACAGATCATGCCGTATTGCTCCCGTGATGCTTCCTGCGCTTTTTGCGGCAAGGCGGTTGGCAGATATATTGCAGAAAAATGAAATCACCGAGAACGCGACCATAACGCCGCCCCAAAGGAATATCTGTCTGTGCTCTCCTGTAGGCACCACATCGTCAATTATCTTTTCAAGGACAGAGGGTATCAGCAGATCCATTATTGCCGAGATAAACTTAATAAAAAGGCCAAATGACATTATTGGCACATAGGGTTTGATATAGACCCAAAGTCTTTTCATTCCTCATATCCCTCCTCATCAAGGGCGATCGCCCCGATTCGGACCTTTTCAATCAGGCTTTCAAGCTGAGATATTTCTTCTTTCGTAAGCATTTGAGTTATCAAGCTGTTCCACTCCCTGAATGAGGCCTTTATATCCGGAAGGGCAAGCTGAGCCTTATCTGTAGGGTATATTTCATAAAACCGCCGATCATCCTTTGAGGTGATCCTCGTTATATAGCCTTCCTGTTCAAGAGTGTTCAGCTGCCTTGTGACATTGCTTTTGTCCATATGGTTAATTTTTGCTATGCCGTCCTGCGAGATGCCGGGGCTTTTGCAGATTGTCATTATACATACCGGCTGGCTTCCTTTTAGCCCGTATCTGCGCAGCTTGGCTTCCCTGAAGCGGCGCGAGCATCTGGAGATAATATTGATATTATGCGAAAGGCTCATAGTCTTCCTCCCTCAGAATAGTTGATTACGCAACCGATTGTAAGCTATAAATTATCAAATGTCAACAGTATAAATCAGCGGGATATGAAGAATACCCATGTCGTGGTTATATAAAAGATGCCTTGCTGTAAAGTTGACAAATGGCATTATACGTAATATACTGTCTCATAAAGGATAGGTGTATTGTAAGTGATCAATTCATCGGGATCTGATTCGGAACCCCCCAATCGACGACGTTTAACGTTTGCTCATTTTGTGGGACGAGGTCAGAGGGGAATGTATATTATGCACATAGCTGAGGGCAATCACATATTGTCCTTTTTGCTGTGTGTTTTTTTATTGATGTGACTTATGTTTAATTAAGAGCTCATTATGTGTTAAGAATATAAATAAAGCATTTAGCTAATGTCTGGAAAAACAAAATATCTTTTCAGGCATTTTGGGAGGTTACTATTTTGAACGAAGATCCGTTGCTGTGGCTGTTTTTGCTTCAGCTTGCATTTATATTTTGCAATGCCATCTTTGCCTGCGCAGAGATAGCTGTTATAACAATGAACGACAATAAGCTTGCCAAGCTTTCGGCTTCGGGAGATAAACGTGCTCTGCGTCTTACAAAGCTTACCCAGCAGCCGTCGGTGTTTTTGGCAACGATACAAGTGGGCATAACACTTGTAAATCTTTTGAGCAGTGCCGTGGCCACAAGGAACTTTTCCGACAGGCTTGTGGCTTGGCTTGTAAGCCTTGGGATAAAGATACCTGCGTATGTTATAAATATGCTTGCGGTGGCGGTTATCACCCTTTTGCTGACCTACTTTACTGTTCTTTTGGGAGAGCTTATACCCAAACGGCTTGCAATGAAAAAAGCCGAACAGATCGCACTTGGCATGTCGGGGATAATATATGTGATTTCAAAGATATTCACTCCGGCTGTATGGCTTTTTACCGTTTCCACCAATGGAGTGCTGAGGCTTATGGGTATTGACCCTAACAGCCAGGAAGACGAAAATGCCGAGGAAGAGATACGCATGCTTCTTGATGCAGGCAAGCAGAAAGGAACTATTCAGCCTGATGAACAGAGCATGATTCAGAATATATTTGAGTTTGACGATACCTCGGCTGGAGAGCTTATGACCCACCGTACTGAGGTTTCCCTTCTTTGGCTTGATGAAAGCGATGAACAGTGGGAACAGACCATCGGAGAAAGCCGCCATTCGATTTATCCCGTATGCGCTGACAGCCCTGACTATATAACGGGTGTTTTGTATGCCAAGGATTATCTGAGACTTAAGGATAAAACCCGGGAGAATGTACTCAAGAAAGCTGTTAAGCCTGCATATTTTGTGCCTGAGTCTGTCAGGGCCGACGTTTTGTTCAGAAACATGAAGAAAACAAGGAATCATTTTGCCGTAGTTGTAGACGAATATGGAGGTATGAGCGGAATTGTAACGATGAACGACTTGCTTGAGCAGCTTGTGGGAGATCTTGATGATGATAGTTCAACGCCTCCCGAAAAGCCCCTTATTGAGCGTATAGATTCAAAAACTTGGAGAATTCAGGGGGCGGCGCCGCTTGATGAGGTATCGTTGCAGCTTGGCGTAGCTTTGCCAGATGACGAATACGATACCTTCGGGGGGCTTGTGTTTGGTGTTTTAGGAACAGTTCCAAATGACGGCAGTACCCCCGAAATTGAGGAATATGGGCTAACGATAAAAGTTACAAAGATTAAGGAGCATAGGCTTCTAAATTCTGTTGTCTGCCTTTCGGATGCAGGTGCCGGAAAAACAGCTGAATAAGGCTTAATAATGCTATGATAAAGATACCGCCCCGATAGTCGCCTGTCGGGGCGGTACTGTTTGTTTTATGAGATTGAAAGGGAATATGGCTACTGCACAGCGTTATACACGAATGGGATCTTCAGGAGTGTTTTCCGTATCTTCTGATTCTTTGCTGCTGTTGTTTTCTGATGACCGGGTTTCGAGAACTATTCTCTGTGCGGGCATATTGTTTCTTACCATGTTGCCTGCAACAACGCCTGAAAGGATAGATTTTAAATCAATCCCCGTGGATTCCTTCATGCCGTCTACTATCTGATCGGCGCTTGTCATAACATCTCTTATAAGCTTGGTCGAGTTGCCTTCGCCGTACATAACGATTTTATCGGTCTGGGCTAAAGGAGCAGCGGCATTCTTGACAACCTCGGGCAGCGCTGTGAGATACATTTCTAGGATAGACGCTTCGCCCATTTTACGCTGAGCTTCGGCTTTCTTTTCAATTGCCTCAGCTTCCGCAAGACCCTTGGCCCTTATGCCCTCGGCCTCCTGCTCCATTGAGAACCTAAGGGCTTCGGCCTGAACTCTTTTGGCCTCGGCGTCCCGCATGGCTTCATAGGTGCGGGCTTCGGCATCTCTTTGACGGCGAATAAGGTCAGACTCAGCTTCCTTTTCTGCCTTATACTTCATAGCATCGGCCTGTTTGCGAACATCAGCATCAAGCTGGCGCTCCTTAAGGGATATTTCTTTTTCGGCCAGCTCCGATTCTTTTTCCTTTTTTGCTATGTCGGCATTTACGCGTGCTACCTCGATGACTTTACGCTGCGATTCCTGTTGAATAGCGTAAGCAGCGTCAGCTGCGGCCTTCTTGGTATCCGCAAGAACCTGCATTTCTGCACGCTGAATGGCAAGCTGGGCGTTTTGTTCGGAGATCATCTTTTCGGTCTGCACCTTTACGGCATTTGATTCCTGATCGGCATTGGCTGTGGCTATGGAAATATCGCGCTGGGCGTTTGCCTTGGCGATTTGGGCATTTTTGCGTATCTGTTCTACGTTGTCGATACCCATGTTCTCAATTGTTCCAGCAGCATCCTTAAAGTTCTGGATATTGAAATTAACGACCTCCATGCCAAGTTTCTGCATATCTGGCACAACGTTTTCGGTGATCTTTTTAGCGACACCCTGGCGGTCCTGAACCATTTCTTTAAGACCTACAGAACCCACGATTTCGCGCATATTTCCCTCTAGAACCTGAGTAACAAGGGATATAAGCTCATTTTGGTGCATTCCAAGCAGAGCTTCTGACGCCTTCTCGAGCAGATGTGGATCTGACGATATTTTAATATTTGCCACGCCGTCCACAGAAACGTTAATAAACTCGTTTGTGGGAACAGCCTCCGAGGTTTTTACATCGACCTGCATAACGCGAAGAGAAAGCTTGTCAACCCTCTCAAAGAACGGTACTCGCCAACCGGCTTTACCGATAAGTATCCTCTTTTTGCCTAAGCCGGAAATTATGTAGGCAGTATCCGGTGGCGCCTTTAAGTAGCCGACAATAAGAAGCAGCAAAACTACGACTACGCCTATAGTAGATGCAAAGCCTGCGGGGGTTAGAAAAAAATCCATTTGTGTTCCTCCTTTAATTCCTTTCGAGCTTCTTTGATTAATACCTGACTTTGTAGTTCTTTGTTCCCGGGAAAGATCATCGACGATATCGCGGGGGAGATCATATGAAAAAAGACTTTTACCACATGTTATGCGATAAAAGTCTTGTAAAAATCAATATGATTTCTGTGCGTCCGGGCCATAAGCGGCCGTTCTGACGGTGCACACAGCGGAATGACCGCTGAACTACTCCCTTTTGATGGATATTATATTACTACATTCCAACAGCAAATGCAATATGCGACTTTGACAAAAATATATCAACAAATTTATGCAATAATGTTTATTCTTTAGGCCTTGCAAAGAACTTCACTTAAGATGTGTCATTGCAACCAAGGCGACTATGCCGAAGGCGCGTATAGTATGTTGCCGCTAAGCCCATCACATGCTCCCATTGAAAAGGGAAGAAGAAAGTTGGCGGTTATTGGTCCATACCGTAGGCGAAATGCTAGGTCATATCTGCGGAGGCAGCTATATCGGGAATGGATATCGGGGTATAAGCAGCTGACCCAAGAATAAAGATTGTCCCCATAAGTAGTATCAAATATAATTGGGCCTATGCTGCATATGAGTGTTCTATATTAGGAAAACCAACAAACTGTTGAAGTGGTGGGGTTATACCACCTGCAAATGTGAGTTGACTTCAATGTATTCGATAATGCGGCGAAGCTCGTCTGCAAACTTAAATCGTATGCTAATGTCGCCGCCCTCGTATATCTTGATATGGTCACCCAGTTCAATCAAAATTTCTCTTGTCAGCTTGTCGATGTTCTCATATTTTCGTAAAGTAGCCAAAAATGGGTTTTCAACATCAATGCCGTTTTCCAGCTCGTCCCGTTCTTTTTTCAGATTGGCGATAACCTCCATGATGGCTTCATTTTGCCGCTCGTAATCTTCGCCCATGTGACGGTAATCATTGTGCGTAATGATACCATCTTTCTTTGATTGATGACGCTGTTGCTCTCGTCCTTGCCACGGTTCAAATCTTCTTTGGATAAACGGATGTATTGACCGAGCTTCCAGCGTATTACATTGTACGGGAATGGGGAAACGGTGAGATTTGTTCTCCTGTTTTTTGTGCGTGCCATGTATCCTCCTTCCTATCACATTACACCTCCTGCGCTGTGCTTCGGAAAGTTTACCCATAGCAATGTGAAGCTGCCTGTAACTTTCCATCTTCATCAGAAGGTCGGCGGGATCATTCACAACGGAATATCTCATAGCTGTGTCTGTCAAACCGTCTATGAAATCCGTATAATCAAGATACCGCCTGTCTTGCCGCCTTTGGGACTGGATTTGCCGGGTGGACTGTTCAAGCAGTTCCTTAACCGGAGTTGAAACCTCAACACAAATCTCGCTCCCATTGGCGGTTTTATATTTTATCGTAACTAATAGCTTGTCCATTGTTTTTCCTCCATTCATCATGTGGCGAATTGCTTCGCCGGGTTGATAGGTTGACGAATGGAGGGAGGTGTGGAACGACAACCGGGGCCAAGGCCCCGCCCTGACTTCGCGCTAACTTGGCCCGAAGCGATAAAGTAATCTGTTTTCGGCTGGGTCACATTAGGCCGCTATCCTTGTTTAACGGCCCGGCGCGTTGGCTTGAATTGGCATAATAAAACACAGCGATACCTCCTTTGATACCGCCGTGTCCTTAAAATAGGGCAATTTTAATACACCCTCCGTGATTCTATTTTTTGAAAAGGAAAACGGCGGCTTTGAATATTGATTTCAAAACCGCCGCTCACAATCGACTACGCTCTATCGTAATATAACCCTGTCGTTGAAACAACGGTTATATGCGTTGATGGCCTATATAGGCGTTGAGCTGTATGTATAACTTGCGTTTGCCTTTCTATAGCCGTCATTTTCCTTTGCGCTCAATTCGGATTCAATCTGTGATAAACGCTGTTCCAAATCCCTACGCTTTTCCTCATCATCGCGGACACTGTTCAACTGCTGTTGAATCTGCTGTTTCTGTTCTTTCAGCTTCTTGATTTCAGAGTCAACTTTGTCGGTATCAACCCTACAAAATAAACCTCCTTTTTTGTCGCCGGGTTTTTCAGGCCCATCACCT
The DNA here is from genome assembly GCA_034926865.1 of Clostridiaceae bacterium. GTDB lineage: Bacteria > Bacillota > Clostridia > Oscillospirales > Butyricicoccaceae > RGIG1902. Next base: position 98,125 of record JAYFQP010000006.1, read on the forward strand.
TTTTCCGGCAGTAGAGCGTCTATATCCGGGCCCGATACGGTTTCGGGTGATTTACCAGCCTGTTCTTTTCCTTGCGTACCATCGGCTGGTTTGCTTTGTTCGGTTGAATCGGGGCGGTCGAAAACAATCCGCTTATCTCCGTTTTCGTCCGCTTCCAATCGGTAAAGACCGGGGGTTTTTTCAGCCTTTCCATCGCTTGGGATATATTCGTCACGATGTAGGGCGGATGACTTAGATTGCTCCGCTTTTTCGGCTTCCTTTGCCTTATCAGCGGCGTTTATAGGCTTGTTTTGATCTTCTTCTACTTTACTTGCGTAGGGGTCTGGGCGAGAAACGCTATTCCCAACTGCTCCTATTGACATAAGAAATCCTCCTTTGCTATGTGATATAGTAGTACCTACTTACAATTATAGGGATGAAAATGGCTCATTCAATGGGTTTGTTGTGAAATGCCCTTAGATTGTTGTGGAATGACGAATAGGGCGTTGAGTTTGAATGTACCATCGGCAATTTCGATTTCAACCTTTCCGTTGTACTTGTGAAGCACCGCCTGTATATTGGAAAGCCCAATCCCCGCCGTCGGAAGTTTTGTATCTACATGACAGCGGTTTTCAATATTCAAAAGATAGATATTTCCTTTTTGGCTGCCCGATAAACGAATCCCTCTATCCTGTTCGCAGACCTCCTCGTTTGCAACGATGGCATTATCAAGCGCATTGGATAAAACAATGCACCAGTCCATATCGTTCACGCCGCTCTGTTTTGGGATATGCACGGAACAATCAACATGAATCTCTTTTCCCGCCGCAATCGCCAGTTTACTGCCTAACAAAGCATCTACGGTTACATTTCCGGTCTGTATCGGAAAGGACAGGGTATCGGATACGTTTTCTAACTTCTCCAAATACTCTTGCGCCGCACTCGGTTGATTTTCTTTGAGCAACTGACGCAAAACAAGGAAGTGGTTTTTAATGTCGTGCCGGAACGAACGGGTCTGCTCATACCGTAGGCTTGATTCCTTTACATAAACCTCTTGATTCTGCGTTTGTTGCTCTAAAAGTCGAGCCCTCTGCTCATGCTCAATGGATTGGAGCAATTTCTGATACGTAATGAGGGCGGAAACCAAGCCTCCACAGGCAAGCAGACGCAAGGATACTATTTGAAAACTGTTTACTTTTGGAGAAACCAAGCCTTGCGCACTATCCCAAATAACTACGTTTCCATAAATCGAATCGGATAGGAACGCTCCGACAAAGGTAATAAACAGAATAGGCACAAGCAGTACAAGCAGGGTTGGTTGCCGTATACCCCCAATACTGCTTGGAAAGTAGCTCAATATAATGCGGAAAGTCAAAATTAAAAGAATGATAATTATTGCATTTTGAAAGTAATCCGCAAATCTCAGTATTGTCAGCGAATTGACACTTGAAATTACCCAAAATGTTAAAGATGTCATTGTTCCGGTTATAACGTTCTCTACGGAAATTGCCAATGATGATATGACAGCCGCTTCCGTAAATCTGCACTTTTGAAAGAGCCCACCGCAGATAGCCAGCAGAAGGATTCCTAAGAGGACATAAAAAAACTCCCCTACCCACCACGAGTATCGGCAAAAGGCCAGACCACATGAAAATACCGAATACAGTACGCCCCAATACCAACGAAAAGCCGTATTACATAGACGGCAGAAGTAATAGTACAACAGCATGGAAATTATGCCGGAATAGAGTAGCGCCAATATTATTGAATCCATCTACCTTACGTTCCCTTCTTTTTCATGTATGACATCATGGCTTCCATAAACTCCTGATGTTTGAGCCTTGAAACCGGAACATATTCTTTGTTTTCCAACTCAATCTGCCCGCCACCGTATTCCTTCATATAGTCCAAATTGACAAGATAACTGCGGTGGCAACGTACAAAACGGTAATCAAGCTGTTTCTCCATATCTTCCAATGTGCAGTAGTATTCAATAACGCCGTTTTTCGTATGAAGATACATTTTACGGTTAATCACTTCACAATAATAAATGTCCTCCAACTTGACCGTCTTGCACCAGTTCATAGTCTGAACAAATAAGGACTTGTTTTCATTTTCGTGAAGTTTTCTTATGGCTCTATCCAAGGTTTTATGTAAGCGCATATCAACAATAGGTTTACAGATATAGTCAAAAGCCTCTACCTCAAAGGCTTCATAAACACGCTCTGACAATGCGGTTATAAAAATAATCGCACCCCGGTTTTCGTTCTCCCTTATTTTTTTTGCGAGTGTGATACCGTCTTGCTCCGGCATTTGTATATCCAAAAAAAATAGGTCAAAGGCGCAAGACGTTTTGAGCAATGCAGCAGCACTAAAGAAGCATTTAATTTCATAATGCTCTTTTTGGCTGTCCATATAGGACGATATTTTTTTCTCTAAAATTTCATGTGCGACCTTTTCATCGTCGCATATCGCAATTTTTACCATAGTCTTACCCCTACCACTAGACGGTATAATACATACCTATCCCTACTATTTTTTCAAATTATATAAGCAGTTTCAATGGCTTTGTCGCAGAATGTCATTCCAATGCTGTGAAATGTTGAATTGCCCATCTACATCATTATATCTGATGACCCCGATATCCTCAAGAAAGTCGGATGGCATACATGAAAAACTTTGCTTTTCCGATGTTCCGCTAAACTGCAAACAGGGCAAGTGTATTGACACTTGCACATTTTTGAGATTCTCCCTGACGGGAAAATTCAAAAATTGCTTGTTGGGGAGTGCCTTTCCCAAGGGTTCTTCCGGCCTGTCCTTATCAGCTTCATGTAGAACAGCTCCGTCCTCATGGGAAAGTGCCGCTGTTTCCTCGGCGGTCTTTACTTCGTCCGGCTTGTTTGGCTCATTTTTTGCCATGCATTTTACCTCCGGTCTGTTTTATGGCAACAAAAAAAGGCCTGATTTTTAATCAAGCCCAACGGGATATTTGCAATCCCTCCTTTCCACTTCGGGCCAAGCTGACCCGAAGTTCCGCTATCCAGATACAAAAACACCGCCTATCTTGTCCAATTAGGCGGTATCCTGTGTAATGTGATAGCTCATATTTTATTTTGGTATTTCCTTATCCCGCATGGAATAAGGGTTTTTGCAGTTTTCCTAATACGTTTGGCTTATATGGCTACAAGACCAAAACTGTCGCTTTGTGAATGACGATCACCTTGCGGCATAGAGAAGCCTATACCTAGTGCCATTATAAAAGGAACCATTATGGGGTCTGTGGTCACTCCTACGGAGTCGAAGAACACAATGTTCGAGGGCAAACGCAACAAAAAATGCCGCGCGTTTCAAGGCGCGGCACTATTTGTTGTTATACTTTTGTTTAAGCTTTAAGGCTGTCCTTTTTCTTCAATATGAAGTATCTTACTGCAAAAAGGCTGGCTGCGAAAAGCCTGCATACGCTGGAGGTGAACATGGTATGAACAACGCCTATTCGGGTATACAGCGCAACGCCAAAAAGAGGTGCTACAAAGTTTGAAATCTGCATTACCATGTTATAAATACCAATGTAAAGAGATTTGTTTTCATCAGGCAGATTATCAAGCATGTCGTTGAAAAGCCCCAGCTGGAAACCGGGAGATGTTCCTCCGCTAAACATGTAGCCTGCCATGATGACCCAAAAGTTCTTGGTAACGGCCGTCAGAAAAGGGGATGTTGCACATGCAATCATACCGAGAACGGTAGAGCCCCTCGGGCCGAACTTATCTATCCTTCTGCCCCACCATGTAGACATCATTGTCAAAGCCAGATATGAGAGAACATCAAATACACTTTTCGTTGCCTCGTTAAAACCTACATATTTAATGAGATACAGAAAGAACATGGGCCATGCCATTTGCCATGAAAAATAAAAAACAAAAAGAAGCCCAAGAAAAATGCAGAACTGAGGATGGCCTTTAAGGCCCTTAATAGCCACAATAAAATCTTTTGGGGAAAGTTTACTGCCCGCTGAAGAGGGAGGCATAACATGTTCTGGACAGCAGGTTTTATTGATAGCTTTTCGCTGGAATACCGAGGCTATGAATGCTACAACAAAAAATCCCTGATATGCCAGTATCTTCTGATCCTGAGTCTTACAAAGATAGCTTAATATAAGGCCGCCTGCCATAAGAGTAACTATAGGCACGGCATTGGTCATCATTTGTCTTCTGGCATAAGGAAGGGCTCTGTGAGAAGGAGAGTAAAGGTCGGAAAAATAGCTTTGCCAGGAGACTGTGTAGCATATATAAGGGATATTCCATAAGGAAATGCCGATTATAAAGAACCAATATCCGTGGCTTCCCAAAAATGGCGCCATAGCGATAAGAGGAAGCACTACGCCGCATATGGTAATTGCTGAGCTAAGGAACTTTTTTTTGTCTTTTACTCTGTCAATATACATTGAGGCAGGGAGCAAAACAAAGAGAGCGCAGAAAGACGGAAGGGAAGATATTAGACCTATGGCGACATCGTCGGCTCCCATTGCTGAAGCAAACAGCTGGTAAAAAGGGTTAGTGAGCTGAAGAACGATTCCGGCAAAGAGAGCCTCCGCCATTATCATAAGCGTATTACGCTCTTCAAAGGCCAGATGCGCTTTGGCACTGCGCCTCATTTGATTTAAAAGACCCATAATAACACCTCGTGACTGCTTCAATAAGTACCGTATACAGTCTCAAGCGTACTATAGCAGAAAGATGAGGGCAAGTAAAGAGTTATTTAATTCTATTTCCCAGCCAGAATATCTCTAGCAATCGCTATTGCTCCATCCACCATGACATGGCATCTCTGTTTGAGCTCAGGGCTTTCATTATATAGTTTTTTGCCTTCCGGGGTAGAGGTATCGCATCCCAATAGGTCCCGGCAGATTAAAGTTCCATATTGCTCGCGGAAGCGACGGTTGAACTCAGAATATTGGGCATAAGCATGCTCACGCGTTTCCTTATCTGTCATATCGGTATTGCCGTTAATCATGCCCATTGCCATAAGGGCTCCGGTGACTGCTCCGCATACCTCTCCTGCACGGCAGCCCCCGCCAAAGCCACAGCTTATCTTCATGGCAACATCAGTGTCCAGGCCCACTTCATTCGAAAGTGATACTAAAACCGACTGTGCGCAGTTACATCCATTTTTCATAAGTTCTCTGCCAAAAAGTTCGCTCATATTCTTTCTCCTTTTAGGTATTTCTTTTAACCTGATAAGCTATATTATATACATCGTCTCAGTGTGTTTCAATATGGATAACTGAGAAGTTGTAATTTCCTGACATTCAAATGCAGTGAATAAGGTATATAATGGCTCATATTAAGGGAGCATACTGCGTCGGGGGGCAAAACATCTATCTTTTATTTTGCGCAGTGGGGAATTTATGGATAAAACGACAAATCGGGACATTTTGCAAAGCTTAAGGTTGCAAAATAAGAGAAAATATAGTATTATTTAACTGTATTTAATAGACTGCGTGGAGGCCTTGCGGACATGAGACTGTTTTTCAAATACGAAGTCATGGATGACGTCGGAATTGCAGATATCCGCGGGAGAGTTGCGTCCGGCATAAAGAATAATTTGTCATGAGAAGCACCCTGTCAAAAGGGTGCTTTTAGCTTATTGTTTTTGTGGATTATTTTGCCAAAAGTTATTAATTGAAGCAATTACAAAAATGCGAAATAAGTAAAAATCTGAGAAATCGAGAGGATAGGCTTATGAAAAAGGTCATAGTTGTAATGGGATCCGATTCAGATCTTCAAGTTATGGAGGGCGCGATCAAGGTTCTGAGAAACTTTTCTGTCCCTTTTGATGTGAGGATAGTTTCCGCCCACAGAACTCCATCGGTGGCAGAGGAGCTTTCTAAAACTGCTGAATCACAGGGCGCAGGCGTCATTATCGCTGCCGCAGGCAAAGCAGCACATCTTGCCGGCGTTCTTGCTGCAAATACGGTATTGCCTGTCATAGGCGTTCCAATAAGGTCAAGCACGATGGACGGTATGGACAGTCTTCTTTCAACCGTTCAGATGCCCACAGGAGTACCCGTGGCGACGGTAGCCATCAACGGCGCCGAGAATGCCGCGATATTGGCTGTGCAGATTCTTTCGATGTGTGAGCCGCGTCTTGTGGAGGCACTTAAAAAGCATAAGCACGATATGGAGAAAAAAGTCATTGAAAAAGACGAGTATATAAGAAAACAATACAGCATTATGGAGGTACAGATATGAAAAAGCTTGAGCAGGTATACGAGGGAAAGGCAAAGAAGGTTTTTGCCACAGATGATCCGGAACTTTTTATCGTAGATTATAAGGATGATGCCACCGCATTCAACGGAGAAAAAAAGGGAACCATTGTCGGCAAGGGCGTTATAAATAACAAAGTAACTAATTTCCTTATGCAGAAGCTTGAAAAGGAAGGCGTTCCCACACATTTTGTACAGCAGCTTTCCGATAGGGAGACACTAGTCAAAAAGGTATCCATAGTACCTCTCGAGGTTATTATCCGAAACATCTCCGCGGGATCCTTTGCAAAGCGCTACGGGGTAGTTGAGGGCATAGTATTCGACGAGCCCACCATAGAGTTTTCTTATAAGAACGATGATCTTGGCGATCCCCTTATCAACGATTATCACGCGCTTGCTCTTAAACTTGCCACCGTGGAAGAAATCGAGACTATCAAGAAATATGCTTTTGCCGTAAATAAGTTCCTCAAGGCTTTTATGAAGGATAACGGCATCGATCTTGTAGATTTCAAGCTTGAGTTCGGACGCCTCAGCAACGGCACTATTGTGCTCGCGGACGAGATATCGCCGGATACCTGCCGTTTTTGGGACAGCAAGACTCATGAAAAACTTGATAAGGACCGTTTCCGCAGGGACCTGGGACATGTAGAAGATGCATACCAGGAAATACTGCACAGGCTGATGGGAGAATAAACTTGATCAAAGAAAAGGAATACTCGATCATAATAGATGAAGACAGGCCATTTGACAAAGTTCACGAGGAATGTGGCGTTTTTGGCATAGTCTGCGGTAAGGATGAGCAATGTTTACCCGCATGGGAGGCATACCATGCGCTTTTCGCCCTGCAGCATAGGGGGCAGGAAAGCTGCGGTATAGCGGTAAACGACAGAGGAGTTCTTACGCTTCATAAAGACGTCGGGCTTGTGCCCGAAGTCTTTTCCTCAGAGATACTTGACAAAATGCCCGGACAGATGGCCATAGGCCATTGCCGCTACTCGACTACCGGAAGTTCTCTGCGTGAAAATGCCCAGCCAATATTGGCTCGCCATATAAAGGGGACGTTGGCGCTGGCACATAACGGAAACCTTGTAAACGCAACTGAACTCCGCAAGGAGATAGAGCTTTCAGGCGGAATATTTCAAACGACTAACGACAGTGAGGTAATCGCTCATATGATAGTTCGAGAGCGCCTAAGCTCCAGCTCTATCGAAGAGGCGGTTTATAAATCTATGCACAGAATCAAGGGTGCATATTCAATCGTTATTATGTCGCCCCGAAAGATGATCGCGGCTCGCGATCCCAACGGTTTCAGGCCCCTTTGCATAGGAAAGCGCGGGGAATCATATATTTTCGCTTCTGAGACATGCGCGCTTGACGCTCTGGGAGCTGAATTTGTCAGGGACATCGAGCCAGGCGAGATTGTCACCTGTATTGGCGGCGAACTGCATTCCACCTTCTGTCAGGACAAGGCGGATTCAACGACATGTATTTTTGAATATATTTATTTTGCAAGGCCGGACAGCGTTATTGACGGAGCTTCTGTAGAGATGGCACGTCAGGAATGTGGCAAATACCTTGCACAGACGTTCCCCGTAGATGCCGATATAGTTATCGGCGTGCCTGACAGTGGCATCCCGGCGGCAATAGGCTACAGCAAATATTCTGGCATACCATACGGCGTAGGACTTATTAAAAACAGGTATGTTGCCAGAACATTTATTCAGCCGACACAGGAGATGCGCGAAAGGGCAGTAAAAATAAAACTCAACGCCCTTGCTACAGCGGTAAAGGGTCAAAGGGTAATAATGGTGGATGACTCTATCGTCAGAGGTACCACCTGTGCCAGAATAGTTAGGCTTCTTAAGGAGGCCGGGGCCACCGAGGTTCATGTGAGGGTGTCTTCTCCTCCGTTCCTGTTTCCATGCTACTTTGGAACTGACGTTCCTGATAAAGAGAATCTTATAGCACATAACCGCACCATTGAGGAAATGCGCGATATCATAGGAGCTGATTCTCTTGGCTTCCTTCCTATCGAGGCTACGCGCAAGCTGGCGCCTTCTGCCAGATGTGGCTTCTGCGATGCCTGTTTCAGCGGTAATTACCCCATTCCGGTGCCCGAAAAGGTTGAAAAAAATCCATTTGAACAGAGGTTGGAAATATGAGCCATAACGACAGCCACAGCGAAAGCTATGCTAAGGCCGGCGTAGATGTGACGGCCGGATATGATACAGTAAAAAAAATAAAGCCTATGGTGGAAAGCACTTATATTCCCGGCGTGATAGGCTCAATAGGCGGGTTCGGCGGCATGTTTGCCCCTGATGTCACGGGGATGAAGCAGCCGGTGCTGGTTTCGGGCGCCGACGGCGTTGGGACAAAGCTCAGGATAGCTTTTGCACTTAACAAGCACGATACCGTCGGGATTGACTGCGTGGCAATGTGTGTAAACGATATTGCATGTTCGGGGGCGAAGCCCATCTTTTTCCTTGATTATCTTGCAGTTGGCAAGCTGGATCCCTCGGTAGCCGCTGATATAGTATCAGGCGTTGCCGAAGGTTGCCGCCAGGCAGGATGCGCCCTTGTTGGAGGGGAAACTGCTGAAATGCCCGGCTTTTACCCTGTTGGTGAATACGATCTTGCAGGATTTGCCGTAGGAATAGTAGACAGGGATCAGATGCTTGAGGAAAGTCTTCTTAAAGAAGGCGATGTTCTTATTGGCGTTGCATCCTCGGGGATGCACTCGAACGGGTTCTCCCTTGCAAGAAAGGTTTTGGGAGATGATGTAGAGAGTCTTTCTGCACCGCTTGGGGATAGCACAGTTGGACATGCTCTGCTGACACCCACAAAGATATATGTTAAAACACTTGAAGCTGTAAGAAATGTATGCGAGATAAAGTCTGTCGCGCATATCACGGGGGGAGGCTGGTATGAGAATATTCCAAGAGCGCTGCCCGAGAATATAACGGCAAGGCTCTATAAAAATGCTCTGCCTGTGCCCGCTGTTTTTAAGACTATTATGGAGAAGGGCAATATACCTGAAAGGGATATGTACAATACCTTTAATATGGGTGTTGGGCTTGTAATAGGCGTAGCTCCTGAATATAAGGAAAAGGTTCTTGCCGCTATTGAAAAAGCAGGGGAGAAAGCTGCTGTGCTCGGCGAGTGTGTCAAGGGCGAAAAGGGAATAGAAATATGCTGAAAATAGCGGTTTTCGTGTCAGGGGGAGGAACAAATCTTCAGGCACTTATAGACTGCCAGCAGAAAGACGGGCTTGGCGGCGGTGAAATAACCGCCGTCATCTCCTCAAAAAGGGATGCCTATGCCCTGGAGAGGGCTGAAAACGCAGGGATAAAAGGATATTATGTGTCCGCTAAAGGGCTTTCAGCAGATGAATATGGGCAAAAGCTTATTGAGCTGCTCGAAAGAGAGATACAGCCAGATCTTATAGTTTTGGCGGGATTTCTCAAGGTGCTCAGCCCATCTTTCTGCGAGCGCTATAAAGGCAGGATGATAAATATACATCCCGCGCTCATTCCCTCTTTTTGCGGGGATGGCATGTATGGCCTGAAGGTTCATGAGGCTGCTATTGAAAAGGGAGTGAAGGTCAGCGGGGCCACTGTGCATTTTGTAGACGTTGTTACAGATGGAGGGCCCATAATCCTTCAAAAGGCCGTAGAGGTCATGGATAGTGATACGCCCGAAAGCCTGCAGAAGCGGATAATGGAGGAAGCAGAACACATTCTTCTTCCAAAAGCCGTAAGGCTTTATTGTGCAGGGGCGCTAAAGATAGAAAATGGCAGAGTAAGGATAACTAAATAATTTTCACCGGAGGTATAATGATATGAAAAGCGCGCTTATTAGCGTTTCTGATAAAACAGGCGTCCTGGAGTTCGCCTTGGGGCTTGAAAAGCTGGGGTACCGTATACTTTCCACAGGAGGAACCGCAAAGGCTTTAAGAGATGGCGGGGCAGCCGTCACTGATGTTTCAGAGATAACGGGTTTTCCCGAATGCCTTGACGGGAGAGTAAAGACTCTTCATCCGGCAGTACATGGCGGAATTCTTGCAATGCGCTCCCGCCCTGAGCATATGGAGCAGCTTAAAAAGCTGGGTATTGACACAATTGATATCGTGGCTATAAATCTCTATCCTTTTAAGGCTACAATTTCAAAAGAGAACGTAGCGCTTGAGGAAGCGATAGAGAATATCGATATAGGCGGGCCCACAATGCTAAGAGCAGCCGCGAAGAATTGGCAGGATGTATGCGTTGTGACAGACAACCATGATTATCAGCCTCTTCTCGAGGCTCTTCAAAACGGGGGAGCCACAAGAGAGCAAAAATTTGCTTGGGCTCAGAAGGTCTTTGAGCATACGGCAAATTATGATACCATGATAGCCCGTTATCTTGCAGGCAAGGAGGGGCTTGTTTTTCCTGAGGTTATTTCTTATACCTATGAGAAGGCACAGGATCTGCGCTATGGAGAGAATCCCCATCAGCAAGGCGCGTTCTATAAGGATGGTCTTGTAAAACGAGGAACATTGGCTCAGGCAAAGCAGCTTCATGGCAAGGAACTTTCCTTTAACAATATCAATGATACGGCGGCAGCAATAGCTCTTTTGAAAGAGTATGACGGACAGATCGCGGCCGTTGGAGTAAAGCATGCTAACCCCTGTGGCTGCGGCATCGGCAATAATCTGCTTGAAGCTTACACAAGGGCATACGACAGTGACCCTGTCTCAATATACGGAGGGATAGTCGCGGTCAACACAGAGGTAGACGGAGATACTGCCAAGAAGCTGGCAGAAATATTCCTTGAAGTCATAGTTGCTCCTTCGTTCAGCCCTGAAGCCCTCGCGATACTTGAAAAGAAGAAGAATATCCGTCTTTTGGAGCTCGAGGGGTGCGGAGAGAAAAGCCGTGATGCTTTTGATATGAAAAAGATAGACGGCGGCCTTCTTGTGCAGACCAGAGACAGCGAAAGCGGCCTTGGAGATTATAAGGTGGTCACAAAGAGAATGCCCACCGCAAGTGAGTTGGAGGCTATGGCCTTTGGCTGGAAGGTTGTAAAGCACACCCGTTCAAACGCTATTGTACTGACAAACGAAAATGCTTCTTTGGGCGTAGGCCCTGGACAGACCAACCGGATAACAGCCCTTGAGCTGGCGATAAAATATGCCGGAGACAGAGCAAAAGGCAGCGTTATGGCTTCCGATGCATATCTGCCGTTTGACGATTGCGTGAAAGCAGCTGCCGCAGCAGGAGTAACAGCTATTGTACAGCCCGGCGGATCGATAAGAGATGAAGATTCTATCAAGGCCTGCGATGAATACGGTATTGCTATGATATTTACAGGGATGCGCCATTTTAAGCATTGATTCGTTTGAGTATTTAGGAGATTTTATTGATGAAGATACTTGTTATAGGAGGCGGTGGCAGAGAGCATGCCGTTGCCAAAGCACTTGCAAAAAATGTTGCTGTTGAAAAAATATGGGTTGCCCCCGGTAATGGAGGCACGGCCTCTTTTTGTGAAAATCTGAATATAGCCGCAACTGATCTTAAGGGAGTACTTGATTTTTGCCTTGAGAAGAGGCCGGACTTTGTTGTTGTAACTCCTGATGATCCCCTGGCCCTTGGCATGGTCGATTTGCTAGAGGATAATGATATCCCTTGCTTTGGGCCAAGGAAGGCTGCTGCAAGGCTTGAGTGGTCAAAGAGCTATGCTAAGGAGTTTATGGGGAAATATAACATACCTACGGCCAAGTGCCATGTTTGCGAGGATGCAAAGGCCGCTAAAGCGTATGTGAAAAAGTGCCAGATACCGATCGTTCTTAAAGCGGACGGGCTTGCCCAGGGAAAAGGCGTGGTTGTGGCTCTTACAAGAGAAGAAGCTGTGGCTGCACAGGCTCAGCTGTCATACGGCAGAAATGATCAGGTTATGGTGTTTGAAGAGATGCTGACAGGGCCTGAGGTTTCCATCCTTTGCTTTACCGACGGCAAGACGATAGTACCAATGCCTGCAGCTCAGGATCATAAACGCGCTTATGACGGAGACAAGGGCCCAAATACAGGCGGAATGGGGGCATATTCACCTGTTTCGGCATACACAGAAGAGCTTTCAGAAAGATGTATGCGGGAGATATTCCTTCCCACTATAAGGGGAATGGAGCAGGAGGGAACGCCTTTTAAAGGTGTTCTTTATTTCAGCCTTATGCTTACAGAGAAGGGCCCCAAGGTTATAGAGTATAATGCGCGTTTCGGCGATCCGGAAACCCAGGTAGTTCTTCCGCTTTTGAACGCGGATCTGCTCAATATCATGATTGCCGTAAGGTCAGAAAAGCTTGATAAGGCCAAAATAAAGTTTCTTGATAATTATTCTGCCTGTGTCGTTATGGCAAGCGGGGGATATCCTTCAGCCTATGAAAAGGGCAAGCTTATATGCGGAATAGAAGAAGCCGGACATTTTGGAACAGTGTACCATGCTGGCACGAAGAAAACCTTTGATGGCAGCTTTGTGACATCAGGAGGCAGGGTCTTATGTGTTTCTTCGTTGGGAAGAAGCCTGCGCCAGGCGCTGCGAAACTGCTACCGTGGGGTCGAGACTATAAGGTTCGAGGGCGCTTATTACCGCAGAGATATCGGCAGTAAGGATGCCGCCATTGTGAGGGAGGAATAACATGGCAAAGGTTTTCAGATGCTATACTGAAAAACGGCAGGGGTTCGACATAGAGGCGAAAGGTCTTCTTTCGCGTCTTAGAAGTGAAGAGGGAATAGACTGCCTTGAAAAAGTCAGGATATTAAACCGGTACGACTGTCAGGGAATAGATGAGCAGACTTATCAGCTTGCCTGTGAGGGCGTTTTTTCCGAGCCTGCCTGCGACGAAGTATATCATGAGGAGCTGCCTTTTGAGGGTGACTGGACTCTTATAGTCGAGGCGCTGCCCGGGCAGTTTGATATGAGGGCAGATTCATGCCGACAGTGCATAGCCCTTATGACCAGAGGCGAGCGCCCCCTTGTTAAAAATGCCGTAATGTACGTTTTTTACGGTAATCTGTCAGATGAAGATAAGTTAAAGATATCAAAGAGCCTTATTAACCCCGTTGAAAGCCGAGAAGCTTCAGAGAAAAAACCTGAGAGTCTTGAAGATAGCTATCCTCAGCCTGAGGCGGTTCCCTATCTTACTGATCTGATGGCGGAAGCAGATCTTGATAGTTATATAGAGAGATACGGTCTTGCGATGGACAGCGCTGACCTTGACTTTCTGCGGGAGTATTTCAAGGGCGAGGGCAGAGCCCCCAGTCTGACTGAGCTCAGAATGATAGATACCTATTGGTCTGATCATTGCAGGCATACTACTTTTCTCACACATCTTGACGACATTAAAATCGATGATGAAAAGGTAAAGGCGGCATATGACAGCTACCTTGAGGGAAGGCGCTTTGTTTACGGTGATAAGGCCAAGGCACGCCCCGTAACACTTATGGATATTGCCACAGCAGGAGCAAAGGTGCTGAAAAAGCAGGGGTATCTGGCTAACCTCGACGAAAGCGAAGAGATAAATGCCTGCTCCATAAAGATAAAGGCCGATGTTGACGGCACGGAAGAGCCTTGGCTTTTGATGTATAAAAATGAGACGCACAATCATCCCACTGAGATAGAGCCCTTCGGCGGCGCTGCAACATGCCTTGGAGGGGCGATAAGAGATCCTCTTTCCGGCAGGGCTTATGTATATCAGGCAATGAGGGTTACAGGAGCCGGTGATCCTAACACCCCTCTTTCTGAGACTCTGGAGAACAAGCTTCCACAGAGGACTATATGCCGTAAAGCCGCTCAGGGCTACAGCTCATACGGAAATCAGATAGGGCTTTCGACAGGTCTTGTTTCTGAGCTTTACCATCCCGGATATGTGGCCAAGCGCCTCGAGACAGGCGCTGTTGTTGCCGCAGCTCCGGAGAGCAATGTAGTGAGAAAAGTCCCTGAACCTGGAGATGTAATAGTGCTTTTGGGCGGTAAAACGGGACGAGACGGCTGCGGCGGGGCTACAGGCTCTTCAAAGAGCCATAGCAGCGAGAGCCTTGAAAGCTGCGGGGCCGAGGTGCAGAAGGGCAACGCCCCAGAAGAACGCAAAATACAGCGCTTATTTAGAAACGGCGAAGCAACAAGGATGATAAAGCGCTGCAACGATTTTGGCGCGGGCGGTGTATCAGTAGCCATAGGTGAGCTTGCCGATGGGCTTGATATAGATCTTGATATGGTGCCCAAGAAATATGACGGGCTTGACGGAACTGAGCTTGCCATAAGCGAGTCACAGGAAAGAATGGCTGTCGTACTGGCCCCTGAAGACGTAGAAAAGTTTATAGCTCTTGCCGCTGGCGAGAATCTTGAAACAGCTATTGTGGCTCATGTAACAGAATTGCCAAGGCTTAAAATGAGATGGCGCGGAGAGATGATTTGCGATATTTCACGTGAGTTTTTGAACTCCAACGGGGCAGAAAAGCATGCTTCCATATTTGTTCCAAAACAGGATATAAAGAATGTCGAGCTTCCCAGCGGCGATATTGCAAAGGCTGTAATTGACCGTCTCAGTCATGAGAGCGTATGCTTGCAGAAGGGCCTTGGAACAAGATTTGACGGGTCAATAGGCGCAGCTTCTGTTCTGATGCCATATGGCGGCAAAAATCAGCTTACACCCACACAGGTAATGGCTGCTAAACTCCCTGTACTTGATGGGGAGACGAATACAGCTTCTGTTATGGCCTATGGCTTTGATCCTTATCTGATGGAGCAAAGCCCATTTAAGGGGGCTATGCTGTCTGTAGTATCCTCGGCGTCAAAGCTCGTATCAGCGGGTTGTGACCCCAGCGGAGTATACCTGAGCCTTCAGGAGTTCTTTGAAAAGCCCAACCATATGCCAGAGAGGATGGGTAAGCCATTTGCGGCTCTATTGGGAGCATATGAGGCACAGCAGGCTCTAAAGATGGCAGCTATCGGCGGGAAAGATTCGATGAGTGGTACTTTCAATGATATTGATGTTCCTCCTACCCTTATTTCCTTTGCGATAACCACTCAGAGCGCGGGAGATATACTTTCTCCGGAGTTCAAGGAGAAGGGCAGCCATGTTTATTATTTTGAATGCCCCGAGGATATAGAAAAGGTATCCGCGTTCCTTGAAGAAATGTATAGCTTTACTCAGAGCGGAAGAGTGCTTTCGGCTTGGTCGGTTACAGCCGGTGGTATTATTGAGGGCATATGCAAGATGGCCATAGGCAATGATATCGGTTTTAGGCTGGATGATGGTTTTGATGAGCGCTGCCTCTTCGGCGGCAGCTTCGGCAGTATCATTGCCGAGGTCGACGGCGAATGTGAGGGCTTGATGCTTGGACGTACAGGAGGAAAAACCATAGAGCTCAAGACGGCTGAGATATCGCTTCAGACCGTCAAAAATGTCCTTATGGATACGCTTGAGCCTATTTATTCCACAAAGACGTCTCAACAGCCGAGGGAAGTTCCGACCTATAGCCATAAAGTAAGGCCTCAAAAGGCTATGACCAAGGTCGCCGCACCTCAGGCTGTTATACCGGTTTTCCCAGGCACTAACTGTGAATATGACACGCAAAAGGCTATCGAGCGCGCTGGGGGCAAGGGAAGGATAGTTCTTATCCGCAACATGTCGCCATCTGCTCTTGAGCAGTCAGCAAATGAGCTTATAGAGGCGCTTAAGTCAAGCCAGATGCTTATAATTCCCGGCGGATTTTCAGGCGGAGACGAACCTGATGGAAGTGGCAAGTTTATTCAGGCCTTTTTCCGAAATCCTGCCGTAACAGAACAGATACATGAGCTTCTCTATAACCGTGACGGCCTTGCCCTTGGCATATGTAACGGCTTCCAGGCGCTCGTAAAGCTTGGGCTTCTTCCGTTCGGAAAAGTGACAAGGCTTGACAGTACTTGCCCCACAGTCACCTTTAACACCATCGGGCGTCACCAATCAATCTATTCTTATACAAGGGTATCTTCAGTCAAATCTCCCTGGCTTCTTAAGTGCAATGTGGGCGAAGTTTATAATATACCCTTCTCCCACGGCGAGGGGAGATTTATGGCTGACAGCAAGACTCTTAAAGAACTGGCCCAAAATGGGCAGATTGCCTTCCAGTACTGTGATGAAAAGGGCAGGCCGAATATGGATATCAATATAAATATCAACGGTTCTGTTGCTGCTATTGAAGGTATAACGAGTCCTGACGGCAGAGTTCTTGGAAAAATGGGGCATTCTGAGCGCTGCGGAAGCAATGTGGCAAAGAATATTCCCGGTGACAAGTATCAGCCGCTTTTTGAAGGCGGAGTAGAGTATTTCAGATAGTTTTATATGATATTTAAGAAGCGGCAGGATTATCCTGCCGTTTCTTATTAATTTGTCTTTTTGAATATATGATCTATAAGTAATAACGAATAAATAAAAAAAGAAGGCTTTGGTCTCGTGTAAATACGCTAATTTTCAAAGTAAGATGCAAAAAATGATTTATTCTCCCTTGACAAGGGGGAGGATGAGTAGTATCATAACAACAATACTTTAGAAAGTGAAAGTGATTTATGACAGGTTACGTTTTTGGTATGATGATGATGTGCTCCATGATGTGCGCTATGTACACCATGTGCATGTGCATGCCTAAAAATAACGGTAACCTGGTAAAATCCCTGTCTTAAGAAGTATTATCGTATAAGCAGGATTTATATTTTGCCGCCGGTTATCGTTTTGATAACCGGCGGTTTTTGTTTTAAGAAAGCGAGGAAGAGGGATGAAAACAAGCGTCACCCTGCGAGAACGAATGTGAAGGCTTGCTGAAAAATTAATTTTTTAGGAGCTGAACACATGATCAAACTTAATGATATCGCAAAGACCTTTTACGGCGATGGCGGAAAAGTCGAGGCCGTCAAGGATGTAAGCCTTGAAATAGACGACGGCGAAATATTTGGGATAATCGGCCTTTCAGGGGCCGGGAAATCAACTCTTGTCAGGTGCATCAACCTCCTTGAGAGGCCTGACTGCGGAACCGTGACTGTTGACAATGTAGAGCTTACTTCACTTGATGAAAAAAAACTCAGGCACCAGAGGATATCCATGGGCATGATATTTCAGCATTTCAACCTCATGCCCTCCAGAACAGTATGGGGAAATATTGCCTATCCACTCAAAAAACAGAAGCTTTCAAAAGAGCAGATTGACACTCGTGTGACTGAGCTTTTAGAGCTTGTAGATCTTGGCGATAAGAGAGATGCTTATCCCAATCAGCTTTCTGGCGGACAGAAGCAGAGAGTAGCCATCGCAAGGGCTATCGCCAGTGGCCCCAGAGTGCTTTTGTGTGACGAAGCGACTTCCGCGCTTGACCCGGCAACCACGCTTTCCATCCTGGGGCTTCTTAAAAAAATAAATAAGGCACTTGGCCTTACGATAGTAATAATTACCCATGAAATGGCTGTCGTGAAAGAGATATGCGACAGGGTAGCTGTCATGGAAGGCGGAAGAGTCATAGAGGAAGGCGATGTCCTTAACATTTTCTCTTCTCCGAAGTCGTCTGTTACTAAGTCTTTTATTGAAAGTGCCGCCAATATAGGCAAGATAAGAACGCTTGTGGAAGAGCAGTCGCCTGCTGTGGCGCTTGAGCCGGGACAGGTGCTTGCAAGGCTTAGATATCACGGGAGAAGCGCTGACCGGGCGATTATTTCATGTATCTCGAGAGAATATGATGTCGACTGCAACATCATATTCGGCAATATAGAAATAATAAAGGATTCAGCCATAGGGACGCTTGTATTGATTTTCAGCGGTAAGAAAGAGAATATTGAAAAAGCTGTTTCTTATTTGAGCGCCAATGACGTATCGGTGGAGGTGATAGACAGATGAGTATATTATATGTGCTTTTCCCAAACACCATGGATAAGATTCCGCAGTTTCTTGAAAGCATAGTGCAGACGTTTCAGATGGTTGCGCTTTCGGGGGTGATTTCCTTTATTATCGGCATGGTGCTCGGGGTTGTCCTTACAGTGACAAAAAATGGGAATATCATGCAGAACGCCGTTGTAAACGGTATTCTCGACAAGGTGATAAATATATTCAGAAGCATACCTTTCGTCATACTGCTGACGGCTCTTTTGCCGCTCACCAGGGCCCTTGTGGGAACTGCGATCGGCACCAAGGGCGCGATAATACCGCTGATTTTCGGTACGGTGCCATTCTTCTCAAGGCAGATCGAAGCGGCTTTGGCCGAGCTTGACGGCGGCCTTATCGAAGCTGCACAGAGCATGGGAGACAGCCCTTGGGAGATAACCTTTAAGGTATATCTCAGAGAGAGCATTCCCTCTATTGTTCGGGGAACTACGATAACAACAATAAGTCTTATCGGGCTTACGGCAATGGCAGGGGCCATTGGCGGAGGAGGCCTGGGTAATTTTGCTATAATGTGGGGGCATCAGCGTCAGCAGACGGACTGCACCTATGCCGCTATGATAGTAATTCTGGCCCTTGTTTTCGCTGTTCAGGCGATAGGAAATCTAATAATAAAAAAGACAACACATTGATTTTGGAGGAATAAAAATGAAGAAGCTTATATCACTTATAGCTATTCTGGCGCTTGTGTTCACCCTTGGAGCATGCGCATCTTCACAGGATACTGATGGAAACCAAGATTCACAGCAAAGCTCTGAACAGAAGGATGGGGCTGTTGTGAAGCTTGGAGTTGTAGGCGAGGCGAATGAAGCATGGCAGCCTGTTATCGAAAAGCTTGCCAAAGAGGATATAACCCTCGAGATAGTCAGTTTTTCAGATTATACGCTGCCTAATCAGGCCCTTGATGACGGGGATATTGATCTTAACTCCTTTCAGCATTACGCATTTCTTAATAATGATATCGAAAAGAACGGGTATAAACTGACAGCCATAGGTGAAACGGTTATTGCTCCCCTTGGCCTTTACAGCCAGAAGATCAAAGATATATCCGAGATCAAAAACGGAGATTCTATTGCCATACCCAGTGATACGACAAATGGAGGACGTGCGCTTAAACTTCTTGAGTCTGCAGGATTAATAAAGGTGGACCCCGCAGCCGGATATACCCCGTTTGTTACGGATATTACCGAGAACCCACTGAAGCTTGAGTTTGTTGAGGTAGAGGCATCCCTGACGCCCGGCTTGCTTCCCGATGTTGCCGCTGCGGTGATAAACGGAGGCCACGCTGTAGATAACGGCCTTGTTCCCTCAGAGGATGCCATTTATCTTGAAAAAGTCGAGGACGGAGCGGATAACCCATATATAAATGTTATTGTCGCACGTACTGAGGATAAGGACAATGAGGTCTATAAAAAGGTAGTTGAGTATTATCAGACGGACGAGGTAGCTGCCATAATCAAAGAGCAGTATAAGGGTTCTTATATCACCGTCTGGTAAAATGGAAGAGAGAAGGGCAAATGCCCTTCTCTCTTTTTTAATTTGACCATATGCTATGCCGATGGTAAAATGTTTTTATAAAGAATGAAGAGTGGAGAAAAGGCATATGGGCAGATTTGACGGGATAATAAAAGGCATTGAGAGGCTTGCAAGCGAGAGCCAGGATGTACATGCAGCAATAATAATCGGCTCACAGGCCCGGGAAGATCACCCTTCGGACGATAGCTCTGATCTGGACGTTATTCTTATCGTCGGAGATACTGCGCATTATTTAAAAGATGACCGCTGGCTTGAGAATATCGGGGGCCTTCAAATATCTTTTCTGGAAAAAACTATAGGTGGGGCAACAGAAAGGAGGATACTATTTGAGGGAGCTCTGGATGTAGATTTTATTATTATGACCGAGGAGGATCTCAAGAGCCTTTTTAGCCGGAAAGCTTTGAACGGTATATTTGGAAGGGGATATAAGATCCTTGTAGATAAGATTGGGCTTGAGGGGCTAAATGAAGCTCCGCTGCAAGCTAAGGCCAATAAGCTTTCAGAGCAGGAGTTCTTAAACCTTGTGAACGACTTTTTCTATCATACAGTATGGACTGCCAAAAAGCTTAAACGCGGTGAAATGTGGACGGCAAAGCTCTGTCTTGACAGTTATATGAAGTTCCTGCTTTTGCAGATGATCGAGTGTCATGCGCTTGCACTTCATGGCGAGGATTATGATATATGGCACAGCGGACGTTTTATCGAGGAATGGGCTGAGAGTTGGATAATAAAAGAGCTTTCAGTATGCTTTGCCCATTTTGAAGAGAGCGATATAAAAGAGGCGCTTTTTAATACGATGAGCCTTTTTAGGGCTGTTGCCAAAGAGGCAGCGCAAATGATGGCATATACATATCCTAATAAAGCAGATGAGTTTGCCTCCGCTTGGGTTTCTGATTATTTGGAAAAAAGGCTTTAATAGAGCATATTGGGAGCAAAAGAGATAAAAGACCCCTGTTCTGTTTTAGAATTCAGAAGGGGTCTTTTTATATTTCTTTGCTGTACAGATGCCCTTATGCCTCGTCCTGGGATACGAATCTTCTTATACGCGGGTTTTCGCTGTTAAATATGCTTTCCGGAGATCCTTCCTCAAGAATCAAGCCGTCATCCATGAAGAGCACCCTGTCTGAAATTCGCCGGGCAAAGCGCATTTCGTGGGTTACTATCAGCATGGTCATCGTATGGCTTTCGGCGAGACGCTGGATAACATTCAGTACCTCCCCTACAAGCTCGGGATCGAGTGAAGAGGTAGGCTCATCAAAGAGCATGACCTGAGGCTTGACGGCCATAGCCCTGCCTATGCCCACTCGCTGCTGCTGCCCACCGGACATATGAGCGGGGTAGGAGTCACGCTTATCAAGGAGGCCTATTGTTGAAAGGATCTCTTCGGCTTCATGCAGAGCTTCGTCCTTTGGTATGTTCTGAACCTGCACAAGGGGTTCCAAAATGTTTTCAAGTGCCGTTTTGTTTTTGAAAAGGTTGTAGTTTTGGAAAACCATAGCTGTTTTATGACGCAGCTTATAAATATCTTTTTTAGAAGATTTTCCTGCTTCAACGGCAACATTGTCGATTGTTATTGTGCCGCTTGTAGGTTTTTCAAGGTAATTTATACAGCGCAGAAGGGTAGATTTTCCTGTGCCGGATGGGCCTATGATAGATACTACTTCGCCTTTTTTCACAGTAAGGTCAATGCCCTTTAGAACAGAAAGGGATCCGAAGTTTTTTGTAAGCCTTTTAATGCTCAGAATAGGCTCGCTGTTCATTATTTATTCCCCTCCTGTACATATGCTCTGTTCATTCTCTGCTCAAGCCTTGATTCTCCCCATTCAATAATGGCAAGTATTACCCAATATATTATAATTAGGGCCACATAGCCTTCAAGATACCTAAATGTCAGGTTTACCTGGTTTTTTGCAAAGGCTGTCATATCCATAACGCCTACGGTAAAGCAAAGGGATGTTGACTTAAACAGGTTGGCAAAGCTGTTGGACATTCCTGGTATAGCGACGCGCGCAGCCTGAGGGATAATAATGCGCTTTATAGTCTGCCAGTTTGTAAGGCCGATAGATATGCCTGCTTCAAATTGGCCTTTGTCTACAGATATTATTGCTCCGCGTATGTTTTCTCCCATATAAGCCGCAAAGCTGAGCGAAAGTACAACAATTGTGGCCCAGTAGCTGGACATGTTTCTTATAAGAGTGGATATCTGAGAGAAACCGTAATAAAAAACAAAGAGCTGTGCAATAAAAGGCGTGCTGCGAAAAAAAGATGTAAAAATAACCGAAAACTGTTTAAGCCCCGGGACGTTATAATATCTCACGGCGGCCAACACAAAGCCTAAGAGCACTGAAAGGACAAGGGATAAAACCGCTACTGAAAAGGTTGTGCCAAAGCCGTGAAGGATGATGCTGAACATGCTGGCAAAATAGTCTATATCGAAATTCACAAGCTACCTCCTGAAAAGAAGAATAAACGCAAAACATGGCAAGCGCCGTTTGACGCCTGCCGTGTTGCTTTGGCTGCGTTGATTACTTTGAATAGTATTCCTTGGCAGCGGCGGTCTCCATTACATCATAGTCAAACCATTTTTCGCTTAATTGCTTGTGTGTACCATCTTTGATTATTTCGGCCAGAGCGCCGTCTACAAGCTTAAGTAATTCCTGACCTCTGTCTGTGCGGGCAAAAGGATAACCGTTGACTTCCGTATAAATCGGGTTTTCCGTATCTACACATTTAAGATCCCAGTCGCTGTGCTTTTCAAGAAGGTACGGCAAAAGCAAATAGGCATAGGGCATAGCGTCTACTCTTTCCATAACTACTTCCTGAGGAATTGATGAAAAAGATTCATATGTTGCCTTTTCAACCTTGTTATCAGGGTCAAGAGCTGCAACAAACTCATTCATGGCGCTGCCGTCGGCAAGGCCTATCTTTTTACCGGCCATATCGGCCCATGTCTTTATTTCTTCGTTATCGCCCCTGACGAGAAGACAGTACGGGCTGAAGAAATAGGGCTTAGTAAAGTCATATTTTTCCTGTCGTGCAGGAGTGATGCTTATTTGCTTGGCTACTGTATCAACTTTTCCGATCTCAAGATCACCAAAGGATGTGGCTACATCTTCTTGAACAAACTCAACTTTATATCCGATCCTATTTGCGATCTCATTCCACATGTCGATCTCAAAACCCGACCATTCCTTTGTGGTCTCATCATATACGGTAAACCCTAAATAATCACCCGAGGTTGCAACACGAATAACTTTATCATCGCTAGTTGATGTTTTATCATTATCGGTTGCTTCGGACTTATTTTGGGCATCTTTAGAACCTTCGCTTGTGTCACTCTTTGATCCGCACGCTGTAAAGGATAACGCCATCATAGCGGCAAGAATAAGTGCGAAAAATCTTTTCATATCGTTCTCCTTCTATCGTTTGTGCAATACCGGTATCGCAAAACCATTATATGGAGCTGATTTTTGAAAGTCAAATCGTTTATTTCTTTTACAGAGGGGATACTTATTGAAAATAGCTATAAAATTACACACTGTAATAATTAGAAGTATTTATTTATTATAATTTTAATATAATATTTATTTTTGCAAAACAAAAAGACGCTTATAAAGCGTCTTTTGCTTAGCAAATAATCTAACATCAGAATCTATAGCCCGTTCTTTTTCCCTTCGAGGTTATCCGAAACGGTATGAAGAAGATTTAAAAGAGAGGGTGCAAGCTGAGGATAATTTGCCTGAAGTTTATCGATGGTCAGTTCAGAAATGGTTTCTGAATCATGCTTTTCATCCGCGGCAAGTTGTCGAAGCGCAAGCTCGCTTTTTTTAAGCTGAATGTCGCAAAGAGTGTCTATATATTCAAATGGAACAGGAAAAGCATTGTCTGGATTTTGCTTTCTCAACGAGTAGACATAGCGATACATTTTATAAATCGACGTATAAAGATAAAGGCTGCAGTCGGCAATCAGTTTTCTGTCATTATGTCGTCCG
Organism: Clostridiaceae bacterium; assembly: GCA_034926865.1. GTDB lineage: Bacteria > Bacillota > Clostridia > Oscillospirales > Butyricicoccaceae > RGIG1902. Next base: position 121,829 of record JAYFQP010000006.1, read on the forward strand.
AGCACGTCAAAAAAAATAGACATGGAATTGGTCAGTACCTTCCGCGAGAAAAGTGCCATGGCACTGCCTTTTAAGACATTGTCTTTCTGATCCATAACATCCGGAAGACTCTCCGCAACGATTGTTGAACCATCCCGCGACATGGTCCGGCCTAAAAGATAATCAGAGGAGACACTGTAATAATCAGAAGCTTTAACGAGAAATTCCAACCCAGGCTCTCTCATACCATTCTCATAGTGCGACAAAAGAGCCTGAGAAACACCTAAATCTCCGGCTGCTTTTCTCTGGCTTATTTTCTTCTCTTTTCTCAGAAGCGAAAGAGTCCTGGGAAAGTCGTTTACCATGAGCAGTAATCTCCGTAATATTGATAATAGCAACCATTTTGACCATAATGGCTAAAAAAATATATAAAGCAAAAATAAAAGGTAACATCAATAACACCATGTCTATTATAAAGAAAAAGGCATTCCAAAGGCCACAAGAGCTTTAGATTTAGTATACAGCCAAAAGCAAAATCAGTAAAGGCTTTTTTTAAAACTCGCTGTAATATTTCTTTGGCTGATTTTGTATAAATCGACGGTATAAACTAAAATACACAAGATATTACACCTTTGGTGATTACAGACCGCAATATATTGGTTGCTAAAAGAAAAGCGTCATAATCGGAATGGTTATCATCGAAAGCAGAGTGGAAACAAACACAACCTGTGAGCCGAATTCATAGTTGCCATTGTACTTTGCAGAGAGTATGGCCGTCATCGATGCGGCAGGCATTCCGGAAAGCAGGGTGCAAACGCCGACAAGCAAAGGCTCTACGTTAAACAAATTGAGAATTATGAATACGCAGGCCGGAATAAAGATAAGCCTTATGAAGCTGTAGTATGAAAGAAGTTTTTTATCGATGTTTTTCAAATTGATATCGGCAAGGATAGCACCAATCACCATCATTGAAACAGCCGTTGTGCATCCGCCCACAGAATCTATTGTTTTCGTTATAAATCCGGGAAGCTCAAAAGGCGCAAACATTACGGCAAAGCCGACAAATACTGCAATGACGCAGGGGTGAGTCAAGAGATTTTTGATTACCGATTTGCTGTCGGTCTTTGTGTAAAGGCTAAGACCGGCTGACCATAAAAATATTCTTATGGGTATAAGAGCAATGGAGGCATAAAGAAGCCCTTCGGCTCCAAAGACACCGTATGTAATCGGGTTGCCAAGAAAGCCTGCGTTTGAGGTAATAGTTCCATGGCGTAATATCACCTGTTTGTCCATTGGCACTTTTCTGTAAGCTACCAAACTGACAAGGTATGCAAAGGTTTGTACTGCCATGTATATTGCAAAGACCATTCCGGCAGATTTGAGAAGTTTGTCGGTGACTTCAATATCAAACGAGCTTACTATATTGCATGGTAGGATTATATTAATAAGCAAATCAGAAAGCACGCCTCTTGTTTTTGCGTCTATCATATTTTTCTTGCGACAGAAAAAGCCAATTACCATGATAGTAAACAGAGAGAGCTGAAGATTCAGCATGGTTTGAAAAGTAGACACGATAATCACTCCTCAGTATTTATTCGCAACCTAAATAGTTTACAGCATTAATCATTAAAAGTCCATATTTTTATACAGAAAGCGACAAAAAAGCATATTTGCTTTAGAAATTGCCCCGATAAGAATATATGAGAATAAAAATAAGATCTTTTGCAGTTGAGAAAATCCCAGAGACATAAAAAACCCCCTGGGTTTCACCAGAGGGCTTTTAGTTTTGTTCTTGAAAAAGCTTGACTATACGCTGTGTTTTACTCTATCGGCTTCTTCTGCAAGCTTGGCGTCGTTCCAGCGATCCATCGTACCCACAAGATATCCGGTTATTCTGCGGATTCTTTCAAAGGGCACCGCAACAAGAGTATAATTTAGGTCTACGTAATCCCCGTCTACGGTGATAGTCAGTTCATCTATCTTCTGATGATTTTTTTCTTGAATATGATCCACATAGGCTTGCACTTCTTTTTGATCAAGCTTTCCGCCCTGCACATTGACTGTCATTATTTTTACCTCCATACTATATTTTGTGTTCAATTTTAATTATACACACTAAATAGCTAATTGCAATAGAAAATAAGACTTTTTTTAAACCTTAAAATATGATAATATATTTGCGTAAAGTTATAAGAAAAATGCTCTTATCTTTTTATGTGAAAATAGTACCCAATAAAAATTAAATATAAGAGGAGTCTGAAAGATGAACGTAAAGAAGATGAAAAAGCTGGCGTGCGAAGCCATAGACAAGAATGCGGACAAAATAATAGGCATTGCAGAGAGCATTTTTGCTGAGCCTGAGCTAGGCTATAAAGAGTTCAAAACAGCTGAAAAGGTAAAGGCTGTATTTGAAGAGCTGGGGTATGAATATAAAGCCGGCATTGCCGTGACGGGAGTTGTAGCCACCGCCCCAGGAGGGGAGCATAACGCAAGAGTAGCTGTAATGGGCGAGCTTGATGCAGTTGTCTGCCCGGGACACCGCTGTGCCAACCCGGAAACGGGCGCAGCACATTCCTGCGGACATCATGCTCAAATCGCTTCAATGATAGGCGTTGCGTATGGTCTTAAAGATAGTGGAATACTTCCGGAGCTTGGCGGAGATGTGAGGCTTATGGCTGTTCCTGCTGAGGAGGGTGTTGAGCTTGAGTACAGAAGTGAACTGATGAAGCAGGGCAAAATATCTTATCTCGGCGGCAAACAGGAGTTCATAAAGCTGGGTGTTTTCGATGATATAGATGCCATGATAATGCAGCATACAATCGGCGGAGATAAGGTAACCGCAGGCGGCCCCGGCGGCATGGGATTTGTTGCAAAGATCATAAAGTATTATGGCAAAGAGTGCCATGTGGCTTCGCCTTATCTCGGAATCAACGCTCTTGACGCAGCAAAAGTAGGGCTGGTTGCAGTAGATGCCATCAGAAGCACCTTTAGGGATGAGGACAGCATACGTTTTCACCCGATCATTACTAAGGGTGGTAACCTTGTAAACGTTGTACCTTCATTTGTGCAGATTGAGACCTTTGTCAGAGGCCGCAGCATAGCCGCGATCAAAGATGCCAGCTTCAAGGTTGACCGGGCGCTCAGGGCGGGCGCAGATGCCGTTGGAGCGACCTGCGAGATATTCAACCTGCCCGGATATCTCTTTTCAAACGAGGCGCCAGAGCTTAAGGCCCTTGTTCATGATAATCTTGCCGAGCTTGTTGGGGAAGATCATATAGTACAGGGAGTTGGTTTTACAACTGAGGCCAACGATGTTTCACAGATACTTCCTACAGTTCATGCCACAATAGGCGGAGCGGTAGGCGTTGCACACAGTTCTGACTTTGAAATCGGTGACAAAAATCTTGCATACATAGTCGCCGCTAAGATGCTTATAATGACTGTCATAGATCTTTTGGCAAACGGAGCCGAAAAGGCCGTCAAAATTAAAAAGAACTTTTCAGCACCTCTTACTAAAGAAGAGTATCTTAAACTGCTGGATGAGCTCAAAGCATAAAGTGATTTTAGATTTGCGGTGCAGATATTTAATCTGCACCGCAATTTTTATATGTTTATTTTATTTTTGCTTGTGCATATTGTATGTTGTGAAGGCGCTAAAATAATAATATAATACTGTTGTGTACTTGATACTTGCCTGACAGCTTATGCATTTTTTTAAAATGTGCATAGGGAATAAGAACTATGTCGTATTAAGTCAAAAAGCTTAGATTTAGGAACAATAATGGCTTAGGGCTGTCTAAATATAGAGATGACAGCAGAAAGGGGAACAGCTATGAACTATAAGCACGAATCGGCGGGGAAAAGGCCTATGTGGCTTTTATACTGCCTGGCTGCCGTAGCTATCGTGCTTGCATGCTTTGCGCTTTACAGAGCGATAGGAAGCAAGCCGAAGGATAACGACAACGTTAAGGAAAGTGATGGCACTCAGCAGGAGGGAAATCAGGAATCCGGGAAAAAAGATGATAACACCGATTCCGCAAAAGCGAAGGAGACTGAAGCAATAGCCACGGCAGACAAGCTGGCAAAAGGTTATTTTTATGATGAGGCTATTGAAGCGTTAAAAGATTTCGAAAGTGATGATGCAAAGACTAAAGTTGCTGAGTATGAAGGCCTTAAGGCGGCGCTTGTGCCATATACTGGCCAATACTACCATGTTTTCTTCCATAGCCTTATTATAGATACTGCTCTGGCTTTTGACAATAAAGGGAATTCGGCAGAAGGCTATAATATGTGGATGACTACGCAGAGCGAGTTCAAAAAGATGCTTCCTTTGCTGCTCCAAAACAATTTTGTTCTTTATGATATCACTCAGATGGTAGAGCTTGATGCAAACGGAAAGGCCCAAGCCAAGGCTATATATCTTCCGGCGGGCAAAAAGCCGCTTGTGATTTCCATAGATGATGTTGACTACTATGACTATATGAAGACAGATGGCTTTGCCGACAGACTTGACGTAGATGATAAAGGCAGGGTTGTGACTGTTGTAAAGGATGCAAGCGGAAATGAAAGCATAACATATGATGGCGACGTAATGCCTATTCTTGACAGCTTTGTCGATGAGCATCCTGAGTTTTCGTTCAGAGGTGCCAAGGGCATCGTTGCCACAACTGGGTTTGCAGGTGCTTTTGGTTACCGCATAACTGACCTTGACAAGTATAGCGAAGCTGATGGAAAAGCCATGCTTGCTAAAGTTCAGAAGGTTGCCCAGGCGTTAAGATCAAGCGGTTGGCAGATATCAAGCCATAGCTATACTCATAATCAGTATTGGAATAAGCTCACAATTACGATGGATCAAATGAAGTATGACACGGGTCGCTGGAAAAAAGAGATTGAGCCTTATGTAGGAAACACCAATATTTTCATTTCCCCCTTTGGTGTGCATTTTGACAAAAAAGATCAGCGGTTCAGGTATCTTCTTGATGAAGGCGGATTTAATATTTATTGCCCTGTAGGCGCAAATATGTCTACCACTTTTGTTGATAACGAGATGATTCAGGAGCGATTGGATCTTGATGGGTATACGATGATTAAGCATCCGGAAAGGGTTTCAAAATACTTTTTTGATCCCGCGCTTGTTTTAGATTCTGCACGGCCCCCAATCAATTAAATCAAGAGCTTGGAAACGCTGTCCTCGCCAGATAAGAGGGCAGCGTTTTTACGTATAAACAGGCAGAAAAAAGGCATCCCGGCTTTTAGTCAGGATGCCTTTTTTATATCGGGATGCCTATTGGCGGTCCGAACAGTGTAAAGTATGTGCGGTTTCTTACTTAACTTCGCACTTAGCGCCGGCTTCTTCGAGCTTCTTAACGATATCATCAGCAGCGGCTTTGTCGATGTTCTCCTTAATTGCCTTGGGAGCGCCGTCAACCAACTCCTTAGCTTCCTTAAGGCCGAGGCCTGTAAGCTCACGGACAACCTTGATGACGTTGATCTTCTTTTCGCCGACTTCCTTCAGGATGACGGTGAACTCGGTCTGCTCTTCAGCAGCGGCAGCAGCAGCGCCAGGAGCGGCAGCAGCGGCTGCAGGGGCAGCAGCAGATACGCCGAACTCTTCTTCGAGAGCCTTTACGAGCTCGGAGAGCTCGAGAACGGTAAGAACCTTAACTTCTTCAATAAGCTGTGTTACTTTTTCGCTTGCCATTTTAATTTACCTCCAAAATATAACTTTAGTGTTGTTTTCGATTATTCAGCAGCGGCTTCTGCGTGAGCGCCCTTTTGCTCAGCGATGGCATTGATAACTCTGGCCAAAGCAGCGATGGGGGCATTAAGGGTTCCGAGAACAGTGGCAACAAGATCATTCTTGTTTGTCAAAGTGGAAAGAGACATGATGGTGTCGACATCAACGACTTTACCTTCAACAAATCCGCCCTTGACAGCAAAGCTCAGCTTGGGATTCTTCTTGATAAAGTTGCCGACGAGTCTTGCAGGAGCGATGGGGTCTTCCTTGCTCATTGCCAGAGCCGTAGTGCCGTTAAGAATGGGGTCAAGTTCTTCAAAACCCACCTCATGAGCGGCAAATCTTGTCAGCGTGTTTTTAACGACAGAATACTCTACGTTGTTCTGTCTAAGTTCCGTGCGGAACCTGGTATCGGCATCAACGGTAATACCCTTATAATCGACAAAAACACCGGAGCTTGCATTCTTCATCTGCTCAACCATAGCAGCTACTATGGCCTGCTTCTCGGATAATACTTTAGCGTTAGGCATTCTGGATTTCACCTCCGTATAGATTTTGCTAAGAAAAAGTGCCTCCGCATCCAAAGATACGAAGGCACGAAAATACATAATACAATGTAAATGTGCATCCTCGGCAGGACGGCATAGCCGTTTACTTTTTTCCTGCGGTCTCCGGATAACGAATGAATTATATCAAAAGCCGGTCAGGCTGTCAATATAAAAATTAAATTAGTTGGAAAGTTTTGCGGGGTTGACCTTGACGCCGGGGCCCATCGTAGAAGCGATGACACAAGATCTGATATACTGGCCTTTGGCGGCAGCAGGCTTAGCCTTGACAATAGCTCCCAGGAGAGCGTTGAAGTTCTCGACGAGCTTATCCTGGCCGAAAGAAACTTTTCCAAGCGGGCAGTGGATGATATTTGTCTTGTCCAGACGGTACTCAATACGTCCGGCCTTGGACTCCTTGATAGCCTTTGCAACATCCATTGTTACTGTGCCGGCCTTGGGGTTAGGCATAAGGCCTTTAGGACCAAGAACACGTCCCAGACGGCCCACAAGGCCCATCATATCAGGTGTGGCGATAACAACTTCATAGTCAAAGAAGTTTTCGCTTGTGATCTTCTGCACCATATCCTCGGCGCCCACAAAGTCGGCTCCGGCAGCTTCTGCCTCGGCGGCTTTGTCGCCCTTGGCGAAAACAAGAACCCTGATTTTCTTGCCCGTTCCGTTGGGAAGGACAATAGCACCTCTGACCTGCTGGTCAGCGTGTCTTGAGTCAACGCCCAGCTTGACATGAACCTCTACGGTTTCATCGAACTTGGCTTTGGCCGTTTTAAGCATTACATCTATAGCTTCATCAGAGTCATGAAGCTTTGTACGGTCATAAAGTTTAACGCTGTCTGCGTAATTTTTACCTCTGCGCATGAGTGTTTTTCCTCCTTATAGTGGTTTTTCGGAATAATCCTCCCACATAGCGGCACTTAGCCGCGGTTCAATTAAATATTAAAAACGGGGGACCAAATATTACTCTTCAACTGTTACGCCCATTGAGCGAGCAGTACCGGCAACCATGCTCATAGCTACCTCTACGCTTGCAGCGTTGAGATCGGGCATCTTGAGCTCGGCGATTTTACGAAGGTCTTCCTTAGAGAGCTGGGCAACCTTCTGCTTATTGGGAACGCCGCTGCCGCTTTGAAGCTTGCAAGCCTTTTTGATGAGAACAGCCGCAGGGGGGGTCTTTGTAATAAAGCTAAAGGAATGATCGGCGTATACTGTTATGACCACGGGGATTATGAGATCGCCCTCGTTCTTAGTGCGCTCGTTGAATTCCTTTGTAAATGCCATAATATTAACGCCGTGCTGACCCAAAGCAGGGCCGACAGGTGGTGCCGGAGTTGCCTTACCGGCGGGGATCTGAAGCTTGATTAAACCTGTTACTTTCTGTGCCACTTTCGTTGCACCTCCTATAAAAAATGTGGTAAGAGTGGGTTTTAAACCCTCCCACTTGACGGCGACCGCCTTATTTTTCCAGAGAGGCCACCTGATTAAACTTGAGTTCTACAGGAATTTCCCTTCCGAACATACTGATGTTAACACATACAGTGTTCTTTGGAAGAGAAATCTCTTCTACAATTCCAATGTTGCCGTCGAATGGTCCGTCAATGATCTTAACATTATCACCGATTTCGAAAGAAAGCTTTAACTCCATGGATTCGACACCAAGAGCCATAACTTCTTCGTCAGTAAGGGGAACAGGCTTTGAACCCGGCCCGACAAAGCTTGTTACACCGCGGGTATTGCGGACGATATACCAGCTTTCATCAGTCATGTACATCTTGACGAGAACATAGCCCGGAAAGAGCTTTCTTTCCACTTCCTTGGCTCCTGTATCCCTTATTTCCGTAACTGTCTCCATAGGGACTCTTACGTCAAGGATCAGTTCCTGCAGACTTCTGTTTTCAACGGTTTTCTGTATTGTAGCGGCCACTTTGTTTTCGTAGCCGGAGTATGTGTGTACCACATACCATTTTGCACCGTCAGACATGATTATCTCCCATCAAACAAGCTTGACTATCGTATCTCTTACAAAGCCGAAGGAAACATCGAGGATGTATACGAATATACAAACAACGATTGCGGCTATTATAACGACGACAGTGTTGTTTAAAACTTGTTTGCCAGTAGGCCAGACGATCTTTTTGCTTTCGCTTCTGAAATCTCTGAACCACTTGGAAATAACACGTCCTGTGCGCTTGAAGAAACCTGGTTTCTTTTCGGCCGGTTTTTTCTCGGCCTTTTTGGGAAGATTTTTATCGTCCTTCCCAGAAACTATCTTGTCCTGCTCAGACATGTTGCACCTCGTTTCTTAAATGTTACACACAGAAACTACTTTGATTCTCTGTGTAAGGTGTGCTTCCTGCAGAAACGGCAATACTTTGTCATCTCCAAACGATCTGGATCGCTTTTCTTGTTCTTCATGGTATCGTAGTTTCTCTGTTTGCATTCCGTGCAGGCCAGTGTGATCTTAACTCGCATTTTTGCGGCACCTCCTTAAATTATTGTTGCCTCCCTGAAAGGGATGTTCCATTTTTGGACAACAAAAAAAGACCCTGACAGGTGTAACAAATATATCACACTCTTACTGCAAGGTCAAGCACTATTTTGAATATAATAATATTTTGCGGGATGTTTTTTACTTTTATATAACGCTTTTTTGTTAGTTATGTTATAATTAAAAAAATTGTAAGCAACCGTCAGCCTTTAACCTAAATAAACCATCGAGCCATCGGCAGAAAAGATGTCGGGGCTATGCTTTTTGGAGGACGTAAATAGAGTATAATGAATGAATCTATAAAAGTCAACAGGCAAATGATATTAAATATTCTGCCTCAAAGAGATGACAGCGGGAACAAAGGGAGCTTCGGGTGTCTTCTTTCCGTATGCGGAAGCCGCGACATGACCGGGGCGGCATGTCTTTCTTCTATGGCTGCTCTGCGGTGCGGGATAGGGCTTCTGGCGCTGGCTTCTGTTCCTGAGGTGCTTTCGGCGGCAAAAGGAGCTGTTTGGGAAGCGATTTATATTCCGCTCGAAGAGACTATTGACGGCAGAATAACCGACAGTTCAAAGGATCGCATATTGTCTTTTGCAAGGGCCAGCGCGATGCTGGCAGGCTGTGGCATTGGAAAAGGGATAGAGGGTACACGGCTTTTGTATGAATTGATTGAAGGCTCGGAGTTACCGATTATTGTTGATGCTGACGGACTTAACTGTTTGGCGGACCGATTTCCGGATATAGGCAAAAGACAAGGAGACGTTGTTATTACTCCTCATATTGGGGAAATGTCGAGGCTGATAAAAAGAGATATTTCGGTTATAAAGGCCGATCCTTCTGCATGTGCCTCATATTTTGCGCGTGAAAAGCATATGACTGTTGTACTAAAAGACAGCGTAACTCATATTGCTTCTCCTGACGGAAAGGTTTACATGGCGGGTGTCCCCAATTCGGGAATGGCAAAGGGGGGCAGCGGAGATGTTCTGGCAGGGTGTATAGGTTCGTTCTTGGCGCAGGGGCTGAGCGGGATACAGGCTGCTCTGCTTGGCGTTACGGTGCATAGCGCGGCAGGCCTTATGGCCGCTGAGAAAATGGGTAAATACGGCATGCTGCCGAGAGATGTTATAGAAATGCTTCCATATGCTATAAAAGAACTGGAGGAACGCACAGTATGAAAATCAGAGATCTTGAAACGCCGGCACTCATTGTAATGCAGGACAGGATGGAAAGCAATCTTCAGAGGATGATGGATTTGCTGGACGGAAAGAGTGTAAAGCTGAGACCTCATTATAAAACTCACAAAAGCCCGCATATAGCCGCCATGCAGATAGCAGCCGGTGCCAAGGGGATAACATGCTCTAAGCTTTCCGAGGCGGAAGATCTGGCGGGGTACGGAATAAAAGATATCCTTATAGCAAATCAGATCGTACAGCCATCCAAAATATCCCGCTTGGCCTTTCTTGCTAAGGCATGCAGAGTGACGGTTTGCGTAGACGATGAAGAGAATATAAAAGCGCTTTCCGAAGCGGCGGCAGCAGCAGACAGCAGGATCAACTGTTACGTTGAGCTGGAGCTGGGCATGAATAGGTGCGGAGTTTCGGATTTCGACAGGTTCTATGCGCTTGCCGCCCTTTTGGAAAGCCTGCCTAATGTGACATACGGAGGGATACAGGCCTATGCGGGGAATATGTCCCATGAATATGACAGAGAAAAGCGCGAAAAGACTACCCTTCAAAATGAGGAAAAGATAAGACAGCTTCTTGTCTATCTTGAAAAGAGAGGTATAGCCAGCCAGAATGTGAGCGGCGGCAGCACGGGAACTGCCTATCTGAAAGCAGAGGATAGTGTTTATACGGAGATTCAGGCGGGTTCATTCATGTTTATGGACAGATCCTACGGCAAAATGGATTTGGGCTTTGAAAACGCGCTTTTCGTGGCGGCAACCGTTATATCCGCGGGCGAAGGACGTTTTGTAATAGATGCCGGAATAAAAAGCCTTTCCCCTGATCAAGGGCCTCCATGTATTGAGGGATATGAGTATGAACGTATATCACTGAGCGAGGAGCACACGTCATTTTACGGCAGCCATGACTTTAAAATCGGAGATATGCTTCTGCTTGTTCCGGGACACTGTTGTGCCACAGTGAATCTTTATGATGATATGTATTTTGCAAGAGGTGATGATATAATATCCAAAATGCGTATTGTAAGCCGGGGAAAGGCACAATAAAAATGAATCGTCAAAGACACTCGTAAGGATAAAGGGCGGGTGTCTTTTTTGTGTATTTTTTGCTGTATCCTTGAAAAGAAACCGCTTTATGTGTTACGCTAATATCATGAATAACTGGTTTTTTAAATTGACTTGTAAAGGTAAAAATATATGAGAAAATTGACAGCAGTTCTTTGTGCTATTTTTTTATTGTTCTATGGTTGTGCTCAAGGTGCTGGAGAACCAATGTCAGAGACGTTTATGGCAATGGATACTGTTATGGAGATAACGGCTTACGGAGCGGACAGCAGCCTTATGGAAGCGGCAAAGGGCAGGATAAAGGAACTTGAAGGGCTGTTTTCTGTAACTGACGAAAACAGCGAGATATATGATCTCAATCAAACGGGCAGCGCAGAGCTTTCTCCGGATACGCTGACGCTGGTAACAAAAGCTCTTGATATATGCCGGGAAACGGATGGTGCGGTGGATATAACTATATATCCAGTCGTCAAAGCATGGGGATTTACTACGGGGAATTACCGTATTCCGGACAGCGATGAACTAAAAAATCTTCTCGAAAACGTGCGGTATGAAGATGTGGCCATAAGTGGAAATATCGTAACGATACCTCAGGGGACGCAGGTAGATCTTGGCAGCGTCGCGAAGGGATATACAGGCGACGTCATTTCTGTGTTATTAAAAGACGGAGGAGTGACCTCGGCTCTTTTGGATCTTGGAGGCAATATTCAGGCTGTAGGAAGCAGGCCGGATGGCAGCGCTTGGCGTGTCGCCGTGCAAAACCCCAAGGGCGAGGGGTATGTCGGAGTTCTTTCGGTATCTGACAAGGCGGTAATTACATCCGGTGGATATGAGCGATATTTTGAGGATGATAATGGCAATACCTATTGGCATATACTTGACCCTAAAACAGGCAGCCCCGCGCAAAACGGACTTATTTCCGTCACAATAGTGGGGGATGAGGGCGTGGTATGTGATGGGTTATCCACTGCTCTTTTTGTAATAGGGCTTGATAAGGCATCGGCACTTTGGAGAGAACAGGGGGGCTTTGAAGCGGTGCTTGTTTCCGAAGACGGAAGGGTATATATTACAGAGGGGCTAGAGGATTGCTTTGAGCCTGAGCTGGGAATCGGGCTTTCGGTTATCGAGCATTAGGTTCCGTAACGGGAAAGGAATTATATGAGAACAAGAAGATTGACATACGATGCGCTTTTGACGGCTGTAGCCCTTACTATTTTCGTTATAGAAGCGCAGATACCCGTTCCCGTTCCTGTGCCCGGCATAAAGCTTGGGCTTTCAAATATAGTGACCCTTTTCGCCATGTTTACTGTGGGGCCATATGACGCTTTGGGCATATTATTCTGCCGTGTTATTTTAGGCAGTATGGTAACGGGACGGATGTCGGCGGTTTTTTTCAGCCTGGCGGGTGGTCTGTTGTGCTATCTGCTTACTTTAGTTTTGAGAAAGATCATGAGCCGAAGTCAGATCTGGCTTTGCAGTATCTTTGGGGCAATAGCTCACAATATAGGGCAGATGGCGGCTGCCGTAGCCGTGACTCAAACGCCGTCACTGTTTGTCTATTTGCCGGCACTTATGATATCAGGGATTATTGCTGGCGCTTTTACCGGAATATGTGCCCAGATACTTATAAACAGATATGCTGCCAATATTTGGTGGCCCAAATAGAAAAAAGACGCCTTTTGTGGCGTCTTTTTTATGTGATTACCTAGGAAGCTCATCCAGTTCCTTAAGCCATGCGGAGGCAGAGGCATCGGAGGGCATGCGCCAGTCACCCCTTGGTGACAGTGTGACAGAACCGACTTTTGGTCCATCAGGCAGACAGGAGCGCTTGAACTGCTGTGAGAAGAAGCGGCGATAAAATACCTTCATCCAACCGAGTATAAAATCCGGTTCGTATATCCCCTCAAAGGCTTTTATTGCCAGCGCGTAAATCTTGGAAGGAGTAAAGCCATTTCGCAGCATATTGAAGATAAGAAAATCATGAAGCCTGTAGGGCCCCACAAGATCCTCCGTCTTCTGCGATATCTTACCATCTTTAGGCGGCAGAAGCTCGGGAGATACAGGGGTATCGAGAATATCCAGCAGCACAGAACGCAGCGAAGGTTCTCCGCATGATTGCGCGTAATACTCAACAAGGTGGCGCACAAGGGTTTTTGGTATAGAGGCGTTTACGCCGTACATAGACATATGGTCACCGTTATAGGTGGCCCAACCCAAAGCCAGCTCGGAAAGATCACCAGTGCCTATAACCATGCCGCTTTTTTGATTGGCCATATCCATGAGCACCTGAGTGCGTTCACGGGCCTGTCCGTTTTCATATGTTACGTCGTGATTATCGGAAGACTGCCCGATGTCCTCAAAATGGCTGAGGACTGATTTTGATATATTGACCTCTTTAAGCGTTACACCAAGAGAAGCGCAGAGAGAATAGGCGTTATTTTTTGTTCTGTCCGTAGTTCCAAAGCAGGGCATTGTAACGGCGCAGATGTCTGAGCGCTCTTTTCCCAGCATATCGAAGGCACGGCATGTTACAAGAAGAGCCAGAGTAGAATCAAGCCCGCCTGATATGCCGATGACAGCTGTTTTTGAGCCGGTATGCTCAAACCTTTTTTTAAGCCCCCAAGCCTGCATTGTCAGTATTGAAAAGCAGCGTTCTGCTCTTTTAACGGGGTCGGAGGGCACAAACGGATCAGGGTCGACTTCCTTTGTGATTTCATGGCTTTCGGCAAGTATGTCGAAGCAGATTTCCGTGTATCCTGAGAATGAAGGGAAAAATGTGTTCATGCGTCGGCGCTCATAGGCAAGTTTGCCGAGATCGAGCTGAGATATGATAAGATCCTGACACGAAAAGGGTTCAGACTGGCCTAAAATAACCCCGTTTTCAGAGATAATGCTGTGTCCGGAGAATACCATATCCGTAGTGGATTCTCCGTCACCCGCATTAGAGTAAATATATCCGCATATATTTTTTGCACTTTGCATTGAAACAAGGTCTTTGCGATATTCGGCCTTTCCTATAGTCTCGGTGCCGGCGGAAAGATTTGCTATGATAAGGGCGCCTGCCCCTGCAAGACCACAGGAGGGAGCTGTGGGAACCCAAAGGTCTTCACATATTTCGACTCCGAAGCAGAACTCCCTATCTTTTGAAGAGCGGAAGAGAAGCTTTGATCCAAACGGCAGTACGCTTCCCAACAGGTTTATTGTACCTGTTTCAGAAGGCGCAGGGGAGAAGTGTCTCAGCTCGTAAAACTCGCCGTAGTTGGGAATATAGCTTTTGGGGACTATTCCGAGAATTGCGCCCTGATGCACAACGGCGGCGCAGTTATATAGACATCCGTCTTTCATAAGAGGGAGGCCGACGGCTAAAGCAGGAGAGATTGATTTTGATTTTTCCCGTATATGATCAAGGGCGAAAAGCGCACTTTCCAAAAGACGGTCTTGAAGAAAAAGGTCTCCGCAAGTATAACCGGTTATTGAAAGCTCGGGAAAAACGACAAGGGCAACATCCTTGTCGTGGGCCTTTTTGGCAATCGCCAGTATTCTTTCTGCGTTTGTTTCACAGTCTGCCACCGACACTTTAGGCACGGCGGCGGCTACATGGGTAAATCCGTATTTCATGTTGGGAGCTCCCTGAGTGTTTATTTTTTGTGCAGGCATTTTGTAAGCGTACTTGACAAATGGCAGATAATAGACAAAAATCAAATTGCCGAAAAATGTTAAATAAGTTTTACGATCTTTATTATAGTGATTGTTTTTTATACCGTCAAGGCTTTTGAGCCTTACGACACAGCAAAGGAGACTGGTTATTTTGAATTATGAAAGTTGTATGCTTTGCCCCAGAAGCTGCGGAGTTGACCGGCGAAAAACACTGGGATTCTGTGGGCAAAGTGATAAGATCCGTATAGCTAGATATCAAAAACATATGTGGGAGGAGCCATGTATAAGCGGAAACGGGGGCTCCGGCACAGTTTTCTTTTCGGGGTGTACGCTAAAATGTGTCTACTGCCAAAATTATGACGTAAGCCGCGGAATGGGAGAGACGATTTCCGAGAAGGAGCTGTCAGACATTTTTCTCGGCCTTCAGAGCGAGGGCTGCCATAATATAAATCTTGTGACGGCGACTCACTTTCTGCCCGGGGTCATGCGGGCCATCGATATGGCACGGCCTGATCTTGCGCTTCCGATAGTGTACAATTGCGGTGGATATGAAAGAACGGAAACAGTAAGAGCGCTTGAAGGTTATGCTGACGTATTTATCCCCGATTTCAAGTATAAAAACCCGGTTATTTCACAAAAATATTCCTCTTGCTCCGATTATTATAAAAAATCAATTGAAGCGATAGGAGAAATGCTCATGCTTGCGCCTCAGCCTGAATACGATAAGAACGGGATGATGAAAAAAGGCGTCATCATAAGGCATCTTGTTCTTCCGGGAGCATATAAAGATTCCCTTGAGGTTTTAGAGGGGATATATAGATCTTTTGGCAATCGTGGTTTTCTTTTGAGCCTCATGAGCCAATACACCCCAATGCCTTCGTGCTGCGATTTTCCGGAGATAAACCGTCCGATAACCAGGCTTGAGTACCGCAGAGTAAGCGAAAAGGCATTAGAACTTGGTTTTGAGGGATATTTTCAGGATATTGCTTCCTCGAACAAAGCATACATTCCCCCATTTGGTAATACTGATGTAAAGCCAGAATAACTTTGCGTTAAATAGTATTTGCAATAAAATGGAAATTCACACCCTCTTTAAAAATAAAGCTAAACATCAAAAAGCCTGAATAAGCCGAGTTATGCACATTATCCACAGAGTTATCCACAGGCAAACAAATCCTCCTGTGAAATCGGTGTGATTAACAAAGAGTAATATAAATGCTTTTAAAGAACATTATTTTTTATAAATCCAACAAATCCGACAAAATGCTATTGACCATGGGTATGATTCGACGCTATAATTATTCAAAGTGGCCGAAGGCCAGATAATTAGGCCATATGGCCTTACAGGGGGAAAATCATGAGTATTTTTGAAGCTGGCATGTTGCTCTGCTTTGGAGCAGCTTGGCCTCAGAATATTGCGAAATCGATTAAGTCAAAAACGACAAAGGGAAAGAGTGTTTCCTTCCTTATTACTATTCTTGTAGGATATATCTGTGGTATTGCAAATAAACTTATTTACAGCAGAGATATAGTGTTGGTTCTTTATATAATCAACTTTATAATGGTAGCTGTTGATACCGGCCTTTATTTTTATAACAAGAAGCAGGGCAGATAGCTGTATTGACAAAGCTGGCGTTTTAATGTTTAATTAAATAAAGGCAGCTTTAGCTGCCTTACCTAAAAGCGTATGAAGCGGAGGAGTATATTATGAAGAGAATTAAGACGATCGAAACCCGTGACCTTAAAAAGAGCGCCCTTAAGGGTGGCTGCGGCGAATGCCAGACATCCTGCCAGTCTGCATGCAAAACATCTTGCGGCGTTGCCAATCAGCAGTGCGAAAACAGCAATAAATAAGCTATTTTGCAGCAATATAAATAATTGGTAGTCAGGGGCTTTAGCATAAGTGGTGCATAAGCCCCTTTTTACTGTTTTCTTAAGGAGAATATAAATGACACATCTTTACAAGCTGAATGGATACAATATTGTTTTGGATACATGCAGCGGTTCGGTTCACACGGTTGATGACGTGGCTTACGATATAATCGAGTTATATGAAGATCACACCAGAGATGAGATAATATCCGAGGTCATGAGGCGCTTCAAAGGTCTGGACGACGTAAACGAAGAGGAGATTTCCCTCTGCATAGATGACGTGGAGGAGCTTAAACAGGATGGCAAGCTCTTTTCTAAGGATGTCTATGAAGGTATGGCCTTTGATTTCAAGAAGACAAATACAGTAATAAAGGCTTTGTGCCTCCATGTTGCGCATACATGCAATTTAAACTGTGAATACTGCTTTGCAAGCCAGGGAAAATATCACGGAGAGCGAGCAATCATGTCTCTCGATGTTGCGAAAAGGGCCATCGATTTTCTTGTGGAGAACTCAGGTACGCGCAGGAATCTCGAGGTGGATTTTTTCGGCGGCGAGCCGCTTATGAACTGGCAGGTCGTAAAGGATACCGTGGCTTATGCCAGAAGCATCGAAAAAGATAAGAACAAGAACTTTCGTTTTACTCTTACAACGAATGGGATGCTGATCGATGATGAGGTCATTGATTTTGCAAACCGTGAAATGCACAATGTCGTTTTGAGCCTTGACGGAAGAAAAGCCGTGCATGACCATTTGAGAAAAGATTACGCCGGAAATGGCAGCTATGAGCGCATAGTCCCAAAGTTCCAACGCCTTGCTAAGGCAAGAGAGGGCAAAAACTATTATATGCGCGGCACATTTACTCATAACAACGTGGATTTCACAGAGGATATTTTTCATATGGCCGATCTTGGATTTACAGAGCTGAGCATGGAGCCGGTCGTCTGTGCGCCTGAAGATCCCTATGCCCTGACGGAAGAGGATCTTCCCAAAATATATGAGCAGTATGAGATACTGGCCAAAGATATGCTGAGGCGCAAGCGTGAGGGTAAGCCTATTACTTTCTACCATTACATGATAGACCTTAAAAACGGCCCGTGCATCTATAAACGCATATCCGGTTGCGGGTCCGGAACAGAGTATATGGCTGTCACGCCTTGGGGCGAGCTTTTCCCATGCCATCAGTTTGTGGGTGACGACAAATACAGCATGGGCAATATATGGGACGGTGTAACCAATACTGCGGTGCAGGATATGTTCAAAAACTGCAACGTCTATGCAAGGCCCGAATGTAAGGATTGTTGGGCCAAGCTCTACTGTTCAGGCGGATGTGCCGCCAATGCCTATCACGCAACTGGATCGATTAGCGGAGTTTATGAATATGGCTGCCGGCTATTTAAAAAACGCATGGAGTGCGCCATAATGATGCAGGTGGCAGAAGCTGAGGAGGGTATTTGATGCCGGTTTCCACTCCCATATGCGACTTTGTGGATAAATACATAAACAGCGGAGCCGTAAGGGCTCATATGCCCGGGCATAAGGGGGTAACTCATTTCTTGGGAGAACCTTGGGATATAACCGAGATTGATGGTGCGGATTCTCTCTATGAGGCCTGTGGCATAATTGCCGAAAGCGAGAATAACGCATCAAAGCTGTTTGGTTTTGGCAGGACGGTTTATTCCACTGAGGGTTCGACCCAGTGCATAAAGGCTATGCTGTTTTTGGCGATGGGAACCAAAACATACAGAGACGGCAGACGGCCCACTATCATAGCCGGCAGGAATGTGCACAAGGCTTTTATATATGCCTGCGCACTGCTTGATATCGATGTTTTCTGGCTGATGCCAGAGGGAGGCGCGGGATCTGTTTGCAGCTGCCCTATAACCTCCGCTGGCCTCGAAAAGGCATTTGCTGAGTGTAGTGATGATCCCTTTGCCGTATACATAACAGCCCCTGATTACCTTGGGGGAAGCCCCGATATAGGTGAGCTTGCCGCGGTATGCCATCAAAGAGGAGTGCCTTTGCTTGTGGATAACGCCCATGGGGCATATCTAAAATTCCTCGACAAAAGTCTTCATCCAATAGATTTGGGGGCAGATATATCTTGCGATTCTGCCCATAAGACACTGCCTGTTTTGACGGGCGGGGCATATCTGCATATATCTGATAAGTTTATTACGCATATCGAAAGAGATCCTAAAACTGCCCTTTCCATGTTTGGGTCCACCAGCCCTTCTTATTTGATTTTGCAATCGCTTGACAAATGTAACAGATATCTTTCCGAAGGCTATTTCTTAGAGCTTTCACGTGGGGTGAAGCAGGTAAGCGAGCTTAAGAGGAGTATAGCGGCTATGGGGTATCTTGTAGGCGTAAGTGATCCGCTTAAACTGACGGTGTATGACGGAAGCGGAGGCCATGCGCTTGCCAAAAGGCTTCGGAGAGAAGGCATAGAATGTGAGTTTGCAGACAGGAGCGCCGCAGTTTTAATGTTCACCCCTGATAATACAAAATCGGATTTCGAAAGGATTCGAAAAGCATTTTCGCTTGAAAGCGCTGTTCCTTTAGGCATTGATAAGCCTTTTGATTTTACTCCCCCGGAAAAGGCAATGAGTATTCGTCAGGCTGTGTTTTCTGATAGCAAAAGGATAAAGGCAAGCCGGGCGGAGGGACTTGTATGTGCGGCTCCTGTTGCATCGTGCCCTCCGGCTGTGCCTGTGGCTGTAAGCGGTGAAGTAATAACAAGGCTGGCGGTTGAGATACTCGGAGAGTACGAAATAAAGTATATAGATGTTGTGGCGGAGAAATAATTTTTATCCGGCACATTAAAATTCAAGACTGTTTTTAAAAAGACTATAAAAGCGGAAGCCTTTTTGGCTCCCGCTTTTGCTTTAGTATTTTATGATGATAAGAAGATTTTATTTGTCCTGAAGATGAATAATATTGAGCGCATCCTTAGAAATATCTGTTGTATAGGGGTTGATCTTTTCGTTGATATAATCAAGAGTGGACTGCAAATCGAGATAAACATAATCCTGGCGATTATATTTGCCTGTTGTCGTTCCGGGCATGGTATCAAAGGTGATATCTGTATCAAAATTGATTGTACGGGCGACATTTATATAGAACCAGATCATATCCTTTATCGGCATATTGGTTTTTATGCTTTTTGACATTACGGAGATAAGATCGCTTGCCTGATCAATGCTGAATTCCGCTACAAGCTTTTTTCCTACTGCTTTCAGAAAATCTCGCTGTATTTCCATTCGGCCATAATCGCTGGCGCTTGTCCCGCGATAACGGACAAGCTGTATAGCTTTGGCTCCGTTAAGCAGCTGATATCCTTTTGAGAGATTGATGTTGTACTTTGAATTTGCGTCATCATGCTTCATGTTATAGGGTACATCAAAGTATACTCCGCCTATTACATCAACCACGTCAATGAAGTTTTCCATATTTACAAGGCAGTAATAATCGGGGTAGACTCCCGTGACTTCGTTGACTTCCTTGCGAAGCTCGGCCATTCCATCGCGCCCATATGCACCGTTGATTTTCTTGATGTTTACGTCAACATCCACCATTGTGTCTCTGGGAATGGAAACGATATTGACTGTATCCTGATCGGTGTCTACGCTGCCGAGCATGATTGTGTCGGTATTATAGTTGTCATTTGTTCCGACAAGAAGGAAAGTATAGTA
>JAYFQP010000008.1:0-63378 GCA_034926865.1 Clostridiaceae bacterium
TGCCCCTACAGCAGCATGGCGAATATACCCAGCTGTCTAGCTTGCCGGATTTCATAAAATAATCGCTATCGCTGATAAATGACGGGCCTCTTTTCGCAAGTGTATCAATGATGATGAGTTTGACCTTCATCCTGTCCGGTATAATAGATTTTATGAATACAGAAACGGAATCTCCCACCTTTACACCCTCCCTCGCCTCAGCAAGCCCCGAGAGATTTGGGGTGAGCTCTACAAATATGCCATAATCTTCGATTCCTCTTACCGTTCCGATCGTAGTCTGGCCGCACATAAAACGGTCACTGTTTTGCTGCCATGTGCCCAAAAGCTCGCGATGAGTGAGCACAGCTCTGCTTATGCTGTTGTTTTTCGAAAGCACGGCGGCATAAATATTCTGTCCGGTGTAAAATCTGTCAGCCGGATGGGCTATTCGGGAAACCGATATATTCTCTATGCCTATAAGCGAAATATTTCCACAGCCCATATCAACAAATGCTCCGAAAGGTTCAAGGTGAGTAACGGTGCTTCTGATAATCTCGCCGTTCTCCACATGCTCCATGAACCAGTCCAGCGCCTCCTGCTGTGCCCTTTTGCGTGAAAGTATGTAGCAATCGTCTTCTCTGCCAATAACCTTAAAACAAACAGGTTTTCCAACCTTGGAAATTATCGCGATATCACGTACGCGTCCGCTTTCTATCCCAACGGCAGCCTCATCCCTTGGAATAATGCCTTTTATATCTCCAAAGTCTATAATAAGGTTGTGTTTTGAATCGCACATTGCCGCTGTGGCTTCAAGTATCGCGCCGTCAGCCATAGCTTTCATCATACCTGTATGTCCGAGCGTGTAGCTTTTATTCTTCTCGCCGTCGATAAGCATACCCTCGGGCATGTAATCTCCTTGAGGCATATATTTCCTCCTTCTTTTTGCAATATATAGGATATATATGCCATTTGCTCAAGTTTGTTACCTTGTATTTTGCCGTGGATGTGATAAAATAAATTAGCGTCAGGTGATTTGAACGGCAAGGAGGACGATATAATGGATATAAACGTAGGCGATATTCTCGTTATGAAAAAACCTCACCCCTGCGGAGAGCAACGATTCCTCGTAATGCGTACGGGGATGGATTTTCGCCTGAAATGCCTCGGATGCTCACACGAGTTTCTTATTTCAAGGATCAAGGCAGAAAAAAGCCTTAAACAGGTTATTAAAAACCAGGAGCAATGAAAGGCGAATATAAAATGAATAAACTTCTTATCGTAATAGATATGCAGAATGATTTTATAACTGGTACGCTTGGAACAAAAGAAGCTGAAGCTATCCTTCCGCTTGCAGAAAAAAAGATAACTGATTTTGACGGTGATGTTATTTTCACCAAAGATACACATTTCGAAAACTATCTCGATACCCAGGAGGGGAAGCATCTTCCTGTTGTTCACTGTATAAAGGATACAGATGGCTGGAATCTTGCTCCTGAGCTTGGGAAGTTGCAGCAAAAGCTTGGGGCGTTGTGCATTGAAAAGCCTACCTTTGGTTCAAAAAAGCTGGCTGAGGTTTTAAATAAAAAATATGGGGCAAGCGCCCTTGACATCGAACTTATTGGCGTATGCACAGATATCTGCGTGATATCAAATGCCCTATTGCTCAAAGCCTTCTTTCCTGAGGCCAAAATCAGAGTGGATTCTTCATGCTGTGCGGGCGTAACACCGGAAAGCCACCAAAATGCACTTATAGCTATGGCTGCCTGCCAAATAGATATAAAATGAAAATACTTAAACTTTTCCCGTCCGACCCATATCTTATTCCAGACGAACCCAATCGCCAAAAGGTAATGTCATATATTCGCAGGCTATTCCCTCTATGTAAAATAGCTGATGGCAGCTGCACCCTGCCCCAGTTTGTTGACTGTGCCGACAGCCTTGAGAATGTCATTTGCCCCATATGCGGCGCTGATATCGATTGCGATGACTGGTCATGCCTTATGGACGAGCTTTACACTGAGGACGGATTTGCTTCGCTTAAAATAATTACGCCATGCTGCGGAGAGCGATCTTCGCTTGATAAGCTTATCTACAAAGATTCCTGCGGCTTTTCCTGCTACGAGATAGATATTGAAGAACCGCCTGAAATCCCTGCTGATCTTATTTCAGGCCTTAAAAATGCCTCTGGCATAGATTTCTGCTTCATCGGGGCAGAGATGCGGCCCTAACAAGCATAGCCTTAACCATGAATATAATAACAGCGCTTCCCATAAAGGAAAGCGCTGTTTTCTTTTATCTTATCGTTCTTTTTTTAATGTTGAAGCCATTGCCGAAGCTAATATTATAACGCCGCCTAAAAGTTCCCTGATTTCTGGCCTCTCTCCAAGCAAAAGCGAGGCAAAAACTATTCCGTAAACAGTTTCCATACCGGAAACTATACCTGCCGTTTTAGCTTTGACATGCCGCTGCGCGCTTACGAAAAGCGAAAACGCCAAAGCTGTGCAGAATATTCCAATTGCCAAAACCCCTGCTATATCATAAGCACGCCATACCGTTTTTGACAGAAGAACAAACGGTAGCAACACTACTGCAGCTGAGAACTGCTGATAGAAGCATATCTGGACGCTTTTATATTTTGATGCCAGATACCTATTGATAAGCGAAAGAGCGGCGTAAGCTGCTGACGATACAAGACCCCATGCCGCACCTATGGCGCTCAGGCCCCCGATCGATGACATGGGCACCGTTACAGCAACTCCGGCAAGCATCATTGCGGCAAGAAAGACATCCCGCTTCTCAAGCCTTTCCCTAAAAACCAGTGGCTCAATAAAAGTGACAAACAGCGGAAAAGCTGAAAAGGTTATAGTTCCTATCGCTACAGATGAAGTTTTTATGGATAAGAAAAATGTCGTCCAGTGCAGCGCAAGTATAACTCCGCCTATCAGCGCTAAAATATAATCACTTTTGAGCAAAAGTTTCAGCGAGACACCTTTGGCTCTAATAAAAGCCAAAAGAATAACACTTGAACAAAGAGATCTGCCCCACGCAACGCTAACCGCAGGGACATTCACCCATTTTCCTATAACCCCAGAAAGGCCAAAAAACAAAACAGCCAAATGTAAAGTCAATACGCCGCTTGCTTTCTTATCGGCGCTTTTCACAGATTCATCTCCCATATTTCATAAAAATCAAAGCCGCCGCCAAAAGCTGAAAAGCCAATATTGTGGGAATACCTATCGTAAAGCTTCTATGCTTGGTCTTATGTCTGAAAAGACTCATGCCCAAAAGCATGCCCACAGAACCGCCAAGGGCAGACGTTATAAAAAGTGTCCTTTCTGGCACGCGCCACCATCCCTTTTTAGCTTTGAGCTTATCAGCCCCGCAAAGTATAAATGATAGTATGTTTATAGCTCCAAGATATATAGCTAAATATTGCATGTTATGTAAACCTCTTTGCATCCGTTTAGTCCTGCCAGCCTTTCAAGGCTTTTTCCAAGGGCTTTTTTGAATGATTCTGTTGCTCTGAACCCCTTTTCAGGCCAAAAATTTCTTACCTCCAGCCTTCCGGATTTTCTATCCGCCACAGGCTCTATCCTTCCGGCAAACGAGTCTCTGTAGATAACCGGAAGCACATAACAGCTGTATTTACGCTGTTCCATCGGAGTATATATCTCCCACTTATAGCTAAAGCCAAATATATCTGAGATAAGCCGTCTATCCCAAATAATATTGTCAAGCGGGGCTATAAGCTCACACCTTTGAGGTACTATTAAGCCATCCTCCTTAGCCTTTTCGGCAAGAAAGCTGTCACGGCTATCTATGTAATAACGTTTAGATTCTATATCTACTGGAATTATAGCAGCTTCCGCCTCAAGCTCCTCAAAAGCCCTGCGCCTCTCAGCGGCCTTCAACCCGCGAACTCCAAGAAACCCGTCTCCCGGGCGATTTTCCATCATCCCTATAGAATATATCCTACGCCTCACCTGCCATTTATAATACTGGTGCTCTGTCATGTTAGGGTCATGCGCGCAGAGATGACGATCCATCCCTATTTTCTCAGGAAGAGAATAATAACGAACAACACCCTCTTTATGATGGACGGCGAGCCTGCCTTCGAAATAGAGACGCTCGGCCGCAGCTCGGGCAGCCGATGTCCTCCCCCATGGCCAATCTATCTTTTCCGTCTCTCCGATGTCCTTTGATGAAATATATTCCGTTGCTGCAGCAGCCTGAAGCACCCTCGGCATTACTGCTTCCACCTGCTCGCGGCTCCTGCCATAAATGGAGTATGCCTCCATAGTGCGGCGGAAATAACGGAGATCACAGGACGGCATAATGCACATACACTTATCAAAATAATCGACAAGCCTTCTGTCTCGATAAAGGAGGTCCCATAAATGAGTGCTCTCGTATCCGTCTACCCTAGCCAAGAACACAAGCTCAGCATTTCTGCCGCATATGTTCACAGGATCATACTGAACGCTGCCAAGCCTGTCAAAAACCTGCATTACGCCTTCCATGCCCTTATACAGCCTTTTGCCTATAAGGCCATGGTGCATAAGAAGAAATCTCGCCGCCTGCTTTTTTGTAAGTTCCATGACATCCCTCCATTCATGAGTCAATTCTACCACAAACGAGTAAATCGTACAAGCGTACGATTAAAAGTAAAATAAATTAAGGCGAGCCAAGGCCCGCCTTAATTTACATCATCATAAGAATCAATATTTATCAATAAAATCCGTTAAAACATCTTATAAGCAGATGCAGCATGCTCCAAGCCTTTCCTTAAGATTCTCAAGACAGTCCCTGAGTTCCTGAGGAACTGTATCTCCAATCTTGTTATAAAAAGCTTCAAGATTTTCCGCATCATCGAGCCAGAGTTTTTTCTCTACCTTGAGTATAGACCTTAAACTGTTAATGTCGAACTTCTCTGCATCATCGATATTGTAGTCAAGCCCCTCAAGACAAATATCATCTGCCTTTGGCAGATAGCCAATCTCTGTTTCTTCGGCATCCACGCTTTCATCGCAGCGCCTCAGTATCCACTCCAGAACCCTGAGGTTTTCCCCAAAGCCGGGCCATACAAACTTGCCGTTATCGTTAAGCCTGAACCAGTTAACATTAAAAATCTTAGGAGGATTGGAGGCTTTTTTGCCCATTTCTATCCAATGCTCGAAATATTCTCCCATATCATATCCGCAGAATGGCAGCATAGCCATTGGGTCTCGCCTTACTACTCCAACAGCCCCTGTAGCAGCAGCGGTTGTCTCGGAAGCCATTGCCGAGCCTACGAATACGCCATGATTCCAGTCCCTGGCCTGATAGACAAGGGGAGCTGTTTTCGCTCTTCTTCCGCCAAAGATGATTGCGGAGAGCGGAACTCCTTTGGGATCTTCCCATTTTGAGGATATGCATGGACAGTTTCTTGCCGGAGACGTAAATCTGGAATTTGGATGCGCTCCCTTGGAACCATTAGCCGGATCCCATGCGTTACCCTTCCAGTCATTCGCGCTGTCAGGAGGATTTTTATCTAACCCCTCCCACCAGACAGTCCCGTCCTCAGGCTTATAAACCACATTAGTGAATATTGTATCCCTCATAGTGGACGCAAGCGCATTGGGGTTAGATTTATTGCTTGTGCCGGGGGCAACGCCGAAGAAACCAGCCTCGGGGTTCACGGCATAGAACCTGCCGTCGCTGCCTATTCTGATCCACGCAATGTCATCACCGATCGTCCAAACCTTATAGCCCTTCTTTTCATAATACTCAGGTGGAATAAGCATGGCAAGATTTGTCTTTCCGCAGGCAGACGGGAATGCCCCAGCTACATACTTGACCTCGCCATTTGGAAACTCGACTCCGAGAATCATCATATGCTCGGCCATCCAGCCCTCTTTACGGCCCTGGTAAGAGGCTATTCTGAGGGCAAAGCACTTCTTGCCCAAAAGCACATTCCCTCCGTAACCGGAATTGCAGGAAATAATCGTATTGTCCTGAGGGAATTGAAGAATATATCTGTTATTCTCATCAAGATTTACCTTGCTATGGAGACCCTTAACAAAATCTCCGCTTTCTCCAAGCACCTCGAGAGCTATTTTGCCTACTCTTGTCATTATATTCATACTTAGCACTACATAGATAGAATCGGTTATCTCTATACCCACCTTGGCAAACGGAGAAGCAGCAGCCCCCATGATATACGGAATTACATACATTACACGGCCATTCATAGACCCTCTCATGATATCATAAGACATTTTATATGCGTCTTCAGGGGCCATCCAATTATTAGTATTTCCGGCTTCCGCTTTAGTAGGTGTACAGATAAACGTACGGGATTCAACTCTGGCGACATCGTTAATGGCGCTGCGGTGATAATAACATCCGGGAAGCTTCTCCTCATTCAGCTTTACCATCTCACCGGTCTTGCACCCCAATGCCCTTATCTC
This sequence comes from Clostridiaceae bacterium, assembly GCA_034926865.1. Classification (GTDB taxonomy): domain Bacteria; phylum Bacillota; class Clostridia; order Oscillospirales; family Butyricicoccaceae; genus RGIG1902. The sequence continues at coordinate 6,429 of JAYFQP010000008.1, forward strand.
CTCGATCTGTTCACGGCTTCCATCGATCCAAACAACTTTGTCAGGGCACATCAGTTTTTCAGACTGCCTCACAAACTCGATGACATGTCTGTTTTCTGTCATCATACCAATACCTCCAATAATATATTGACAACGCCGTTTTGCATTCTTCTGCCCAATAGTAAAATACTCTCCTTCAAAGAATAATTATCTGGCAAGAAGATCAGCAAGCGCGGCAAATTGTGCGATATTAAGGGTCTCTCCCCTTGCTGACGGAGAAAGGCCACACTGCTCAATACAGGATTTGAGCTCATCCTTAGTCATTGTCCCTCCAAATGCTGCCCCAAGGCAGTTGAGAAGTGTTTTTCTGCGCTGCGCAAAAGCTGCCTTGATAACGCAAAAAAACATCTTTTCATCCTTAAGCTTAACTGGCGGTTCGCTGTACATATCCAGTCTCACCACAGCAGAATCAACCTTTGGAGATGGGATAAAACTCTCTCTTCCAACTTCAAGAACTATTGATGCCGCCGCATTATAAGCTATATACGGGGTGAATGCGCCATAATCAGATGTTCCCGGCTCGGCGCAAATGCGAAGTGCCACCTCTTTTTGCACCATAACGGTCACTGTTTCAAAGCATTTGCTGTCTATCAAAGCTGCTACGGCCGGAGATGTTATATAATAAGGCAAATTAGCGCATGCAACAACTCTCTTGCATTCCCCAAAATGCTCTTTGACAAGAGCGGGTATATCCGTTTTCAGGATATCGGCTGATACCACCGTCACATTATCAAAATCCGCAAGCGTGTCCTTAAGAACGTCGGGCAGGCGCTTGTCTAACTCCACGGCCACAACCTTGCCCGCCCTTTGGCAGAGCTCAACCGTAAGCGTTCCTATTCCGGGGCCGACTTCCAATACGCCGGTTTGCTGGTCTAAGCCTGCGCTTTCGGCAATACTGCGAGGGACAGATGCGTCGCAAAGGAAGTTTTGCCCCAATCCTTTGGAAAATGAAAATCCATGTTTGGCTAAAAGTACCTTTATAAAGCTTATGTCACATAGATCCATTCTTTTTTTACCTCCTTTTTTGCAATTAAAAAACTCGCAAACTACCCCTTAGTTTACGAGTTAAAAATTTGACGAATTATTTTGTTCCATCCTATTAAGTCTTTTGAAATCTTTCTGCTTCCAGTCGCCGTTTAAAAAATCGCCTTCTGCCCCCCTTGCGCTGTTTTCGATCAAAAACCGCTCCGCGTCACCTTTTTTTCTGTGGCGCTTCAGGAAAGACAGCTTAAGCTTATCATAAGCAACGCCGTCGCTGCAGACTGCGATCATCAAATACCTCCAATAAGGGCGCAATATATTGCTGCCCCCTTGATTCACGTCATTATAACATGCATCAAGGGAAACCGCAACAGCTTTTTGGTACTTTATCTGCTTTTTTTACTATAAGCTATATGTATTATTTATAAAAAAGGCTTGTGCTCTATGAAGAGGTAAAATGCTACAAGGTTGTAGTGCCTTCTGTACTTTATATGCAAAAGAGAAATACGAATAACTATTGTTCATCAGCCATAGTATATTTATATTTACTTTTTATCTCTTTCAAATAGTACAAATATACAAGCAAAGCTGACATACCCCATCCAACAGGATATCCTAAATATACATTTGTGACGCTGTAATTAATACCCATAGACACGGCAAGGAATAGCTGCCTGCAAACGACCATGCCTATTATGGAGAGTATCATGACATTCCTCGATTTGCCGAATCCGCGGGAAGCGCCGGAATAAAGCGCATTCAGAGCCTGGAATCCGTAAAGCGGCATCATTACTTTTATCATTGAGACGCCATAACTTATGGCTTGAGAATCAGAGGTGAATATTCTTAAAACCTTGTCGGCCAAAAAATATACGGGTATGCCGAGAACGGCTATCATAATGAAATTAATGATAAGACAGTATTTAATCCCCTTAAACGCTCTGTCCAACCTCCCAGCACCGTGATTCTGGCTTACAAATGTAGTAACCGCCAAACCAATAGACTGTGATGTCAGCCCGACAAACTTATCGATTTTTTTGGCTGCTCCTATCCCTGCCATGGCCGATGAGCCAAAAGCGTTTATATATCTCTGGACAAACAGATTGGATATCGAAATAAGGCTTGACTGTATAGCCGCCGGAAGGCCCAAGTCTATAACTTCAAGCACAAGCTCCTTATTGATCCTGAGGTCTGACAGCGTAAGCTTATATACATCATCTGTTTTTATTAGCTGCCGAAAGATAAGACATACCGAGGCAAACTGTGATATAATCGTAGCTACGGCCACGCCAGATACGCCCATTTTGAAATAAATAACAAATACAAGATCAAGAACGACATTTACACAGCTTGCAAACACAAGATAGTAAAACGGATTTTTTGAATCGCCTACTGCTGTGAGAATGCCCGCGCCAACATTATATATTGAAGTAAACAATATTCCCGCAAGATATATTCTTAAATAAATCGCCGCTTCGGCATACACATCATCAGGACACCCTACGATATTCAGCAGAAACGGAGTAAAAATAATGCCCAACAACGCCATAACCAAACCTAAAGCAATAGCGAATGTCAAAGCAGTATGTATGGAATCATGCAGTTTTTCAAAATTCTTCGCCCCATAATACCTTGCAAAAAGAACTCCGCAGCCCGTTGAAAGCCCTGTAAAAAATCCAACTAAAAGCTGAGCTATATCAGCGCTCGAACTCACGGCAGCAAGGGCTGTAGTTCCTACATAGTTGCCAACCACTATGGCATCGACACTGTTATACAGATTCTGAAAAATCTGCCCCACCAATATCGGAATAGTAAAAGCAATTACAAGCTGGACAATATTGCCCTCAGTTAAATCAGTGCTACTCTTTCTCAACCAGCTATCCCCCAATCCATTTATTTACCGCTTAACAGTATACTCGCTTCACCAGATGTTTTCAAGCTTTATACACAACTTATACAAATAAAAAGCCTGAATAATAACCGTACCAAGAGCTCTTATAATAATTTTTCCATTCTAACTTTTATCTTACGACGTAAAACAAAAGCGCTCTGGCTTTATTGCCCGAGCGCTTTTATATCACTGATCAGAAAATATTTTATTATGCGTAATGGATTACTCGTTTAGTGTCGATGCTCATATTTATTATTTCGCCCCTGCCGTACGACCTCTGCCCCTCGTAAAGCTGATCGATATCCAGCTCAAATCCGGGAAGCTCGACAGTATAGCGCACAACATTTCCCTGATAGATAACCTGACGTATCGTCCCCGACAGCAAAAACGCGTCTTCTTTTTGCTGCGTTGGAACTGCCGATATCTCAATATTCTCCGGTCTGACGGCATACCATCCGTCACAATCAGGGCATGATACCAAGGCGCTCCATGCCGAAGCTGGAATCATATTATAATGTCCTATAAAGCCCGCCGCATAGCTGCTTACAGGATGAAGATATAAGTTCATCGGAGTGTCGGATTGCTCTATCCTGCCTTCGTTCATAAGATAGATGCGGTCAGACATCCGCATGGCCTCCTCCTGGTCATGCGTCACAAAGATACTTGTTATCCCAAGCTCAGTATGTATCTCCTTGATCTTTATCTGCAGCGCCCTGCGCAGTTTTGCATCGATCGCGCTGAAAGGCTCGTCCAAAAGCAATACCTTGGGGTTAGTGACAATGCACCTTGCCAGCGCAACACGCTGCTGCTCGCCGCCGGAAAGCTGAGAGGGATATTTCTTTTCGCTGCCGCTCAAATCAACAAGCTCCAGCGTATCCTGCACGCGCTGATATATCTGCGGCCTGGGGATCTTTTTCATCTTAAGGCCAAAAGCAACATTTTCCTGAACCGTCATTGTGGGAAACAGGCTATGCTGCTGAAAAATCATTGCGAGATTTCGCTGCCGGGGGTTAAGATGAGTTACATCAACTCCGTCAATCAGTATCTCTCCCTCATCGACGGTCTCAAGCCCCGCAATACTTCTCAGCAAAGTTGTCTTTCCGCAGCCTGACGAGCCGAGAAGCGTTACGAATTCTCCCTTTTCTATTGATAAGCTGACCTGCTTGAGGATCATTTGAGAATCGTCATAACTTTTGCATATCTGTCTAAGCTCGATATAACTCATAGCTGCCACCTTTATACGTTTCAGAGGGAAACATTATATTACTTATTTTGAGGAACAAGGCCTGCGTCCATAGCGTTTTTAACAAAGCTCATATCAACGATATCAGCATAAGGTATCTCCTTTGTGATGATGCCTGCGCGCATACTGAAATCGAGAACAGCAGCTTCACCCTCTTGAGATATATATCCGGTTTTGCTGAAAGCGCCCTTCATGATATCTATTTTCTCTGCGATAACTTCCTTCTTCATACCCGAGAACAGATCTGCGATAGTATTTGCAGCATCTTCAGATTTGTTCTCCTGCAGCCATGTAAGGCCTCTGCACGTTGCGTTAACAAATGCCTGCACCACTTCTGGATTGTCATTTTTAAACTTCTCTGTGCAAAGAATTACTTCCGCGGGGAAGGTATCGCTATTGAGATAATTAGAGGCATCTTCGGCTTTGCGGGTATCTACCAAATAGTGCAGCCCCTCAACATTATCTGCTTCCTTAAAGTTATCGGCATTGATAAACGCGGCCTGAACCTCGCCCTTACTCAACGCGGCTACTACAGCTCCCTTGTCCATAGTCACAAGCGTGACATCCTCACCTATCTTAAGCCCTGCCTCCTCCATGACGGCCACGCAGAAGGTATACGGCGCCGAGCCGGGAGTGCTTGCGAAAACAGTCTTGCCCTTAAGGTCAGCCACCGATTTTATATCTGAGGTTGCGGCAAAGGCATAGTATCTCGTATCAAGCATGGTAGTAATAAAAGTAGAACGCATTCCCTGCTCCTGGGCTTTAAGCGCAACTTCCTGAGAGAGAATACAGAAGTCTGACTCGCCGGCATGCATGCCGCGGAAGCAGTTAGGCCCATCGTCGATCTTCAACAGTTCTACATCAAGATTTACATCTTTGTAATATCCAAGCTGATAAGCAATATACATAGGCGCCCAGGAAATACCGCGGAACTCCGATACAGTAACCTTAGTAAGCTCTGAGAGCTTGCCAGGCTGGTCGCTTTCGGCATCATGCTGTTGAGTATCATTTGTCGACCCAGGTTTGGTGTTGACATCAGATGTTCCATCCTTGCCGGCGCATCCGGCAAAGAGCGTGAAGACGGTTAGTACCGTCAGGAGAAAGATAAGTGCTTTTTTCATAGAAGATATCCTTTCAAAATCGTTTTATTCTACCGACTGAAGCGAGAGCTTGGTTTCCTGTCTCCAGTTTAACAAGCGTCCCTCCAAACGGTTTAGAACCCAGTTAAGTGTAAGATTGAAGAGCAACAACAATAAAATACACGACAGCACTCGTTTGAGATTGAAATAGGAAGCGGCAAAAGAAATCATCCAGCCAAATCCGCCGCTGGCACCCATGTATTCGCCCATAATCGCGCCCACCATACACGCCCCGATCCCGCTGCGTATGCCGGAAAGGATCCATGGGGTGCTGGCCGGAATGACGACCCTTATAAGTGTATCAAGTGATCCAGCTCCAAGTAGATACGCGGCCTCAATCCAACGCTGGTCCAGGTTTTTAATGGCATTATAAGTCGCGCCGAAAACTCCGAAAAACACCATAAGAGCTGCCAGAATGACCTTTGATTTTAGCCCGAATCCAAACCAAAGGATATATAACGGAGAAAGTGTCAGCTGAGGGATACCTGACAATGCAGTTATAATCGGAGTAATAATCCTGCCAAGAAAACTGAATTGGCTGAACAATACCCCCAGCCCCACGCCGACAGATGCGCCGATAAACAGGCCTAAAAGGGCCTCGCGAATAGTGATCAGCGCATGATGTGCAAGCTCTCCGCTTACTAGGAACTCATATAAATCACGCAATATTTCGCTTGGATAGCTAGTATAAAAGGTGTTGTAAGCACCAGACCTCGCATACACTTCCCAGAACCCCAGAAAGGTAAGAACCAGTAAGCATCTGATAAAAGAGATTGATGCGTTACGCCTTCGTATAAGGTTTTTTTTGCTTTTCTTCATCGCACTATATCCTCGGAGAGACATCGTTTTTCAAGAAATATGTATGTCCAAACTCAATCTCAAAATCAAGAAGCCCTGCGCTGTCCAGCGTTTGTTCGATTTCTGCCTTACGCTTGTTGCGCTCAATCGCATTAACCGTATATTCCAGGCCCTGAACTACACCGGAAAACATCGCCGCGGGGATACCGAAAGCTGCTTCGCCGTCATTCCACTGGGCCTTGTGGCGTGTACCCGCGCAAAACATTGATAAATTGATCCGCTGCCTGAGAAACGGATAAGTCGTACATTCCACACACACGGCCTGATTTCCGCTCATGCAAAAGGAATCAGAAAGCCCATATACGCAGGTATAGCCCTGTAAAATACGCATAGCCTCGCGCGTATTCACAAAGACCAAAACAACATCAGGCGCAGTATCAAACTCTTCCAGCGGACGAATTGCAATGCCCAAAAGCGGCCTTGTACAAATAGCCAAATCTGATGCTACCTGTCTCGCCACCTCTCTGTCTGCATAAAGCCCAAGATTCTCCCCGGCTGCGCCCGTATAATAATTCTCTGCCGGCAGCGTGAATCCCAGCGCACGTGAAGAGCCGGGGCAGCCGGATGTTTCTTTTGTAAGCTTGATGGAATGACCAGATGCAGCTGCATGTACAGCCTGGCAGTAATATAACGGGGTTTTAGGCTCAATGCACGGAAGAGATTCGTATTCCGCCTGATTATAAATCAGCTTCACCCCTACCATACGCCGCTCAAGCTGCAAACAAGCATAAGCCTTTTTTACGACATCAGTATCCCAGTTCATATCTTTCTCCTGTCCGTTTTATGTCTAAATAAAAACATATATATAATCCTTAGACAGGATATCACCATAGATTATAAAAGTAAATAAAAATACATTGATTTGCATGATTAATTGAATTTTTGGATTAAACATGCTCAAATAATTACTTTTTCTTATAATCCCCTCTGAAATGGAAACTAGCATTAAATATATAAATTATCTTCTTTAAATGACCACTCTGATTTTCTATATCCCACTCAGCAATTCTTTATAAAGACAATAAAACCTCCCTCTTTCCACAAATATAAGCACAGCAAAATCGCAACACGCGAACATGCTGTGCTTACAGATATCACCTGATAAATGTGATATTAAAAAAATACTTCCCATTAAAGGAAAGCATCTATTCAAGCTCATTATGTCTATTTCAGCGCAAATTAGATATTTTAACTTTAATCGTCTTGCGCAATATATAAAAATACTGCTGCCTTTTTATCCGCACCAAATCACCAAATAAGCTAATTAAGAGCGGAAATAAACAGAGCATAACACTGCACAGGTAAAACTTAAAATACTGCTCTTTAAAAAACTGCTTAAATGAAATTTGTAATCACGGTTGGACAGCATATTCCCCAATCCAATATGATCATATCAAATATTATCTTTTGTAAAAGCGTTTTCACTTGATATCGCCCTTATTATAGTAAAAAAATTAACATATCTTTATGAACAAGGATTTATTGTCCACAGCTCTCATGGTGGCCAGGACGCCGTTCAAATGATCGTACTCATGCTGCAGCAATTCAGATAAATCGCCATCGAGTTCCATTTCATTTGTTTTCCAATCCATATCCAGGTATTCTATTTTGCATCTTCTATGCCTATTTACTTTAACAAGAAGCCCGGGAAATGACATGCAATCATCCATAACTTCCATTAGCTCATTATCATAATAAGTAATAGTTGGATTTATAAAAACCACGGGTTTGTCTATAAACATATACAGCAGTCTCTGTTGTACGCCAATCTGGGGGGCTGCGATTGCACGCCCTGCGCCATACTTGCGGCGATATTCGATTAGAGTATCGTGTAAATCAATTACAGTATTTTCAATAAAACCAATCTCTGTTTTTGCAACAGAAGCACTTGTTTCATACAGCTTAGGATCACCAAGCAAAAGTATTTCTCTGATCATTTCAACACCCCTTAAAATAGTAATTACTTATTAAGTATAACGCAAAACGCTTTCAGAAACCACTATTTACAAGCAAAGTAAGTATTAAAAGGCCCGGCACCTTTTACCCTCGCCGAGCCCATTTTGTATCAATTAATGTTACTTAATGTTTCATTATTTTTTAAGCACTAATACCAACATCATACTTAATCAAATAAATCCTTACCATACTCTTTTAATCGTTCAGTTAACAACAGGTTATATTTTTTGCCATTCAAAAATGATTCGCAGTCTTTTTCTACTTTGACCTTGTGTTTATCCCCCTGGCAAAAGGCCTCATACTCCTAATTCCCTGTTTGTATCTTGAAGCTCTGACAGCAGTGTTTCTTTTGATTGAGCATTCCATTCTTTATAAAAAGCAATTTCGTTTAGATCAAAAAACTATTAACCCATAGCGAATATAACTTTTGTTGCTTCAGATCAGTAATTGAGTTCATAACGATATCGAAAGCGAAGCTTCGGTATCTCGCGCAACTCAAAAGTAACCATTGCGTTGAGTCAAAAGGCTTGGATATTTGATGGATTTGTAGATGTTTCTTTATTTAGAATCGTTTTGAACTCTTTAAACACAGCTTTTCTTTGATCAAACTCAAGATCCATACTATATTACAATTTTAAAATTATCTTAGTTAAGTCCAAATCAATCACCCACTTATATCTTATTATATCATAAAACGATATGAAGGCTAGGACCATCATGCATCTATAGAATAAAAAGGCCCGACGCATTTACAGCGTCGAGCCTCTTGTGTATGATTGAATATCGTTGAATATCGTCTTATCTCTTGGAGATTTCATGCTATCATGGAAATGCTTGGGTATTAGTCAAAAGCTTCAAATATCGTCCAATTTCTTTTAGCCATGCAATATCGTCTAATATCTTAATGTACTGTTGAATATCATCCATATCCTTGTTGCTACAAATTTGCGACAACAAGTAGCTTGCGTTTGCGCATCATGGGCATTTATACCAGCTGGCCATGCGACAACTATTATTGATAAACGTTATTATTAATCACTTTAAAAGTCATAAAGAATTTTTGCCAAGCCAAATTCATTGAACATCAAAAAATGACCAATAAACATTGCTAGAATGTAAATAGCCGGTTCATATTTAAAGTAATTTACAGGTTGTATAGTCCTTTTTGTACTATGGGCGAACATCATAAATAACAAATAGCCAATGAGTGACCCAAGAGTATTCAATAATAAATCATCAATATCTGTGCGTCTATTGTTTAATAGCTGGCTAATCTCAATTAACAATGAAATGGAAATGCCAGAATACACAGTGCATTTTAATCCGTTCATATTAGGCCAGATAAAAGGCAAAAGAATGCCAAATAGTAAAAACAATAGTACATTGAGAAGATATGCGACAACATCAATGTCTTGTGAAAATGGCAACAAATTGATCTGATCTGCCTTGATATCAATTCCATATCGCAGCAAATCAAATATGGTCCCTACACCCGTAACATAAAAAACAGCAAAAATGTAAACTGCGAATATCGAAAGCATTAAGAACCGTATTTTTGTTTGCAGAATTTTCTTACGTTTGTAAATGCAGTTTAAGATCACAAATATAGTTAGAAAAGGCAGTATGACTGTTAAGCATTCAAAAGCTATCAACAGCAACTCATTCATTTCAATTATTCTCACCTTCTGAAAAATTGAGCCGAACTCGCATACTTATAATAGTATGCAATATACGATAAGTATCTGCTATATCATCTGTATTAATACTATTCATACAGATGATATAGCTCGTTTTATCAATTGTCAAGATAAATCACACAGTGTTATATTAAAGCATTAGAAGATGAAATATCATCCCAATCTTTGATTGAAACAAGGCCCGACGCTGTTTGCGCCGGGCCTCTTTGTATAATCGAATACTGTGCGATACCATACGATATCGCTGAATGTCGTACAAATTATCTCTTGGAGGTTTCATGTCAGCTTGAAGTTACATTGGTACAAGCCAATATCAACCAATATCAGCTGATATCTTATACACCTGCCCCCAATATTATCCTATATCTTATGTATGCGTCAATATCTCTCATAAGCAGTTGCGACAAATCTGCGACAATAAAATATCAACGTTTAGTCCAATTTCTTATATAATTCTTTCCCAATTCCAATCGATGGAAACACTTTTTCAAGTGTTTTATCGTAAATGCTTTTCAATTCTTCTAAAACATGTATTAATTCATTGGCATCCAAATCTGGACGATCCACGTCCGAATCATTATTATTCCAATCATCAAACGTTTCTGTTTTAGGTTTATAATGTACAATTTTATTTCTGATTGAATATATTTTCTTTACCTTGGCTATAAGACCATAGTCTACTTCACTTGAAGTTGATAGTTGAAATAACCATGTTAACTTACCTTCAATTGTTATGCTTTTCATACAATCATTATAATTTTTAAGAGAAAATCCATGCTTGTTTTGTAATATACTCTGATAAAATTCATTAGTAATTTGTTCAATATAAACTCCGGTTAAACTAGTTGCTACCTCACAACGTCCTAGCTGGAATTCATCTATAATGGCATTTTTAAATTGATCACTTATAATAACAGCAGTAGTAAGTGAACCAATAAATTTTTCATTTACATTTTCTGAAATCTTTTTACGAAGTGTGTTCATGTCCATATTTTCTGTTACTTTTCCTTGCTGATATAATGTTGCTAGAATAGCTGGTAGTATGCAATCGAGTAATTCTTTTTTAAATATTTCCTCAGATTCATAATCCACTACAAACGCCTCGTTCCTGTTTTTTAATTTATGGAATTATATAGATTAGGCTAACACATTTTTATTGTTAAGTATACAAAATGTTTGATTTAAAATGTATATAGCTAATAAGAAGAGGCCCGACACCATTGAATAGCATCGAGCCTCTTGTGTATGATCTGATATCGTACAATAATTTTTGTATAATCGAATTTCTTGCAGATTATCTCTTTGAGAACTGAGGAGCCTTACGGGCTGCCTTGAGGCCGTATTTTTTACGTTCCTTCATTCTGGAGTCACGTGTAAGGAAGCCGGCCTTCTTAAGCTGGGGCCTATACTCTGCATCAGCCTGAAGCAGAGCTTTGGAAATGCCGAGGCGGATAGCTCCGGCCTGGCCAGTAAACCCGCCGCCTGTGACCTTTACTTCGATATCAAACTTCTCTGTAAGACCGAAAAGCTCAAGGGGCTGCTTAACGATGTACTTAAGCGTCTCAAGGCCAAAATAGTTATCAAGCGTTCTGTTGTTGATCGTAGCTGCGCCTGTTCCGTTAGGAATAAGTTTTACCCTGGCAACAGAGCTCTTTCTTCTTCCTGTTCCATAAAAATATGCTTTCTTAGGTGTGTACATTCTCTGTTACCTCCCTTATTCAGCTGTCCAAAACTCGGGGTTTTGGGCCTGCTGCTTGTGCTCTGCTCCGACATAAATCTTAAGCCTGCCAAGCGACCAGCGTCCCACTGAGTTTCTGGGGAGCATGCCTCTGACGGCCAGCCTCATAGCCAGCTGGGGCTTCTGAGCCATAAGACGGGAATACTGTGTTTCCTTAAGCCCTCCGGCATATCCGGAATGTGTGCGGTAATACTTTTGAGAAAGCTTTTTGCCTGTCAAAACAGCCTTTTCGGCATTGATGATGATTACAAAATCTCCGCAATCTGCATGGGGAGTATAATCGACCTTATGCTTACCTTTGAGAATCGAAGCGGCAATAACTGCCGTTCTGCCCATAGGCTTGTCAGCAGCATCAATGACATACCATTTGCGCTGAATGGTTTCATTTTTTGCCATGAATGTGGACATGATATTTCCTCCGTTTATAATGAATATTATTGATTTCAGCTTTTTTATTATATCCACAGTGAGGTGGCGTGTCAACAACTTTTTTCAAGAATTTTCATTTACATTTTAAGTTCTTTGATTATCTCCTGTTTTCTTCGTTTTTCTCTTGTTTTCTCAAAGCCGAATTCACTTTTATTTTTGACTTTAAAAGTTCTTTTTATCTGTATTTAGCTGCAAATAGTAAAACAGGCTCAACTGAGCCTGTTTTATATATATATAATGATATCAACCTAAATAAGCGATCCACTGATACGCCTTTAACAGTAATTCTTACTTATTTTTGCCGTATTTTTCAACAACGCCCATCTCATTGAGCATTTTTTCAAGTGCATCGTAATGAGGGCCGGCATACTCTAGATATGGTTTGCGAAGACCACCGCCGGGAAGACCAAGAATCTTAAGTGCTGCTTTTATTACTATTGGATTTGAAAGCTGATAAAGCGCCTCAAGAAGGGGGAACCATTTGAAATACTCGCTGCGGCACTGTTCCATTATCTCCATACTGGTCCAGGGTCTTGAATAAAGCGCGGCCTCTTCCGGGATGATATTGCCTCCAATATTGGCAGTGCCTGTTCCTCCTACTGCCAGCGTAGGTATAACTATCGAGTATTTTGGGAAGTCACAGCACATAATGTTTACTTTACCGCCGCAAGCCCTCTGAACCTTAACAAGCTGGCTTACGTTAGGCATAGCCTCTTTATCTACAACAAAATTATCATGGAGCGCAGAAAGCTTGATGATGGTCTCAGGCTCAACATTGACGCCCAGCCTTGAGGGATTATTATAGACTCCGCATGGAATGCTTATGGCACTCATGCATGTATCAAGATGCGCAAACACCGCATTCTGGGGAATCAGCACGTATGTGGGCACCGTAAAGATGACACCGTCGGCTCCCTCATCCTGACAGAACTTTGCAAATTCCACAGAGCCCTCTGTTGTCAAAGCAGATGCATTGAAGAACACAGGTATTCTGCCTTTTGTCATTTTTATGACCTCTTTGACTATGCTCTGCTTTTCCTCAAGCGTCAAAAGCGTTGTCTCCCCCGCTGAACCAAGGACAAAAAGCTCTGATGTGCCATATTTGATTTGCCTTTCAATAAGGACCTCATAGCCGTTAAAATCTATCTTATTATCGGCCGTAAATGGCGTTGGCATAGCTACCCATGAACCCTGTGGCTTGAACATACTGTCACCTCATTTGTTAATATTCTTTTTGACGACATCCTGCTTTATTACGTCTTATTTATTATAATATTCTAATGGGACAAAGCCTGTCAACATTTCTTTTGAAAAACTGCATTCATACTCTATCTTGTTCATATTCTTTAATGCCTTTGTTTTGTGTAGTGCTGGCAGTATAATACTTTGTTTTTATTGATTGAGGCAATAAAAATATCCATAGAGTACTTTAGTGCTCTGGTATTAGTGTGGAGATATATGCTACTTAAAAACCCTTATAAATTCAAATTTGATAATTTTGGCCTAAGCTAAAATATTCAAGATCAACAATAATTTTTTAATTAATTTTAATAAAATTTTCATAATTATTGTTGCCATTTATCATTTTAGATGATAATATATATTTATAATTTAAGATATGTAGTCAAAATGCTATAATTTTTGTTTAGGAGAGGTAATCCCATGAACAGTTATTCATATTCTTTATCGCTTCCGCTTACCAATCTTGATGAGTCGGAGACAATTGAAAGACTTGTTGCTCCTTTTGCAGAAACACTAGAGTTTTCTGCAAAACAGGTTATTTTTAACCTTACGGATAGCCTTTCCGGAATTTATTATATCAAGTCCGGTAAAACATCTCACTTTATCTCGGATGGCAGCAACGAAAAGCTTATTTATCAGCTTTCAACCGGAGCTATCTTCGGCAACCTTGCGCCCGATAAACTGCATGGCTCGGATATGATGGTTGTCGCTAACGAAAAAACCATAGTGTATAAAATATCTCGCGAAAATTATCTTAAACTTTTAAATGAAAATACAGGCTTTGCGGCCACTATTATATCTTTTGTATGCATGGTAAATCAGTACATGATCGAAGAGATTGACAATCTCTCGTTTAACTCCTGCAAAACAAGGCTAATGCGCATTTACTGCTCACAGACCGATACTTCAAAGCTTTCGGACGATGGTAAATGGTATTTTCTTAACGGCAAGCTGACACATAATGAGCTCGCCGCTATAGTTGGAAGCGCAAGAGTTACGATCAGCAAGCTTATAAATGAGCTTTGTGAAGACGGTTTTCTTCGAATCATCAACAGGCGCACCCAAATAAGCATAGATGCCTACAATAAGTTTATAGCAGCAGGACATATAAAATAAACTTGCGTAAGACATTTACAGAATATTTTTCTGGCATATAACTTTTGGAAAAGTTCCAGATCAAATGCCCGCCACAGCAGGGACCCTGCAAAAATCCCCGCACGTTAGAAAGAAGCTAATTCTAACGCACGGGGATTTTTGATCTGTTCAAAAGTTTCCGCCAATGCAAACATATGTTTTATATGTTTGCCAAACAAATTAAATTATGCTATTATAATCTGTACGTTGACTATCAGGAGCAAATATATGCAAAAAATGTTATCGCACCTCAGACGGTGCATAGATGAATACCAGATGATACAAGATGGCGACAGAATAGCAATCGGAGTATCAGGAGGGAAAGATTCCATTACCCTTCTTCAAACACTTGCGGAACTGCGGCGTTTTTATCCAATAAAATACGAGCTTGAGGCAATCACCCTCGATATGGGATATGAGAACAGTGATTTTTCCCCCATCGCGCGGCTTTGTGATGAGATCCATGTTCCCTATACTGTCAAGGCTACCAAGATAAAACAAGTGATATTTGATATCCGTCAGGAGAAAAATCCCTGTGCTTTATGCGCAAAAATGAGGCGTGGATCGCTGAATGATGCAGCAAAGGAGCTTGGCTGCAACAAGGTAGCCCTTGGGCATCATTTCGATGACGCCGTAGAAACATTTATGCTCTCTCTTTTCTATGAAGGCCGCATAAGCTGTTTTCTGCCTGTCACCTACCTTGACAGAACCGACCTTACCGTCATTCGCCCGATGCTTTATATGACCGAGCGTGAGATAATCAATTTTGTCAAAAGACAAAATCTGCCTATATGCAAAAGCGGATGTCCTGTTGACAAGACCACAAAGCGTGAGGATATAAAAAACCTTATCAAAGGCCTGGAGACAGACTATCATGACCTTCGGCTTCATGTTTTCGGGGCCATGCAGCGGTATCCCCTTGCGGGATGGGGGCCAAAGGATCCTCGAGGGAGCTCAGAGGGCAGTCCACCTGAGGAATAAGAGCATAACAAGGCCGGCCGGGCCGAAAAGGGCCAGGATAAAAGCGTTTATCGCGTTTATTCCCAGGCTTATTCCCATATGTACTGCAACAAGATTAAAAACCAGCAGGAACGCAAAGCCGAGAAGCGTATTGATAATCAGCTTGAGCCCAAGCTTTATGGGGGCGGAGAACAGCCGTATCACCGCCCACAGCGCAAGCGCGGCCCCAACGCAGAGTATCATTCTTTCCACACAATATTCCCCCTGTCTTTAAGGCTTATATCTTTGGCTCTTACCTTGCCTAAAAGATAAGAATATCTCTCCTGAACTGACCTCATCTCATAAATACATGACGCCACCATTTCCGGCTCAGTGACATACTCGAACTTTTGCCTTACGCCGTCGAGCTCGTTTTTGGTTTGAAAGAGCTCTGCTAGGAGCAGCCGGTCTTCAGGGCTTATAACGTCTTTTTTCCTTTTTCCCGAGATCTGCATAATTCCCTCCAAAACAGCATGTTAGCATGTTTATAATTTATACTATATATTGTTTCCAATTATTACCCCAATTACACAGTCAGAACCAATTCTAAATATACGGAGGTCTGCTTTTTAATGGCCAGGACAATTAAACCGTCATATGGCAATGACAGCATATCGTCGCTCAAGGGCGCTGACCGCGTGCGTAAGCGGCCCGGCGTAATTTTCGGCTCCGATTCTGTCGAGGGCTGTGAGCACGCTTTTTTTGAGATTCTTTCCAACTCCATCGACGAAGCCAGAGAGGGCTTTGGAGACCGCATACATGTCACGCTATACCTTGATAAATCCATAGAAGTTGAAGACTTCGGTAGAGGGATTCCCCTAGACTATAACGAAAAAGAAGGCCGCTTCAACTGGGAACTGGTCTATTGTGAGCTTTACGCAGGGGGAAAATACCAGAACAACGAGGGAGAAAGCTATGAGTTTTCCCTTGGCTTAAATGGCCTTGGCGCTTGCGCTACCCAGTACGCCTCAAAATATATGGACGTTACATCTTACCGTGATGGCTTTAAATACTCTCTCCACTTCGAGCAGGGCGAAAACTTGACCCTTGGCAAAGATAAGCTAGTCAAAGAGCCTTACTCGGGAAAACGTACAGGCACAATCCAGCGTTTTCTTCCCGATATAGACGTATTTACAGATATAAGCATACCAAACGAGTATTTTTCCGATACAATAAAAAAGCAAGCCATAGTAAACCCAGGACTTAAGTTCCTACTCATAACAGAAGTATCCCGCGGAAAGTTTGAAGAGCAGGAATTCTGCTACCAGAACGGAATTGTAGACTATGTAACAGAGCTGTCCGGGCTTGACGCCTTGACCTCAGTACAGTATGCAAAGACAGAAAAAAGCGGACGTGACCGTGAAGACAAGCCTGACTACCGGGTAAAGGTAGAAACGGCTTTTTGCTTCTGCAACGTGAACCCGCTTATCGAGTATTATCACAACTCATCTTTTCTTGAATATGGAGGTGCCCCGGACAAAGCCGTCCGCTCAGCATTCGTATCGGCTATAGACGGATACATCAGACAAAGCAATAAGTATCAAAAAAGCGAAAGTAAGATCCGCTTCAATGATATTTCAGACAGCCTTATACTGATAACAAACGGATTTTCAACCTATACCTCCTACGAAAACCAGACAAAAAAATCTATTACCAACAAGTTCATACAGGACATGATGACAGACTTTATCCGTTCAACACTTGAAGTATATTTCATAGAAAACAGACAAGAGGCAGACAAGATCTGCGAGCAGGTGCTTATAAACAAGCGCTCCCGAGAACAAGCCGAGAAAACACGCCTCAACCTAAAGAAAAAGCTTTCCGGAGGGATGGATGTCACCAACCGTGTTCAGCGTTTCGCCGACTGCCGTACAAAGGACTTGGGCCGAAGAGAAATATATATAGTAGAAGGCAACTCAGCTCTCGGCTCGTGTAAACAAGGCCGTGACCCGGACTTTCAGGCTATAATGCCTATAAGAGGCAAGATACTTAACTGCCTCAAAGCTGACTACGACAAAATCTTCAAAAGCGAGATAATAACAGACCTTATAAAGGTTCTCGGATGCGGTGCAGAGATAAAGAACAAGAACAAAGAGATGACCACCTTTGACATTGAAAATCTTAGGTGGAACAAGATAATCCTCTGCACAGATGCCGATGTTGATGGTTTTCAGATACGCGCCCTGCTTCTTACGATGCTCTATCGCCTTACTCCTCGGCTTATTGAGGATGGCTATGTCTATATTGCCGAAAGCCCCCTATTCGAGATCGTATGCAAGGGCAAGTCATACTTTGCCTATACTGAGAAAGAGCGGGATGAGATAACCAAAAAGCTGGACGGCAAAAAATACGACATAATGCGTTCCAAAGGGCTTGGCGAAAACGAGCCCGACATGATGTGGGAGACAACAATGAATCCTGAAACACGGCGTCTTATACGTGTACTGCCCTCTGACGCCGAAGATACCTTCCGGATGTTCGATGTGCTTTTAGGGGACAACCTTTCCGGCAGAAAGGACTTTATTTCGGAATACGGGTACAAATACCTCGATATGGCCGATATCAGTTAGGAGAAGACCATGAGCAAGAAATATTTTGTTGAGCAGCAAATCACAGACACCCTTGAGACAAATTACATGCCGTACGTCATGAGTGTAATTGTATCAAGGGCTCTGCCAGAAATAGATGGCTTCAAGCCATCACACCGTAAGCTGCTCTTTACAATGTACAAAATGGGGCTTTTAGGTGGCAGCCTTACAAAGTCAGCTAATGTCGTGGGGCAAACCATGAAACTGAATCCCCATGGAGATGCTGCTATATACGAGACAATGGTGCGCCTTACAAGGGGCAACGAGTCCCTTCTGGTTCCTTTTGTGGAATCAAAAGGAAACTTCGGCAAGGTATACTCCCGCGATATGGAGTATGCTGCGCCTAGGTACACAGAAGTCAAGCTCGACAAGGTCTGCTCAGAGATTTTCTCAGATATAGACAATGACGCAGTAGACTTTGTTGATAACTATGACGGCAAGGTAAAAGAGCCTACCCTTCTGCCAACCGCTTTTCCCAACATACTCGTCAACCCCAATCTCGGAATAGCAGTTGGCATGGCCTGCAACATATGCGGTTTTGACCTTAACGAGGTTTGTCGCACAACCATAGAACTGCTAAAAAACCCCGACCATGACATTCTCTCAACCCTGCCCGCTCCTGATTTTCCTACAGGTGGTGAGCTGATCCTCAACCGCAGCCAGATGACAGAAATCTACGAAAATGGCCGCGGATCTTTTAAGGTAAGATCAGTTTGGAGCTGGCTTAAAAAAGAACGTATAATAGAGGTCACTCAAATACCATATACAACTACTGTCGAAGCTATTATCGACAAGATGACAGAGCTCATAAAGGCTGGAAAGCTCAAGGAAGTATCTGATGTAAGGGACGAAACAGGCTTAAACGGCCTTAAGTTAGCCATAGACGTAAAGTCAGGCGTTGATCACGAAAAGCTTATGCAGAAGCTAATGAAGATGACTCCTCTTATGGACAGCTTTTCCTGCAATTTCAATATACTTATAGGCGGAACCCCCAGAGTAATGGGAATCCGTGAAATTCTCAATGAATGGAGCGCTTGGCGCACAGAGTGCATTAAAAGACGTATACACTTCGACCTTTCAAAAAAAGAGGCAAAGCTGCATCTTCTCCTTGGCCTCAAGAAAATACTGCTCGATATCGACAGGGCTATCGCCATAATCCGCGAGACCGATGAAGACTCCGAGGTTGTGCCCAACCTTATGATCGGCTTCGGAATAGACGAGGATCAGGCCGAGTTCATAGCAGAAATAAAGCTCCGCAACATAAATAAGGAACATATTTTAAACCGCCTAAAGGAAGTCGAGGACCTCGAAAAGGATATCCGCCGCCTTAAAGGCGTTTTAGGTGACGGCGGCAAGATACGGGATATCATTATTGAAGAGCTTGAGCGTATCATCAAAAAATACCCCACAAGCCGCAAGACGTCCATAATATTCGAGCACGAAGTGGAGCATTACGATGAAAGTGAAAGCATTGAAGACTATCCAGTCAACATCTTTCTTTCAAATGAGGGGTATTTTAAGAAAATAACGCCTCTTTCGCTGAGAATGGGGGGAGAGCATAAGTTCAAGGACGGCGATGCGCTTAAAATGACTCTGGCCGGCGGCAACCGACAGGAAATCATATTCCTTACCAATAAAGCCCAGGCATATAAAGCAAAGCTTCATGAGTTTGACGACAGCAAGGCAAGTGTACTTGGCGACTATCTTCCACAAAAGCTGGGAATGGACGCAGATGAGGTGCCAATATTCATGTTCCTGCCATGTAACTTTGAAGGAAGCCTGATTTATGTATTTGAAAACGGAAAGATATCCAAGATCGAAACAAAGGCTTATGACACAAAATCAAACCGACGCAAGCTCACCGGAGCTTTCAGCGATAAAGCCCCCCTTGCAGGAATACTGTATATGCCGCAAGACGGTGAAATTGCCATCTATACCCAAAGCCGCCTTATCATCTTCGATACTTCAATAACCTCCCCAAAAAACACAAGGACTGCACAGGGAATTTCAGCTTTTGCTCTCAAACGCGGGCAAAATGTTATTGCAGTAAAGCGCCTTGAGGAGGCTAATATTCAAAACCCATCGAGATATCGGATAAAAACCCTTCCCGGTGCAGGGGCTCTTATTAAAGAAGAGGATTCGCTTGAGCGTCAGATATCCTTTGGAGAATAAACAATAAATAATTAATAATAAAAAATGAGCTGCTTATAAGCAGCTTATTTTTTATTATTAATGTCATTTTAAAACTATTCGTTCTTTTGTGATCTTGAATCAAAAAATTATCAGTACTGAACTTTTAAACATATCCTATAAGATATGATGAAACCGTTACCGTAATGAGAGAATCAATTATCCTCTGAAGGGGTATATAACTAGCGACAAACCAAGAACCACAAGATCGGTAACAAGGTTTTCACTGTCACTGAAGGAGACCAGCTCATCCAATGTTTAAGAAGAAGTATGGTGCCAAGTACGCCTCCCTCGGTTATATCATATCTTGAGTTAATACTATAAAGCGTGAGGCCAAAATGAGTGTCCCTATATAAATCTTCAAATACTTTTTATCACTAAAAAACCATTTTTTGTTTCCTTTCTCTCACAAAGAGTATACCCTATTTGATTTCCTTGGTTAAACCAGATATTTCCCTTAAATAAAGGTTCTGTAAAGCCTGTAACTTGACAGCATTTTTCTTCATATGCTGTATAAAAAGTATGTTGGAGGTGAAACTTTGCCGCAAATTTTCATGTATAACCGCAGCGCCGCAGTCGCTTATGCACACAGATGGGCCTATTACCGCAACCCCGCCTATTACAATTTTCAAGACATCGGCGGAGACTGCACCAACTTCGCCAGCCAGTGTATATATGCCGGCAGCGGAGTCATGAACTTTACCCCTGTATACGGCTGGTATTACCGCAGCGCAAGCGATAGATCCCCTTCCTGGGCAGGCGTTCAGTATTTGTATGATTTTCTGACCACCAATCGGGGAATTGGCCCCTTTGCCAACGAAACTCCGATTTCTGCCATGGAGCCCGGCGATATTGTACAGATTGCAACTATAAGGCCGGAGATCCACCACAGTCCGGTAATTGTGCGAATAGACGGTGAACCAACTTTGGAAACGATTTATATCGCTACTCATACAGGAGATGTAGACAATCGCCCGCTTGCTTCCTATCCCCTTCGCAAGATACGGTTTATACATATAGAGGGTGTTCGCAGATAGCAAAAACAGGTGATGAAGGTTACATCACCTGTTTTGCTTTTTATATAAAAAATCTTTTAAGGATTACTAAGGATATTTTTGAGATAGGCATAACTTTCATCCCATCTATTGTTGGGTTTATAATGAAAAAGCTCCTGCGGCAGTATGAAATACCGCTTCTCCTTTACAGCTTCAAGGCCTGACCATGCGGGATTCAATGTCAAAGCTGACTCAAGATTATCTATTGCTGCCTGAACATCTGAGCCCATAGTGGTTACAAAGATATAGTCAGGATCTGCTGATATTATCTCTTCAACACTTATATCCTCTATAAGACTGTCATATTTGTCAAGTATGTTCTCAAGGCCAAAATCGGAAAGCATAGCCCCCGCCATGTTCTCGCTGTCCTTTGCCTTAAATCCGCTGCTGTAGGCTCTTAGCAGCAACGCTGTTTTGCCGCTTAGATTCGGGGCATCCTTGAGAACCTCATTTATACGCGTCTGTACATCTTTGCCGTTTTTCTCATAAAGATCCTGCCTGCCCGTCAGGTTCGAGAATTGTTTCAAGAGATCAAGATAATCATCAAAATATTCCACATGAAAAAGGCCGCATGCTATACCCATATCCCTTAGTGTCCTGGCTATCTCCCCATGGCTCGTTATATCTGCCGAAAGGATGACAAAATCAGGCTCCGAAGCCAAAAGCGCTTCAAGATCGGGCTCTTTTATCGTACCTACTATGTCGACGTCATCACCAAGCTCCAGCCCACGCTCGGTTACTGCATCATTTGTGGTGGCCGTCAGATCTCCGCCTGCGTTTATCCATATTTCTCCGAACGAGCCGCTCAGCGCAGCCACCCTTTCAGGCATTTTTTCAAAGCTTATAATATTTCCGGCGTAGTCTGTAACTGTCTTTGTCTCTTCGGTTTTATTTTGCGAAGTATTATCCTCGCCGCTTCCGCAGCCTGTCATCAAAAGCGCAATCGCAAACAGGAGGGGCAGCAGATTCTTTATTTTCAAAAAAGCACACTCCCTTTCCCGCCAATGATAACACTTGACAAAGCATTTGTAAAACACTAATATATTGATAAAAGTGATTACTATTTACTAATGCATTGGCATGGAGGCATAATGACAAACCGAAACCTTGAAATATTTGTTGCGGTTGCCGAGTGCGGCAAGATGAGCCAAGCCGCGCGGAACCTGTTTATTACACAATCCTCAGTCAGCCAGGCTATAGCGGAAATCGAGAAGGAATACGGCGTGCTGCTTTTTGAGCGCCTTTCCAGAAGCCTTTATCTGACCGAGACCGGAAGAGATTTTTTAATTTATGCCAAAAAGGTTTTAACGCTTCAAAGCGAAATGGAGGGTTTCCTGCGCGATACCTCTAAGCTTCAAAAAGTTCGCATAGGCGCCACAGTTACTGTGGGTACATGCCTAATTTCGCCAATAATTCTCAGGCTTACGGAAACTCTTCCGGGGATACGGGCCGAGGTTACAGTAGCAAATACCAACATTGTCGAGGACAGGCTATTAAAAAACCAGCTTGACATCGGACTTGTGGAGGGCAAGATCAGACATCCGGATATAATCGCCGAAAAAGTGATGAAAGATGACATGGCTCTTATCTGCAGCTCGAAAAGCCCTTTCTTTGGCAGGCATGAAATTGATGTCAAAGAGCTTGACGGCCAGCCTTTAATACTTAGGGAGCAAGGTAGCGGCACAAGGGATCAGCTTGAGCGTGTGATGAAGGCCGAGCATCTATTTGTTAACGCGCTTTGGGAATGCTGCAATTCCGAGGCGATCATAAATGGCGTATTATACGGGCACGCCATGACTGTCATGTCAAAAAGGCTGGTCGCTCAACATATCTCCGAGGGAAAGCTTTGGGCCTGTGATATAACGGGGGCAGACCTTAGCCGCACCTTTGACATTGTCTATCATAAAGACAAAATGATAAACACCGGCCTGTCGGCTTTTATCAACATATGCCGCAATTTTGAGATAACGGGAGGGGAGGCGCGAAATGGCTCCCTTTGAAAATAAAAAAACAGTCGGCCTTTTAATGCTTCTTTCCCTGCTTATCCTGTCAGCAGCTGCTGCTCTATGCCTTGGCAGCACCACGCTTACCCTTTCAGAGCTTATAGCCTCTTTCAGCGATACCGGCAGCCGGGCTTACCGTATTTTTATGTATGTAAGGCTCCCCAGAGCGTTGGGTGGCCTTTTGGCAGGCTCTTCTCTTGCAGTTTCCGGGGCCCTTCTTCAGGTGGTATTAAATAACTCTCTCGCAGGGCCAAACATCATCGGCGTCAACGCCGGGGCGGGCCTTGGCACTCTTCTTGTCATGGCACTTGCGCCCTACTCAGTATCGCTTATGCCTGCGGCCTCTTTTATCGGCGCCCTGACAGCGGCTTTGATGATATATGCTATAGCCTCCCTTTCAGGAGCATCACGCACAACCCTAATTCTTTCGGGCGTTGCCATCAGCAGCGTCATTAACGCGGCCTCATCCTGTATAAAGACATTTTTCCCCGATATTTCCCTGTCTTTTCTCACCTTTTCTATCGGCTCTCTTGCCAACACAACGCTTGCGCAGCTAAAATGGGCAGCGATTTATTCATGCATCGGCCTAATTGCCGCCATTTTTCTGAGCCATGACATGAATATCCTTGCCCTCGGAGATGAAACTGCCCGCTCTCTCGGGCTAAAGGCCGGACTGTACCGATTTATCCTGATAGTTATATCAGCCGTTCTGGCCGGGTCCGCAGTCAGCTTCTGCGGGCTGATCGGTTTTGTAGGCCTTCTGGTTCCACACATAGCCCGGATGATGTTCGGGAGCGACAACCGCATCGTAGTCCCCGCCTCGGCTTTGTTGGGGGCTATTTCTCTTTTAGTATGCGATCTTATAGGGCGCACAGCCTTTGCCCCATTTGAACTGCATGTTGGCATAGTTTTGTCGATCATAGGAGGAATATATTTTGTTGGCCTTATCCTCAGGCGAAAAGGGGGAAGGCTGAATGGTTGAAATAAAAAGCCTCTCTACCGGGTTTGGAACAAAAGCCGTATCCAAAAATATAAATCTCTCTCTTGAAAATGGGGGGTTTCTTACTCTGATCGGCCCTAATGGATGCGGCAAGACTACGCTTTTAAGAACTATAGCGGGGCTTCTTCCGAAACTGGAAGGAAACATATCGATAGATAACAGGAAGATTGATGACTATGGCAAGAAGGAACTTGCTCTTAAGGTGGCCTATCTGCCTCAAATGCGCGAAATACCTGACATAACTGCTGAGACACTTATCAAGCACGGCAGATTCCCCCACCTTGGCTTTTCAAGGAGGCTTTCCTCAAAAGATCTGGAGATGGTTCAGTATGCAATTGAACTTACCGGAACTGAATGTCTTCGCCACAAAAACCTTCGAATGCTGTCTGGCGGCGAGCGCCAACAGGTCTATCTCGCGATGACAGTTGCCCAAGATGCCCGCCTTGTGCTTCTTGACGAACCAGGAACATATCTTGATATATCAAACCGCTTTTCTGTTATGGAGCTTGTCAAAAAGCTAAACGCCCGAGGCGCGGCCGTTATGATGACCCTTCATGACCTGTCCGATGCTATGGATTTTGCAAGCCGCATATGCCTGATGGACAGAACGGGAGACATCGTCTGCGACGGAAGCGCTGAGGCACTTTTTTGCTCCGGCCTTCTCGAGCGGGTATTCAATGTAAGCGTAGAAAAGGCCTGCCCCAACCAAGTAAGTTTTTACCACTTCAGGCCAAAGAAAAATATATAAGCTTTTGCTAATGTAATACATTGTTTATTTTAGATTTTTCAAAGCTATAAAACGGTGGTATGCTGTAAGCATGAGAAATGACACTTAAATACCCCTAATGCTGATAAAAAACAAAGGAGAACCGAAATGCTTAAGATCACACCTGAGGAAAAAGCCTCTCTTAAGGGGCGAGGTTATATCATAACAAATGACGGAGAACATTTCATCGCAAGGATAATTACTGTAGACGGCACGCTTAGCGCAGACGAAATAAGCAGGATAGCGGAAGCTTCAAAATTATTTGGGAACGGTAATGTAGCCATGACCTCCAGAATGACTGTTGAAGTGCAGGGGCTTACATACGAGAATATCGAACCCTTTGACAGATATATAGCTGAAGCAGGGCTTTATACCGGCGGCACCGGTTCAAGAGTCCGCCCTATAGTCCCCTGTAAGGGAACCGTATGTATCCACGGCCTTGTAGACACACAAATGCTTGCCCGTGAGCTTCACGAGGAGTATTACAAAGGTTGGTATGATGTGCGCCTGCCGCATAAGTTCAAAATAGGAGTCGGAGGCTGCCCCAACAACTGCATCAAGCCGGGTCTTAACGATTTTGGTATAATGGGCCAGCGCAAGCCCGGATATAATATGGCAGACTGTAAGGGATGTAAGAAATGCTCCGTCATTGCAAAATGTCCTATGAGCGCTATATCGCTCAATAAAGACGGGGTTATGGAAATAGACCGCAGCCTTTGCAATAACTGCGGCAAATGTATCGGTGCCTGCACCTTTGGCTGTGTATCTGAGGAAAAGTCAGGCTATGCCATAATGGTGGGCGGCATCTGGGGAAAGCGACAGCGCATAGCCACTCCCGTGGATGGCATATACACGAAAGAAGAGCTCTTCAAGCTCATTGAAAAAGCTCTGCTTCTTTACCGGTCACTTGGCTATACAGGCGAGCGCTTCGGAATAATGATAGAGCGTATCGGCGCTGATAAGTTTATATCCAAACTGATGAGCGACGATATTCTCAAACGCAAAGCCCAGATACTTTCAGCCCCACTCCATGAAAAGGGCGGAGCAACCTGCTGACAACAATAAAAAAGCCCTCCATGAGCTTTTGCTCACGGAGGGCGCTTTTTTCTGTAAAGTATGCAGCTTTACAGCTGTTTATTTACTTGGTTTTTGCTGTCAGAGCGCCATTATCCACACCAATTGTTATCACTGAGCCTGAGGCAGGGTCATCTTTGATGATAAGCCGGGCAACAAGGGTTTCTATATTGTGTTGTATATACCTCTTAAGTGGCCTTGCACCGAACACAGGGTCATATCCGCCCTCAATTATAAGGGCTTTGGCTGCATCCGACACATCCATAGACAGCTGCTTATCTACGAGCCTCTTCTTAAGAGACTCCAGCATCAAATCAACTATCTTTGATATCTCGCTCTTTGCCAATGGCTTATAGAACACTATCTCGTCTACCCTGTTCAGAAACTCCGGCCTGAATTGCTGACGCAGCAGCGCCATTACCGTATCCTTGGTCTTTTCTGTAAGTTGCCCTTCGCTGGCCTCTTCAAGAATATACTGAGAGCCGAGATTTGAAGTCATAATGATTATCGTATTTTTGAAATCAACTGTCCTGCCTTGGCTGTCGGTTATCCGCCCGTCGTCAAGCACCTGCAAAAGAATATTGAATACATCAGGATTAGCTTTCTCTATTTCATCGAAAAGCACGACTGAATATGGCTTTCTTCTGACAGCCTCTGTAAGCTGGCCTCCCTCTTCATATCCCACATATCCCGGAGGCGCTCCTATAAGCCTTGACACCGAGAACTTCTCCATATACTCGCTCATATCAATGCGGATAAGGTTGTTCTCGTCGTCAAATAAAGCCTGAGCCAGTGTCTTTGCAAGCTCTGTCTTGCCGACACCCGTTGGGCCTAAGAACATGAATGAACCTATCGGCCTGTTTGGATCTTGAATCCCCGCGCGGGATCTCAGTATGGCATCCGAGACCTTTGTAACGGCCTCATCCTGCCCGATCACCCTCTGGTGAAGGATATCCTCCATATGGAGCAGTTTTTCACGCTCTCCCTCCATCAGCCTTGAGACGGGTATCCCTGTCCATCTGCCGACTATCTTTGCGATTTCCTCCTCGCCTACTGTGTCACGAAGCAGGCTGTCGCTTCCCTTTGTGTTCTTGCTTTCGGACTCCTGAAGTCGCTTCTGCAGCTCGGGCAGCTTGCCATATTTAAGCTCGGCAGCCTTGTTGAGATCATATTCATTTTCTGCGCGTTCGATCTGGGCGTTGGTATTTTCTATCTCTTCCCTGAGTTTGCGTACCTTGACAATATCGCTTTTTTCGTTGTCCCATCTGGCCTTCATCTGGTTGAACTGTTCTCTTTGCTGTGCCAGCTCCTTCTGCACCTCTTCAAGCCTGGCTACTGAAAGCTTGTCGGTCTCCTTCTTAAGAGCGGCCTCGGCAATCTCATCCTGCATTATCTTTCTTGATATCTCGTCAAGCTCTGCAGGCATTGAGTCGATCTCAGTTCTTATCATAGCGCAGGCTTCATCAACAAGGTCTATAGCCTTATCCGGCAGGAACCTGTCGGAAATATACCTGTTTGAAAGGGTTGCTGCGGCAATTAAGGCACTGTCGTGGATCTTGACGCCGTGGAACACCTCATACCGCTCCTTAAGACCCCTGAGAATAGCTATCGTATCCTCAACTGTAGGCTCATCAACCATTACGGGCTGGAACCTTCTTTCAAGCGCGGCGTCCTTTTCGATATACTTGCGGTACTCGTCAAGGGTGGTTGCTCCTATACAGTGCAGCTCCCCCCTTGCAAGCATAGGCTTTAAAAGGTTGCCAGCATCCATTGAGCCCTCGGTCTTACCGGCGCCCACGATTGTGTGAAGCTCATCAATAAACAGGAGTATCCTTCCCTCGCTGCTCTTTACGGCGTTGAGAACAGCCTTGAGGCGCTCTTCAAATTCGCCTCGGTATTTTGCACCGGCTATCAGCGCCCCCATATCCAGCGAGAATATCTGCCTGTCGCGCAAACCGGCGGGCACATCACCTTTAACTATTCTCTGGGCAAGCCCCTCGGCAATAGCAGTCTTGCCAACGCCCGGCTCACCTATGAGACATGGATTGTTCTTTGTTTTGCGGGAAAGTATTCTGATGACGGACCTTATCTCGCCGTCACGGCCTATCACGGGGTCAAGCTTATGATCCCTCGCCATCTCGACAAGATCACGTCCATATTTCTTGAGAACGTCGTAGGTCTCCTCAGGATTCTCGCCTGTGACGCGAGCGTTGCCTCTTACATCCTTGAGCACGGCAAGAAAGCCCTCAACAGTGATCGAATATCTTTTAAATATATTCTTTATCTCTCCCTGCGCCTTCTCAAGCAGGCCAAGGAAAATATGCTCGACCGAAACATATTCATCTGTCATCCTTTGAGCCTGAACTTCGGCCTCATTCAAAACAAGATCGGCACTTTGAGAAATATACAGCCTATCCATTTCCCTTGCCCCGCCGCTAACTTTCGGCAGCTTGTCGACAGCCATTTTTACATCAGCCGCAACAATGGAATCATCTTTGCCCATCTTTTTTAGGAGCTGTACAATAAGGCTGTTTTCATACTCAAGCAAAGCCGCCATTATATGCTCCTGCTCTATCTGAGGGTTGCCGTTTTGAGTCGCAATGGTCTGCGCCCTCTTTATAACTTCAATCGATTTTTCTGTAAGCTTATTTGTGTTCATTAAATATTATCCTCCTTATAGAAGAAGTAAGTTTTCTTTTTTGTATTGACTGTAAATACGTGCTATTTTTTCAGCGGATTCATATCCGCGTGACATATCTGAAAAGAAGAGTTTCATGCTTTTATCCATTGTCTCCACATAATTGATTATTGCCTGGCCAATCTCCTCTCCTCCTGCCTGATGCCTGCAAGTCAGCTTGCGGCTGTATCTTCCGCCGCCTATCGAGCATTCCGGAGCATTTTCAAGCATTTTCTCCTCGGTTTTGTTCCAAAGCTCAAAGAAAGCATCAATATAGCAGATAAGGCTGGCACTCTGAGTTCTTAATGTTACACGAAGCTCACCCAGAGCTTCATCCTGCTTATAAAGCTCAACGCTATACTTTACTGTTGGGTTATATTTATAGGAAAGCGCACTTTTCAAAAAAAGCATCGTATCTGACGGCCTGAGCATAACCTGAAGCTCATCAGTACAACCGACAAGCTCAACAGCTTTTGCAAAGATATTGCTGAGCCTCTTTTCAGGTGTGATATATGACACACGCTCGGCCAAGATCTGATTGATCATATTGGAACGGCTAGTGCCGTTGGAATAAGCAAGCCGATCTATTTGTGCTACCACATCATCAGATAAAACTATGCTGTATACACTCTTACTCATTATCATTCCCCTTTACAAATTTATTCTATCACTCATATATAATTTGTCAAGTATATTATATAATTTTAAATACAAATTATTAAACCTTGTTTTTATTCTTCTTCCATGTTAAAATGTTTATACCGCAATTGTATTATGACCTTCAAGAAGGCGGCTATAACTCTATAACGACAGTTCGAAACCATCCTGTCGGGCGAAAGCCGGAATAAAACTATGGACTGCTGCAGTTCCCCTCAACAAATGGGAGGCGCTGTGGTTTATGTTTGTATGTTATAATCCTTTCACCGGACGGTTTCAACCTGCCGGCGAAAGGATTTTTTTATGAGCAATGAATTAATACTGCTTACAAGCGTTGTCATCTTTTTTGGTGGAACGCTTGTATGGATGCGTCTCTTCGGAGAACAGGGGCTTATCTGCTTCACAGTACTGGCAACTATCTCCGCCAACATCGAGGTTATGATCCTTGTCAATGCCTTTGGTATGGAACAGACCCTGGGCAATATTCTTTTTGCCTCGACTTTTTTGGTCACGGACATATTGAGCGAGACAAAAGGAAAACCCGCAGCTAACAAAGCTGTCAACGCTGGCATATTAGCCTCTATCTCTTTTATCATCATCTCGCAAATCTGGCTTTTATTTACTCCTTCTTCTAACGACTGGGCTTTTGAGAGCATAAAAACGATCTTCTCGAATACCCCGAGAACAATGCTGGCAAGCCTTCTTGTCTACGCCATATGCCAGAGGTTTGATGTGTGGGCATATCATAAGATATGGGAGTTTACCGAAGAAAAAACTGGCAGCCATAAGGCGCTTTTGTGGGTTAGGAATAATGCCGCTACCCTTATGTCCCAGCTGATTAACACTGTTTTGTTTAATTTTGCCGCCTTCGGAGGCATCTACAGCGCTCGGACGATGGTCAGCATATGCGCATCAGGTTATCTGATATTTATTTTTACCAGCCTTCTTGATACGCCATTTGTATATCTTGCAAGATACATGAATCAAAAGCATCCCATATAATTGATGGATCCCTATCAAAGCATCGCTCTTCGGCAATATGCAGAAAGCTTTATCCGGCTTGACATTATTCTATTTAATCATAAAATTGGTGTACTATCTTTTAAATTATGCTATTATATTTATGATTCAAAGTAATCTCTAAACTGCCGCATACCGTATGCCGCGGAGGCAGCTGTATCATAGAACCGTACGGGCATTATGAAACTGATCCTGTTTGAAAGAAATCATATATGCCGAGCTGGATATGCAAAAAGTGCCTATGAGCCGCATGGAATTTGATGCATGCGGACATTGTTTCAGACCCGGTGTTCTAGAGCTTAAAGTGCACGAGTAACTTAAGACTTTCCCCTGCACTATCTCTTCAAAGATAAAGCGACACACTAATTACTATAGTAAAAGAGGAGAAAATCTATGGACTTCTTACAGCGTGCAAAAGAACTCATGCCAGAAATGATCGAAAACCGCAGATTCCTGCACCAACATCCAGAAATCGGCTTTGATCTTCCGGAAACAGCCTCATATGTAGAAGAAAAGCTCATAGCTATGGGTCTTACTCCTAAAAAGGTAGGTCAAAGAGGTCTCACTGCAACTATAGGAAACCCTGACAGCGGCAAGGTGATTCTGCTCCGTGCCGATATGGATGCTCTTCCCATGCGTGAAGAAAGCGGATTGCCCTTCGCATCTACGTGCGGATATGCACATACCTGCGGCCACGATATGCATACAGCAATGCTGCTTGGCGCCGCCAAGCTTCTCAAAGAGAACGAAGCTTCCCTCGAGGGTTGTGTAAAGCTTATGTTCCAGCCTGCCGAGGAAGCTCTCGGCGGGGCGCGCGATATGATACAACATGGTATCCTTGAAGACCCCAAAGTAAATGTTGCTCTCGGCGCTCATATGCTGCCGATGGCGCCTACAGGCTTTATAGGCTACGGCAAAGGCGCTGTTTCTTCTTCAAGCGACATAATACATATTAATGTTACCGGTAAGGGCGGCCACGGAGCAAGCCCCCATAATACAATCGATCCTATCAACGTTATGGCGCATATACACATTGCTTTGCAGGAGCTTATCTCGCGTGAGGCAAAGCCAGGCGAAATGTGTGTTCTTACCTTTGGAAGGCTTCAGGCCGGCAATGCCGACAATATAATCCCTGAAACAGCCCTTATGGGAGGTACTTTACGAACATATGACAAGAAGCTTAGGCAATTTCTTCTTGGACGCATAACGGAAGTCACAAAACTAATAGCTCAGGCCTTCAGGGCCACTGCAGAGGTCTCCTTTCCCCAGTCAACTCCGGCCCTCATAATAAACAGCGAGCTTGCCGATATTATTGGGCAGGGGCTTACAGCTCAGTTTGGCAAAGGCGCCATGTGCCTTGACCAGAAAATGAGCGGCTCGGAAGATTTTGCCGAGGTTGCCGAGCTTGTGCCCTCCATGTTCTTTATCGTAGGCGGCGGCCTTCCTGAGGATGGATACTCATACGGAGCGCACCACCCAAAGGTAAAGTTCGATGAAAACGCCCTTATGTTTGGGGCGGCGGCATATGCACAAAGCGCTTTCTGGTGGCTTAAACATACAAAAGAATAAAAAAACAAAGGCATTGGGATAAATCTTTTCCCAATGCCTTTTCAATATTAAGTTATATCGCCTTTACCGTTTTCATAACAGCTGTTTTTTTAGCGCTTTCCTTTACAATCTTATCTACAGTATCCATTCCAGATGTAACTTTGCCAAAAGCGGCATACTGTCCATCAAGATGAGGAGCATCATCAACCATAATAAAGAACTGACTTCCGGCAGAGTCAAAGTCCATAGACCTCGCCATAGAGAGAACCCCTCTTGAATGTTTAAGGTCATTCTTGACTCCATTTGCTATAAACTCACCCTTTATGTGATATCCAGGGCCACCCATGCCAGTGCCTGTGGGGTCGCCTCCCTGGATTACAAAGCCGGGCACTACTCTGTGAAATGTAACCCCATTATAAAAGCCTTCGCCGGCAAGCTTCAAAAAGTTATCAACACTTATAGGGGCAATATCCGGATAAAGCTCAAGTTCTATCAGTCCGCCGTCCTCCATTTGGATAACAGCCTTCTTTATATTTTCCATTTTCATCTCTCCTGGATCATCAATTTTTCAGACTCGACTATGGCAGTTTATCATAAAACAAATACTATTTCAACCTGCTATTTATAATAACCTATATTATTAATTGGAGTCGTCCAATCGGTCATCCTCTGAACGATAAAATTTTCACTTCGCAGATATTTAATGACAGTAAGTAAGCCTTCAGCTGCGGCCTCGGTAGAATAAAGCTTAAGCACAGAAGTTTTTGATGCCTTTGTCAGAAGTCTCTGTGCATTCAACCCTACAGAATAAGCGCTCTTTGTAAGGCTTCCGGGATCAAGCGATGCATCCCATATCCTATATCCGCCCTCTGTTAAAGCAACTCTTTGTTCCGCTGTGAGTGCCGCACTCCCATCCTTTATACAGACAAGCCTCGTCTTGCGCAATACAAGAGCTGACAGTAGATCATTAAGGCTGTTTGCCTCACCTACCGGATCTGCCGATGATACATAAAGCCCCAGACTATGGCCAGACGCGACAATACGACGCAGATCGTCGGCATTCTCGGAAAGCCCTGTTTGAGAAACAAAAAACGTCCCTTTATAGCCGTATATATCCATCACAGAAAGTATATTTGTTGTATTTTCTCCTATTTCCCCGCAGAAAGCCATATACAAAGTTTTTCTCACAGCATCAGTATCGCTGCCCCCTGGATCGGACACGTCGCCCCCCCCCACGTCGCCTGAAGAAGGCGTATCCGGTTTATCTGGGGTCTCTGGTTGGGTAGGAGTTTCCTGAATGGGGTAATAGTCATCATATATCTGTTTCATCGTATCTTTGTTTACAGATAAAAGCTCACTGTCGTTATAAGAAGACATGATACTGTTGATTCTTATTACCGGCCCGTAGTCGCTGCTGAATTGACTGTAAACCACCCCAAACACCCTGCATATAAACTCTATCGGAACAAATAAAACTCCGTTCCTAACCTCGGCAAGATACGAATATATCTTGCCGTCCTGATCGTATGTAATGCTGTTCCTCACATCGAATATGAGCGTTGCCGAAGAATTATAAAGCTTCAAAAGACGCATATCCTCATCATAAAAATATTTTATCAGCTTTATTCTTGCAAGATATCTGTATGATATGTACATGCTGTTGTTTATCTTGATAGGCATGTTCGATGAAGTCATGCTTTTTATAAAGGTGTCGTTTATGCACAGAAAAACCAGATCCGACGCGGCGCTGACGCCGCCGCCAGCCATCCCCGCCAAAAAGGCAAAAAGCATAAATACACATATTATCTTTTTTATCCTGTATTTATCTTTCACATCTATCCTCCCGAAAAAAAATCAATAATGCCTTCCTTGGCATATAATGCCATGGAAGGGGGAATATCTTTGTCATTTTTCTTTGATATGCCTTCCGAATTAATGGCAGCGCTCGGAACCGTTCTTGGCTTTGCTTTACTGGGTGATCTGAACTCCAATCAGCAAAATTCTCTTGGCAACTTCCTTATGCTAATAGCCCAAGTGCTCGAAACAAGCGCCACGCAGCAACAGCTTTTGGACAGCCAAAAAATGACAGAAACCGCAAACGACCACGAAAGCAGAATAAAGCGGCTTGAAGAAGCATTAAGGGCACAATCGGGAAACAATCAGCCATTCTCCAAATCAGGAGACTGAGTTGCTTCCTGAGCCGCCGTCTGGTTGATCGGAGTTTCTAGTATGATTTCAAGCTTTATAGCTGATGCGACAAGAGCAAGAAAATTTGCCGCCAGCAGAAGAGAAAGGCTCTTTTGCCCTGGGGTCTCCTTCTTCTGTCTCCATGTATCATAAAAATAGAAAATAGCCGCAAACATAAAGATCAATCCGCTTATTTTGGGCAATACCTCTAAATAATCATAATTCTTGCCGGGGCATCTGTTAAGCAGCCTTTCTTTTGTTCCCTGCAAAACAACTATTACTATGGCGCTTCCAATCATAGTAGCCATAACTGCGCCAATCTGGTTATTTAAGTTGTGTACACGTTTTGTTGTATCCAGACCGGCAGTAGCAGATCTATTCAACCCAGTCTGGCTTACTGCAGCTTGGTTTATCGTAGCCTGATTCACTTAAATCACCCCATGGGCAATTAATATTCGCGCTCAGCCAATGATATACTCTTACTTGCCTTTCCAGAACGCTTCGGGAGGAAGCACGCCTGAAAGCTCTATGGCGGCAAAATCCATGCCGCCGTACCAATCGATTATTGTGCTAGAAAGCTGCTGCGAGCCATCTGCCTCTTTTACAACCGGAAGTGTGACCCGGCAAAGCCGGCCTCCGTCTTTACGCTCGGTTATAATAAGGCTGCCGTGATGTTTGCGTGTAAGAATGACTGCAATGTCCAGTTCAATATCTTTCCCGTAAACAAACCCCAAGCTCTGTTCGGCATCCCTTTCTGCTCCGACGCTCCTTATTGCCCCTACTGATGATACCGTTATAGTAACAGCAGAATCCTTATGCTCCGTTTTTACACCTATCCTAGGATATTTTACGGGGCTGGAGGAGATATTATAAGCGATAAGATTAAGAATAATCCGCTTGACAGCGACGCTGTCATAAAGGCATTCCACTGTTTCTTCCGGAAGGCTGAAAGCTATATCTGCATAACTCCCACATAGGGAAGCCGCCCTTTGGCAAACCTCGGCAATATCATGAAGCATATCGCCTTTTCTTATATCAAGGACTATATTCCCTTGTTCATATTCCACCTTTGTAACAGCATTTTTTGAAATTCTGGCCAAGTTCATCATGCTTTTGCTCAAAAGGCCGAGTGCGTGCTGCCTAAGCTCTTCGGAATCCTTGGCAAGGGCCCCGAAAGCAATACTCATGCTCTCAATATTTGCATTGATCTCTCTGCCCATATACCTTACGATCTCAGCATTGCCTGTCTGGGAATTATCGGGCGCGGCCGGATCAAGAACCACTATTATATTGTCGCTTTCGGAAAGCTTTGCCCCGCAGCTGAAGGCTCGTCCGTTAATAACGCAGTCAAACTCATACACTTTTTCCTTATTGACATTGATAATTAACCGAGAGACTATCCTGTCCTCAATTATATCATTGAGGTTCTTGCCTACTAGGTCTATCCCGATAAGCGTTGTAAAAGATGTTGAAACATGAAGTATCCTGCCGCCATAAGAACAAACAAAAAAAAGCTCTTCAGGCGACAGCGCCGATAAGATATTAGTATCGGGCAATTTGTTCACCTACTATATATTAATAATTAACGCATTTACCTTGTTTATTGTACTATAAATCGGGCAATATTACAAATTAATTTTCTTTTTCACATTTTACCTTATCATCACTTGTTTCCCCTGTTGTTTTGGTATATAATCGGTCCGTGTGAACAAAATACGCCGAAGAATGTCTTCTTCAAAATTACATCTTGGAGGTCTATAATGTCTATCAAAGTCGCTATCAACGGTTTTGGCCGAATAGGCCGTCTGGCTTTAAGAGCCGGCCTGCAAATGGAAGATCTTGAAATTGTCGGGATTAACCATCCCGGACGTGCACCCGAACTGATGGCATACATGTTCAAGTACGATTCAGCTCAGGGAATCTTCCCCGGTGAAGTTACCAGTGATGATAGTTCGATCACAGTCAATGGAAAGCGCGTTCCACTGTTCTCAAGCAAAGAGCCAAAGGATATTCCATGGGCTTCGGTAGGCGCTGAATATATCATTGAATCCAGCGGTCAATTCCTTACAAAAGAGCTTTCTCAAGGGCATCTCGATGCCGGCGCAAAAAAGGTCATAATGTCCGCCCCCTCCAAGGATGACACCCCCATGTTTGTTATGGGTGTAAACAACGAACTTTATACTTCAGATACTAATTTTGTTTCTAACGCATCATGCACCACAAACTGTCTTGCTCCCCTTGCCAAGGTAATAAATGACAATTTCGGCATTGAATCCGGCCTTATGACAACTGTACATTCCATAACATCTTCGCAGAAAACCGTAGACGGATACTCAAGCAAAAACTGGAGAATGGGCCGGGCCGCATCATCAAATATCATACCTGCCACAACGGGTGCTGCCAAAGCCGTCGGAAAAGTTATCCCCTCACTCAACGGCAAATTGACCGGCATGGCTTTCAGAGTTCCCACTGTCGACAGTTCTGTGGTCGATCTTACGGTCAACCTCACTAAATCAGCTACATACGCTGAGATCTGTGCTGCCGTTAAAACTGCATCCGAAACATACCTCAATGGCTTTTTAGGGTATACCGAAGATCAGATAGTTTCTTCAGATGTCATAGGCAACCCCAACGGAAGCATTTTTGATGCAAAAGCCAGCATCGTTCTTAACGACAAGTTTGTAAAACTTATTTCTTGGTATGACAATGAATGGGGTTATACAAATATGCTGCTCAAACTTGTCAGGCATATGGCATCAGTTGATCAAAAATAACTTGCACTTACTATATTCCCTTTTTTGACCACTATATTAAAGCGTGGGTTCCACAAGAGCCCGCGCTTTTTATACCGCTTTGCCTGGTTTGTATATGCCTGTTTAAAAACATATTCTTTATTATAACATGCTAAAACGTCTATTTTTGGCACTATATGACATATATAAGATCTGCTGCAGTTTTTTTTCCAAAAGGCAAAAAATAGACTTGTATTTTTCTCATTAATACTATATAATAATTCATGCCGCAGTTGTGCGGACAACTGTGGGCCTTTAGCTCAGTTGGTTAGAGCATCCGGCTCATAACCGGACGGTCCCGGGTTCGAGTCCCTGAAGGCCCACCATCATTGGAGAAGTCGCGTAGCTGGTCGAGCGCGCACGATTGGAAATCGTGTAGGCGTCAAAAGCGTCTCGAGGGTTCGAATCCCTCCTTCTCCGCCAAACTGAAGCCCCGTAGGCGATAAGCTTTACGGGGCTTTTCTTTTGTACAACGGCTTTGGAGGTTTACACACGATGCGCGAAGTTTACATCTTGGATTCTTTGACACCCATTTTTGGACTGAATTTTCACACGAATTAAAAAGTGGAGAGGTTGGTTCATCTCCTCTTAACTTTTGCTCTGCTACAGTTAGCCCATTTCTTCGATGTCCGTTACAAGAAAAGTCGTGCCGTTTGGCTCAAATATGATATTATATGCCTTACCGGTATCGTCTCCCTAACCAGTGCAGGCATAACCTTCTCCTCCCTACGCTGCCAGTTTACCTGTTAAACATTTTTACCACTAAAACTATCGTCACAATACTTAATACGATGATGGCAAGGTCTACTATAATGCTAATCATAACGGCCTCCTATTTTCATATATTATTGAAAATGGCAAGCTTTTTGTATTATCCTATTGGTAGGGGAGGTTTTCCCTCCCCGTTCCTGTCATGTGAGTTGCTTGATTATGTCAAGCACCGCCATAGTAGGTTTAGGATTGCGGTGGCCAAGATGATTGCTGTGAGCGCTTTATCTTGGTTGCCGTTTTTCTTTTGCTTACTCATTGGCGTTTACCTTCCTTTCATGATTTTATTCTACACCTTATTTCAGTGTATGCCTGCAGTGTATAGATTAGTTAAATTATACACTTGTATGTCGTGCATATATGCTGTATAATCAAGAATTAAAGGAGGTTAAATATGGCTATTAAGTATAAAGTAAATATAATAGAGGCCCTTAAGGAAAACGGGTATTCTAGTTACCGCATAAGGCAAGAGCGGATTTTTGGGCAGTCTAATCTTCAGCAACTGCGAAATGGAGAGCTTGTATCTTGGGCTACGTTCAATACAATTTGTAAACTTCTGAAATGCCAGCCGGGCGATATTTTGGAATATGTTGACGACAGCAAAAAAACGGAGGAAAATTAATCCCTCCGCTTCTCTTTTTTTCAAATCCATAGTATTTTAAGATTTAGTCATATTTTTCATGTTTATTGCAACTTCATCGTAGATGCCTTGGTATTTAATTCTTCTTGCGGTTGCCCAATAGGCCTCAAAATCAGAAAGGTATTCTCCCTCGTATAAATCCAAAAGCTGTTGACCATCAGAAAGGCTTTTATCGCGTTTATAGCGCTCGGCCACTTTTTCAAATAATTCAAAATCACATTCAATTTCCGCTCGACTGACGATGTATCGTCGGTTTTGACAGACAATGCAGCTTTCGATACCTATTGCAGCAAGATCTTTGTTTATATTGGCAAGATATACGCCAATTAGTTTTTTTGTGTTATTGGATTCGGTGTCAGGCCATACGGCATCGCAAATCTGCTCCTTTGTCACGCCCTGAGTTCCTGCGCTCAAAAGAAACGCAAGCAGTTCACGCTCACGTTTAGTTCTCATTTTCAACGGTTTCTGCATTTGGCCGCAGGCAAGAACAGCAAAGCCTCCAAAGGTTTTTATATAAGCCTTTTTTGTCTTGTAACCACAGAAATCCATCATTATCTTAGTTATATCCTTTTCTATGCCATTGCTGTCCGCAAATTGCAAGATCGGATCGTAGTCCTTTCGCGCGTTGAAATACTCGTATATGCCATTTTGATGACAAAGCCTGAGATACTGGCCTGTATACTGAGCGGCTTCTTTGTATTCTTCTCTTGCTAACGCTATTCGCGCAAGTATTCCATAAGCTACAGTTGAATGAAGATATGTTTTTGAATTAATTCCTACCTCAATACATTTTTTCGCGCAGGCTGCCGCGCTTGAATAGTCGTGAGTAGCTGCAAAGTATCCAAACATACGTGCGAGAATGATGCTTTTAAGGTAATCTCCAGCTACGGGGTACTCCGCTGCGATTTCGTTTAGAATTTTTTCTTTGGGCAAATCAGAAAACATAAGACTGTAAGTGAGCTTAAGGAGCTTGGCCCACTGCATCTGAAATTCCGTCTTTCTAAATAAAGGAGCATACTCGTTTGAGAGTTCAAAATACTTCTTTGTAACATCATATGAGGCGTTTTTGCCGTTTGCTATGTCGATAGATGTATTCTGATAGTGAATCTCTGCGGCAAAGAGATATGCTGACCACATTTCCTCATATTTTCCGCCCGTTCTCATTTTTCGCAATTCTTCCGACAGAACGGTGAGAGCGCGTTCATTTTTTCCAAGCATCTGATAGGCCTTTGCCGCATAAATACCTATGCTGTGAATATCCAGATGTTCCCGTTCAGCCTCGGGCAGCTCTAAAGATCTTTCGTAATAATAAACCGACATGCTCATATCGCCTTTAAAGAAACTGATGGCGCTCATATATCGCTCGAACCATGATTTGATTTTCAGATTTCCCGCTCTTGAACATTCTTCAATTATACGCTGCCCCAGATTAAACGCTTCATCTATCTGAGAATTCCAGCACAAGTTGTAAAGCTTTTCGATAACAATAGAATAGCCTGTTTCGGAGACAGGAGTATCAAGCTTTAATAACAATTCATCGAGAAGCTTATTTGATTCTTCAAAAGAAATATAGTTACGAAGTACTCTTGCCTTATGAACCATTGCCTCAGTAAAAAGTGCTTTGTCCTGTGGTTCGAGACTGGGAATAGCATTATCCAAACACTCTTTTGCCTCGATAAAGTTTCCCATGCTTGATAAAAAAGAGCCCTTGGCCAGCAAAAGTTCCGGACATGTAAGTACCATTTCATCGCCAAGAGCATTAAACCACAAACGAAGCTCGTTGTAATTTCCGGTTTTAAGCAAATCTCTGTAGCTTGCCAAGATTATTTTTTTTAAAAGATTCTTATCATTAAGAATCAAGGCATACTCGACCGCCTTTGAGTAATCCTTGGCCTCAAAATAATAAAGGCCGGCTTTTTGCCTTAGCACAAGGTGCTGAGCGGTATTTCCCGCTTCAAGAAGACAGGTTCTGAACAAGGCATGATAACGATAATACCCGTTTACGGTCTTGGTTATAAATATATTTCGGGACACAAGGCTATCCAATACAAGCCTTGTGTTTTTTCTGTTCATTACCTTATCTAACATCTGAGGATCAAGCTCCTCGAAACAGGCAGTCGCGTTTAGAAAATCAACAATTTCCGAAGACATCCTGTTGATGCACTCATAAAAAAGATAAGAGTATAACGCCTGTTTTCCTTTATAAGCAGCTAGGGAAGGAGATGCGCCGTTTTCAAGCAGTACCTTGAAGGAATTGACGGCGAGTGGCCACCCTTCTGTAATATCATATATATCATCTTCATCCAATCCTGTAAGCTGAACTGTTTCCTCTTTTGAAAACGCAAGCTCGTTCTGCTGAATCTCAAGCAATTTGCCCTTTAGATACAAAGGCATAAGCTCCTGCCACTTTTCCTCACGGCTTCCAAGCAAGAATCGAATACCAGCGGGTGTATATTTTAGAAAACAGGCAATGAGTTCTTTGGTCTTTTGATCCGTTATTGTATGGATATCGTCTAAGAAAAAATCAATATTTTTACCCAGACTCTCCACACTCGAAATAAGAGCATTTGCAAGAATGACAATAAAGTTTTCATTATCTGAAAAGGGTATAAATTCTGAAACAGCAAACTCATAGTCAGGTATTGCATGACATATTGCTTTACAAAAAGAATCGGCAAACTCAAAAGGGTCACTTTCACCCGCCATTGTAAGCCAGACAGGGTTGTCCGACAGACTCGCCAGCTGAGACATCAGCGTAGTCTTTCCGTATCCCGGACCAGCATGAATATATATTAAAGCCTTACTGCAAGCAAGTACTGAGTCAATGATACTTTGCCTTACGATTTCACCGACAGACGCTTTTGGAGCTGTCAGCCTTGCGCTGGATATACCATTCATTTTTGCGTTGCCTCCGGATGATGATAGCCCTATTCTATATTAAAAAACGTCTAACATCAATGACGCTTGGATAATTTTGCCGTAATTCCTTATATGGTAGTCCTTTTGTTAGTCGTCAGTGTTTACAATAGTATTAGGAGCCATAAGAAAAACAGAGGTGAATTATGTGAATAATGAAAATAACGACGCAAGGCCAGACGGCACACCCAACCCAGAAAAACGCTTTTGTGGTGTAACGGAAGAAGGCTTCCCACAAAATAATATATGCTGTAAATGCTCCGATTACGGACAAAAGCAGGAGTATACAAAAATTTGCTCTAATTTCAAAAGCTGGGTATCACTCCCGGATAGCGAAAGCCTTAAAGTAACGGCTATTCTCGAGTGCAGCTTATATGGTTACGGAAAAAGAATCAACAAATAGAAAACAAATATAGGAGCAAACAATTTATGAAAGTGCATAAGAGAATTACCAGTGTGATTATTACGCTTTGTATGGCAATAAGTCTAATGCCCTCAATTAACCTGACGGCAAGCGCGGCTTCTCCAACACCGGACTGCTACATAACATGGGACGGCACAAACTATCAGCTTTCCGCAACCGAGGGAGGAGCCGCAAGTACGAGTAACTCAGCGCTGGAAACTGTGCTCAGCGCCTGCGCGGACACGAACGGCGATGGGCTTACCATACAGCTCGGCAACACCGAGACACCGCTTATAGTGAATGGAGTCGCTACCGCTCTGAAAAGTGCTACATATACGGGAAGCGTTAACATAGTCTGTCCATACGAGATATTCACGGTGCTCTATGTGCCTAATGGCAACACCGTAACCTTCAACGGACTTCGCGCAGAAATACAAGACGGATCGTTCTCCTGCTATTGCGTTGATATACAGAGTGGCGGAACGCTGAATCTTGAGGGAGGTTCAAGCCTCAGTACACCGGTTTCCGATAAGTATGCAATGTGTGTGAATAATGACGGAACCTTAAACATAGACGGTGCAACCGTTTATGGTTATTATTATGGAATATATACTACGGGAACGCTAAACATTTCAGAGAGCAATTCAAATATAAAAACGCTGATTTCCAGCAGTATAATGGGTGTTTATTCAAACAATTCACTGGTCAATATGAGCGGCGGCAGCATCTCTCCAGTCTCCGATTCGATAAAACAGATGTGGGGTCTTTCAGCAAACGGCGGAACGGTAGAAATCAGCGGCGGCAATATCTCTGCTAACGATTCCTCTGGATCAGCTATTAGTTGGAACGGGAATGTCGGCGGTATAATGACGATTGACGGGAACACAATAGTCACTTCAAGCGGATCTCCCAGCTGTGCTATATCGTCTTACAATCCAGGTAAGTTGATCATCGGAGGGAATGCCGGTATTACAGCATCAGGAGCTTATGCTACTGCAATAGATAACATCAATGGAGAAATGGAAATTACAGAAAATGTAATTGTAACCGGTACTGTCTCTGCTGTAAACAATTCGTCAAACGGAACCGTGACTATGAGCGGCGGGACGATCTCATCTGCCAAAGGAGATACCCTTAAGAACTCCGGTACGGTAGTCATTACCGAAGGAACCGTTTCAAATGCCTGTGTTAGTACAACTATAAGTACGATTACGAGCGTAATCAAAAACCAGGCAGGAGGAAGCGTCACAATAGATGGTGACAATGCATTAGTCAGGCATACAGCAGGAAGTTATATGGCTGACTACGGTATTTACAATGAGGGAACGCTGAGCATAAAAAACGGAACTGTTTCGTGTGCCGGCGCTTCATATGATTCAGCCGCGGTTTGCAACTTCGGTGCAGGAACCGTTTCAATAACCGGCGGCAGCATTACAGCTACCGGGACAAGCGGAAACGCTGTCAGCGAGAATTTTAATGCGACAGGAACGATTACTGTTTCCGACGCGCCTATTATATCGTCAGCATCCAAGTATACTATAGTATATAAATACCATTCACCGGAATCCGCGGCGCTTGTTTATTATGGCAAAACCTATTACAGCAGCAGCTCTGCCAATATCACGATAACCGGCGAGTCGGATGGTTCTAACCATCATGTAATAAACTATGGCAATCACGATAACGCAAATTTCGATGTTCAGATTATGGAGCAAGGACGTGGCTTTATTGCGTGGACAAGCGATGAGGAGCATAAGGACTATCTCAGCACGTATGACAATGCAACCATTTCAAGCCTGACATCGACGGAGAATCCCTCTTTTGACAGCGTCTACTTGCTTTTAGGCGCAACTCCAAGCTCCATACCTACGGAAGGAGCCTTCACTGATTCTGATATGACCTTGGGAAAAATCAATGGTGATATCACTTGGAAAGCACCGGAAGTTATGGACGACATTGACAGCTACAAAATCTATTGGGGATCAAGCGACAGCACTATTCTCAGCGGATCTGATGTTATTGCCACGATTAATAAAGCTGTCAGCAAGTATACATTAGCTCTCACAGCCTTACCGGAAGATGCGGCATACTTTCTTATATTCAGCACTAACGCCTCAGGTAACAGCACTAGTGCTCTTGCAGTGCCCATTACCGATGTTTACACTCCCTTTACCGTTACCGGGACGGTTTTAAAGGGCGCTTCGCCGATGACGAATCTCAGTGATATAAGCGTAAGGCTATACTCCTCGGGAGTACAAACTGACTATACGGCAAAGACCGATGCAAGCGGCTCTTTCAAAATCGAGGGCGTACTTAAGGGAACATATACGGCGGTTATCGAAACTGTCTCAGGCAGCTACGCTAAGTCTACATCGGGTCAATTTACCGTGAGTGCGGA
This sequence comes from Clostridiaceae bacterium, assembly GCA_034926865.1. Classification (GTDB taxonomy): domain Bacteria; phylum Bacillota; class Clostridia; order Oscillospirales; family Butyricicoccaceae; genus RGIG1902. The sequence goes on from JAYFQP010000008.1 coordinate 50,457, forward strand.
CTGCACCGGCGTTGATATATCGCTAGCCAATCCTGCCGATGAGGGGTATCCACTTTTCGTAATAACAAAGGGACCCACCACAGCAACAGAATACTACTATGTATATGAAAAGAAAACAAGCAGCGGCGATTTTGAGCCGTTCAATACAGATGCCGATGAAGCAGAAGATACTGCATATTCAAGCATTAGTATAGCAATGAAAAATATAAGAAATGAGATAGTCTACGGAACCGCAACTCTGTATTTTGGCCTAACTGGAACAAACTCGAATAATATAACTGGTACTCTTGATATAAACGAGGATAACGTTTATCTAGGTACTAAAGGAACCTACATCATCAAAGGTACTCTTAAAGGTACCGGAGGAACAGAGGCTCTGATCTATCTTAAAGGCTCGTCTCTGGTCGTTGACGGAGCGTCAATTGATTGTACGGGAAACGATACTATACGAAATGAAGGAAACGGTAAAATAACCTTAACCAACGGTACTGTCAGATGCTTAGGAACAGAAGACAACACGGAAGGCTGTGCAATAATTGCGGAAAACACCAGTTTAGGTGACATTGATATAGCAGGAGGAACCGTGTACTCATCCGCCAGCTTTGCAGTAGAGAACCAAGGTGACGGAGAAGTTTTCGTATCGGGAGCAGATACACAGATATCCTCTGTAAATATGCCGGCAATCCATTCTGATATCCTCAGCATCAGGGGAGGAACCATAACGGGCAGCATGGCTGCAGTATTCGGCGAGAATGTAGCCGTCAGCGGCGGCAACATTCATTGCGAAAACGGCCCTGCTCTCTATTGCTTTGGCAACAACTCCGTAATCTCCGGCGGCACTCTTACTAGCACAAACCCTGTGAAAGCAGCGACTGATGAATCCATGCCCGGGGCTGTGCTAATTGCTTCGAACGAAGGGGCAAGCAGCCTGACTATCAGCGGCGGCACAATTTCAAATACAGCAAAATCAGGCTACACAGTTTATAACTTTAATAGTGATGAATCATGTCCCGCGCGACTTTACCTTTCCGGCAAGCCAAAAATATCCGGCGGTGAGACAAATATCTGGACAAACTGCCCCATTTACGCGAGTGACAGCGCAAGTGCTTCTCCTTTATCCTACTCCGGCGGCGCACTGACACTTGAATACGGCGGAGCAATTTCTGCAAACAGCAGCATCGCGGTGAACGATGTAACCTCCGGCACTAACGATGGACTTTTTTCCATTATTAACAATGGATATTATCTCAAGCTCGACGGCAAAGCTCTTGTAATCAATACCTACCCTGCCTCGGAAAACTTCAATTCGCTGAAACTTGATGAGTTCTATACAGTCCCGTCAGATATAGGAGACTGGCATTATACGATGTACAACATTGCCGGAACGGAACTGTGCAACAGCGACTTTGAAAACGGAACTGAATTTTTCTGGATAAGAAAATCCGCCTCAAATTCACAGGCGCTGTATTGCAACAGCAATAGCGACGGATATGTACAGCTGAGTTCAAATGCAGGCGAGTTTCATTTAATTTCTTTAGTACTGCAAAATGTAGATTCCTCAGAGAGTACGGATTCTTTTCAAATCATTGGTTACAAAGATAACACAGCTGTAAAAGGAGCCACGCTGACAGTCCAAGCAGCTTACGGCAATGTTGTATCAGCCAATTTAATTGGCGGCAGTTGGTACGATATCGATCAATTTAGAATATATCCTATGCATAGAGACGACAACGTTTACAGCTTTAATTTTTACATTGACGAGTTGGTAACAGAAGCTCCGATTATCGACACCGTTCCGCCGACTCTGTCAGCCGTCACGCCGCCAGACAATGCAGCCTCAGTCGCGGTCAATACGCCGCTTTCGCTCACGTTCAGCGAAAAAGTATCTGCGGTATCCGGCAAGAATATTTACATCAAGAAAATGTCGGATTCTTCTACAGTTCAAACAATAGCAGTTTCCGACACCTCACATATCAGCATTGACGGTGCTGCTGTGACAATCATACTGCCTGTCAGCCTGGAAAATGGAACAGGTTACTATATAGAAATAGATGCCGGAGCTTTTCAAGATGTGCTGGGAAATGCCTACGCCGGATTAAGCGGCTCAACGACTTGGCATTTTACCACAGTTGCCGGCAGCGGCACAACACCCTCGGGTAATTCACCAGAGCCATCCACCGCAATTCCGGTTGGCATAGGCGGCACATACCAGAGCATAGGCGAGGTTTCCAGTTCCGCAAAAGGTGGTGTAACAACCGTAACCGTAACGGCTGACGCGGGCAAACTAAGCCGGTACATATCAAGTGCCCCAAGCGGCAGCAGCGTTGTATTCACGGTCCCCCAGAGCATCGGCTCGACGGTCAGCAATGTCGATATCACTCTGCAAGCAGTTGGCGAAATGGCTCAGAAGAGCATGACCCTTGACATCAAGTCCGGCGATATTACATACAGCGTTCCAGCAACTGCGGTGGATATCTCAGCTACAGCGGCAACTCTCGGCGCGTCAAACCTTGCAGATGTTACATTTGCTGTTTCAATCGCTCCAGCATCAAGCGGCGACGCGGCGTCACTGACCGTAGCAGCCTCAAGCGAGGGCTTCGAGGTCGTTAGCCGAGCGGTAACCTTTACCGTTACCGCCACCTATAACGGAAAGAGCACTAAAATTGAAAACTTCGGAGCCTTTGTTGCAAGAACAATTAAACTTGACAGCAGCATCGACCCTAGCAAAATTACCACAGCTATAACCGTTGACACGGATGGCAGTGTGCGCCACATACCAACCTATGTTTATAAGGGCGCGGACGGCTGCTATTATGCGCTTGTAAATTCAATGACCAACTCAAGCTATGAAATAATATACAATGTCGCCGAATTTACCGATGCCAAGGGCACGTGGTACGAGGCACAGGCAAACGAAATGGCCTCCAGAAAGATTCTTACAGGCATTACGAAAGGCACCTTTGACGGTGACAATGCCATCACGCGAGCAGAGTTTGCGGCTGTCCTAGTCCGCGCCCTCGGTCTGCCCCAGAGCGCGGCAGGATCCTTCAGCGATGTTTCGAGCAGCTCATGGTATAACGGCTATGTTGGCTCAGCGTACAAAACCGGCATAATAACCGGACGCAGCAGCACAGTCTTTGACCCTGATGCCAATATAACGCGAGAAGAGGCTATGGCAATGCTTGCACGAGCCGCCAAAGTTTCAGGTTATAAGGGCTTAGGCGCAGATACAGGCACATATTCCGATCTGGACAAGATAAGCTCATGGGCAAAAGACGCAGTCAGCTTTAACCTTGAAAACGGCCTTATCTTAGGTTCGGAGGGAAAAATTCATCCAAATGATCTAATAACCCGTGCCGAAACGGCAACGGCGGTTCTGCGCTTTCTGCAAAAAGCGGGCCTTGTCGATATCCGCAGTAAAGTTTGAATGGATTTTGATTATGCAAAATATATGGCATTGCGCTTATAACTCATAAGTTCCTCACTCGTTGGCGAATTTTGTGTAAATCGTCATAGCTGCCGACTTCTGAACTATATGTGTCATACACAAAATCTAATAAATGTGCGATATTTCTAAACAAAAAGGACGCCTCATTTATATTTAATGAGACGTCCTTTGCTAACCATATTATGTCTATGCTCTTGATAGTTCGGCTTTGTACTGCTCCAGCTCCCGCTGGTTGCAATATATAAAATGTCCTTTTTCTATCTCTTCCCAAACAGGCTTATCAACTACATAATCATGAATGGCAGGATTATAAACAAACAGCTTCTTCTTCTTTTCCCTCTCTGGGTCAGGCTGAGGCACAGCTGACAGCAGCGCTTTTGTATATGGGTGCAGGGGATGGAGAAACAGATCCTCTGCATCGGCAAGCTCAAGCAGCCTCCCGTCCCTTATTACCGCTATCCTGTCGGAGATAAACCGCACAACCGAAAGGTCATGCGATATGAACAGATATGTAAGATTCCTGTCTCTCTTAAGCTTGTTGAGAAGATTCAGCACCTGAGCGCGTATTGAAACATCCAAAGCAGAAATCGGCTCGTCCGCCACGATGAATTCAGGCTCCATCACAAGCGCTCTTGCAATGCCTATGCGCTGGCGCTGACCGCCGGAAAACTCATGCGGGAATCGGGAAGCAAACTCTGGCAAAAGGCCAACCTCACTTAACGCCGCCTGAACCTTCTCCTCCCGTTCCGATTCATTTTTATAAAGCCCAAAGTTAATCAGGCCCTCAGAGATTATATAGTCTACCTTTGCCCTTTCATTAAGCGATGCCATCGGATCCTGAAAAATCATCTGGCATTTACGAATAACTGACCTGTCCAGCTCCCTCGAAATACGTCCGTTAATTTTCTGGCCGTTAAAGCGTACCTCTCCTCCCGATATCGGATTTATGCGCAGAATCGCCCTGCCGATAGTGGTTTTGCCTGAACCAGACTCTCCTACCAGAGAGAATGTCTCCCCTTTAAAAATGTCAAAGCTCACGCCGTTAACAGCTACAAACTCTTTTTTGCCGGTTCCAAAGCTTACCCGCAAATCTTTTACCTCTATCAATTTCTCTTTTGCGGCCATTTCGTCAGTTCCCTCCTGTTATTCTCTCACGCAAACGGCGAATCGCCGCAGGCTGCTCGATTTTAGGTGCCCGCGGATCGAGATTCCAGGTCTTTGCCCTATGCGTTTCGGTGATACTAAAAAACGGAGGCTCCTTCACGAAATCTATTGCCAGCGCTTTTTTGTTGCGAGGTGCAAACGCGTCTCCGCAAATAACATTAAACAGATTAGGCGGAGTTCCCTCGATAGACGGCAGTTCCTCTCCCTTGACACCAAGCTGTGGAAGCGAAGACAAAAGCGCCCAGGTGTATGGATGCCATGCATCATAAAAAATCTCGTTGACAAGTCCGTATTCTACAATCTGCCCAGAGTACATTACCGCCACGCGGTCAGCCACATTGGCTACAACTCCAAGGTCATGCGTTATGTAAATGACCGTCATGTGCATTTCCGACTGAAGGCTGCGTATAAGAGCGAGTATCTGGGCTTGAATAGTAACATCCAGCGCCGTAGTTGGCTCATCGCAGATCAGAATTTGAGGTCGGCAGGCAACGGCTATAGCAATTACCACACGCTGTCTCATGCCGCCGGAAAACTCATGCGGATACTGGTCATACCTTCTATCGGGCTCCGGGATTCCGACTTTTCTCAGAATCTCTATGGCCTCACGTTTAGCCGCTGCACCTTCGAGATCTTGATGCAACTCGATGCTCTCCTGGATCTGAACCCCAATCTTCTTCAACGGGTTTAATGATGTCATAGGATCCTGCATGACCATGGCAATCTTTTTCCCGCGAATATTAAGCCATTCCTTTTCTGTCTTGTATTTTGATATATCCACTCCTTCATACATGATGGAGCCCCCTGTAATGCTTCCATTGACATCCAGCATTCCTATAAAAGACTTAGTGAATACAGACTTGCCTGAGCCTGATTCGCCGACAATTGCAAGGGTCTCCCCTTCATACAGATCCAGCGAGCATCTTCGGATAGCCGTCAACTTGCGCCCGCGCAAACTAAACTGGATTTCCACATCTTTAGCGGACAAAATAGGTTCTTTTTTCATTTTTGTTTCCCCCCTGTCTAAACATGATTGCGCGGATCGGAGGCATCAGAAAATGCGTTTCCGATCAAATAAAACGTGACAGTGATAAGAGAAACAATGACCGCCGGGAAAATAAGAAGGTAAGGATAATCAAGAAAATAGCTTCTGGCATTTCTCAGCAATATGCCAAGCGAAGGAGTGTTTATATCCAGGCCAAGCCCAAGGTAAGACAGCGTTGATTCCAGCGTGATCGTTTGCGGAATAGACAGCGCCAGCCTGAGAATTATGACGCTTATAAGCTGAGGCAGTATATTTTTGACCAGTATACGCCTTGTGGGCGTCCCAAGCGTTCTGGAAGCAAGATTAAACTCTCTGTCTCGATAGATAATGACCAAATTTCGAACGTTTCGGGCCATAGTAGTCCACCCAAAACATATCAGCGTAGCCGCCATAATTCCGAAGCTTTGGCCGACAAGCAGTGCAATAAGGGTCATGTAAATTATCATAGGCACGTTTGTAATAATGTTGTACAGCTCGGTGATAATGCGGTCTAGCCGGCGCACATATCCCCAAACACAGCCGATAGTAATGCCTAAAAAGCATTCGCCGATGGCGACGATAAGAGCAAGCTTAATCGATGTCTGAGCGGCATACCAAACCTGGCACCAGTAATCTCGCCCTATATTATCGGTTCCAAACCAGTATTCTGAGTTTGGGCTGATAAATGACTTGGCGCTGTCAGTGGTTAAATCAGCATAGTTATATTTTCCGATTGCCAGCGCAACAAAGGAGAAGACTACAAGGGCCATAAATATGATAGACAGAACAACTGCAGATCTTTTTTTCAGGAAGTTTTGAAAAACGGACTTCCAATAGGAATAATCTGAGTATCCTGTCATCTCCGCGGCCTCAGGGGAATATTCAACACGTTTAAAGAGGTCATTTTCATCCGGTATGTTCTGACCTCCTGTTGTTTTCGGAATTTCCACTACCTTGTCCCTCCTTTTCTAACGAGAGTGATCCTGGGGTCTACAATCATCATCAGCACATCTCCCAGAAACACACCTAAAATACCCATCGCCGAGTAAAGAATGACAAGCGTCTGTACAATATTCGTGTCATAACGTTTGACTGCATCCATGAGAAGCGGACCCATGCCTGGTATAGAGAAAAACCGTTCAACAAGCAGAGACCCGCTGATGGTTGTCAGAAGAGAAGCGGGCAGGTATTGGGCAAGAGGTACAAAAGCATTTCTGAGCACATGCTTTACCATAATGCTCTTAGTGGACATTCCCTTGATTTTGGCAAGCTTTATGTAGTCTTTATTGATTTCATCAATCATATAGCGCCGTGTCCATAACGCCCACCATGCAATCGAGGCCATCGAAAGACACACTATGGGCAGAACTACGGAAGGCCCTACATTGCGCGACGAATACATGGCCGGGAGGCCCAGCACCCTTGACCCGAAGATCAGCACAAGGGAATATGAAACAAGGGATGGTACTGCGTTTACGAATATTGTATATGATGTACCCACATGATCCATAATCTTATCCTTATGCCTGGCCTGGCCGATACCGAGCATAACTCCCAAAACAAGCGAAATACAAACAGAAGTAAGCCCCAGCCTCATGGATATGGCATATCTTTCGCTTATCAGTTTTATTACCGGCACTCCGTTTTGTATGCGCCGTGAATCGCCAAAATCAAATCTTAAGATATTCTTGTAAAACCTGAACAACTGAAGCGGCAGTGGATCCAAAAGGCCCGCTGCAAGCAGCTGCTCGTTTTTCTGCTGCTCTGTAAACTTCATTTGCTGCTCTTCCGTAAAATAATAATCAGTAGGCAGCATTCTCATGAGCAAAAATACAATCGTCACAACGAGCAGTATTGTGAGCAACGATTGTAACAGTCTTTTTATTGTATATTTCAGCATATCGTCTTTTTCACACCCTTGGCTTCGCCGTTAGCACAATATAGCGCCGTGCCAAAAAGCCGTTGCCAAAAAACGATATATGCTTATTTTCAAACTTTACCGATATTTTAGCATTTATTATATTCATATTCTTTCTCCTCCGATTAACAAGGTTTCCAACTTGCCTTTAAAAGGCAGTCAGAGACAGGCTAAGACATACATAAAGCGCACAGCTTCTGAAAATTCGCCTTACGGGGGCGGTCATCCGCCCCCGAAGCAAAATTCAGTAATTACTTTTTTGCGCCAGCGGTCTTGGCCTCGGAAAGCACATTGGCCTGTTCCGTTGTGTAACCATCGGAGTTGGTGCGCCAGTTCTTCATCTTATCATTCTGGCATCCAAACATAGCGTTCATACGGCTTGTGTTGTCAACCCTTGCAAGGGCCCAGCCGACAGAATAGTAACATGGAACAATAAGTCCGTTCTCAAGCATGTAAGCTTCGGCCTTAGCATAAGCGGCATAGCGGGCATCCAAATCATCAGTAATCTTGTTGGCTGCCTCCACAAGAGACGTATATTCTTTATACGCCGCTAAAAGATCCTTGTTGGCTTTGGTTTCTTCGGTTATCTGGTTTATATATGAGTAGTTTGCCGAGTAATATGCGTTGTCGTTTCCGTAGGTTTCCTGGCCAAGATAGTTCTGCGGGTCGCCGTAATCTGCGCCCCAGCCGTTAATTACGATGGAATGCAGGTGTGGGTTGACTACCTCCTTACGGACACTGGAGACATATGTTTTGATATTAAGAACAGCGAAATCATCCCCCAGGCTATCCTTAAATGCCTGCTTGAGGACATTGGCGCTGTCAAGGGCGGTCTGGCTGGAAGCGGAAATATAATAATCAATGCTTACAGGGAATGTAACGCCGAGAGCTGTCAGCTCTTCTATAGCCTGGGCCTTATATTCAGCAAACTTGCCGGCATCAAGGCGTGACATTTTCTCTCCATTTGGCTTTGGCAGGCCAAGCTCCTGTCTTACAAGCTCGGTATACTCAACTCCCTTGGAATTGTATACAAGCCCCCTCATTGTATAATAATTATTCTCACAGACCATAGGAGTAATTGCATTGGAGCGCTTATACCACTCGCCTAGATTAAGGCCATACATCCATGCAAGCCTGAAGGCCTTGTTGGCAATAGCCGTATTCCAATTGGTATCCGGAGTTCCGTCTTCCTTGTTCTTGTTATAATTGAAGTGGAACTGATAAGAATACTTGGATGCGACATCAGGAACCAGATAGTCATGGAACTCATTGCTGGTGCTCTCGTTGATGGTCTTGAGGTTACTCTCTGTCAAAACACAATAATCAAGCTCTCCTGCCTGATAAAGCTGGAAGGCCACATCGTTGGACTCTACCATTTTAAAGGTGACAGTGTCAAAGAGTTTGGCATCTGCATCCCAATACTTGGGATTCTTTGTGAAAACCTTCTCGTTTCCCTGAATATAGGAAGTTATAGCATAACAGCCGTTATACCACATATTCTGGTTGTTCATCGATTTAACCTTATCAACTCCGCCAAGCTCATCCACCATTGCCTGAGACAGCGGATACAGGCAGCTGTATGTAGCAACGGTATCAAAATAAGGAATATCCGTAATGCAATGATAGACAACCGTATAATCGTCAGGAGTTTCAACCCCAACCATTTCGCGGAACTTGGATCCATCATCTGCCTTCAGTGACAAGGCCTCTTCAGCCGTAAGCGACTTTGTATACTCGTAATAGTCTTCTGCACCCTTAATCATTTCTATAGGCATTGATGTATTATTGGAGTCATTTTTATGGAAATTCAGAATCCATTCAAGGCCAGTTGCAAAATCCTGAGCTGTACACTCCGCTTTTTCATTAAAACTGACATCGACCCATTTGACACCCTCGCGAAGCTTAAATGTCCAGTTAAGGCCGCCATCCTCGGTTCCCCATTCTTTTGCAATACATGGAGCCAGCTCTCCGTAGACGTCCACCTCGAGAAGCGGGTCAACCAGATTGCACAGATTCTCAAAGTCTTCAGATCTCTGGGAATAGAGGATATTAAAGGTTTCAAGCTCTCTGGTAGCTAGCCTTGGATACACCAGATCCTTAATAGTTTTAGCATCATCCTGTGATGATTCAGATGAGTCGTTCACACCATTTTGTGTGTCGACTGTTGTGCCAGCACATCCGCTAAGCATAACTGCAAGTGACAAAGCCAGCGCTATCATTCTAATTCTCGCTTTTTCCATCTTTTCTTCCTCCTATTAATTTTATATTACTCTGCAATCTCAATTTATGGCCCAATACGGACATAATAAAGTCCGTAAACCCGCATAAAATGAGGCAACACTTGCCGGAATTATTTGATGGGAACAGTTTACATATACCGACTAAATTCTCATCTGTAATTTCCGTAAATATTGTTAAGAGTTGTTAACAACACTGTAGCACCTCATATTAATATTGTCAATATTATCCAATAAAAGCGTTAAATCGTTAAATCGCATTGGAAATTAATAACAATATCTTACCGTTTTTGCGGCTTTTACCATCAATTATCGTCTAGCTGGTTATCATTTTATTAAAAAAATGCAGCCATATCATAACATTTTTTATAACCATATCAGAAAATATTGCTAAATGACGTGCTTTGATTTATAATTTAGTTAAAGGAGGTTCCAGCGCAAAACATGAATACTCTCCTGACAGAGAAGCCTCTTTTCTGTCTCTTCAGTAAATCAAATAATTGCAATGTGATATTTAAACTTTTATACGGCAAGAAATTGCATGTCAGGTTCTTGTTTTATAATGGGAAAAAATACTAAACTTCCAGCTTTGGGTGACGATATTATTTTATAATGATATATCTTTTTCATTTATTCTATATGCTTAATTCGTTTGCTCAAATTTTTTAAACATTTCTCCGATAATAGCAAATCCAGCGAAAGCTGGAGACGCAAAGCCACGGGTCTAACGTGTTTACTATGACAGCCGGGTTACCGAAGAGTTGCAGTGGATAAACTGTATGCTTCGGCATGCAGTTTTTTTTATTTTTAAGAAAGGACTGTGAAAATGGTCATTTACCTTCCATACACCGAATTTGACAGAGATGTGCCACCATAACATAAGAACTAAGAAAAAATTATTATATAGAAAGGTATGGTATTATATGAAAAGAACTGTTCAAAAAGGGTTATCATGGCTGCTTTCAATCTGTATCGTGGTAATGATGCTTCCAATGACTTCCCTGGCAGCTTATTCCGACGTTCAGGGACATTGGGCCGAAAAATCCATTGAAAAATGGAGCTCTCTAGGAATTCTACAAGGTTCGGATGGATCATTCCGCCCCAATGACCCTATTACAAGAGGCGAAATGGCAGTAATTATAGACCGCATCATGCAGTATCAGACATCATCAAAAAATGTTTTTGCCGATTTGGGAGAAGCATTCTATACTAATGCTGTTCTGAAGGCCAATGCTGCTGGTGTCATTAAGGGTGACGCAGCAACTATCCGCCCAACTGATAATATGACACGTGAAGAAGCGGCTGTCATGATCGGTCGCACGTTGGGAATTGCTGAGAATGTGAAAGCCGGCAATGCTTTCTCAGACGGATCAGCTATTTCTTCCTGGGCACTTGGCTATATAAATGTCATGTCATCCAAGGGCATTCTTAACGGATCTGACGGAAAATTCAATCCCAAATCCTCCATCACACGCGCTGAAATAGTTACAATCCTTGACAATGCAATATCTGAGCTTTGCACCGAAGCTACAGAATATACCGGTAATGTTACCGGAACAGTAATAATTAACGCTCCGGGTGTTGCTCTCGCAGATATGAAAATAACCGGTGACCTGATTATTTCCGAGGGCGTGGGGTCAGGAGATGTCACTCTTGACAACGTTACCGTAACCGGAAATACAATAGTCCGCGGCGGCGGAGCTAATTCCATCCATATCAAGGGTGGTAGCCAGATCTCGAATATCATCGTTGAAAAAACCGACAGCGGCGACATACGCGTAGTAACCTCAGAAGGCGCTGTTATCGATGCGGTATATGTTGACGATGGTTCTGATGATGTTATCCTTACTGGTTCCTTCCAGAGTCTTACGATTGCTGCAAATGTAACCGTAAAAGCTGTTGGAGCAAGCATTGATACTATCAATCTGACAGCTGAAGATTCCTCTCTCGATGTTGACAAGAAATCTTCTGTTACATCACTTAATGTATCTGAAACAGCTACAGGAGCTAATGTGACTGTTTCCGGGAATGTAAAAACTCTTACAACGGATGCGCAGATCACAGTTGACAACCAGGGCACAATATCCAAAGCTGTGGTTAATGCAAACAATGTTATCATTGACGGAAAAGAACCAACAAAAGTTACCGTTGATTCCAGCGTAACTAAGCTGCCTAAGGACAGCGATGGAAACAAGGTCGACGGAAGCACCGGCTCAAGCAGCTCAGGCGGATCAACTTCATCTAATACAAGCTTTTCAGTATCAGTCACCAAGCTTGCTACCGTTAACCAGGCTGATGGCAATACAGCCGTCAGCCAGCAAAACCAAGACATAGTTACCGTTTCAAAATCAAGCAATACTGTGACCGTCACCGGTAGCCTTGCCAACCTAAACTCATTTGAATCAACAAATGTATCACAGGGAACACACAAATGGGTTGGCTTGGTTGTTGATACCGGCGAATCAAGCATTATTGGCGTATCTTATAACGGTACTGCATTTACCCAGAGCGATGTAAACGATGCCGCATCTGTAAATGTCGGTGCAGGAAAATTTGTTCTCTGGATAAAGGCAGATGAAGTTGTCTCTACACCTAAAACCTTTACCCTTTCAAAATCCGGCAGGACAACTATCACAATAACTGTGGCTTTTAAAGTACCTGTCACAGCAATTGCCGAAATAACCGGTACTGAGCGTATTGGTTCCGAATTGACTGCAGGCGCAGTAACACCGGCAGACGCCACTGTTACCTACCAGTGGCAAAGATGCGATGCTGTAGATGGCACCTATTCAAATATTACAGGTGCAACTTCCAGCGCCTACACTCTTACACTCAGTGATCTTGGCAAGTATATAAAAGTGGCTGTCACAGGCACCGGAACTTATACCGGAACGGCTACAAGCAACGCTACAGCCGCAGTCGCAAAGGCCGCAGCTCCTGCTGCTCCTGCAGGTTCCATCGCAGGCACATATCCTGTTGCTGCTGACTCCATCAACCTCACAGGCCTCGGAGCAAGCACAACCGGCCTTGAAGCCGCTGTTGCCATCAACGGTACCAACTATGACACCTATGTTTCCCTTACAGTTGATGCAAGCGGCAACGCAACCATCTCCGGCCTCACCTCAGTTACC
>JAYFQP010000022.1:0-3263 GCA_034926865.1 Clostridiaceae bacterium
CGTGGACACGAATGTGGTGACGAAAGCGGACAACTTCTGTGCGCCCGTAGAGCGGTATAAGCGGGGCGAAAAGAAGGGCGAATACAAGATGAAAAGCGGAGAAACGGTCTGTCTCTGCTTTTGTCCGATTTCCTGCTGCCCGACGCGAACCAGTGGCGCAGCGACTGCTGGCGCATGATGCGTGAGCGGCCCGATCTGAACTTTCTATTTCTGACGAAACGCATTGATCGGTTTGTGGACTGCGTCCCCGACGACTGGGGCGACGGCTACGAGAATGTGACCGTGGGCTGCACCGTGGAAAACCAGGCGGAGGCGTATAGACGGCTACCCCTCTTTGATACGCTTCCCATTGTTCATAAAAACATCATTCTTCAGCCCATGCTGGAGAAGATGAACATTGAGCGGCATCTGGGCGATGTGGAGCTTGTGGTAGTGGGCGGCGAGTCCGACCGAAATGCAAGACCACTGGATTATGATAGGGTCTTAGATGTGCAAGAGCAGTGCCTGCGGCAGGGTGTGAAGTTTGAATTTCGCCAGTGCGGCAGCAATTTCGTGAAGGACGGAAAGCTGTATCAGCTTCTTGTCCGTCAGCTGATGTCACAGGCCAGAAAAGCAAACATCAATGCATGATTAAGAACCACCTGTGAGAGAAGAACTGTACTTTTAGAACCAAAATCTTCAACATTTGCAGCAATGATTATAGATATAGTTAGAATGTTTGCCGACAATCTTGAAGATTTCAGGCTTGTCTGGTAGTCTATAGCGGCTTTCCCTTTGTTCACAGCCGGTTAGGTCTTGAACGTATTGGTGAACAAGAGCGGGTACGTGGGGTGGATTTGTATGCTTCCCTTTTTCAATTCTTATGTTTACTTTGGTGCTACATTGGATTATAATTGTAGCACCAAAGGAAGTGATCTGAATGAATAGACAGGAGCAGCTCGACAAACTGCTTGCCGAAGGTGATGGGATTCTCCAAACTTCGGCTGTGATTGCCGCAGGCGTTCCCAAGCCGGTGTTTTATCAATATATCAGACAAAACTATTTAGAGCAGGCTGCACATGGAATCTATGTTTCCAGAGACGCATGGGTCGATGGAATGTATCTGCTACACCTGCGCTGTGTACAGGCAGTGTTCTCCCATGAAAGTGCACTGTTCTTCCATGAACTGACTGACCGCGAGCCGTCGCCTTATTCTGTTTCGGTTCAAAGAGGATATAGCCCGACACGATTAAAAGCGGACGGAATTACCGTTTATACAGTGAAAAAGGAGTTGTACCCCATCGGCATTACCAGTGCCAAAACGCCTTTTGGGCATACCGTACCGACCTACGATATGGAACGCACGATCTGTGATTCGATTCGGTGTCGGAACGATATGGAAGTACAGACATTTCAGGACGCTTTGAAACGATATGCGAAACGAACCGACAAAAATCTGAGTACTCTGATGCGGTACGCAGCACAGTTCCGCGTAGAAAAAGTGTTACGGCAATATTTGGAGGGTCTATTATGATTCAAACTGCAAGGCAGCTCAAGGATTTAATTCGAAACCTGTCCCGAAAAAACGCCGCTGACGCACAAATTCTCATGCGAAACTATATGATGGAGCGCTTTTTAGAACGCATTTCTCTTTCTGAGTATCGGGACATATTTATTCTCAAAGGTGGTATGCTGGTGGCTGGGGTGTGTCCCGAATTTTGTGTAAACTCAAAAATGCAGTGCAAATAGAGCAAATTTATAGCAAGGGAGCGGCGCGAAAAAGTGCCGTTCCCTTTGCAGTCATATTAGCGGTGAACTTGCCGTATGTCAAGGATCAGTAGGTCAATCGGGCATCCGTTCGGCAAAAAACACCGCAAGCTGGGCATGGATCATACTCCAGTCCTGCCGCCGGCCAGTCCACTTTTTGGTGATATCAATCATTGCTAAATACAACATTTTTAACAGGCTGTCATACGTGGGGAACACGGATTTGGACTTGGTTACCTTCCGGAGTTGGCGGTTAAAGCCCTCAATGGCATTGGTCGTATAAATTAGCCGCCGGACTTCCTGCGGGTACTTGAAGTAGGTGCTCAAATTCGGCCAGTTTTCCTGCCAGGATACAGAAATCTTGGGATATTTCTTGCCCCAGCGCTGTGCAAACACATTCAAAGATTCCAGTGCTGAGGCCTCATCAACGGCAGCGTAGACTGCCTTCAGGTCAGCCATCAGCGCTTTCAAATCCTTGTAAGATACATATTTCGTGGAGTTGCGAATCTGGTGAATAATGCAATTTTGAATCTCTGTTTTTGGAAATACCGCCTCAATTGCAGCAGAAAAACCAGTGAGATTATCCGTGCAGGCGATGAAAATGTCCTCAACGCCACGGTTGCGCAGACCATTGAGCACTGTGGCCCAGAACTTCGCGCTCTCATTTTCACCAACCCACATACCCAAAACGTCCTTTTTCCCATCCAAATCCACGCCGATGGCTATGTATACGGCCTTCTTCACGATCTGACCTTCGCTTCGGACGTGGTAGTGAATGGCGTCCAAAAACACCACCGCGTAGACAGCCTCCAGCGGTCGCTGCTGCCACTCTTTTGCCAAGGGCAGTATCTTGTCGGTAATTCGGCTGATGGTGGTATCTGAAATCTCTATGCCGTAGATATCCCGGATATGGGCTTCTATGTCGCCAGTAGTCATGCCCTTGGCGTACATGGATAGGATCTTTTCTTCGATGTCTTGGCTCACGCTGGTCTGATTCTTTTTCAATACCTGCGGCTCAAACTCGCCCTTTCGGTCGCGAGGCACAGAGACGTCAACATCCCCAAAGCTGGTACGCAGAGTTTTGCTGCTGTGCCCATTTCGGCTGTTATCTGTGTCCTTATTCTTGTAGTCGTACTTGCTGTAGCCCAGCTCGTCGTCCAGTTCCGCCTCCAGGCCATTCTCCATGAACTCGGCGATGGTCTCCTTAAACAGATTCTGAATGTCGTCCATGCTGCTAATGTTGCTTACCTGTAGCAGTTCTCGGATCTTTGCACGACGCTCATTTTCTTCCGGGCTACGATTCTTTCTTGCCATAATGTAAACCTCCATTGTGGTGCTTCTATTCTACACCACAACGAAGGTTTACACAAAGTTTGGGATGGTCTCGGTGGCTGCTATGGTGGGGCTGGATGCACGTTCCACCATTTGGCATACCGCCGCCTCCTCTCATGAATGCAATCTTTACTTCTTGCAACCGGCATTGTATAATAAAACTAATAAAGGCTCGAAATAAATAT
>JAYFQP010000007.1:0-193434 GCA_034926865.1 Clostridiaceae bacterium
GATTATCATTCTGACAAAATGCGTACTCCATTGGGCGAGAGTACCGTTGGCACGTTTGATTTTTTGGATACCCTGCAAATTAAGGTAATTGGCAATTTTATAAAACCCCATATTACCATTCACATATTTGTCAAAGATAATGCGTACCGCTTCGGCTTCATCATCTTGGACATAGAGTTGCTTATCCTTGAGGTAGTAACCATAGGGCGCAAACCCTCCGTTCCAACCACCTTGACGGGCTTTTTCTTTTCGCCCGTTCATTGTCTGCTCAATGATATTTTCACGCTCTATTTCAGCAACGGCAGACAGTACAGAAATTAAGAGCTTTCCACTCGTTTGTGATGAGTCAATGCCTTCCTCAATGCAGATTAAGTTTACGCCAAAGGATTGAACGAGTTCCAAGGAGTTCAAAATGTCGGCTGCGTTTCTGCCGAAGCGAGAGAGCTTATATACTAAGATATAGTCGATTCCCAATCCGTTTTCAATGTCGCACAGCATTTGCTTAAAAGCGGGTCTGCCTTCTATGGATTTGCCGGATTTTCCAGCATCTTCGTAAATATCTACGATATCCATTTCTTCTCTGTCAGCAAAGCGTTTTAAACTGGTTTTCTGTCCGTCCAAGCTGAAACCGTCAACCTGCATTTCAGTACTAACACGAGGATAAAGCACACATTTTTTTCCACTCCTATTCATAGTCATACCTCCAATAAATTATTGGAAAACATCTTTACTTAGCACGGGTTATTTCATTTAAAACTTCTGCACCATGCTTTTCGATAATCTGCGAAAGTACATTTATAAAATCTTGATATGCCTTTGTCTTTGCATATTTTTCATTAGGTGTAGCAGTCTTAGCTGTATTTTCAGATATGCTCTTGATATTTTCCATTCGCAATCACCTCCAAGTGTATTGCTTATATGAATTATAAGCAGTTATTTTCTTCATGAAAAGTTTGTAGCTATTCTAAAAACCGTAAAACCAGTCGCATCCGTGAAATTCTGTGTGATGTACCCCGGCTTGATCCGATTGCCAAGCTCATCTACATAGATATACTTCAGATAATCCATCCCTAGCATTTTTCTCTGCGGTCACAACATCGGGATATTCCTTGAACATAACGCTATAGGCATCTTTTTTGTGATGTTGAAGAAAAGAACAGCCGCGCCGTAGCCATTTGTTCTCATACTCAAATAAACTTGACAAGCGATATGACGGAATTACGGCGCGGCTATCCCGTTGTTTCGATTTGCTTATATGTTTACAGACATTCCGGACGAACAGGTGGCGTACCTGTTACCATAGGAATTGCACCTCCCCCCATTCTGATGGCGGGCCATTCTCATTGCCTGCGACGGTTTTTTCACGCTCGGATTGTGACTGAACGGAAGTTTCATTACATACAGATGCTTGCCACAGAGCCGCCTACGTCCATTGGACGTTGCTCTGTCTACGGAGTTGATGTTTCTTCGCTCCCTTTCCGTTACGCTGAAATCAATCACCCTCTCCCGCGTAAAGAAAGATCGTGGCGCACCCGCCGTCCGGCTCACTGTATGCCGCTACTCGCGATATGTATCCAGCTTGTCTCTTATTCGGTTTTTCAAGGTTCAGTGAAGAATAAAAACATATCCCTCATAAGCCTTTTCATTTTTGAGGCAAAAGTAAGTGGGCTTAAAAATATTTTTTCAAAAACTTCTCCATGTTTCTCAGCCCTCGTTCAATGGCTTCACCTACTACAGCTTTGCTGACACCCTCAGTCCTGGCAATGGCGCTCTTGCTCATGCCCAACAAGTAATGAGCATAGATGCGTTTGGCCTGCTTGTCCGGCAATGCGGCAATGGAAGCGTAAAGTTGTTCTATGGTCACTTTGCGCTCATAGATTTCGCAGGTGGATAGGGAGACAAACAGGACGTCATTCTCGATACCGTCGCCTCGATCCAAGGAATAATACGCCTTATGGCGGTATCTCCGCAGATAATAGGCGGCTTCAGCCCGCTCATACGCAGCCATGAGCGCCGCAACCTCGTCCGGCACCTCAATTATGCAGTTGGTGGTATAGAAATCGGGATAATATTCCCGCAAATTGATTTTGGCCATTTAATTTTCCTCCGTTTCGATTTTTGTGTTTGGCAAATCGAAACAGAGGAAGGTGGAGAGCGACAGCCGACTGAATTTTCCTTTATACGACAAAAAAAGCCCACTTGGACATAAGCCAAATGAGCCTTTTGAGAAACAATGATTCTATATATCCTATTTTTATGATCTAATAGTTCCTGATGATGACCGCACTGCTCCCATAGGCAGTACAGGCTTTTTTTGACAGGCTGCCAATTAAAGCGGTATGTAGGAGATTGATGTCCGCTTCATCACTCTCGACCGCTACTTAATAGCGGTCGTCTGAAGTTCAAGGCATATCGAACATGCATAGAAAACCCTCCAAACCTGAGAGCTTGGAGGGTTACGATGTTGCTTATTCAGGCATGAAAACAGACCCGCCAAATTCACGTTTTTTTGTTGGGCGGGTGTCGCCTTTCTTTATTTATTATGAAAAAAACCTGCCACAAAGGGCAGGTTTAGTACGCAATCCTTTACGGCAGCCAGACTGTCATAAGGCTCTCGCACCTTAGACCTCTCGGCTTTGCGTCCTTACCTTTCGGCAAGTTTGCCCTTAACATATTTCTATTTCAATTGTTACCATACCACCGCATGTGACAGGAGAATTCGCTACCGAAAGAGTTCCTCCATGTTGCTTTACAATTGAATCGGCAATAAACAGTCCCATTCCGTAATGCAGTTTCGAACTGCGGCTGAAATCACCCTGATAGAATTGATTTGTTGCATTTCTCAAATCTTCGGGAGAAAATCCTTTCCCGCTGTCCGTAACGGCGAATCTGATCTTGTTGTTTTCCGCCGACTCGGAAAACCAAATCGCACCATGGTCCGGAGAATGGTCAACCGCGTTTGACACGATGTTTATAATGGCCCTTTGCATTAAGGAAGCGTCAACGCTGATAGTGTTCGGTAGATTTTTCTCATCAAATTCTGTTTTTAATTGCTTCACCGAGGCAAGAGTATTTATTTGAGCATACAGATCATCTAGAAAGGTTCTTATGTTGACATCCTTTCGCTGAAGGGAATAACCGGCTTCCGCTTTGGAGATATCGATCAGCATCTGAACATACTGCTCCATTTGATCAGCGTTCTTCATGATATAGCGGGTACACTCTTTCTGCTCCTCCGTTTGTTCCGTGTCGTACAGCATTTCCGCATTACCTCGGACAACGGTAAGTGGGGTTTTCAGATCATGCGCCAATGCGGAAATCTGTGTTTTTTTTGTCTGTTCCATTTTCCACTGCTTTTCCAGTGAGCATCTCAATTCCGTTTTCATACTGTCAAGGGATTGCAGGGCGGTGTCAATTTCCTCAATACCGCTGTACTGGATTTCAAACGCAAGGTCTTTTTCCCGTATTTTTCCTGTGGCATTTTGCAGCGGAATGAGCTTACGACTGATTTTCCTGCCGTAAAGTCTGGAGAGAAGTATAATTTCAAACAAAAACGCGGCAAGGATCATCCAAAACAGCAGAATCTCAGGAACGGGGAGATGTTCTCGCAAAAGCTGCGATGAAAATTGAGCCATGGAGGAATACTCAACAATGCAAAACTCATTTTGTCGTTCAATCGGGAAATAGCAATCTACATTTAGCCCCGTGTACAGAAGGCTTCCCGAGATGGCTCTGCCGCTCCGGACAACATCCCATGCCGCAGCGGCTTCTGATGTTGTCATGCTTCCCGACAAAAACTCACCATTTGTACTTACAACAGCATATTTGCAGGTCTTGGGAATCAACTCTGCGCTCACGGTTCCGGCATACGTAATCGCTTCCTTTTGACGTTCAATGGATGCTTCCACATCACCGACAGAGAGTACAAAGCCGGTTTTCAACGATACAAAAAGCAGTCCTATGCCGATCAGGACGATCAAGATAAAACCGGCAAAAAGGGTGAGTAAATACCGGATGAAGAAGGTTCTCAACCTTATGTTTCTGTTTCTCAATCCCATTTATATCCGATCCCCCAAACCGTTGAAATCGGAGCCAGCTGATAGACGGCAAGTTTTGCCCTGATATTTTTGATATGCACGGCTACCGTAAAGCTGTCGCCCTCCGCGTCATAACCGCAAACCGCGTCATAAATCTGCTCCTTGGAAAACACCTGACCGTGATTCTTTGCGAGGAATTCGCAAATTCCGTATTCAATTTTTGTGAATGGAATTTTCTGTCCCTTTGCGGTCACTTCCTTTGCCGCGAGATTAAATTCCAAACCGTACAGGTGCAAAGCATTTCGTTTTTCACGTTTTTCCCTGCGCAGATGTGCGTTGACCCTTGCTCTCAGTTCTCCGTTGCTGAACGGCTTTTTGATGTAATCGTCAGCGCCCAGGCCAAACCCGTACATCACATCGGATTCCATTGTTTTAGCGGTGAGAAACAGAATGGGGCAATCCACCAAATCCCGCACCTTCTGACAAAAGGCAAACCCGTCCGTCCCCGGCATCATGACATCCAGCAGGATCAAGTCATAATAATTCAGCGTTTTCAAGCTGATTTGATCCGGCGATTCGGCTGTTGCTGCCAGATGGCTATCCTTCTCCAGCGCCCTCTTAATCAGAGCCAGAATATCCGGCTCGTCGTCAACGACCAGAATGTTTGCCATAGCCATACCCCCTTCCGCCGCCATTTACGGATTTCAATTTCTCATGCTGTCCATTTATATATGTTACCGGCTGGTCGCGATCCGGTATTCCGAGTTGATTTCAACCGCCACGGAATCTGATTCGTCTGTATTTTGAATCGTATGAACCTCGCCATAGAACCAATTTTCACGTTTCTGCTTATTTAAGCCAGTACCATCCCAATCAATCGTATCTAAATCTTTCTTGGGAATCTCCAGTTTTGTATCTTTGTCAAAGACAATTGTTTTCGCAATGATAGCAAGATATTCACCCACCTCCCCGTCTGAGACAATTTTATCGGTGATCTGATACACCTGATCTGCCCTTATAAGCTGCGTGCAGTCTTGCGGATTCACCGAAAAATCTCCGTCCGATGCCACAGTCTGCTGACGGTCATAATGAAAGACATCATCGGAGTCCGTTACGGAGTCGGAAGGAATCGCCTTGTGGTATTCTCCGTTTGCATCGACAAGCAGCTTCTGCGCCGTTTCATCCTGACAGGCGTAAACGTTGAGAAACGGAACTATATAAGCGGCAGCCGGCATATCGGCAAGATCCGCCAAGCTTCTGATTGTAGTCTTCTCCGTATCCTGCTGAAGCAGAATTTTCCCGTCCGCGTCGAGAATGGCAAGCTTTCTGATGTAGCCCACCCAATTGCCGAGATTCTCTTTTGATGCGGTATTCTCAAGAATTGTATAGTTTTTCTCCTGATAAGTAAACTGTGTGACATTATCAGTATTGAGAGAACATTCTTCCTTGCCGCTGGAATAATGTTCTATTCGTTGACTTAATGCAGAGCAGCCGGATAACAAGCCGGCCAACAGAGCAGCGGATAAGATGAAAGCAAGCGTTTTGTTCTTCATGGTTTTCCCTTTCATGATAACTTTAAAAACGATGGCTCTATTCATTTGATCTGGAGCCTTCCCAGTGCTGAAACCAGAAAAAGCTTAGAACAAAAGCGGCGATCGTCGCGGGTATTGCAACTATCCTGCATTTTCCCAGTTCCGTGTACCCGGCTGCACTCGACGGATTACTCCATATAAATACGAGGCAGTCACAAAGACGCGCGCTCCATGTGCAGGGAATGTAGTACCACCTTTCGTCTCCAAGCCCCGTCAGGGCTAACGCGGAAATGAGGCTTTCCACGATTCCGAGTCCTATGGATGCGCCGCAGCCAAACTCAAAACTGACAAACAGATGTACAATATATGAGAAAACACTTCCCGTGATCAGTAAACCCGCCGCCCTAAAATAGAAAATCTCCGGTGCCGTTTGAAAGCCCGCCGCAAATACGCCTGTCGCAATCGCGATTGCGATCATCCCCAACGAGAGCAAAACGATCAATTTACTGGCATATGCCGCCGTACGCGATTTCGCGCCACACAGCATTGTTTGAAAATTTCCCGACTGCCGTTCCTGCTCCGCGCTTTTCCCGCTGACAAGCCCGATCATCAGCGGAAAGACAACGCCGATCACCTCAAAATACCCGCTGATTTTTGTCTCCGCATTCCACGGTGAGACGGAATAATAGCTGATAAACAGGACAGCCGCTGCCAAAGAAAGTAGTACGTGTATCCACATCATGGAGGTATGCCGAAATTTATGAAAATCGGAGCGAATGCAACGTATCAAAGTCGGCATTTTACATGACCTCCTGCCTTTGAAACCACTTTGCGGTTACGGCAAGCAGCGCAAGGAATAAAGCAAAGGACAGAATAATACCAACCGGAATGACACCCGGATTCAACAAAGCGTCCCCCTGTGGAGCCATCGTGCCGTTTGGCCGGATACCCAGCGCAGGGCACATTAAGCGTGTTGTCCAACTATAGGGACAAATCCACCAGAAGGATTCTGTGGCTGCGAGAATACCCAGTACGATGCCCGCGCCTAAATTGATCAGGATCGCCGCAATAAGACCGAATTTTTTAGATAGAAACAGGCAAAACGGAATCTGCCAGAGCGAGGCAATAATCAAAATCAGCGTTGCCCCTGCCATCTGACCGACCGTTGCGGTGGATGTTGGGTTTATCAGGAGCTTGCCCAAACCGATTCCGGCGAGATGAAGCATACTGGTAGCAGATGTATATAGGGCAATCAGAAGGACTTTTGAAACCCAGATTTTTTGCAGGGAAACCGAAAGCGGAAGCACAGAGCGATAACGGAGTTTTCTGTCTTCTATTTGGTTGACCAGTGTCGTTACAAGCGTTATAAACCCAGGGAAAAGAATCGTATACCACCAGTTATAGCCATTCTGGACAAGGTACATGCCGGATATGCCTGACAGCACCACCGTGATAAGGGGAACGATAAAAACCAGCTTTTTTGCAAAGGTTCTTCTGCATTTCAGGTTTTCCGCTTTTAAATAGCTCAGCATTTTCAGGCACCCGCCTTTTTGCTGTTTTTTACGACTTTTATGAACAGCGATTCCAAATTTTCGCCGGACTTGATTTTTGCCTCGTATCCCAGCATACCGCCCGCTATAATGCCGATGTGGTCGGCAATCAGTTCCACTTCGGAAAGAATATGGCTGGACAGGATCACCGTGATGCCCTGTTCGGGGAAAGAGCGGATCAGCTCGCGCAGATCCTGGATGCCGATCGGGTCAAGGCCGTTGGTCGGCTCATCCAGAATCAGAAGTTTTGGATGATTCAGCAAGGCGATCGCAATACCGAGGCGCTGCTTCATTCCCATGGAAAACTGGCTGGCGCGCTTGTTCCCGGTATTGGTCAGACTGACGGTTTCCAGCACTTCATGAATGCGGGAATCCGGCAAGCCAAGCAGCAGCGTGCGAACCTTAAGGTTTTCTTTGGCGGTAAGGTTTTCATACAACGGCGGCGATTCAATCAAAGCGCCAATGTCGGCCAAATCCCCGCGGCTCCACGGGTGGCCTTCAAAAATGATTTCGCCGGAGGTCGGGCGCAACATCCCGGTTATCATCTTCAGCGTCGTCGATTGTCCCGCGCCGTTCGGTCCAAGCAGGCCATAGACAGAATTTCCTGTAATGGAAAGCGAGATATCGCTGACGGCGTGCTGACTTTTAAAATTCTTGCATAGATGATTCGTTTGTAAGATATATGAATCCATAAACATCTTCCTTTTATTTGTTTGATATCAACTATAAAAGGAAAGTTTAAAGATTTCATAAAGCCTTTCATCTTACTGTACAAAATTCAAAAACAACGCCAGAATAATTATTCCAATTACAATCAGTATCAGCACGACACTTATTATCGTAGAAATGATATTCACAATGCTACGAGTTTTGCTGCTTTTGACACATGCGATAGAGAGGCAAAGCCCTATCAGAATAAAAAGAATATTAGCTCCAGCCCAAATGCTAAGCACTTCGTCTGACAAAGTAATTTTAAGTACAATCGGAATAAAAGTTGCCAGCGGCAATACGCTGAAGATCAGCGCCGCGAGGCTTGCTTTTTGAAGTTTTCTATTTTCCATCTTTTTACCTCATTTCTTTCTTTCCAAACTGTGTTATCGCTACCGTAAGTACCAATGCAAAAATCAGAACCGCACAGGGTAGGAACGGAAACAACGCAAAGTCTGTCTCAGCAGTGTTCGTTGTAAATTCGTGCAGGGAACAGGACACCAGATAGCCACTATAGCAATAAGGATAGGCAATCCAGAGCGGCGTGTTGGCTGCCAAAACTCCGGGAATCACAAGCAGCAGGTTCAAGCCAACAGAAAGCAGCGGCTTTTCAAACAGCACCGTAACAGCCCACATGGTTGCCACGCTGGGCAGCATAGTAAGAAACAGTCCCACGCACCACTCGAGCAGGTAGAGGACAGGCAGTGTTTCGGCGATTCCCATGGCACTCGTCGCTACCAATCCGGCAATGACAAATACCGCGAGGAACACCACCATTTCCATGAACAAATAGAACATCAGCACACAAAACTTTGCCAGAGAAAGTGCATTCCTGCTGACCGGCAGAGCCAGCATCTTTAAGACACCATTATTCTGCGTTTCCCGTCCAGCAATCATGACGCAGACAACGACCATACTCAGCGGAAGCAGATAGTAAGCATAGACCAAGGCACTTTGAATGAACATGGCTGGCCACGCATTGGTATATTCCGGCGAGAAATAGCTGCTCAAATTTGCAATCCCGGACGCTACCACCAAAAGAGGGGCAACGAATATCAAAGGAACAATTTTCGAGCGTTTCACTTTCATAAACTCAATTTTAAGCAGTTCTAAAAAACTCATTTCAATCCCCCCCTTATTCATAACGCAGATTCTTTGCCATCCATAGTCCTGCCCCGAGAAAAAGGAACGTTTCGACCAAAGAAACAAGAATAACCGTACTATCTGGCTGCGCACTCATGGCAACGGCGGGTTTCAGCATCACGACAAAGGGGTGGGCCATCAGCGGAGCCATATCTAAGTTTGCCAAGGCCATCCCGCTTAAAAATCCCGCAACTCCGATACCGAGAGGAACCCACATGTTTTCAAAACGGGAAGAAATTAAAATCATAAAAGACAGAACCGGCATGGCTGTAATGAACGAATAGGCGGCAAACCGCACGAGCGTCCCCATCTCAAAGGTACCCTGCGGCAGTTCCGTCATACCAATTTTCATCAGGGCCAGATTTTGCAGCACAACCGCAATCAAAAACATCACAGTTAAGACTAGAAATTTGCAAAGGTACATTCCCGGCACACTCATAGGCAGCATATACATCTTTTTAATTGCATTCCCTTTAAACTCCATGTTGTAGACCATGCAGGCGACAACTATAATACCAAACATATTTAATATCATGATCATGCCGTAGAGCTGGGTCAGCAAAACATCCATCGGTGCTAGCGGCAGGTTGAGCAGGGTATCTTTCCGCACAAGGAAATTGGCAAAGGCATATGCCGCTCCCAGAACGCCAACCGCCAGCAGCACAGGAATTACTCCTGTACGTTTTTCTTTCCGCAGTTCGATTGCAAGCGCACTCATAGCTGTGCCCTCTGTTTTCTGGCTGCATTGTCCTTTTCAATCATAGAGAGAAACATATCTTCCAGATTGTCGGCGGCGAAACCGGATTGTAGCGCGCTTTGGCGAAGATCGTCCAAGCTCCCCTCAAACAGCAGGCGGCCATGATTCAGAATGCCGATATCGTCTGCCATCAGCTCGATTTCCGACAGCATATGGGAGGAAATGAGAACGGTGCAATCGTAAAGCTCAGGCAGAGATTTTATTAAATTGCGAATTTCGTGGATTCCGGAAGGATCAAGACCGTTGGTCGGTTCGTCCAAGATGAGGATGGGTGGCCTGCCAAGCAGTGCCCCGGCAAGCCCCAGCCGCTGTTTCATACCCAGCGAATATTTTTTTGCCAGTCGGCCGCCAAACTCAGTGAGGCCAACCAATTCCAATGCATCCTCTACTGCGCTTTCCGGCAGCTTCAAAATACGGCGGATGATATCGAGGTTTTCACGGCCGGTTAGATTTGCATAGAACGAGGGCGATTCGATAAATGAACCGATCTCCTTTAGAATGGCCAGCCGGTCATTGGGAAAGTGTTTCCCATCAATAGTAAAGCTGCCTTTTGTAGGAGCCGTCAATCCCAGCAACATTTTCATGGTGGTAGATTTTCCGGCACCGTTCGGCCCAAGGAAACCGTAAATGCTTCCTTTCCGAATATGGAGCGAAACGTGGTTGACAGCGGTAAAGTTTTTGTATTTTTTTGTCAACTGCTCCGTTGTAATCATGTAATTCATATGAACATCTCCTTTCGACATTCTAATGGTACAGCGCCAACCTGACATCTACATTCTCGAGTCCTTACTTTTACCTTACTTTTTGCTGAACATCACACAAAACGGACACGCTTTGGTATAATAGATACAGTTGGAGGTGAAGGAATGAATCAAACATTTTTACACACAAAAAAGCTCCTGCTTGTGGATGACGAGCCGGAGCTGCTTAAAATGGTAACCGCCATTTTAAAGGATGACGGTTTTGAAAATATTGTGTTAGCCGCTTCTGTGAAAGAAGGCACCGCAGCTGCCGAAAGGGAAAAGCCAGATTTAGCAATCTTGGATGTCATGCTGCCGGATGGAGACGGCTTTTCCCTGATGGAGCAAATACGCTCTTTTACCGATGTGCCGATCATTTTTTTGACGGCGAAGGACGAGGCGGCGGATAAATTGGCCGGTCTTGGATTGGGAGCCGATGATTACATCGTAAAGCCCTTTATGGCACAGGAATTGCTGCTGCGCGTTTATGCCGTTTTGCGCCGCTGCTATAAAGAGAATGGGAAGCTCCTGAAGTTGGACGGATGCACGGTTGATTTTAGCCGCGCCGAAGTTCATAAAGCCGGTGGGGTACTTCCTCTGACGGCGAAGGAACACACCCTGCTGGAGACCCTTGCGCACAATGAGGGCAAAATTGTTTCCCTAGATTCGCTTTGCGAAGCCCTTTGGGGTGACAATCCTTTCGGATATGAAAACAGCTTGAATGCCCATGTGCGACGTATTCGTGAAAAAATTGAAACAGATCCGTCAAAACCGCTTTCCCTGATCACCATCAAAGGGCTGGGCTATAAGCTGAACGTAAGGAAGTGACGCCATGAAAGCATTTGGAAAATATATCTCGAAGCATCTGGCATCCTTTGCCGCATTTATCCTTGTGCTAGCGCTACTCAATGTACTGGCCTTTGGTATTACGTTTCAGAGCGTTATTATAAACGACTACGGAGACACTTCACCACAAAATATGCTGGAGGAAATTGCCACTGCTTCAACAATAGAGGGTGTATCGGACGATGCTCGTCAAAAACTGGAGAGCGCTCATATTTGGGCCATGCTCCTGAATCCGTACGGGAAACGTATATGGGCCGTCGATACACCAGAAGACATTCCCGAAAAATACACCATTCAGGATGTTGCGCTCTTTTCCAAAGGATACTTAAAGGATTATCCCGTTTTTGTCTGGAACACCGAAGATGGCCTGCTGGTATTGGGCTATCCAAAAGACAGTTATACCAAGCTTACCAGCAACTATTTCTCTATCCATGCGATTAAAACGCTTCCACTCTATATTACCGGAATGCTGGCATCCGATTTTTTGTTTTTGTTTTTGGCCTATTTCTTTTCCAAGAGAAAAATTATTCGAAACACAGAACCGATTATTGATGCGATTGAGACTCTTTCAGACGGTAAGCCGGTATCATTGTCAGTCGGCGGTGATTTATCGGGAGTTGCAGGTAGTATCAACAAGGCATCCCGTATTTTGAGCAGGCAGAACGAAGCAAGAGCCAACTGGATCAGCGGTGTTTCCCATGACATCCGCACACCCCTGTCCATGATTTTGGGATACGCCGGACGCATTGCAGACAATAAAACAATAAACAGCTCTGTAAAGGAGCAGGCTGAAATCGTGCGGCAGCAAAGCATCAAAATCAAAGAATTGGTGCAGGATTTGAACTTGGTTTCTCAGTTGGAATATGAAATGCAGCCGCTCTATAAGGAATTTGTGCGTTTCTCAAAACTTCTGCGATCCTATGCGGTGGAACTGCTGAACGGCGGACTATCCGAAGCCTATTCGGTAGAAGTTGAAATCAAGCCCGCAGCTGAAAATGCCATATTGGAATGTGATTCCCGTTTGATTTTGAGGGCAATAAGTAATTTAGTGCAAAACAGTATCAAGCACAATCCACAGGGCTGTAAAATCATGATTGCTCTTGATTGTTCGGAAACGGCTATCACCCTTACTGTTTCGGACAACGGCGTAGGGCTTTCACCTGAAAAACTACGAGAAATGAAAGAAAAGCCCCATTATATGGAAAGCACGGACGATCAGTTAAACTTGCGGCACGGTTTGGGTATCCTATTGGTACGTCAGATTGTGGAAGCACATGGCGGCACAATGAAAATAGAAAGTGCGGAGGCACAGGGGTATCAAACGATGTTGTACTTTCCTAACCAATCCAATCAACGCAAATAAGGCAATATCTCTTTTAGATATTCTTTTAGAGAAACTAACAATGTCCAACAATAATACAATTTCCTATGCCGAATTTAAGGACAGCAAGCGGAGAAATTGTTGCGACCTTTTCAAACGGTACATGGCATGCTATGAGGACACCGGCGGAGATGCCCGCACCTCTGAATTTTACCCATCATGCCATTGTTATTCGGGCCTGTGTATGGCGCGGTTGTGTCCGGGCTTTCTGACTTCTTGGGACCTTTTAAAGTCTGTTGGAACCTATATTTCTTGGGGCACAACCGCAATGACCGGCTGCACTGCTCTCGGTATCCTGTTGTTAGCCGCCGATCTCTTTCTATCGAAAAAGCTTGTTCATGACACAAGCAAGGGGCAGATTCCCCAGCTTCTACGGTTTTAAATGAAAATGTACATCGATTTCCGGTGGTGATTGATTTACCCCACAGCGGATAAAATTAGAACACAAATCGATACTTTTTATTCTTTGATAACTAAAGTAATCCACAAGCATACTGTCTTTAATTTTGATTTTGTAAATCTTGAAAACTTTGAAAAAATTTAAGGGCGGATCGTAAATTAAGCTGAGCGCTTAAAATTCCATACACAGTAATATGATAAACAAGGCACTCTACGGTTAATTTCGTAGAGTGCCTCGTTTGTTTTCCTGCCTATTCATCCACATCCACCGTCACGCGGACTTGAATTCCACCGCGAATTGTCCTCGTAGACGGTGACCTTTTTCAATCAGGCGGCGGACTAGTGGTTCGTTGCATTCGATCAGGGCGGTGGGCTGCTTCTTGGAAGTTCGTTCATTGATTTGTTCCAATGAACAGCAAATGCAACAGTCCTATCAGCATTGGCAGAGCGGTTCCGCTTTATTTGAGGGAGCCGCCTTAATTGGTTTCCTACTTTATGCGGTTCTCTGTATGGTGGGTTTCTTCTCATTTAACAAAAACGCTTTGAAGAACCTCAAACCGGGATAGGGAGAAAAATTTTCCATCCCTATAA
Source organism: Clostridiaceae bacterium (assembly GCA_034926865.1). Taxonomy (GTDB): domain Bacteria; phylum Bacillota; class Clostridia; order Oscillospirales; family Butyricicoccaceae; genus RGIG1902. The sequence continues at coordinate 13,685 of JAYFQP010000007.1, forward strand.
TTTTCTCGCCTTACTTTTCCAGTTTATTGAACATATAACGCGTTTTATCTATTTTTGGATTAGGGCGACGTGTTTGATAGACAGGGCTACTCGTGCTGGCTTGATACCCATTTAATTCTGTTAGGCAGATTCCAAGACCATTCGTACAGAAAGTGATTTCCTCTCGGTATTCTTGAATATAACGCGCTGGTATTTCGCCAAAAATGATTACTTCACTGCCTTTTATATTAGTTGAACTAATGATTGCCTCATACTTTTTCACATCGTTATATGCACGGGATATATATTCTTGTGGAGCATAAACCGTGAACGATAGATAAGGCTCCAATAATTCAGTCCCAGACTTACGTAAGGCTTGTTCCAAAACGATAGGAGCCAAGAAGCGAAAATCTGCTGGAGTACTAACAGGATTATATAAGCCATATTCAAAACAAATTCTACAGTCTGTTACTTGCCACCCATATAGACCTTGCTCGCAGCCATAACGGATTCCGTCAGCGACTGCATTTTGGAACGATTGATTCAGGTATCCATTAGGAATATGTGTCTCATAGTGTATACCTGACCCAAGCGGCAGTGGCTCAATAGACAAGCCAATAGATGCCTCAAAAGGATTTGGAGGCACTGCCATATAAATCGTATAGTCAGCTTTTGCCAATGGCCTTTCCATAAAGATAACCGTAGGATCACCCAGTTCCGCAGTTATGTTGTACTTTTCCATCAGCAAAGCGCATATAATTTCCATCTGTACTTTGCCCAAAAATGAAAGTGTGATTTCATGAGTAATAGAATCCACATCATAACGCAAGAGTGGGTCGGCATCAGCTATCTCTGTTAAGGCTTCCAGAAGCAACTCACGTTCTGTCCATTTAACTGGATGAATGGTAGCCCGCATCATAGGCCGTGAAAAATCGCTCCACATTTGACGTGGCATCAGTTTAGCGTTACCAATTACATCATTTAGCTTTAATGACGTTCTGGGTAAAATAACAATTTCTCCGGAGCTGGCAACATCCACACAGCGTATCTCACCCTTTGAAGGGATCCTTATCTCATTAATTTTTATTTTTTCATCACTGTCAGCCACCATGACCATATCTTTCGTGCGTAGAGTACCGCCATATAGCCTCAGGTATACTATGCGGTGCCCTTTTTCCAAGTACTCCACTTTAAAGACATTTCCGCACAACTCACGGTCATTATTGCTAGTTGTCGAATCTATTTTAGCTGAAATCGCATCTATTAAAGATTTAATCCCAATGTTTTTCTTCGCACTTCCATGATAGAGTGGGAATAAAGTGCATTCCTGAAACCTTTGCTTTTCAATCCGTTTGAGGGCTTTAATGTCCAGTTGCTCACCGAGCGTGTATTTTTCAAGCAACTCATCATTCCCTTCAATTATACTATCCCATTGTTCCAAATCCACTTTATCGGTTATTCTTAGATCAGGAAACAACGCTACTCCTTGTTTTATAAGAATTTCAGGTGAAAGTTTATCTTTAATATCCCGATAAACTTTCTGCCAATCGACCCCACTCTGGTCCATTTTGTTGATAAAAAGAAGTGTGGGAATTTTCATGCTTTGTAGAGCGTGAAACAAAATCCGCGTCTGAGCCTGCACGCCATCTTTCGCAGAGATTACTAATACTGCACCATCCAGTATAGATAATGAGCGATGTACTTCAGCCAAAAAATCCATGTGGCCAGGAGTATCAACAATGTTGATTTTAGTATCTCCCACTGCAAAGAAGTAACGGAGGCTTGGATAGTACTTCCACGTTGTTTTTCCAAAAGCATAGAATCTGTTCTTGTTGTTCCTTTATCTACACTTCCTAATTCTGTAATAGCGCCGCTAGTATATAATAAACTTTCTGTTAAAGTTGTTTTTCCTGCGTCTACATGCGCCAATATACCAATGTTAACGGTTTTCATATCATCTTTTTCCCTTCTGATCCAAGCCTCAAATGGGCGCAAAAATTCCCTGGAAATAAATACTTTTATCCCCAGGGAATAATGAATGAAGGAATTGACGTATGGATCATGCATAGTAAAAGGGGCAATTTACGATCTCAACTATGCTCCACGCCAAATCATATGATAAAAGTATTCTTAATTGGGCACAAAAATCTAACCCTAATGGTAGGGGTTTCACTCTGTTCCCACTATCAAATTGACAGTTATCTAAGAATACCTTGCCGCATATTTTATAATTACTCCTTATATAATTTTACTTATTATACCATATAAAAGGGGACTTTGCAAGTGTTGTATGAGACTATTTCAAAATGATTGCATCTAAAATGAAGAGTATTCTCTGAAAAATTCGAATCTTATTATCGCTATACTATTAAAAGCAAGGCACCTTACGGCAATATCCGTAAGAGTGTCTTGCTCATTTTTGCCCGGACTTAAATTCCACAGTAAAATTATGCTTATAGATGGTAACTTTCGGGGTTAGCCGCCGGACAAGCGGTTCGTCATATTCAGTCAGGGCGGTGGGCTGCTCTCGAAGGAAGGTAAGCATAGCCTTGTTTCCATGAACGGTAAATGCTACAATTATGTAAATATGTTCTCGTAAATGGATAAATTGGATGGATTTATTTCATTGCAGGGATTGATTGCATAAATTTATAAAAATGAACGGTTCGTTCCATGTTGAGACTGTAGTATTGATGTAAAGGGTAAAAAACTGAATGTACAGAAAGCCCAGTAAATAAGCCGTTTCTGTGGTTTTGCGATTTTCAAGTTATACAATCAGAATATGATTTTACCTGTTCATGTGAATCAGTCTATCCGGGCATTTTCTGTTCGCGAGAGGGGTATTGATACCAAGTTTTCACGACAGGACAGGATTGATGTTGTGTTTTATGAAGAGGAGGGTTCGATTCGCTTATTTCCGCAATTTGGAGTATATGGAGAACCTAAGATGTTTGATAATATAGACAGTTTTGATGTTCACGGTGTAATTAATGAAATAAAATGAATAAAAAATGAGCAAGGCGCCTTACAATGTATATTTGTAATAAATTGCTGGAGGGAAAACAAATGAATAAGTATCAAGAAGGATTGAAACTGCTTGAGGAAAAATTCGGAAACGGAAAGGACAATATTATTTCACTTGCGACGATCGCACGGGAACCAGGCACCGACGGAAAGCCACGTCCTGTGGTTCGCAGTGTGGATGCCTATTATGAAGACAGTACCTTTTATATTGTAACAAATGACAAATCAAACAAAATGCAACAAATCGCGCAAAACGATCAGGTTTCGGTTGCAGGTTGTTTAGAGATGTTTACCGCGAACGGAGTAGCTGAAAATCTTGGTTGGGTACTTGATCCGAAAAACGCCGAAATTAGAAGTAAGCTCCGTACAGCCTTTGCAGAGTGGTATGACATGGCAAATAACGAAAAGGACAAGAGCTGCTGCTTTTTAGCAATTCATCTTACGCGGGGAACGCTAAACATTAACCATTGGGAAAAATTGTACCATATGGATTTTATGAATAAGACCGACATGGAAAACGGGGGGATATATTAAGAACTCCAGCGTCATTATGATGGCTTTTAGGGTCAGCCACAGGACAAGCGGATCGTCATATTCAGTCAGGGCGTCTGGCTGTTCCCGCAGGAAGGCGCCCATTGACTTGTTAACATGAATGGAATATGCTACAATACGCTGTAGGCATGTTGCTGTAAGCAAATAAGCCTGATGGATTTATTCCTGCGCACGGATTGACTATATACAATTAATTGCTCGTTTCACGCAGAGATGTTAGTATTTGATTCCCGGGGCAAAAGAGTGAGCGTTGAAAGCCCGGTATTCAAACCGTTTATGTTTTATTAAACGAGTTAACTCCAAAGAGGTGTAATGATTTGGTGCGGACAATACTCAATTATATCAAAAAAGAGGTAGTGCTGGTCATTTCACTATTGTTAGCGCTTATTTCCATGATATATGTATCGTTCGACAATACATATATGAGTTATATTGACTTTCACACATTAGCCATTCTGCTTAGTTTGATGATCATTATGGCCGGGCTGCGGAGCCTTGGCATCTTTGAAACGATAGGGCGTTGGATGCTGGAAAAGACAAGCTATGTGCGAGGCCTGACAATAGTACTGGTATTGTTGTGCTTTGGATTCAGTATGATAATTACCAACGATGTCACCCTGATCACCTTTATACCATTTACCATTGAGGTGCTTATTATGGGTGGCATGGAAAAATATATGATTCGGATTATTGTACTGCAAACGATTGCGAGCAATTTAGGAAGTATGCTTACTCCAATTGGAAACCCGCAGAATTTATATCTGTTTTCATTAAGCGGCATGAGCCTCCAAAGTTTTGTTTCTTTGATGCTGCCTTATACACTGGCTTCATTAGTCGGGCTATTGGTCGCCTGTTTGATACTGATCGGCAGGGAATCTGCTGTGGTAAAGGTGCAATCCACTCATACATTTTCAGTATCAGAAAAGCGGAAAACTTTGATATATCTGTTGTTGTTTCTTGTAGCCATGACAAGCGTAGCTCACATGATTCCAGACGTTATCGTGTTAGGTGTGATTATGGCAGCGGTTTTGCTGATGGATCGATCGATTATACTTAAACCGGATTATGCCCTGCTGCTTACCTTTGTGTTTTTATTTGTGTTTATTGGCAACATGAAGCGTATTCCTGAAATAAACCTTTGGCTGCAGAGTGTTATCTATGGCCGTGAACTGCTTATATCAATACTCGCCAGTCAGGTCATCAGCAATGTTCCTGCGGCTATCCTTCTTTCAGGCTTTACGGCTGATAAAGCAGCCCTCATTGTAGGTACAAACTTAGGCGGTCTTGGTACTATTATTGCGTCCATGGCAAGTTTGATTTCTTTCAAATACTATGGCATTACAGAGGGGAAGCGAAATGTCTCTTATCTTGGTGTATTTACAGTACTCAACCTGATTTTTCTCTCTGGTCTGTTGCTTTTATATTATCTGATTCAATAAAATCGCTATATGTCAATTGTCGGTGAGAAAAATGTCGGTGAGAAAAAATACCTACAAAAGTATCATGCGGAATGATGACTAGCTTTCCACATAATACAGCTGCATAAGATTGTTGCGCTTGGTTCACTGTTAATTCATGCCAAATGGTAGTATTGATGTCGCGGGTGAAATAAATAGTGGAGTATTATTAAAAATTGTGGAAACAAGTCTATAAGGGAGGATACCACTTACGAGGGTACAGAATGATATGTACGCTGGAACGATTTGCCTGTTGAAACGAGTATTATAAATGTTGCTCAATGCAGGAAAACTAAAAGCAAAAGAATTTTATAAAATTATAGGAGAAAAACATTGTTATTTAACGAATTAAATTTAATAAGTCCGATTCAGAAGGCGCTGGTAACGCAAGGCTATACCGAGCCAACGCCTATCCAAATCAAGGCTATTCCGCCCCTGCTTGAAGGCTTGGATTTGTTGGGCTGTGCTCAAACAGGCACCGGTAAGACCGCGGCCTTTGCCATTCCAATATTGCAAAGCTTATCAGTGGGACAAGGGGAGATGAAAGGCAAACGGCAAATTAAAGCCTTAATTCTTGCCCCTACAAGGGAATTGGCTATTCAAATCAAAGAATGTTTCGATGCCTATGGTGCTAATTTAAACCAAAGGACCCTTGTCATTTTTGGCGGAGTAGGACAAGCCCCACAAACTAGAGAATTGGAAAAGGGAATTGATATCCTTGTGGCAACTCCGGGCAGACTGCTTGATTTAATAAACCAGGGATTTATTGATTTAAGCCATGTAAAGCATTTTGTGCTTGATGAAGCAGATCATATGCTTGATATGGGCATGATTCATGATGTTAAAAGGATTATTGTTAAACTGCCAAAAGAAAGGCAAACGATGTTTTTTTCAGCGACTATGCCTGCTGAGATAGCTAAGCTTGCTGATACTATATTAAAATCCCCTGTAAAAATTGAAATAACTCCGGAGTTTTCTCCGATTGATATTATTAAACAGGAAGTTTATTTTGTCGATAAGGAAAATAAAATCAACTTATTGATTTATTTACTCAAAGGCAATAGTTATGATTCTGTTCTTGTGTTTTCCAGAACAAAACACGGGGCCGATAAAATAGTAAAGGAACTTGAGAAAAAGGGATTTACAGCAAAGGCTATTCATGGGAACAAATCCCAAGTCAACAGGCAACAGGTTTTGAATGATTTTAAAGAAAGAAAAACAAGAATCCTTGTTGCAACAGATATCGCCGCACGGGGGCTTGATATTGAAGAACTTTCTCATGTCATAAATTACAATCTGCCGGAGGTGCCTGAAACTTATGTTCATAGAATTGGCCGCACAGGCAGAGCGGGGCTTGGAGGCAAAGCAATCTCATTTTGTGATTTTGAAGAAAAACCGCTGCTTAAAGATATTCAAAAGCTTATAGGTAAAACATTGCCTGAAGTTAAGGAGCATCCTTATCCGTTAGTCAACACCGTTATTGCACCAAAAACTAAACCGTTTATGCGTCAAGCTTTGGCAAAACCTAAAATCCCCGGTACGGACAAAACATCAAAGCCCACTTCTACTGCAGACTTCAGAACACGCAAAAGTTCTTATAATCCACAAAAAAGTGTTCGTAATCGAGTATACAGCTCAAAGCCAATTTCTCGCTCTAAGTAATATGCGTGAAAGAACCAATAAAGGCTTACTTAAGCCAGATTATGATGAGCTGTTGGCCAACAATTAATAGAGGGCAAATGATGAGGAAAATGAATACCTGTATGGGAAAGAGTGTAAGGAAGATATAAATGGAATAGTTTTGTAGCACAGGCCTTGCCTTTGGTACCTGTATAGGAAAGCTGTTTCATATTTAGGCGGTGGGAACAGGCCAAAACGATAGTGATCAGATAAGAGCTTTGGAGAAATAGTATGCAGGATATCGTCAAAGAGACAATAGGCAGATTAAGCGATAATCATATGGCGGGGTACTATACCAGGTCCATTTCGCAGCTGCATGAACTGCTCAAACGGCTTATGCCGGAAGGTCAGACGGTAGGCTGCGGTGATTCAGTAACATTAGAGCAAACTGGTGTGCTTGAATATGTGCGGAATCATCGCTATAATTTTTTGGATAAGCATATTGAAGGCTTGAGCCATGAACAAAAACGCGAGATCTATCTTCTGAACTTTCGTGCGGACACGTTTCTAACTGGAATCAATGCAGTTACCGTAAACGGGGAGCTGTTCAATATCGATGGAAACGGAAGCCGTGTTGCCCCGATTCTATATGGCCCAAAGCAGGTGATTGCTATTGTAGGAACAAATAAGATCGTAAAATCAGTGGATGACGCAATCCTGCGTACACGTCAGATAGCCGCCCCGTTGGATGCAAAAAGACTTGGGAAAGAGACTCCTTGCACAAAATTAGATCGATGTATAGATTGCCATCATTCACAACGTATTTGCAACGATTTTGTGCTGATAACCGGTCAGTTTGAGAAAGAACGAATTAAGGTAATATTTATAGAAGGTAATTTCGGCTATTAATTTTATTTATCATAAAATAAGCAAGGCACGCTGCGATAAGACTTACGCGGAGTGCCTTGCTGTTTTGATTTATTCATATCTTTCTTTACGTCCTACTTTCGATGTATTTATTCTTGTAGGGCGTATAGGTTTGGAGATCGCACTTGACAATTTAAAGATGATATAACATAGTTATTAAGTAAAGGCCGATAGCGTCCTCGGTTAAATGAATTGAAAATTGGGTTCTTTTTTATACAAAGGACACTTTCCCATGTGCGGCACAAGCTTGGCACTTTGGCTGTCCGTTAAAGTCGAATGCGTCAAAGATTTTAGAATCTTTTTAACAAAATTAAACTTTATCAAAATAAAGTAAGTTGGAGGTAAATACCATGGCTTTTGATTTTAAGAAAGAGTATAAAGAGTTTTATTTGCCAAAGAACACCCCAGCTATTATTAATATTCCAGCCGCAAACTACATTGCTGTCAGAGGAAAAGGAAATCCGAACCAAGAGGGTGGAGCATATCAGCAAGCGATTGGGATTCTTTATGCCATAGCGTATACAATAAAAATGAGCTTTAAGGGTTCGCATGTAATTGAGGGCTTTTTTGAATATGTTGTGCCTCCGCTCGAGGGCTTTTGGTGGCAGGAAAATGTTGAGGGAATAGACTGCAAAAATAAGGATTTGTTTAATTGGATCTCAGTTATCCGCCTGCCGGACTTTGTAACAAAGGCAGATTTTGATTGGGCAACAGCGGAAGCCACAAAAAAGAAAAAGATAGATTGCTCCTTGGCAGAGTATCTCACAGTTGAGGAAGGATTGTGTGTACAAATCATGCACATCGGCCCGTTTGATGCTGAGCCTGCAACCATTGCCATTATGGACAAGTTTTTATCTGAAAACGAATATGCAAATGATATGACGGATATCCGTCTTCATCATGAGATTTATCTTTCGGATGCTCGAAAAACCGAGCCGTCAAAATGGAAAACGGTTATACGTCACCCGATAAAAAAGCTTTGATATAAAGAGATAAGCATAAACTGTGTTCTTTTAATGATGTTAAACTATAAATGGAGTAAGATTTAATGCGCTTTAGTTAAGCACAACCACTTGTTCGGATATGGTGCTGCCAGGCGGATTGGAAGCTTAAAAGATGGTTTTCGTAGCGAGTGAAACAAAAAGCAGGATTGATTATGAAGGAAAGTAAGCAAGATAAAACGCATTTGCCATTATATGGAGTAGGGCCGATTTACTGCATTACAATTATAATTATGACAGTTGTAAGCATTATTCTGTCGTTTGGTGGAGGCATCCCCCCAGGGCATTATTCTTTTCTAAAGATACCATTTCTGGCAGTCGGCATTTTTCTTATTGTTTGCGGGGTTATCATGTGGGTAGCGGCGGTTGTGTTTGCTAAGATCGATGTAAATATAGGAGATAATCACTTAGTTACAACTGGAATATATGCTTATGTTGGGAATCCACTTTATTCAGCGTTTATGATGGCGTGTACAGGGGTGATCCTTTGTTATAATAATTTGTGACTGTTGATTATGCCAGCTATATATTGGGGGTTCATGACCTTGCTTATGAAAAACACAGAAGAAAAGTGGTTAAAAGATTTATATGGGCAGGAGTATATTGATTATTGCCGCCATGTTAATCGCTGTATCCCATGGTTTAACAGGCAGGTTTAATCGAACGATAAAAATGTAGGCGCGTTGCGTTGGGAGGGTTTACACTTTATGGATAGGGATAAAATCTTAAATACCAATAAAACATATTGGGACTCGAATGCAGATTTATGGTTTGGAACTACGGCGCTCCCAACATATGGAGTGAAATTTGTGACGGAAGATGATCTGCATTTATTTGGCGATGTTGCCGGTAAAAAATTGTTGGAAATTTGTTGCGGCAGTGGGCACTCGTTAAAATATCATGCTGATAGAGGGGCGGCTGAATTGTGGGGTGTGGATATTTCCCACAAGCAAATAGAGAATGCTGATGCTTATTTGAAAGAGAATGGATATACAGCAAAATTTATTTGTTCTCCTATGGAAGCTGAATTGGATATCCCAACAGATTATTTTGACTTTGTTTATTCAATATATGGAATAGGCTGGACAACAGACCTGCAAGGTATATTCAAAAAGATAGCATCTTATCTGAAAAAAGACGGTATATTTATATTCAGCTGGCATCATACGTTGAATTATTGTGTGGCTTGGTCATGCAGCGAGCGAAAAGACGTTATAGACAATGGCGAACTGATTTTCAATAAAAGCTATTTTGACGAATCCTATTTTAGTATGCCGGTTGATGGAAGCGAAATAATACTGTGCAATCGTAAAATATCTACATATATCAACGCTTTGGCACAGGCGGGTTTTGCCATTGAACAAATGGTTGAGCAGACTGATAAAGATACAATGGAAGCAGCTGGAGATATCAGCGATAAAACGAAAAAAGCCAAGATGCTGCCGATTTCTTTTTGCATCAAGGCAAGAAAATTGTAATATGGGTTTTAACATTATGATTTGTGATGCTCGGCATTAAAACAAAGAAAAGCACCCTGCGTTCGATTACGCAGAGTGCTTTTCTCATTCTTTGGCTTGTTCAGCAGTATCAGCGGAGGATTATGGCTTAAGGTAATTTTAAAGTCGTGTCGATTAAGCTTGTTTCGCCAAAAGTATAGTGATATCATAAAAGCAAACAGGGTTACTGGCGGCAGTGAAGGATGCTTTGCCGTATGGTAATCAATAAGGAGGGTGAATATGTCATATAGTCCTAGGTTATCTACAACGTTTAACGAAACAAAGTTAAGAACAGAGCACAACATTTGCGAGCTGTCCGGGATGTGTTCGGTATGTTCTGATAAATGCACCGGGATGTGTGAGGTTGGGTTATCTGCGGTCAGGGGATTAGAAGCGGCATATCCGATAAACACTGCAACCCAGCAGTTTGCCTCGGAAAAAAACTACCCTTTTGACTATTCCCATTTTAATATAAACGGCAGAGTTTTTGGCGCAAGCGGGGCAGAAGGAGACGAGGAACTCGTCAATGTGTATTCGGCTGATTTGTCTTGTACTATAGGTTCTGAAAAGAAGATAGCACTTAAAGCTCCGATAATATTGCCTGCAATGGCTAAACTGAACTGGAGAGACTATTACGCAGGCGCCGCTATGGCGGGAATTCTGGTAGTTATCGGTGAGAATGCCGTAAAAAATGATCCTGAGCTTGCACATGATGAGTATGGCAAAGTAAGCAATTCGCCGCTGCTTGAGGAAATGATCGGATGCTTCAGGAAATACGATAAGGGATTCGGAGATATAGTTCTTCAGGTCAATGCGGATGATATTGCCGTGGGAACGCCGGAATACGCGTTGAAGGCCTTGGATTTAAAGACATTGGAAATCAAATTCGGCCAGGCGGCGAAAGGTATTCAGCATGTAGCTCCTGTTTATAGCTATAATGAGGCCCTGAAGATAAAAAACAACGGGTACTTGATATTGCCGGATCCGATGGATAAGAAAGTGATAGAGGCTATAGAAGCGGGCGAAAGAGTTCATTTCATGCAGTATGGCCGGCTGCCGATGTGGGATGAAACTAAGCTTGCTGATATGATCTCAAGGTATAGGGCATTGGGCGCTGAGAACATTTTCTTCAAAATGGCGGGCTATGATGTCAAGGATATAAAGAGAGTTTTAAAAATCGCCTCGGACAATAAAGTCGCTTTAGTGACCTTTGATGGGGCGGGCGGAGGAACAGGCCACAGCCCATGCAAGATGATGAACGAATGGAGTTATCCGACTATTGAGCTGGAGCTTATCGTCCATTCCATAATGTCAGAGCTGGAAAAGGCAGGCGCATGGCTTCCGTCTATTGCAATAGCAGGGGGCATTGTGTTTGAAGATACAGTATTTAAAGCCCTCTCGCTTGGCGCACCTTATGTTAAGCTGGCCGCGATAGGCCGAGGGGCTATGGCTGCGGCAATGTCAGGCAAAAAAGTAGGAGAGATGATTGAAAAAGGCATAGTTCCTGAAATGTACAAGAGCTTTGAGCATTCAGGAGAGCCGATCTTTTTAGAAGAGGAAGCACTGAGAAAGATTTATAAAGACACAGAGGGCCAAATATCCGCGGGAAGCATCGGGCTTTATTCATTTATCCAGCGTGTTAGCTGGGGGATGAAGCTTTTAATGACTCTCAATAGAAAATTTAAGCTGGAGTTGCTAGATCAATCAGATGTAATTCCTTTGACAAAAGAGGCAAGAGATTATATAAACACAATCGGCATATGATCATTACATTCATTCGCATATGATAAGTGCTTGCTTGGCATATTAGCATAAATAAGGGCTTGAAATGTTTACAAAAGTGCCGCAAGGCTTTCACGGCCTTGCGGCACTTTTTGCAGATAATCCCATGATGTGACGATGACGCTGCCGGAGAAATTGGAGAAAAATTGTGATAAGAGAGTTTAATATTAATGACAAAGCGCAGCTGATAGATATCGTCAGGCAAGATATTATGATCGGTGACGAGGATATCAATTTTGTGGTTGACAACAGCAATAAAATAATTGTATATGATAACGGTCAGGGAGGCATTTTAGGTTTTAGCACCTTTAGGATATGGGGCAAAGATAAAAATAAAGCAGATATATATACTTATGTAGCCACTGCTTCAAGGAGAAAAGGGATAGGAACCCTGCTTTATCGCGAAATAATCAAAAACGCAGATAGCCGGAAGCTTCAATTTGTGAGTTCAAGAATGAAGGAAGACAAGGCAAATGCGTTTTATGAAAAAATGGGATATAAAAAATGGTATGTTGGCCTTGATTTATATTATGATGGGGCAAAACAGCCTGAGTCTGATTTGAACTTTGTAAATTATGAAGACAAGCATTTTACGCAATACGCTGAAGGGCTGAGAGCAAGCTTTTACGATATGAGAAAGGCTAACGATTTTGAGCCTTACTTATGCTGTGAGTTAAGCGAAGAAAAAAGAAAAGAATTTCAAAGTGTTAAAGATAATTTATTTTTATTATTTGACAATAAAGAACTAATCGCATCTGTAATTGTTTTTAATAACGGAAATATAGGGGATGTATTCGTTACAACCCCTTACCAGGGCAAAGGGTATGGAAAGAAAGTAATGTGGTTTGCTATTAATAAGGCCATGGAAAAGGGAAATAGCCATCCTGCGTTAGACGCGATAGACTGGAATGTCAGAGCCTTGAACTTATATCAAAGCCTTGGATTTAAGATAAAGCAAGCGACTGATTATTATCGGCTATTTCTGCAATAACTGGGTTAAATCACATAATAATGAATGATAGTATTTACATAACTATCTCGCTTAAAAAAATCACAATGTGTGATTCTATACGTGTGTAATACTTTAAAGAGAGGTAAACCAGATGGTATATGCCGTGCTGTTTCGGGGAATCAATGTAGGCGGAAAAAACGCGGTAAAAATGAACGACTTAAAACAGGTTTTGCTGGATTTGAATTTGCATAAAGTTAAAACCTATATTCAAAGCGGAAATGCGGTTTTCGAATCAGATCTGGATGAAGCATCGCTGCAGGAAGAGATATGCGGAAGCTTTCTTAAGCAGTTTGGATTTAGCTGTAAAATAATTATAAGAAATATAGATGAAATACATGCTTTGATTCAGCAGCTTCCTTTCACACCTGATGAAATATCGTCTGCGGAAGAGGCCGATCCTGATGTTGAACACCTATATGCATACTTTTTGGATGATACACCTCAGCAGGTACAAATAGATGCCATCTGCCAGGAGCTTGACGGGCAGGATATACTTGGAACCGGCAAAAGAGAGCTATATCTCCTTTGCCGGGGAAGCATACGTAAGTCAAAGACAGCAGCTAAAATCTCTAAGTTGTTTGATTCATCCACATCGAGAAATTGGTCAACAGTGTGCCATTTATATGATATGATGTATAATCTGTAAAAAGGTTGTTTGCAGCCGTATAATAGAAAAATCAGGTAAACGTATGGGAAAAAGGAGGTTGGGAAACCTATGATACTGTCAGGCAAGGAAATACATAAGCAGGTTGCGATGGGAAAGATATCCATAGAGCCTTTTGATGAGAGACTGATCAACCCAAACAGCTATAACCTTAGACTTCATAATGAATTGCTTATTTATACTGATCAGATACTCGACATGAAGAAACAGCTCAATACGGAAAGAATTGTAATCCCTGAGGATGGGTTTATTCTTCAGCCCGGAAGGCTCTATTTAGGCAGGACATATGAAAGAACATCGACCAGCAGCTTTGTTCCTATGCTGGAAGGGCGCTCGTCTATAGGCAGGCTGGGCTTATTTATACATGTGACCGCAGGATTTGGAGATATAGGGTTTTCGGGCTATTGGACGCTTGAGATACAGTGTGTCCAGCCTGTCAAAATTTATCCTATGGTTGAGATCTGCCAGATATATTACCATACGATTGATGGCGATTTTGAAAGCTATAACGGCGGGAAATACCAAAACAACACAGGGATACAGCCAAGTATGCTGTATAAGGATTTTGAAAAGTGCTGCAAGCCAAAGATATAAAGAGAGACCAATTATTCAAAATAAAGAAGATGTTTTATGAGATTATTGATGCTTTATGGCGTAAACTGTACAACAAAAGTATGGGACGATTTAAAACCATATTTAAGCAAATATGAAACCGTTTACGCAGAGTACCCCCATGAGGTGACAAAGTGTGCCGATAACGTTGAAGCCCTGACAAAATGGGTTTATGAGAATTACGGAAACCAGGCATTCGATGTTATAATCGGGCATAGCCTTGGCGGTATAATTGCTTTGCAGCTCTCAGCAGAGTATGGCATGCCCTTTAGTAGGATTATTTATTTGGATACAAACCTGAAACCGGCAAATGAGTTTTACAGAAACCTTATGACACCCCAAAATATGAAACGCTTCGGAGATATAATTCTGCCTATGTTCAAAGAGGAATCGCAATTCTATTCGCAGAAATTCTTTGATTGTATAAAAGATAGCTTTGATTACACCCCATATCTGATGAGGCTTGATCAAAAGGTATATGGGATTTACGGTGACAGGAATCGTTCGGATTATAAGGCTAGAATAGATGAACTGAATCTGCCTGATGAGGTCTTGGAGAAGCTGGATTTGAGATTTGTCAGTAATGCATGCCACATGATAATGATGGAGAACCCGGCGGAATTGTTTGAGACGCTAGAAGAAATTATTGATAGTTAGTGATATTGATTGCGGAAGAGAAGGTAATTTTATGGGTAAACCGTTGTCTGAGCTGACGCTGGAGGAGCTTTGGGAGTTGTTTCCTATACAACTTACAAAGCACCAGAGCTGTTGGGAAGATTGGTATAGGGAAGAAGAAAGTTTTCTATGCTCAGTTTTACCTGGAGAAGTTAAGCTGCATCATATCGGAAGCACATCAATAAGGGGCATATGGGCCAAGCCCATTATTGATATCCTGGTGGAAGCGGATTCGATAAGACATGATAGCATCATGGCCACGCTTTTACGCAGCGGATATATATGTATGGCCCACGATGGAGTGCGTACTGATTTTAACAAGGGTTACACCCCTGATGGGTTTGCGCAAAAGGTGTTTCATTTACATTTGAGAGCATTGGGCGATAATGATGAACTGTATTTCAGAGATTATTTGAATGAGCAGCCGGAGGTGGCCAAAGCGTACGAACAATTAAAGCTGTCTCTTTTGAAGCGTTTTGAGCATGACCGGGACGGGTATACAGGCGGCAAGACAGCGTTTGTAAGTGAATATACGCAAAAGGCGATAGAGCAATATGGGCGTATATACTTAAAATAATAATAGGAAATTCTGGAATAATCTGTATTAAAGCGCCTCGTAAAGTGTTGCGGGGCGCTTTGCCCTATTTTATTCAAAAATCGCCTCAATTCGCCCAAATAGCCGCAAATAGATGGACGTGATATCTAAGCGAAACCCAAAACAGCATGTGATAACGAATAAACCCTATTGAAGGATAGCTCAATAATGCTTGCAATTATTGGATTTATTGCTTAAAATCTATGGTATAATTAATGGATGTACAAGGCAATTTTCGGTGTATATAATGGACAGTTGGAAATATGTTAGTCCGAAGGAAAAGGATGGCAGAGAATAATGAATATAAATATCCTTCTGTTTGATGATTTTGAAACGCTGGATGCGTTTGGCCCCGCCGAAGTTCTTGGACGGGTGGAACAGTTTTCTCTTCATTTTATTTCGGAAAGCGGAGGCCTTGTAAAAAGCAGACAGGGAATTTTGGTTATGACAAAACCTCTGGTTGAGGCAGATGCAAGCGGCGTTCTGCTTGTGCCGGGAGGACAGGGCACCAGAGCGCTGGTCAAGAACAAAGCTTTTCTTAAAAACCTTTCGACCGCTGCTTCTCTCTCAAGCTATTGCCTTACAGTATGTACAGGCTCTGCCCTTTTGGCAGCAACAGGCTTGCTGGACGGAGTAAGGGCCACCTCAAATAAGAAGGCGTTTGACTGGGTAGTGTCGGTAAGCGAAAATGTACAGTGGGTCCCGAGGGCGAGATGGGCCGTGGATGGAAAGTTTTACACTTCTTCTGGGGTGTCGGCAGGGATAGATATGTCGCTTGGATTCGTTGCGGATATGTTTGGTATTGAGAAGGCTGAGAACTTGGCATACGATATCGAATACATCTGGAACCGCGACAGAGAGTGTGATCCGTTTGCAAGAGTGTGAGCATTTTTGCACAGTCATTGCAAACGAGGGACACGGCCCTATGGGAATATGACAAACGCTGACTGGAATTAATAATGAAAATGCCGGGGCGAGAGATATCAGAGCGTTTAGGAGGTTTTGTATGACTGACAAAGAAAAGAACTATCGGGAGATGTGTATTCAGCTCAAGGGAATTATAGAGGATGAGCCCGATGCTCTGGCAAATCTGTCCAACAGCGCGGCACTCTTGTGGAGCTGTATGAAGAATATCAACTGGTCTGGCTTTTATCTTCTTAAGAACGGCCAGCTTGTCTTGGGGCCTTTTCAGGGCAAGCCTGCCTGCGTCAGAATAAACATGGGCAAGGGTGTCTGCGGCACATCAGCAGAGAAACGGGAATCCATTGTGGTGCAGGATGTGCATCTGTTTCCGGGACATATAGCCTGCGATGAGGCGTCGGCTTCGGAAGTGGTCATACCGATAATTAGGGCAGGCAGGCTTATGGGCGTTTTGGACATTGACAGCCCATTTAAAGAAAGGTTTGATGCCGAGGATAGGAAGGGCCTTGAGGCATTCACAGAGATTTTATCCGCCGCGGTCTGCTTTGAGAGCCTTATTTATTGATACATTTTTAGAGAAGAATACTAGCAAGCTTTTTGAGCTTACAAAAGAAGTATATTGCGCTAATTGGAAACCGGGAGTCGTTTTTGTTGAGCAGGCATGTATCAGAATAAAGGGCACGGTGTGGAGGTGAGAGCATGACCCGGCCTACGGATTATGAAGAAGAGCAGGCGTTTGAGTATTGGTGCCGCAAAATCGTAAAGGTATGTTATACGATCGTTGCAGTGGCGTTCTCTGTGCTCGCGCTGTCATGGCTATTATACAGAAAGCTTGCCGCTCTCTCGCCGTTTCAGTACTGGACGCAGATAATAATACCTCCGTGTGCTCTCCTGCTTGTTCTTAGCGGAATTGTTGATTTGCTTTTGCGTGTAAAAAAGATTCCGGTTTTTGCTAAAATCTATATAACGATGATCCTAACTTTGGTATTTTGCATAGTTGTAGCTACCTTTAAAACTAATATGATAACTATGCTGGTTTCTTTTTGCGTGCCTGTTTTTGTATCAACTATATTTTCAAATCTCAAGCTAACTCGTAATATATACTTTTTAAGCCAGATATCGCTGCTTGTTTGTGCAGCCATCCTGAGCCACTCAGTATACCGCGATTTTGGTATATGGCTGCTCCCTGAGACATTAACGGCCAGCGGAATACTTATTTCCGCTTACTGCCTGACGATGGTACTAATAAAATTCACTATTCACAATCAGGAAAATTTGAGAAGAGCTTTTGATAAACAGCAGGATATGAATCGCCGTATTCAGCATGATGTGCTGACTGGGCTTTACAGCCGGGCAATGTTTAATGAGAGGCTTCCACATCTTATTATGGAGAGCAATGATTCAAAAAAGATTTTAGCTCTTGCGGTTTTGGATCTTGACCATTTTAAGGAGGTCAATGATACCTTTGGTCACGGAGTAGGGGATCAGGTGCTAAAAAGGCTTGCAGCGGTTCTGCTCAGATATCGAGGGGGAGGCTTTTCTGCTTATCGCATAGGCGGAGAGGAGTTTGCGCTTTTGATGACGGGTTATAGCATTGAAAGAGCTGTAAAAGTATGTCAGAACCTTAACTGTATTATGGGAGCAACATACATAGAAGAAATAGAGGGCTATGTGACATTTAGCTGCGGCGTTGCGCTTCTCGAAGAGGGTATGGACGCACAAAAACTTTTCGATGCAGCTGATGCAGCATTGTATGAGGCTAAAAATTCAGGCAGGAACAAAGTCGCGGTTCCGCAGGCTTCAAAGCTGCGGGGGAATTGATTCAGGCTGAGTTTTTATATATATGTTTATATTCATTATGAAGAAGCCCCGGTTTTTAAGCCTGGCAGAAAGGAATCTATATGGAAAGAAAAATATATGAAACAGAGAGGCTTGAACTGAAGACTCTTGATCCCGCCGATGCTCAGCTTATTTTGGATTATTACATTAGAAATGCGGCTTTTCTAGAAGAATGGGAGCCTGCACGAGGTGCAGAGTTTTATACGAAAGAGTTTCATGAGAGACAGCTTGTTGAAGAGCTTAGGATGATGGATGCAGGCAGCCTGTTCCGCTTGTGGCTATTCAAAAAGGGAGAAGAGAACAGAGTTATTGGTTCAATTGCATTCAGCAATATTGTAAGAGGAGTTTTCCTGTCGTGTTACCTCGGATATAGGCTCGACGGGGAAGAGATAAACAAGGGATATATAACGGAGGCGCTAAAAAAATCAATCGAGGTTATTTTCGATGAATATGGGCTTCACAGGATAGAGGCAAATATAATACCTAGGAATGCACGATCATTGAGAGTCACCGAAAAGCTTGGATTCAACAATGAGGGACTTTCGCCAAGATATCTT
The DNA here is from genome assembly GCA_034926865.1 of Clostridiaceae bacterium. Lineage (GTDB taxonomy): Bacteria > Bacillota > Clostridia > Oscillospirales > Butyricicoccaceae > RGIG1902. The sequence goes on from JAYFQP010000007.1 coordinate 32,398, forward strand.
AAGATAAACGGTATTTGGGAAGATCATATACACATGGTGCTTCTTAATGACAAGCTATGAAACAGTCGGGATTCGATAGAAGGCGGCATAGGCATACATAAGGTTCTTCTGATAGGGCTTGATATGCTGAAAGCAGGGAAATAAAAACTTTTCAAGAGCTATGGGAAGAGTTTTAAATACCATATGAATAATATCGATTAGACATTTTTGTATGATATAATTTCTATGAATCCAGTGGCTGTTATACTAATTTGCTTTTATAATATTTTTAGTGAGCCGAGGTGTTGCCGATGCCTTTATATGTCGATAGCTTTGAACAAAGCATTGATGTAAATTCGGTTTTCAACGGGACATATAAAAAATGGAGACGCATGCTTGCTATGACTAATATTGCATGCGCTTTTGTTGTATTTGCCACAGAAGTTATTATGTTTTTTGTTTTCAGGGATAAGGGACTTTTTGTTCATACCGTCCCTGTTTACCTTTTTAGGTTTCTTATATTGCCTACGTTCATCGATTCGGTCATACTTATAGGTGGCAAGATGGCGGCCAAGCGCTGTAAGGGAAATACAAGAGCTCTTAATTATATTCCTATTATACAGATGGTTTTAATGTGTTTTATGGTGACATCTATTCATCATGTTTTTGGCGTTACCTTTTGCACCTACTGCTTTCCTATTTTTCTCACGGTCATGTTCAGCGACAAAAGGATGACAAGAGCGGTTACAGTTGCCAGCTATATATTCCTTACGCTGGCTCAGATACTGGGACCCTCTATAAATGGAGTCAAAAGTGAGTATTTTGTCCCGGAGTATCTTGTGGCGGTGGTGGCCCTTATTGGGGCGAGCATTGTAAGCTCTGTTCTTGGACGATTTCAAGAAGAAAAGAATAAAATTATCAGGGATATATATCATCGTCAGATGGTGACGCTGGAGCAGCTCAATCTTGATCAGAAAACCGGGCTTTACGGAAGTACGGCATTTCAGAATCAGATGTTACGCGTGGTAGGCAGTGCTGAGGGAAGAAGCCTTCCTGCTTTGGCTGTATTCGATATTGATGATTTTAAGCAGGTCAACGATACATATGGCCATGCAAAGGGAGATGAAGTTATAATCGCCCTTGCCGCGCTGATGAAAGAAAAATGTCCTGATGAATATCTTCCGGTGCGATTTGGCGGCGAGGAGTTTGCAATAATCTTTATTAATGGCAGCGTAAGGCAATACGTAGCTTTTGCCGATAATATTCGAGAGACTTTTGCTAAGAAGAATTACAATTTTACAGATAGGCCCATAACGGTAAGCGTTGGGATAGCTGCGTGGAATCTGGGCTGGAGCTGTGAGGAGCTTTTTGATAATGCCGACAGAGCAATGTACAGGTCAAAAACCGCGGGAAAGAACAGGACGACTGTATATAATGAAACAGAGCCTGGGAAAGCTATAGTTTGCGGATTTTAAAAGTTAAAAAAAGGTGGCGAGAATTATTTCTCGCCACCTTTTAAATCTTATAAAACAGCTTATTTTAGCCTTGGGCTGCGGGGCATCGCCCATGCGTCATGGTCTGTATGCAGCAGCATATGGGATTTGTGTGACAGCGGGCCTCCGAGGTAATCGTCATAAAGGTGTTGAACGTCCTCATTATGATGAGAGAACCGCACCTTCGCCTTTGAATCAAGGAAATAAAGAGTCTTTCCACGATCAAAGGCAAGCTCCTCACCATCGTGGATAGGCTGGCCCCCTCCGCCTACGCAGCCTCCTGGACATGCCATGACTTCCACAAAATCATACCGTGCCTCGCCGCTTTCGATGGCATCTATAAGCTTGCGTGTGTTTGCAAGACCGCTGACGACGGCGGCTTTTACAGTGGCGTCGCCGATTTTTATTTCCGCTTCGGTTATGCCTGCCTTTTCGGTTTGGGCTCTGACGAGTTTAAATGCATCTGGATCGGGATCCTGGCCTGTGACCATGAAATGAGCCGAGCGAAGGGCGGCTTCCATGACTCCGCCGGTAGCGCCAAAGATGACACCTGCGCCGGAGGCATCGCCCATAACAGAGTCAAAAGGTATTTCTGACAGCGTAAGCGGGTCGATATGAGATGAGCGGATCATACGCGTAAGTTCTCTTGTGGTCAGAACAACATCCACATCATGTCCGGCATATTCTCCGAAGAAAAGCTCCATGTTGCTTTCGCCCTTTTTAGCTACACAGGGCATAATGGAAACAGTAAAAATATCGTCAGGGTTTTTATTTATAGAGCGTGCGAAATATGATTTCATTACTGCCCCAAACATTTGCTGAGGTGATTTGGCAGTGGAGAGGCGGGAAACAAGATGGGGATACTGCGACTTTATAAAGCGTACCCAGCCGGGACAGCAGGAGGTGAACATCGGGCGGATTTTCGTTTCGCCATTCGTAAAGCGCTCAAGAAACTCGTGGGCCTCCTCCATGATGGTAAGATCGGCAGAAAACACTGTATCGAAGACATAATCGGCACCCATCTGTTTTAAGGCATCGGCTATTTTGCCTACTGGAGCTTCTTCCGGGGTGAGGCCAAAGGCTTCGCCCCAGGCAGTTCGAATAGCAGGGGCTATCTGGAATATAACGGTTTTTGCCGGGTCAGCCATTGCCTCCCAGACTTTTTCTGTATCATCACGTTCACGAAGAGCACCAACAGGGCAGTGTGTTATGCACTGTCCGCAGAGGGAACAGTCTGTCTGCTCGATCGTCCTGCCGCGCGAGACATTGACTGTAGAGCGCGTGCCTGTAGATTCCATTTGCCAGATATTGAGACCCTGAACCTTGTCGCAGATCTGAACGCATCGGAGGCATTTGATACATTTGGCAGAATCCTTTATAAGAGGGAAGTTTTGATCCCACTTGTGATGCTCAAGCACTTCGGTATAAGGAATATCGTATATATTAAGATCATTCGCCATTTTCTGAAGCGAGCAGTTGCCGCTTCTTACGCATGTGGCACACTTGCAGTCATGCTGAGAAAGTATGAGCTGAACTGTCTTGCGGCGGTCAAGCCTTACCTTTGGGCTGTTAGTGTAAATCACCATGCCATCTTCAATAATATTGTTGCAGGAGGTGACAAGGCGTTCCTTGCCCTCAACCTCTACAACACATACGCGGCAGGCAGCTATTTCATTCAGGTCCTTAAGGTAGCAAAGATGGGGGACGGGTATTCCTGCCTGTTCGGCAGCGACCATAATTGTTGTGCCCTCTGGGGCCGTTATCTTCCTGTTATTGATAGTAAGGGTTACCATATCTTGTTGCGCCCTCCTTTGATGATGCCAAAGCCGAAATGGTCGCAGCGCAGGCAGCGGCCTGCCTCCTGGCAGGCTTCTTTAGCGCTCATGCAGTTTTCCACGGCTTCAAAGTCTTTTGTCCTTTCGCCGGCTTCTCTTTCTGAAAGCTCTGCCCTGCCGCAGGGAGCGCGGTCATGAAGCCCGGGGTTGGGGACCTCGACATCGCAGGAGATTATGTGGTGGAATCCAAGGTATTCGTCGATGTTGGCAGCGATTGCTTTGGCGGCTGCTATTGCCTTGATAACTGTAGCGGGGCCTGTAGCACAGTCTCCGCCTGCGAATACGCCAGGGATATCAGAGAAGGTTCCAAAACGGCTGGCCATAATTACGCCTTTTGCAACAGGAACACCGGCCTTCTGAAAATGCTCAGATTCAATGCTCTGCCCAACTGCATCGATTAGGGTGGTGCAGGGGATGAAGCTTTCCGGCTCGCCATCAGGCCTCACACAGGCCCTGCCGTCTTTTATCGAGCTTATCATCTGGGGAGTAATCCAAATGCCTTTTACATGGTTTTTTTCGTCGACATCAATTTGGGAGGGGGCTTTGAGCGTAAGAACTTCCACGCCTTCTGCAACGGCTGCTTCTATTTCAGCCGGCAGAGCCGTCATATCAGACATCCTGCGACGGTAGACTATACTGACCTTGGAGGCGCCCAGCCTCATGGCTGTTCTTACGGCGTCCATAGCTACGTTTCCTCCACCTATCACTGCTACTTCCTGGCCGTGAAGATCTCCGTTTCGCTTCATTTCCACATCGCGAAGGAACTGTACAGCCGACATAACACCTTCCGCGTCTTCATTTTCAAGGTTTAACTTTTTGTCGGTGCTGGCGCCGATGGTTATAAGAACGGCGTCGTATTCGTCTCTGAGCTGCTGTATGGTCACGTTGTCGCCGACTCTGACGCCGTATTTTACTTCAACCCCTGTGGAGAGAATAGCCTCTATATCGTCATCGAGCCTGTCCTTGGGCAGGCGATAGTTTGGTATGCCATAGCGGAGCATTCCGCCGAGCTTCGGCAGCATTTCATATACAGTAACTGCATGACCCATCAAACGCAGATAATAAGCGGTAGTCAGGCCGCTTGGCCCCCCTCCGACGATCGCTACTTTTGTCCCGGTATCCGCTCCGCACGGGGGAGGGGGAACCTTGCCTGCTTTATCGGCGGCATAGCGTTTCAGCCCGCGGATGTTGATGGAATCATCAATCATATTTCTGCGGCATCGTGCTTCACAGGGGTGTTCGCATATAAACGCACATGTTGTTGGGAAAGGATTGTCTTTTCGTATAAGCCTGATGGCATCCTGATAACGTCCTTCTCCAACAAGGGCGATATAGCCTGGGATATCAACGGCGGCCGGGCACAGCGCTACACATGGTACAGGTAAGCTGTATGTGCAGGTGCAGCGTCCCTCGTTAATATGACGCTCATAATCGTCACGACATCCGATAAGACTTTTGTAAACCATTTCAGCTGCCTGATATCCAATGGCACAGTCGGCTGAGTGCATTATTGAAAGGGCAGTTTCGTTCATAAGCTTAAGTGTGTCCATGGTGGCTTTGCCATCAAGAACATCGCTGAGGAGGTTGTAAAGCTGCATAAGGCCGATTCGGCACGGGGCGCATTTGCCGCAGCTTTGAGCTCGGCATAGCTCCAAAAAGGCCTTTGTGACATCTACGGGACATAAACCTGGAGGGCTTGCTTCTATTCGACGTTCAAGGTCTCGGTAAAGGCCTTCAACGACGAGCTGTGATTTGCTAGGGGTTGGAATTTCCAGTCTGCTCACTCTCTCACCTCGTTAAAAATAAGCCGTCTTACGGGGACGGGCTTGTATATCTGTATTTTATTATACAATAGAAAGACATTCAAGGGATTTCGACAAAATATTGATAAAAAAATGACGATTTCTGAGGCCAAATTTCTGGAAATATCGTGCTTATTGCCTTTTTTAGTTGTCTTATGATATAATATTTAAAGCATAAATAGCCAAATATTGCTGCAAATATGATATAATAACAAAATATGGATTATATTAGTAATGATTTAGAGACGAAGCTGTTTTTGTCAAATGCAAAAACGCCATGCATTTCATGGAGAAAAGCTCGGCTGATTTGCTGAAATGGAATAGCCGTTTCTTTGCTGATGGGAGTTAAACATATGAGAAGTTTGTTTGAAAGGCTCGAAAGAATACTTTCATTTGATCCCGGCCAAAGAGGGCTGTTGGGATGGCTTCCTTCCCCGGAAATAGAAAGGGCGGCTGAACTTTTGAAGAGCGCGGAGGACATTCTCATTGTCACAGGGTTCCCGATCATGGGTATGGGAATAGGCGAAACCGACGGGCCTGTGGGTGCGGCATCCTTGGCAAAAGCGTGCTTTATGGCTGGGAAAAAAGCATATATAGTCACCGACAGTTATTCCTCCGACATTGTAAAGGCATGCCTTAGGGGTGTAATGGCCGAGAATTGCCCTGTTTATGTGCTTGATATAGATAAGGGAGAGAGCGGATGCGTAAAGCTTGTCCGCCGTCTTAAACCCTCACTTATAGTAGCTATAGAGCGTCCCGGCAAGGGTCATGACGGCCATTTTCATAATATGCACGGTAATATTATTGACAATATGGTTGCTGATACCGATGCACTTTTAAAGGCCGGCATACCTACGATAGCTATAGGCGACGGCGGAAACGAGCTTGGGATGGGTAATTATTACGATATAATCCGGGAGCGGGTTCCGTCAGGCGCGGTTATTGGCGCAAGGGAGACAAGCGACGCGGCGTTGGTCTGCGGAGTCTCCAACTGGTGGGGATGGGGGCTGGCGGCGGTGCTGAGTGGGCTTTACGGGAAAGATTGCCTGACAAGCGCGGACGAAGAATATGGGGCCTTGAGACTTATGGTCCAAGCCGGCGGAGTAGACGGGGTATTGAAGAAACAGATTATGTCGGTAGACGGCATAGAGCTGGGAGGTATCTCCGAGATCCATGGACGGATAAAAGAGGCTATCGGGCTTTATTTTGAGGAGAGTCTGGGCCAAAATCTGGTGGCAAATGTAATTTAACATTTTTTTAATTGAAATATGGCACATACTATAGTATAATTTATTATCAATGCGGGTCTTGAAATATATTCCGGCATTACAAAAAGCAATATAAAGATTTTGCTCATATATTTGAAGGGCAATCACGCAGAGTGATCCTTTTTGCCGTACTATCCGGGGAGTTAGCGGCTCCCTGTCGCCTGAAATCCGCTATAGCAGGGGAGAATGTACGTTGAGGGAGTTTGCGGGCATCGTCTGTCCCTAAAATCGGATTGTGAGAGATCGGTCCTGCGCAATGGCCTGCCGCGAACCATGTCAGACGGGGAACCGAGCAGCATTAAGCGGCGCCGGCTGTGTGCCGCAGTAAACCGGTTTTGAGTCCGATTTTCCCGAAACAGGATGTCAGCAGGCTTTCGAGGCGTAATGTACGGCAAAAAGGATCACTTTCTTTTTTCTTGACGGAAGGAGGGGTTTTGTGGACAATCTGGCACTTTACAGAAAATACCGCCCCCTTACCTTTTCACAGGTGATAGGGCAAAATAGCATAACATCCTCTCTGATGGAGCAGGTGGAGAGCGGGCGCATATCACACGCCTATCTTTTTACAGGAACAAGAGGCACAGGAAAAACGACCTGTGCTAAAATTCTGGCCAGAGCCATATGCTGCCAAAACCCAAAAGGTGGCAACCCATGCAATGAATGCCCAGCCTGCCGTGCGATTTTAAGCGGGTCGGCCCTTGATATAACAGAGATAGACGCCGCTTCCAATAACGGGGTCGACAATATCCGTGACCTGCGGCAGGAGGCTATGTATGCCCCGTCGGAACTCAGGTACCGCGTCTACATCATCGACGAGGTGCATATGCTTTCACAGGGCGCTTTTAATGCGCTTTTGAAGACATTGGAAGAGCCGCCTTCTCATGTGGTATTTATCCTTGCCACTACAGAACTGCATAAGGTTCCTGCCACTATCCTATCGCGCTGCCAGCGCTATGATTTCAGGCGCATACCTTCCGAGATAATGGCCGGCGAGCTTGAGAACATCGCAAAGCGTGATGGTTTTTTGCTTGACCATGACGCTGCAGATATACTTGCCGCTATGGGCGATGGGTCTATGCGTGACAGTATATCTCTTATGGACAGGGCGAAGGGAGCGTCGTTCCATGTGACAGCCGAAGGGGTTACAGAAGCTCTGGGGCTTGCTTCCGAACGCGAGATAATGGCCATATGGAATGCTATATTTGAAAATGATGCCGCAGAGGCTGTTGCGGCTTTCACGTCATGTTATATGACAGGGCGTGATATAATTTCTATTTTTGACAACTTGTTATCACTTTTAAGAGATATTTATCTATATAAAGCTACAAAGCAAAAAGATTACCTAATGTCAAGATGGCGAAGCAGCGTGCCTGAAATGGCGGAGCAGTGCTCGGTTCCCAGGCTTGAAAGGTGTATTGAGAGCATAAACTTTTTCCTTGGGCGTACCACAAGAACTTCCGCAAAGAGGCTTGATGGAGAGATGTGCCTTATAAAAATGGCTTTGCCTGAGATGCCGGTTAAGCCTGTATATGCTTCTTCCGGCGATGGTCAAACGGCTGCGTCCTTATCAAAAGCCGAGAAAAAGCACTTGGTTAAAGATGAAGCTGAGCAGAAGCCTGAACAAAATGAGGCGCCGCCATGGGAAGATGGCGTTTCAGCTGAGGTCTCTGCGATTTCTGACGATCAGGATGGACCTTCTCCTTTAAGGGAAGAATACGTAGCTTCCGAGCTTCAGGAAAAAAGTGAGGCTACCTCCAGCAGTTACCAGAAGCTTAGGGATTGTCTTGAAGGCAAAGTCAATTCTGCTGTGAAGATTTACCTGAAAAATGCCTCGGTGCGTGAAACAGACGGCGGGATATATATAGAAGTTCCCGAGGAAGGGCTTATTTTCATCGGTAAGCCTGAGGTACTGGAGATTATAAGCAAAGCTGGCATTGAAGCCGGTTATACCTTTGTAAAGGTGAGCAAGATGACTCCGGTAAAGAAAAAAGACCCATTGGAAACCATAAAGAACCGGGCTGAAAGCCTTGGTATAAATGTAAAAATCAAATAAACTTATCGAAGGAGAGATTATATGAAGCCCGGAAAGATGCCCGGCGGATTCAACATGAATGCCCTTATGAAGCAAGCCCAGAAGATGCAGGAGGATATGGCTAAGCTCCAGGCCGAGCTTGAGACAAGGGAGTTTACAGCCAGCGCAGGCGGCGGTGCCGTAAAGGCTGTGGTATGCGGCAAGCTTTTAAAGAGTCTTGAGATATCTCCCGAGGTTATTGACCCCGAAGACAGCGATATGCTCTGTGACTTGATTATGGCGGCTGTAAATGAAGCCATGTCACAGTGTGAAGAGATAACTGCCGGAGAGATGCAGAAAATCACGGGAGGAGCACAGGGGCTTCCCTTCTAATCAAATAATGAAACATTACGCGCCACCGTTGGAAAAACTTGTCGAGCAGTTCGAGCGGCTGCCGGGGATCGGCCATAAATCGGCCGAGCGTCTGGCCTTTTTTGTGTTATCTATGAGTAATGATGATGCAAAGGCATTTGCTGATGCGATACTTCAGGCTAAGACGTCTATTAAGACCTGTTCGATATGCCAGAATCTCACCGAAGGCGACAAGTGTCCGATATGCTCTGATGAAACGAGAGACCGCTCTACGATTTGTGTGGTGACAGACCCTAAGGATCTTATCGCCATAGAGCGCACCAGGGAATACAGAGGGCTTTATCATGTGCTTCATGGCGTGATATCGCCTTTAAGCGGCATAGGGCCGGAGGATATTCGCATTAGGGAACTTCTGGAGCGTGCGGCAGGCGAGGAAGTAAAAGAGATTATTCTTGCTACAAACCCCGACACCGAGGGGGAAACAACGGCTATGTACATCGCAAGGCTGTTGAGGCCTTTCGGGCTCAAAATAACAAGGCTTGCTTATGGAATGCCTGTAGGGGGACACCTTGAGTTTTCCGACCAAAAGACGCTTTCCATGGCGCTTGAGGGCAGGCGGGAGGTAAGGTAAACCTCAGGGAAAAACAAAACACCTCCGACATTTTATGAGTCTTATTGTAGTTTTTCATCTGCAACTTATTTGTTTATATGGCAGCTTTGGCTGCTGCATGATAATGCGCTGTATTTGGCATATGAGGCTGAATATAGCGCTTTTTTTTTCTTAATTTTGGCTTTGATATATTGATAAGCCGAATAATACCTAAGTAACCATCAGGAATTGCTGAAATATTTCTTGTAAGTAAACAGCAATTTTTCATAATTTTTTATAGATTTAAATTACTGCTGACAATATGAGCTAAAATATTATTGACAGGGGAACAAGGATTCAATATTATAAAATAAATATGATTATTATATTTTGAAGATAAAAGCCCAATTTTGTGAGGAGCAATGCATATGGAATTGATCCGCGCCTGGACGCGTCAGCATGTGAGCGTGCTGCAGGAACTGGAGAAAAAAGGAGTTTATCGCGCTAAAAAAGAGTATATTTGTGAGAAGAACGGAGCAATTTCTGAGTATTATCTGGACCTGTACAATTGGTATAGCAGATGTGCTTCACAGATTATTCCTAGACCAGAGGGGGTAGTTTATCCAATTTGGTTATTTTTAGACGAGGTATCTAAATTGCCACCCATTGAAGGAACCGTTGTGCTGGAACTGGAAATTCCAAGAGATCAGATTATTATTACAGATGTTGAGCGATGGGGCTATCGCGTGAACTATATGTATATTCCCCTAAATGATGAGGATGCCCGCAGCCACGAAAATGAGCTGGCTAAGAACGGAATTTTCAACGAGCCTGCTATTATTCAGACGGATAAAGGGAATTTTTATCCGCTGCTCAGAAGAAAGATTGTGGATAGCTGGAAGAGAGTATTTGATCCGCCTGAAACCGGGGCGGGTGTTGTACAGGGAACTGTCTGGGAGCTGCGTATAGAATGGCTGAAAGGTGTGACCGCTGGTGGAGACAGGTAAAGCTGTGTTATGGACAAGGCAGGAACAGCGTGTTCTTGATGTTCTTGAAAATGGAGAGATATACTGTGTTCAAAAGGCTTATGTAGACGCGAAATATCAGGATGTAAGCTGGAGCATGCAGACGGCGTATGGGTTTTTGATACGAAAAATGTCTGGGCTTATTCCTCCTTTAAAAGGAGAAGAATCCCCTGTCTGGCTTCATGGCAGCCCGGAAGCTACCGGCATGTTTTCGGAGGCGCCGCTGCTTAAACTTGAGGTTCCCACAGATGAATGCTTGTTTTTTGATAGGCGTAAGTGGAATTGCATTTTGAACCTGGAATATATTGCCCAATCCGATAATGACGCTGAGGCGTTTCAGAAAAAGCTGAAGGCGCAGGGAGTTACGCATTCAAGCCTGCTGCTTCGCACGCCATACTATCCGCTTTTAAAAATGGAGGTTATAAAGAGTTGGGATCGCCTATTTGAAGCTGCTATGCCAGAAATAGGGTTTCTTCAGGCGACAGTTTGGCATATAAAGCCTGAGTGGGTCAAAACCGTAAGTTAAAAGGGCGTTGAAACAGTAAAATCAACGTCAAATGCCTGCCTGAACCCACTGCATCACTTGAGGGCGTTTATACTATGTGCTTGCTTTGATGGAGGGTATTGCCCAGTTATGCGTGAAGAGATAGCAGAAAATAAAGGACTTACTGTCTGTAAACAGTAAGTCCTTTTAATTGTTTGGCTAAGATTCACGCTTATACGGCCCAAAAGCTATAAGACGGATAGATAAGCGCCATATGTAAGCACTTTATCAGCTAAGCGAAGTAAGTAATCGGCAGGCATCCAGCATGTGTTGGGTTTGCACGGTGTTATCAATTTGATTGCCCCCCACTATCTTTTCGTTTAAGAGCTTATAGAAATAAGAGATGGTCAGATCATTGATCAGATTCATACGTTGCTCTGATGCCCGGTTTTTTAACAATGGCTGTAATACTTCGAGATTTCTCTTATAAAGATCGGCCGAGCTAATCATGACCTTTAGTGACTGAGACATTCCCTCGAGCTGCTCGGGGAACAAATCATAGTAAGCTTTAATTACATGAGCAAGCCGGCCACTGTGTTTACCAAAAAATAACCGATTTATGTATTCTGGGTATTGGAAGGAGTAACGGCAAAATAATTCCCAGGTGACCATATAGGTTTTTTCGGGGCTTGCAGTTTTTGTCTGTGCTTCATATTGAATCAGGTCATTAGCATAGGACCTGAACAGGTCTACACAGGTGAAGAGAAGCAATTCGTCCAGATCCCCAAAATATTTGTAAAGTGTAGCAATATTCAGGCCTGCCTGAGTGGAAATCTTACGAATCGTAACAGCCTCAAGGCCTTCGACAAAAGAGATCTCTTGTGTTGCCTTGATAAGACGAATAATAATTTCTTTTTGGGCCTCTTTATTTAATGGCTGACGTCCCATGATGATATGACTCCATTCTGTATTATATGCTGTAAACAGTATTGCTTGAGCGTAAGATAAAAAACATCTTCACAAAACTGAAGATAATTATGAGTACTGTTTATCAGGTGTTTTAATTTATTCTAATAATGTGTCCGAATTATAACCTAGATAATTATACTTGATATTTTTTATAGATTCAAGGCGATAGGCATTATTTACTTACATTTTTAGATTAAAAACGCAAAATTAATAATAAATGTAAAAAGTATTATTGATTTTTTCTTTATTTTATTTTATAATCGTGATTATTAAATAAATACTCTTATCTATGCCCGTCAATGTTATAGATTTGGTTGTTTTTGCATCTGTTGCCGCCCTTTACCGCATAAGAAAAAGACTCAATCCGGTGGCTAGAGGTTGTATTCGCATCACTTTATAGAAAATATTTATTATTTACAAAATATAATAAAAAAATCTTGATAATTAAATGATTTAATAATATAATCATGATTATGAAATAACAAAGCTTTAGCAGCTATTAGGGCAAAGATTTATGCCTGGATAACGAGTCCCCACTGGTTAGCCATGATTTAAAAGAGAGGAGATATAATAAGTGAAATTAAAAATTGGAAATTTTCACGTTAAAAACGTCTGCTTAGGCGACAAGAACGCATTCGAAAATGGTACACTTACCATTGATAAGCAGGCGGCGCTCGCTTACCTTAAAGACTGCGATGATCATATCACAGACTTGGATATTGTTATAGCAAATCCCGGCGATGACACAAGAATTGCTCCTGTTATTGAGACTATTGAACCACGTTGCCGAGTAGATGGAAGAACTCTTTTCCCCGGCGTAACGGACGCAGTTGTGCCCGCAGGTGAGGGAGAGCTAAAGGCGCTCAAGGGTTGCTGCGTCACAGTTGTAGGTAAAGTCTGGGGTTCCTTTGGCGATGGGGTGATCGATATGGGCGGCGAGGGAGCAAAGCACACATATTGGTCAAAGCTGATTAATATTTGTTTGGTTGGCGACACTGACGAAGAGTTCGAGCGTCATGAGCAGCAAAAGTGCAACCATGCCCTGCGTTGGGCGGGCCACCGTCTGGCCGAATATATCGGCCTGATCGTGAAGGGGTTGGAAGCTGAAGACTTTGAGAATTATGAATTTGAGCCTGTCAGCGCTCGTGCAGCTAAAAATAACGGGCTGCCGAACGTGGCCCTTGTAATGCAGCCCCAATCTCAGATGGAAGCGCTGGGATATAATGACCTGTTGTATGGCTGGGATATGAATAAGTACCTGCCTACCTTTGTCAGCCCCACCGAAGTGCTGGACGGTGCTTTGATTTCAGGATCTTTTATGCCGTCATCTTCAAAATGGGCTACATATGAAATGCAGAATTTCCCCATTATTAAAGAATTGTTTGCAGAAGACGGCAAGAGCTTGAATTTTGTTGGCGTCATCATGTCAATGCTGAATGTCGCGCTGGAGCAGAAAGAGCGTGCGGCTATAATGGTGACAAATATAGCGAAAAACCTGGGCGTGGATTATGCGATAGTTACCGAGGAAGGTTACGGCAACCCGGATGCTGACTACGTCAGATGCCAGGTCGTGCTCGAAGACGCAGGAATCCCCGTTGTAGGCATCTCCAATGAGTGCACCGGAAGAGACGGATTTTCTCAGCCTTTGGTGACGTTGGACACTAAGCTTACGGCACTGGTATCCACAGGCAACGTTTCTGAGCTTATTGAGCTTCCAGCATGCAAGACGGTAATAGGAAATCTGGAAGCTCTTAACCGTGATGGTATGTCCGGCAGCTGGGGCTATGATGAAAAGCTCGGCAAGTCCGCGCGCGATGACGGCTCTGTCATTATGGAGGACAATAACTGGTTTTGTGGTGACCATATTTCCGGTTTCTCTGTTAAGACCATGATTGAATACTAATCTGGAAGGAGGATTTGATATGAAAAAAGTCATTTGCTATGTAAACCAGTTCTTCGGCGGCGTAGGCGGCGAAGAGAAGGCAGATCAGGATGCCTATATCATAGAAGGCTGTGTAGGACCTGTGTTGGCAATTAACGATGCGCTGAAAGACGCTGAGGTTACACATACGATCATCTGCGGCGATAACTATATGGGCAGCTGCACTGAGCAGGCTGTTGCGCAGATCATGGATCTTTTGAAGGATAAAGAAATGGACCTGTTTATAGCCGGACCGGCGTTCCAGGCCGGACGCTACGGAGTTGCCTGCGGCAATATCTGCAAGGCTATTAAGAAGCAGAAAAATGTCCCTGTCCTTACCTCCATGAATGTGGAGAATCCCGGCGTTGAGATGTTTAAAAAGGATATAATTATCTTTAAGGGCGGCAATGGCGCCGTTAAAATGCGCCAGGATGTTAAAGTGCTGACCGATTATGCAAATAAGATTTTGGCGGGAGGAAAAAGCGAAGGAGCCGAGGCAGAGGGTTATTTTGCCCGTGGCTGCCGTCACGAGAAGTTCCTTGAGGATGTTCGTGAAAATACAGCGGCATATCGCGGAGTTCAGATGCTGATCAAAAAAATGAACAAGCAGCCCTATCAGACTGAGCTTGTCATTCCTCAAAAAGACGTTGTACCTATTGCTCCAGCTATTAAGGATTTAAGCAAGGCAGTAATTGCAATGGTGACCACGGGCGGTATTGTTCCTGTGGCTAATCCGGATCGAATCCAGTCCGCGTCAGCTACCCGTTGGGGCATGTATGATGTTTCCGGCATGGAACGGCTGGAGGCCAATGTATTTAAAACTATTCATGCAGGCTTTGACCCGGCGGCCGCAAATGCCGACCCTAATGTAATTGTTCCGCTGGATGCTATGCGTGCCTATGAAAAAGCAGGCAAGTTTGGAAGGCTGCACAATTATTTCTATTCTACAGTAGGTACCGGAACCACAGAAGCAGAGGCGCAGAGGATGGCGCAGGAAATAATACCTCATCTTACTAAAGATGGTGTTACAGCTATCATTCTCGGCTCTACTTGAGGAACCTGCACACGTTGCGGCGCAACGATGGTAAAAGTTTTTGAAAAGGCTGGGTTTACGATAGTTCATATGTGCAACCTTGTGCCTGTTTCCCTCACGGTAGGCGCTAACAGAATAGTGCCAACCATCTCGATTCCGTATCCGTTGGGCGATCCAAACACGCCTAAGGCTGAACAGTGGAAGCTTCGTTATCACAGAGTAGGCGTAGCCCTTGATGCGTTGGCTACTGATGTAACGGAGCAGACCGTGTTCAAAGTTCGTGTATAATTAGCATAACACTTCCTATCTTATAAAAAGAAGCGGCTTGGCAATTTTGTCAGGCTGCTTCTTTATTGTATAGTAAAACCAACTGTCTAAGCCAGTGGTTTTACTATACAATAAACGCCCCCGGCACAGCCGGGGGCGTTTGGTTCTTAAGCGCAGATAAAATTATGGAATATATTCTTCCCTCAGGCACTTCATCAGTGCCGGTATGGTTGCCAGCATGATAAAGGTGAACGGGAATGCGGCCACAATGGAAAGAATTTGAAGCATATTCAGCCCATCGTTGCTGGCTAGCATCATGGCCGCTGCAAGGGCAGCCATCAACACTCCCCAGATGACCTTGCTGCGATTGGAGGGAGTCAAGGTGCCGTGTTCGCTGTACATTCCCAATACAAAAGTAGCAGAGTTGGCTGAAGTAATGAAGAAAGTGCATATCAGAATGAAAATAATTACTGAGATCAACATTCCTAGCGGATATTCTTTAAGAACAGTGAAAAGTGCCGTGGATGTTGAGGAAATAGCATTTTTTGCTGTTGCCAGATCGAGCTGCATTCCCAAAGTACCGAATACGGAGAACCAGATCAAGGAGAAACCTGCGGGCAGTAACAGTACGCCCTTGATGAACTCGCTGATTGTCCGTCCGCGGGAAATGCGGGCGATAAAGGAACCGGTAAAGGGTGCCCATGAGATCCACCAGGCCCAGTAGAAAATAGTCCAGCCGCGATACCAAGCCGAATCTCCGAACGCACCTACGGCAAAGGTATTGGAAAGCAGGCTGTTCAGATATGCCCCGGTACCTTCCATCAGGTTGTTCAGAATAGGAACCGTTGGGCCGACGATCACGAGCAGTATCATAACCAGAACAGCTATTTTGACATTGAGGTTGGACACAAAGCTGATTCCCTTGTCAATACCGGTAATCGCGGTTGAAATATAAATTACTGCAAGAAAGACTATCAAAAGCATTTGAACAAGCCTGACTTCAGGAATGCCAAACAGAAAGTTGAGGCCTGAATTAATCTGCAGAACGCCCAAGCCGAGAGATGTCGCAACGCCACCGGCGGTAGCGAAGAGCGCCATTATATCGACAAGATGACCAATCCAGCCATTGACGCGCTTTTCCCCAATCAGAGGAATAAAGATGGAGCTGATTAGGGCGGGCTTCCCCAGGCGGAACTGCATGAAGGCCAGAGCCAGCGCCAAAACGGCATAGTTTGCCCATGGATGAATTCCCCAATGCAAAAACGCCTTGGAGAAAGCAAACCGCATGGCCTCTCCGCTGCCTGAAGCAATGCCTCCAATCGGAGAAATAAAAAAGTTGAGAGGTTCCGCGACGCCCCAGAAGACAAGACCAACGCCCATACCTGCGGAGAACAGCATTGAGAACCAAGCCAAATTGCTGTACTCGGGTCTGGAATCATCCGGGCCGAGGCGCATATTCTTATATTTACTGAAAAAACCGATCCAAATACAGAAAACTACAAACAAAGTCATAGCCAAGCAATACAGCCAGGCAAAGTTGGTCGTGAGAAATTTCATACTGCCATTGGCAGCATAAGTAAAGGATTTAGGAAATGCAATGCCCCACACACAAATAAACATAGTTAGTAGAACTGCTACGTTAAAAACTACGTTACCTTTTTTCTCTTTCACAAGTTTCCTCCTCTTGTTCGAAAATATACCTTGATGAATTCTGCAAGTCCCCACCAACAAAATCATCCTTAGGCAATGAAATAACGCTGCAAAAGTAGCTTAAAAAGATAACAAATAAATTATACTTGATTTCGTGAAGATAATCAATAAAAAATGCGATTATTTTTAAGTTTGGGGTATTTAAAACGAGGCAAAGACGCAACTTAGGCCTTTTGAGATAGTTTAATTGAGCTGCATAGCCTGCTGTTAACCATAGTTTCAATAACGGCTGTAGGAATTATGCTTTGCCAGTATCTCATGCCAAACAGAGTGGGTTATGAAGTAACGGAAAGCCTTTGTTTTGCCGCCTTTTAATTAAAATAGAGATATAGTACGTTATGAGCAGTTCGGGCATTTTATATGAGGCCCAAGAAAATGGCGTTTAAATTAAGTGTTTACAGAAAAAGCTCTACTATAAAAACTATGGCGCAGCATGATATGGCCACATGAAAAAGGCTGGCGCCGAACCATGCCGCCGCTACCCCCGCAATTAGGGCCAGAGCGCCGGATATTGGGCTTTGGGTGGCATCCAGTATTGCCGGAAAGGTCATAACGGCCAATGTGACATATGGGACGTAATAAAGAAAAGACTGAAAGAAGCGACTGCTTATATGCTTTTGAAGAAGCGTCAATGGGAGAACTCGGATAAGATAAGTTGTTCCCGCCATGACGGCAATATAAATGTAAGTATTGTGTGTCATATTTTTTCACCATGCTTTACGGGGAATAGCAGCGCTGCTCCGGTAGATATGGCCACGGTGAGTATTATGGTCCTGGTGCCGCCGGATAGGCTTCTGAATCCGGGTAATACCGCCGCGCAATAGCTTGCGATAAAGCATATCAGAATAAGCGCGCCTATTGTTTTGCTTTTTCGCGCCGGAGGAATTATGACGGCCAGAAACATGCCGTAAAGAGCCACGCTGAGAGCGCTGGTAGCTTGAGCAGGAAGCAGATTACCGGCGATTATTCCCATAGAGGTGCCGATAGCCCATAGCGGCATGGCTATAAGCATGGCGCCATAGGTATAAAATGGGTTGAGAAATCCCGGGCGCGCCACCGAGATGGCAAACAGCTCGTCCGTTACAGAGAAGCCTATAAGAAAGCGATGCCAGAAGGGAAGATCCGGGGCCATGCGCTGGCTTAATGCGCAGCTCATCAGCATATAACGCGCGTTTGCGATAAAGGTGAAGAGAACCATTTCAAGATAGGCGGCTTTTTCGGCTATAATGGTAAAACCTGCGTATTCTCCGGCAGATGCATTTGTAAGGATGCTGGCAAGAAACCCCTGTGAGGGTGTGAGGCCGGCGCTTTTTGCGGCTATACCAAGAGAAAAGGCCACGGCAAAATACCCAAGGCCGATCGGTAGGCCGTCTTTGATGCCTTCTCTAAATATACTTTTGCTTTTGTACTGTGCCGAGCCTATGTGCTCGGCTTTTGTGCTTGCGGTTTGATGATTCATGTTATGTCACCTGCGGTTGATCTTCAAATATTATAGAAAGTGTGGCCTTATTGCCAAAACCGATGTTTGAAAGCTCTTTAGAAATATAAGGAAAGCGGGGTAACCGCCAAAATGCAGCGGGACATAGATATGCGCTATGCTGTTTTAAGCAGCACAGCGCATATTTTACAATTATATGTGGTTGTTTTCAAGAGATGGGATGCAATAACGAAAAGAAATCTTGAAAGATGGTATAGTTATATGGCCTTTTTCTGTTCCTTTTTGTATTTGCCCACATAAACCACAGAAAAGGCAGCGGCTATAACAAAGGCGACAAATGCCAAAATAAAGGGATATATGGGGTTGGCGGCGTAGATAAGCCCGGCGAAAAGAGCTCCGAATATGCCTCCGAGGGAGTTCATCGAATTATAGAATCCCATTATACTGTTGCTGTTTATAGGGGTTGAGCGCGAAGCCGCTAGATTCTGCAAAAGCGGCAGCCTGATTGTATTGAACGCGAAGAAGGTTACATCGACGATTACGAAGGGCACAAGGCTGTCGAAGAAGAGTATTGTTCCGAGGCTGACGGCACAGCAGGCAATTATAGGCATAAAGCTGATATTTGTGTTGGTTCGCCTTAAAAGCCAGATACATATTGTGCTGTTGGCTATGAGGCTGACCACGGCAATCATTGCTTTGAAAATGCCATTATAAGCAGACGAAAGCCCGAATTGATCTTTTATGTAATAGTTGAAGCACTGCTCGAAGGAGTTTTGTCCAATGCCTGCTATCGCAACGATTATAAAAATCAGGGCAAGCATAGGAGTCATGAATGACTTTGCGGCGGCAAAGGCGCTGAACGGGTTTGCCTCACGAATTGATAGGGGATGCTCGGGCTTATGCTTGTAAGGCGTATCGTCTTCGCAGACAAAATAAAAGATTATTCCTGCGCCGGCAAGGACAATAACCTGAGCGACAAAGGCGGCTCCGACGGATATAAGGCCAAGCATGCCTCCGACAAAATAGCCCATGGCTCCTGCCACATTCTGTATAGTAACCATAACTGTGAGATTTTGTCCGCGCTCAGCAGGATCTGCTGTGTTTATAACGTAATTTGCAAAGGCCGTGAAAACGCCGCCGGTGAAGATGCCGGCAAACATCCTGCCGAGAACGACCTGAAGCTCAGTTGTGGCTGAACCAAAGATGATCTGGCCGATGGCGTATCCTATGCCGCATATAAGCATTATCTTTTTAGTGGGTATATATCCGCAGAGTCTGCCCCAGAAGGGTGAAAACAAAAAGTTTACTGTCATCATTGCGGCAAGAGCTACGCCGAACATCGAGCTGTCAAGATTTCTTTCAACTATAAGGGTTGGAGTAACAGGATGGGCGAAGCTGGCAGCCATGTTGAACATGACCATGACGCAGAAAAAGAGGAGTAAGGATTTTTTCATCTTCATTTCGAGGTATTTCTCCTTGCTTTTATTTTCAAACATTCAATATTATACATCTATTAACACTTAAACGCAATACAGTAACCCTTTCAAAGGTTCAAACCGTTGGAAATCAGGCATAAAGAGAAACCGCCGTTTGTGGTAAACGGCGGCAAAAAACAAAACGAATAAAAATTAGTCAATATATTGCTCGAAGCGTTCGTCAAGGGCTGTCTGACAAACTATGCCAATAACGCCGGGGCCGGTGTGTGCGCCGATAGCGCAGCCTATTTGGCCGATTATCACATCTCGGCAGTGATAGGTCTCGAACAGCTTGCGTTTAATTTCTTCGGCGAGCTCAAGACAATCTCCGTGTACAACAGCAATGGTCTGACGCTCAAGGTGGCTTCCTACCTCACCTGTGCGCGCAATTATACGATCAATAGACTGCTTTCTCCCACGCACTTTCTCGATCGCCACAAGAGCGCCATTGTTGTTGACGGTTATTATAGGCTTTATCCCAAGAAGACTTCCGAAAGTTGCTGCTGTCTTGCTGATGCGTCCGCCTTTAAGCAGATACTGGAGGGTGTCTACCGCGACCGAGTGCTCAGTATGGCTGCAGAAGAATTGGGCAGCTTCGATTATAAGCTCCTTTGGGGCGCCGTTTTGATGCATCTGAAGCAGCTTATATACAGCAAGTCCATAGCCCATGGAGGCGCATTTAGTATCAATTATGGTTATCTTGAAGTCAGGGTAAGTTTCCAAAAGATCATCTCTTGCCATGTTCGCGGCTCCGAAAGTCCCTGCAATGCCTGTGGAAAAGCATATATAAAGAACTTCATCCCCACGCTGAGCAAATGGCTCAAAGGCTTCGCGGAACATATGGGCGTTGATATGGTAGGTCTTTACGTCCGTGCCGCTGCGAAGGATATCGTAAAACTGCTCCGGAAAAATGTCTTTGCCGTCAAAGTAATCGGTGCCTTCGATGACAACGGGAGTGGGGATGACAAGCAAGTCGTATTTTTCGCTTATCCACGTTGGGATATCGGAAGCCGAATCGGTTATTATCTTAAAAGCCATCGGTTTACACCTTTCTTGGATATCTATAATTATGAATCAATTATATACCGTTTGATGAGTATGAGGCAAGATACAAAGAGGATTTAGAATTCTAAAATATTGATAAACTTCTTTAAAAAAGCTTTTTCCCGGCAACAAAAGAGAAGGAAAATCGGTTATTAGGCTAAAATTGCAGAAATGCTCTTGCTATGCAGATTCATAAATCCTGTGGAAGCACGACAAAATGGCATTATGCTTGCCTTTTGCGTAAAAATCCAATAGAATATTTGGTGAGGTGAAGGTATATGAACCAACTTGAAAAGGCGAGAAAAGATATAAATGAAATAGATGACCGTATGAGGGAGCTTTTTGCTCGTAGGCTTGAGGCTTCCGCAAGAGTGCTGGAATACAAAAGAGGCTGTGGTATGCCAATTTTTGACCCTGAGCGCGAAGCGCAGGTTATAGCAAATGGCTTAGGGCGCATTGATAATCCGTTGTTTGCAGGCTATTACAAAAGGTTTATTACATGTCTTATGGATATTTCAAAGGATTATCAGGCAGCCATTTTAAAGGAGGATAAAAACATATGACATGTACTTTCGGGCGGAATATAAGAATCACCCTTTTGGGCGAGTCGCACGGAAAGTGTGTCGGCATAACGGCAGACGGTCTTCCGGCTGGGATGCCGGTTGATATGGAAGCCATGGAAAAATGCATGGAAAAGCGCAAGGCGTGGGGAGATATATCCACTGCCCGCAGAGAAGAGGACAAGCCTGTCATACTTTCGGGAGTATACCAAGGAAAAACAGACGGAACTCCGCTTACCATAATTATTGAAAATAAGCAGATGCATAGCCAGGATTACAATGAACTTATCTTTAGGCCATCTCACGCTGATTATACATCGTATATCAAACTTGGGTCATTTGGAGATTACCGAGGCGGAGGCAGCTTTTCCGGGCGCATGACTGCACCCATAGTCGCGCTTGGGTCTGTGCTGTCAAAGGCACTTGAAAGCACAGGCGTAACAATAGGCAGCCATATCTCCAGGTGCGGAGAGATCAGCGATGAGGATTTTCCCGAATGCTCAGAAGAGGAGCTTAATGATATTTTTAAAACTCTTGCCGAAAAACGTTTTGCGGTTATCGATGACGGCCGAGGCGAGGAGATGCAGGAGCTTATACGAGAGGCCCGCGAGGATGGCGATTCTGTCGGCGGAGTTTTGGAAACGGCCATTACGGGCCTTCCCGTAGGGGTGGGTTCTCCGTTTTTCGATTCGCTTGAAAGCGTGCTTGCACATCTGGTTTTTTCTGTTCCGGGGGTAAAGGGCATAGAGTTTGGCCTTGGCTTCGGCTTTGCATATCTCGGCGGATCCGAAGCCAATGATCAGTGGGTGGTGGAAGATGGGAGAATAATGACCAAAAGCAATATGAGCGGGGGAATAAACGGCGGCATATCGAATGGTATGCCAGTGATTTTCAGGACGGTTTTCCGCCCGACACCATCAATATCAAAGCCACAGCAGACTGTGGATATAAAGACTCTTGAGGAAAAGCCGCTTGAGCTAAAAGGGCGACATGACCCAGCCATTTTTCACCGCGCCTTAGCGGTTATAGACAGCGTGACGGCTATCGGCATATTTGACCTTATGCTTGAAAGGAGCCGCGATGTATGGAAGGGGAGCTTTTGAGAGGAGCGCCGTCGCTGCTTTTTATCGGCATGCCATCTGTAGGGAAAACTACGGTTGGGGGCCTTGCGGCAGAGCGGCTTGGGCTGCCGTTTATTGATTTCGATGAGGTCATAGTGCGGCGCTGCGGCATGACTGTGTCTCAGATTTTTGAGTTAAAAGGCGAGCGCTATTTTCGCCGGCTTGAAAGCGATATAGCTATCGAGCTTTCAAGCCGCGGCGGCCTTGTCTTATCGCCGGGAGGCGGAATTGTTGAAAGCAATGCCAATATGGAGTTTTTGCGCGCAAGGGCTGTTGTGTGCTGTCTCGAGCGCGATATTTCGCTGATAGATACAAGGGGAAGGCCGCTTTTAAAGAAGCCGGGTGCGGCGTTGGAACTTTTTCGCAGGAGAAAGCCGCTTTATGAAAGGTATGCCGATTTTAAAATAGAAAACAATGGGAGCCTTGAGGAATGTGTAAGCAAGGTTGTGAGAATGTATCTGGAGGCGGCGTTGTGAGAGCTGTAATATATCCGTCTTGCCCAAAGGGTGCGGTCACTCTGCCATGCTCCAAAAGCATAGTACACAGGGCGATTTTTTGCGCCATGGCAGCCGGGGGCAAAAGCGTTATTGAAAATGTCGAAATATCAGATGATATTGAGGCTACGATTGACGTTTGCAGGGCCTTCGGCGGGACTGTGGAAATGAAAGGCCGTACCCTTACTGTCACGGCAGCGGATCTGGTGGGTGGGCCTTTGGCTATAAATTGCCGACAGTCGGCCGCAACCCTTCGTTTTGCCATACCATTTGCTCTTTGTGCCGGAAGAGAAGCAGTATTTTATGGAGAGGGCAGGCTTATGCAGCGCCCGCTTGGTGCATATGCCGCTCTATGCGCCCACTACGGGCTTGACTTTTCGGCTGATAAAGAAAGAGTTTGTGTTAACGGAAAACTGCGTCAGGGCAAATACATATTTGAACAGCTTTCCTCTTCACAGTTTATTTCAGGCATGATGATGGGATTGGGTACGCTTGAAGGAAAATCAGAGGTATTGTTTTCTCTGGGGCAGCCGTCGATGCCATATATTTTGATGACTGCCTCTGTAATGGACAGCTTTGGGCAAAAAATCGCATACACATCGGGCAGAGCAGTTGTCGGTGGAGGATATCAGCCGTCTGTTATACATGCGGAAGCGGATTGGTCCCATGCCGCTTTTTTTGCGGTTATGGGAGCAGCTCTCGGAGATATTGATTGTCTTGGGCTGAACGTTAGCAGCTATCAGGGGGATAGGGTTATAAGGGATTATCTTATAGCCATGGGGGCGAAAGCATCAGGTATGCGATTTTCAAAAAACAATTCGCTTAAGGCTGTGGCTTTTGACTGCGGAAATTACCCGGACCTAGCCCCGGTCATAGCGGCAGCGGCATGTTTTGCGGACGGGATAACCGTTATAAGCGGGGCTTCCCGCCTCAGGTTTAAAGAGTCTGACCGGGCTGAGGCCATAGTGTATGTGATAAACACTCTTGGAGGAAGGTCCGAGCTTGAGGGGGATATCATCAGGATTTACCCTAAAGCCCCATCGGGCGGCTGCGAGATAGACAGCATGGGAGATCACCGTATAGCTATGATGGAGGCGGTTCTTGCCTGCGGGGCTGAAAAGCCCGTGATAATCAAAAATGCACAGGCAATAGAAAAGTCATATCCCCGTTTTTGGGAAGCTTTGATCTCACTGGGGGTGAGGATAGAGCTCTTGGAGGAATAATGAAAGGTAAAAGAAAG
Source organism: Clostridiaceae bacterium (assembly GCA_034926865.1). Classification (GTDB taxonomy): domain Bacteria; phylum Bacillota; class Clostridia; order Oscillospirales; family Butyricicoccaceae; genus RGIG1902. Next base: position 56,528 of record JAYFQP010000007.1, read on the forward strand.
AAGCTTTTAATAGCTGGGGCTGTTTTGGCTGTTCTGCTGGCAGTTTTCTTTTTGGTTTTCTGGGGCTTTAAATATCCATTTGAGGCGAGCTTCATCGATGTGGGGCAGGGGGATTGCGCGCTTGTGGTATGTGATGGGAAATCTATGCTGATAGATGGAGGCAATAACGGAGACGGAGAGAAAATAGCAGCTTATCTGAAAGACCGGGGCATACGCAGGATAGATGTTCTCATAGCTACCCATCCACATTCAGACCATATTGGCGGTTTGCCTTATATTGTGGAAAATTTTGAGGTTAAGAGCGCATACATTTCGCCGTGTGTTTACACATCAAAGATATATGAAAGCTTTCTTGACGCTCTTTATGAGCAGGATATTAAGACGATCGCTCCAAAAGCCGGCGAAAGCTATGAGCTTGGCGGGGCTGAATGCAGATTTGTAAGCTCAGGAAGCGGCTATGATGATGCTAACAATTCTTCGCTTGTTTTGCGTATAAACTACAAAGATATTTCTGTTTTATTTACCGGGGATATCGAGGCCGAGGCCGAAAGCAGGATTTTGGAATCCGGCGAAATGCTTGACTGTACGTTGTTAAAAGTGGCTCACCACGGCAGTGATACCTCCTCTACAGAAGAGTTTATAAAGGCTGTTTCACCTGAGATTGCCGTTATATCCGTGGGAAAAGGCAACAGCTATGGGCATCCAAGTCAGCGTGTGCTCGAAAGGCTTGAAACAGTTGAACTGCGGCGAACAGATCTTGAAGGGACAATAGTTTATGTATCGGACGGAGAGTCGCTTATGCCTGAAAAGCGAAGGGGGATATATCTTGGCATCTGCTCAACAGGAAAGCTACATAGCCTATGCTGCTTGAACAGGCTGAGTTTTCAAAATATTGTACCCTTCTTTCAAAGAGCGTGGTAGATAACGGAATATAGGTTTTGGGCAGTATGCAGTAATTAAAGGAGGGCAGAATATGTGCAACAGATATATCGTTGAAAGAATTGAGGGCAAGGTAGCCATTTTAGAAAACAAAAGTGGTGAAATTTCGGAGAGTCCCCTTTCGGCTTTGCCTGAAGGCGTTTTTGAAGGGTGCTTACTAGTATTTAAGGACGGAGTATTTACCATAGATATGGAAGCAACTGAGGCACGGAAAAAGCTCATTGAGGAAAAGCTCAGGCGGCTTTTAAACCGCGAAGACAGGTAAAAGCTGGGGTAACAATTTTGGCAAAACCCATTGACAAAGAACTTTTATTCTGTTACAATAACTAAGCGTCAAAGGTAAGGACAGTTGTGCTGGTGTAGCTCAGCAGGTAGAGCAGCTGATTTGTAATCAGCAGGTCGGGGGTTCGAATCCGTCCACCAGCTCCATTTTGACTTATAATTTAATATGGGAGAATTCCCGAGCGGCCAAAGGGGGCAGACTGTAAATCTGTTGTCAGTGACTTCGATGGTTCGAATCCATCTTCTCCCACCAATAAAAAAACCGAGCAGTATATACCGCTCGGTTTTTTTGTTCTCCATTAGCCACGCTATTCTTATAGCGAAATGCGCATATAAGCATGGCATTCATGTCAAAATCGTTTTGAATTTTTGAAATCCGCAAATGATAAAAGGCTGTGGAATAACCGCTTCGCTTAAGTTTCAATAAGCCAATAAAGCACATCAGTTGATCTTATTTAATGGGTTTTTTATACCACATTATACTTAAATGCAGCCTTTTACAATTCAAAAACTCTATCAAAACCCGATTTTAGCCCTTGGTTTTATTAGGTTGCGTGGATCTGCCAGCGTTTCATCAAGACTTGCCTCTATAGTATTTTTCTCGTCAACTTCGCTTTTCGACACCACGATCGCGATTGCGCTTGAATGTGTGATGAACATAATCTGGGCATAGGCATAATCGTCTATTTTATCATAAAGACGGCCGGCGCTGCAGGTACCGGCAAACACAGTATTTATACTGTTTGCAACATAACCAATTGTGTCGATAAATGGCAGCTCGACTCTAATTGCCTCTGGATCGTGCTCGTTTTCTGATTCCTTTATGATTTTTACCAGACGATTGATCTTGAAGGGCTTCATGCCAAGATAATGGTTCTGCCCTGTAATAGTAATAAAATAGTTATCCATATTGTTTTTCCTTTCGTTCTAGTGGGAGGCAGCCTGCAACTGGTCAATCAGATGGACCACATTTTTGATGGCGTTGCGACGTTTCAGCTTTGTCAACTTGTGTTGCTCCTTATGCCAGCGCTTTGAACCCTTTGGAGCACCTTTCCTCGCGCTTTTTGGAGGTTTGGGTATATGGGTGGGATTTGCCAGTCTAAAAGCATCATGTTCAACAATATAAAGCAGGTACTCAATGATTGAGTCTTTTCGAATTGCCTGACTGTGATAACCGGGTACTAGGGATGCATGATCTTCTCTATGATAAGGATTCGTGTTTTGATGATAGAGAAATATTTTGTTATGCTTACCTACAGTGATAATCTTCCATTGGCTTCTCGGTGTCGAAATGGCGATCATACCGTCAGATTGATAGCAGGATAATCCTTCATGTGCACAGAATTTCAAGATTTGTGCACATTCTTTTTGAAATCGCTTAGCTATTGGAGAACAGCACCTACAAACTCTGTATCCGGCGGCGTGGGCTTCCTCAATTGTCTGGAATGCTCCCATAGTCGTTGACATAGAACCTTTTAGGTATTTGCAACCGGAATAGTGCACAATCTTCCGGCTGCTTTTTTTCATATAGAACAGCATCATCTTTTCTCCTTTCTTATTATACCATTATTATAAAATGCGAACTGTCCGGTAATCAGGACTGTGAGCTGACCAATGCAGAGAAATAAAAGGACGGTTAGTCAAAAAAATACGCCCAAGGAGTATAGGAAGATATTAAAGCAGCTTGACCCGATATAGTATTTTAAGAAGATATTAGAATCCGGAATGAAACCAAGCTATGGTTGGCTGCAACAAAAATACTGTTATTGACTTATCAGTCAATAACAGATATAATGTATTCAGTGATTGACTTGTAAGTCAATGGGGAGGATATATGAGCTTTGAAACATTTGAAAAACAGAGCGCAGATAAGCGGAATAGGATTATTGCAGCGGGGCTGGCTGAGTTTTCCATAAGGTCATATTTAGATGCAAATACCGATGTTATTACTAAGAGCTGTGGTATATCAAAGGGGCTGCTCTATCACTATTTCGGCTCAAAAAAAGAATTTTACCTTTACTGCCTGTCCCGTTCGCTGGACAGGCTGACCCAGAAGCAAGATCCTCAGCAAGGGGATTTCTATGAAATCCTTTTCGGGATTATGGATCGGAAACTGAAATTATGTGCGGAATATCCCGCTGAAACTCGGTTTGTAAATATGGCATCTCGCGAGACGGCGCTTGAAATCGCAGAGGGTGTTAAAGCTTTCTTTGGAAAATATGCTATGAAAATGCTCGAGGCATCTGCATCGGCTATGGAGCGTGCACTTTTAACACTTCCGCTGAAAACAGATAGCAATTTAGCAAGGGAGGGGCTTTTGCTGTATACCAACGCGGTTATAAGCAAGTATCTTCTTGCATATCAGGAAAGCCCTGAAGAGTTTTTTAAAAATGCCGATGAAATAAAATCAAAAATAAAGGAATATATTGACTTAATGCTTTTTGGGGTAATAAAGGGGAGCTTGAAGTGAAAAAACCGAAAATAGGAATGTTTGAGGCGATGAGGATTTGTTCTTGGTATCACAAAATGCCCGTGGCACAAAGAGATGAGATGCAGAAGCACCGGTTGCGTCAAATGGTATTGTGGGCAAAAGAAAACAGCCCCTATTATGCGGAGCTGTATAAAAACGTGGGAGATGATTTCAAGCTGGATGAGCTTCCGTGTGTCAACAAATCAGATCTTATGGAGCGCTGGGACGAATGGATCACCGACACAAGCGTTACCCTTGATGCGGTTAACGTTTTTATGAAAGACCTTGACAATATAGGGCGTAAGTTCAAGGGCAAGTATCTGGTTTTCACCACAAGCGGGTCAACAGGCAATCCGCTTGTTGCCCTTTGTGACAATACAACGAATAATGTTATGGGTGCTGTGAACATGGTACGGTCTTTTGCGCGCAAAGAGGATATGAAAGCCTTTATAAGGCGGGGGGCACGGACTATTGGAGTATTTGCAACGGGAGGATTCTATCTGGGAAACAGCTCGGTTAGATCTAGGCTTTTAAAAATGCCGTGGAAAAAACGGCAGATGGCGGTTACGAGCGCGCTGCTTCCCACCGAGCAGATCGTAAATCAGCTTAACTCTTTTCAGCCGGCGATGTTAGGCGGTTATCCGTCTAATCTTGAGCTGCTTATCGACGAACAGAAAAACGGGAAGCTAAATATCCATCCGGTTCTTATAATGACAGGTGGGGAATACCTGTCTGATTCTTTGCGGGAGCGGCTTTCTGAGGCCTTCGGCTGTTATGTTCAGACCTCTTATTCCTGCACGGAGGGAGGGACGATAGCATGCGAATGTGGTGAGCATCATTTTCATATCAATGACGATTGGGTAATTATAGAGGCTGTGGATAAGCAGGGAAAGCCTGTTCCTTGCGGAGTTCAGGCAGATAAGCTGCTGCTTACCAATCTGTTTAATTTCACACAGCCTTTTATACGTTATGAGGTGACTGATCGTATAGTTATGCACGATGAACCATGCCCTTGCGGCAATCCTTCGCCATGGCTTACGCTTGAGGGCCGAACAGATGATGTGATTAGTTTTGTGCAGGACGGGAATAAGATATGGCTGCCTCCTCTTGCGGTCTATGCTACGCTCAAAGAGGTGCATGAATTGAGGAGATTCCAGCTTGTGTCATATGCAGACAGACATGTCGAGCTTCGGTTGGAGCCGGTGGCGGGGGTATCAAAGCCGGAGGTGTTTGAAAAAGCAAAGACAGCTTTTGAAGATTTTCTCAAGGTGTATGGAGTGTCCGCAGTCATGGTCCGGTTATCGGATGCTCCCCCGATGCAGGACCCCATAAGCGGAAAGTTCAAACATATTATTCGTAAGGATTAGTGAGAGAGGATAGATAATATGTATATTCAGCATGAGGGGTTAACCCTTAGAGATGCAAAAGCAGGCGATGCGCCGGTGTTGGCCGCATGGTGGAACGATGGATCGGTAATGGCTCACGCAGGGTTCCCGTTGGGGATAGGCTGCAGCGTCGAAAGCGTAGCCAAAAGCCTTGAGCAGGATTCCGATGAGAAGGGCCGCAGGCTGATTATAGAGCATAAAGTGCCTGTCGGCGAGATGAGCTATAAGAACATGGGTGACGGCAATGCTTGTATAGGCATAAAAATATGTGAAGAATCAGAGCAGGAGAAGGGGCTTGGCCGGAGGGCAATGAGCATGCTTATTACGGAGCTTTTCAGCGCAATGGGCTATGGAAAGATAGTTTTAGATACAAATCTTACAAATAAGCGTGCACAGCACGTTTATGAGCTGTTGGGCTTTCAGAAAATAGGAGTAAATATTAATTCGTGGAAAGATCAGCTTGGTGAGCTTCAGTCATCGATAGATTATGAGCTTGAGCCTCAGTTTTTCAGAAGCTTTATAACAGCGAACAATAAGAAATGATCTGAGAAAAGGATATGCCTCAAAAGGTTTATCATTTTTTAAATCCTCATAATGTTTATTTAAAATAGAATCATCATTGCTTTGGTGCCGCTTGCACAAATACTGTAAGCGGCTTTTTGCTGCATTAAAAGCTTTGAAAGTATATAAAAATTCTACTAAGACGCACATTCTTTTCTTTTAAATTGAGTGCTGATTTGTGAAAAACGGAGAAAAACAAATTTGCCCTTTACTTTAGCGTGCTACCATGCTAAAATGAGGCCTATCAACAAAACAGAGAGGTATTGATATGAGAAAGATCGCAGCATTGATTTTGGCGGCCTTTGTGGCGGCTACATTTGCAGGATGCGGTTCAACCACTGCACAAGATACAGCATCATCCTATAAGCAAGAAGGTTCTTCTGCCGAGTCCGCGGACCAGTCATGGAAAAATGTGCAGAAAGCCGGAAAGCTCGTGCTTGGTCTTGACGATGCATTTCCTCCGATGGGATATGTAGACCCCAAGACAGGCGAGCTTACAGGCTTTGATATCGACGTGGCAAAAGAAGTCTGCAAAAGGCTTGATATCGAGCTTAAGCTTCAGCCAATCGAATGGGACAATAAGACCGCAGAACTCAATAACGGCAATGTTGACTGTCTGTGGAACGGTTTCAGCAAAACCGAAGAACGCGAAAAAGAGTTCAATCTCAGCATTCCTTACATGAAAAACAATCAGGTCATTTTGATCAAGACCGATGCTGATTTCGCAGGGCTTGAAAGTCTTTCGGGAAAGATTGTGGGTGTTCAGAGCGATTCCTCCGCTGAATCGGCGCTCAACGAGAATGAAGACTTCAAGAAAACGCTCAAGAGTGTTGTGCAGATAGACGATTATTCCAAGGCTGTTATGGAGCTTCAAAACGGAACGATAGACGCAATTGCTATCGACGAGATTGTTGCCCGCTTTTATCTTGCCAACAATCCTGATTCTTACAAAATCATGCTCGAAGCAAACGGAGCTGATTGTTCACTGGCTGTGGAAGATTATGTTATCGGATTCCGAAAGGCCGACAGCGCACTTAAAGAGAAGATTGAAGATCAGCTTAAGGCTATGGCGTCTGACGGCACGCTTAAGGATATTTCAACAACATGGTTTGGCGAGGATGTAACTACCGTAGGCAAATAACCTAGTGGGAATCATAAAAAGGTTTATGAGCATGGAGCCGGGAACTTGCCCGGCTTCGCGCTTTCTATAAAATGATCATACGGAGGTCGGAAGATGAATTATCAGGTACTGCTTATTCAAATGCTGCAGGCTACGCTTATGTCGCTGCGGATATTTTTGGTCACTCTGATTTTCTCGCTTCCGCTGGGAATGCTGACGGCGATTGGCAGAATGTCCAAACATAAGATCATTCATCTGCCGGTAAGATTCTATATTCTGATAATGCGCGGAACGCCGCTTATGCTGCAGCTCCTTTTTGTGTTCTATGCGCTAAAGCCGATATTCGGCATACAGCTGGAGCGTGTTCTTGCTGCCGAGGTTGCCTTTGCTCTTAATTACACGGCGTATTTTGCCGAGATCTTTCGTGGCGGAATTGAGGGGATTCCTCGTGGCCAGTACGAGGCGGCCAAGGTGCTGGGCTTTACAAGGAGGCAGACTTTTTTTCGCATAATCCTGCCACAGGTGATTAAGCGAGTTATCCCTCCTATGGGCAACGAGGTAATAACCTTGGTCAAGGATACTTCATTGGCACAGGTCATAGGTGTTGTTGAGCTGATGAGGGTCACATCAAATTGGGTTTCTTCTGCGGTGAATATGACTCCATTTGCTATCGCAGGATTGTTTTATCTTTTGATGAATGGAGCGGCAACCCGCTTTTTTACGTCGGCAGAAAACCGTCTTGGTTACTACAGATAAAAGACAGCTTTTAAAGTTGCTGCAAAAGGAAGGTCATATCTATGCAGATTATATCGGTTAAGAATATTTATAAAAGCTTTGGAGGGCCTGAGGCCCTCAAGGGTATTTCTTTTGAAGTAGAACAGGGGGAGGTTCTAGCTGTAATAGGGCCTTCCGGGTCGGGGAAAAGCACACTTCTGCGCTGCATTGCTCAGCTTGAAACTGTTGACAGCGGAGAGATAAGCATATGCGGTGAGAAATTGGTGGAATCCGGCCAAAATGGAGAGACAAGGTATGCTTCCCGCGCGTCCTGTGCCAGAATAGGCCGGCATATAGGGCTTGTGTTTCAAAGCTTTAATTTGTTTCCGCACCTCTCGGCGTTGCAGAATATCGCTGAGGCAATGATGTGTGTGCTTGGGTATTCAAGGCAGGAGGCTGAATCAGAGGCAAGGGTGTTGCTTAAAAAGATGAACCTTGAGAACAGAGAAGATGCCTATCCCTGCGAGCTTTCAGGCGGACAGCAGCAGCGGGTGTCAATAGCCCGCGCGCTTGCAATGAAGCCCGATATACTGTTTTTTGACGAGCCCACGAGCGCTCTTGATCCTGAACTGACGGGAGAAATTCTCAAAGTTATAAGACAGCTTGCCGAAGAGCATATGAGTATGGTGGTTGTTACCCATGAAATGCAGTTTGCCCGCGACGTCGCAGACCATGTGATTTTTATGGATGGCGGCAGCATAATTGAGCAGGGAAGCACAAAAGAGTTGTTTGAAGATCCTAAAATAGACCGAACACGCATGTTTCTTTCCTTCTCAGCAAAATAGTATGACTCAACAAATATGATGGCCTAATAACATCAGCCGTAAAGGCAGGTTCGCCGTTCCGGGGAGGGAAAGAAAAGATTGCGTTGCCGCTTTTGATTGGATGTTTCCTTGGATTTTTGTATGTACGCTGCAAACCCAGGGCGCAAGGGTTTTGATAGAATCATCAAAGCTTTACACTTAGTTCAGCGGACTTTAAATAAAAGATAAAACCATAAAAAATAGCTGCGGTTTGCCTTATCAAGAAAGTAGGAAGATAAAGCAAAACGCAGCGCTTTTATATTTAAGAGGCAATTTAGAAGGGACGACCTGCCTGCATAGCTTCAAGCAGGGAAGGAAGCTCTTTAAAGGTGCATGTTCGTATATTGTCAAGAGGCTTGTCCTGTTTATTTATAAGAAAGTCGGTTATAAGGATGGCATCCATGCCAAGGGACAGACATGGGAGGATATCTTCATCGAGATCATTGCCGATCATTATGCAGTCGCTGGGTTCAAGGCCGGTCTTTCCCATGATCTCAAGATAATACTTTGGGTTTGGCTTGCAGAAACAGGAGTTTTCATAGGTGGTTACATAGTCAAAATCCTCCCGGCTCATGCCTATCCATCCAAGGCGGGATTCTATGCCGACCCCAGGGAAGATCGGGTTTGTTGCCAAAATAACCATGCTGTCTCCGGAGGAGGCAGCTGCAACCGCGGCCGGGGCAAGGGGGTTCGGGCGAGTGCAGGCTTTTGTTTTATGGAAACCGGAAGCATAGAAGCTGTCAAAGAGGGCGGTATCATCGTTTATCTGTTCGGAGCTTTTGCCGGTTATAAACTGCTTGAAGGTATCCCAGAAAACAGAAAAATTGGTTCGGCTGCCGTCATTTGTTACCATTGCTCCCGTGCCCTTCCATAGAGCCCGGATGATTTCCTCGGTGTTATATCCCCATTTCGATGCGGATTCGGAAAGCGCCTTTACATAGGCATTGGTGAACTCGTCGTTGTCCATTGGCACGAGTGTGCCGTCAAGATCAAATAAAACAGCTTTTTTATACAAGTGTTCTTCTCCTTTCGATCTAAAAGCGCCTCCAGGCTCTGAGGAGAGGAGGCGCTTTTGAGCGATGAATGATGCTGTGGATTTTATTTATGGCTGCGGCGTTTCTGCGGGAGGAGCTTCGGGCTCCTTATAGATGCTAACTGTCAGCGTATAGGTCGTCGTCGAACCATTTTCGGCGGTTACGGTTATGGCAGCCTGTGCGGTTTCTGCTCCATCTGCTACTGTCAGCTGGTACCTTGAGCCGCTAGTGAAAGGCTTACCGTCGATTTCCATGGTTGAGTGGCTGTCTGAAATAGTGGGTGTTATCCAAAGTGTGCCGGAGGAGGGCTTGAGCTCTCCTGTTACAGATGCCGTAGCTGCACCACCTGAACTGGAGGACAGCGATGCTATATATGTGCCCTCGGAATCTTCTACTGTGAGAGATGAGAGGCTGGAATCTTTTGAGGTAGCCAATGTTTTGAAGCTGTAGGTCTCTGTGAGGGTTTTACTGCCGTCATACGTCAGTACTGCGGTGACAGTATAGCTCCCGCCCTCGGTAAGCTCGTCGACTTCTTGAACAAAGCTGCCCTTGTCTGAGTTTGGAATGAAGCCGTCTTTAAGAGTTATCGTAGAGCTTCCCTTGCAGATAAGCTTGAAGGAGGCCGATTGTGCACCGCTATAGTCATAGCTGACTGTTATTGTAGCATTTGTCTTGCCAGGCACAGCAGTAACCGAGAGAGATGGCTTTTTTGTCTCGAACCAATAGCTTACAGAGCCGGAAGAAGCACCTGCAGAGGTTTTAAAAGCTCCGCTGCTGATAGTGACATAATATTTCGTATCATACAAAAGCGGATCTGTCAGCTTGAAGGAAACGACATTGCTTGAACAGCTGCCGGTGAAAGCAACCGCAGTGCCTGAAGAGCTGCCTGTGGTTATCTTGACATTGCTCTGAAGGTAAGCGTCGGTTATCGCGGTTGAAGATGATGTTAAAACAGATTCGTTGTATGTCAGTTTAATGGTGTCAGTGCTGAGGGATACGCCGGAAGCCTGATTGGCGGGGCTCATTGAGGGCGCTGTCAGCGCTGTGACGGCTTTGGTGGTAAAGTAGTAAGTCAAAGTAGAGCTGTTGCCTGTACCTGCCGAGTTATAAAAGGTGTTTTTGGGGATATAGATATAATATTTTGTGCTGTTTTTTAAGTATTGGTTAAGGGTGAGCGTGACAACCTTCCCGCTTGAGGATACAGAAGGGGTAAATGCGATCTTGGTTGCCGAGGAAGAGCTGCTGCCTTCTCTTATTTCAACATAGCTTGCGATATGAGAAGTGGTGAGAGAACTGTTTGAGCTGCTGCGGTAAACTGTATTGGGAAAAGTGAGCTGTATCTGCGAATTGATATCAATTCCTGTAGCTCCGTTGGAGGGGCTTACTGATGAAGGGGTATTGCTGCCCGAAGAGTTTACCTTGAAGGAGAAAGTGTATTCTTCATTGAGGTCATCAGAGGAATTTGAGATCGATTCTTCTTTTAGAATGACGTAATATGTATAACCTTCATCGAGTGATAAGGAAGGAGTAAGCGTAACTACCTTTTTGGTAGAGCTGATACTGGCTGAAAATGAGACTTTAGTTCCCGAAGAGCTGCCGCGGCGTATCTCAAACACACTGTTTTTCAAATATGTGCTTGTGAGGGATGAGCCGCTGCTTTGATAAATGGCTTCTCCGAATGTAAGCTGTATCTGGGCATCGCTGCTCACGCCGGTTTCGTCATCTTCTGGGGAAGTGGATTTTGGAGCAAGAGTTCCGGAAGCGGATGATGAAGTGCCTACCGTGAAACTGAAAGCGTACTTGCTGTTTTTATCACCTGACGCGTTTTTGAAAACGTTTTCGTTGACCATTACATAGTACTTAGTATCTTTTGAAAGCTTGCTTTCAGGAGAGAGAGTTATGACTTTCTTTGAAGAGTTTATATCTCCGGAAAACGAAACCTTGCTTCCGGTGGTACTGCCCTTTCTTATGACGATGGCCTCATCCTCGATATAATCGTCATCTATTGCCGAGCCATCGCTCTGGTAAATTGCTGAGCTGTATGTAAGCGTGATGTCTGTTGTCTGAGAAATGCCGGATTTACCATTTTTAGGTGATGTGGAGGATGGCGTAAGCGTGCCGCTTGAAGAAGAGTCATCACCGATTTGATATGTGAAGGTGAGTTCAGGTGCATAGTCATAATGGCTGCTCATGATCGTATCTTCATTGATTGAGATATAGTATTTTGTAGCAGATGTAAGGTCATCATCAGGAGTGATGGTTATGGTTTGTTTATCGGAGCTTATAGATGCTGAGAAAGACACCTTTGTGCCGGATGAGCTTCCCTTTCTAAATGTAAAGGCCGTTTTTTCAAGATAAGAAGAGGTCAGAGTTCCGCGGTCTTTGTTATAGAGCGCATCTTCAAAGATAAACTTAAACTCTTGGTCGGCAGCAACGGCAGTTGATCCTGAGGATGGATATGCTGCCGGAACGAGATATTCGGTATCTGCTGTTGTGAAATAAAAGTATTGCTCCTCGTTAAGCCCATCCGCATCACTTTTGATACTTTCATCAAGCAACACAATGCAATATTTTGTATCTGTTGAAAGGTCGCTTGACGGAGTAATTGTTATAGTTTTCTTATCAGAGCTTATTGAAGCTGAAAAAGAGATGTTTGTTCCGGATTTGCTGCTTTTGTGAAGCTCGATAACACTTTTGAGGTATGACGAGGTCAGTGCTGAACCGCCGGACTGATATACCTTATCTGAGAATTCAAGTGTTATGGCGGGTTTGATAGGAACATTATCTGCTCCGTCACAGGGGTAAACCGTCGGAACAAGGCCTTCGGATTTGCCTGTGCCGGTCGAAAAGGCGATTACCTGCTTGGTGTTATATGCGCCGCTGCTGCCTTTGAAGGCGCCTGCTGTTATAATAAGAAAATATTCGGTATCTTTTGAAAGTGAGCTTAAAGGGGTCAGCGTTGCCGAGCGGGCATTGCCTCCCACTGAGGCGTAAAAGGCTACCTTTGAGCCGGTTTGGCTGCCCTTGCGAAGCTCAACGGCACCGCTTTGTATATACGTAGAGTTGAGAACAGTGCCGTTGGAAGCGGATACTGCTTCGCTGAACATCAACGTGAGATTTGCGCCGGTGTCCACTTTCTTGTCCCCGTTTTCAGGATAGGTGGTAACGGTAACGTACGTACTTGCTGTGCCTGAGCCAGTGACGGTTCCCGGTGTGACGGAGTATGTCACACCCTTGACATTCTGAATAGCCTTTGTTATTTTGCCGCTGCCCTTGAAGGAGCAGACTCCGTTTATAGTGGCGGTTGCTACCGTTGTGCCAGAAGAAAGGTTAAAATCTGAACCGGCCGCCGATGAGGGAACTGAAAGCTGGGATATCGAGCCGGAAGCAAGGCTGAGGCTGCGCTTTGCCGTTACTGTTACGGTGTTGTATTCACCGGCAAGCGTTATTTCTGAGGTGCCGGTACCGGCCGTTACATCGGTAAAGCCCTTGCCCGTTCCGGACAGATTCGATTCCGTAAGAGTGCAGCCTGTTGATATGTATGTGTTTGAAACAGTTGAAGTTCCTACCGCGGCAACACCTACGGCAGTAGAGCTGTTGATTGTCATATTTGATACGCTGGAGTTTGAAAGGCGTATGCCGGACGTGCCGCCGCCGTTCACAAGCATAGTTCCAAGTATTTTGCAGTTTTGGAAGGTTACGTTTCCGCTGCCAAGTGATGAGCTTATGATGACGTTTCCGACGTAGACTTTATCTGAATAAGTCTGACCTGTGGAAGTGACTGTGAGGTTAGTTGTTGTGATGCTTTCGGTGGACAAGAGTGACTCAATTATCTTGACGGCTTCGCCCCTTGTCAGATTTCCCTGGGGATTAAAGCGCTTTTTTTCGTCCCCTGACATATAACCCTTGGAATATACGGTCTTGGCTCCGCTGAGCGCCCACGAAGATATTGAGGAACTATCGCTTAGAGAAGATATATCCTTAGATTTTGAAGGGTCTGTAATCAATCTGGCAATGATAAGTGCGGCTTCCTGGCGGGTTATTTGATTGTCTCCCAGAAAAGTGCCATCGTCGTAACCGGAGATGTAGCCCGCCGCAACCGCTTTCTGCACATCAGAGGAGTACCATTTGGATGAAGTGACATCTGAGAAGCTTGTTGTGGCTGTCGCCGAAAGGCCAAGGGCCTTATTGAGCATTTTGCAGAACTCAGCTCTTGTGATTGCTTTGTTTGGCTTAAAAGTGCCGTCGTCATATCCGTCAACATATCCGTGAGATACAGCCTTGTAGACATAGTCCTTAGACCAGTGCGATGAAACATCGCTGAAGGTTGTTGCGGCATTGGCGTTAATGGCGGTCAGAGAGCATAGAAAAAAAACAAGGAATGTGATTGATAGCAACTTTTGTAATCGTTTCATAAGCTACTTCCTTTCTTGAATCATACCTGCACTATTATTTTTGCTCTGGCGTTAACTATGAGAGCTAATGTGCTCTCAATATGCCGGCTTTTTGTGCGGTAAGTTGCTTTTTCTATGCCACAGACGCAATTCAGGGTTGGCTATTCCCCGAAAATCGTCACAATTTCGATTAAGATTTGCGACATGGCATAAAAATTCGCTGTGTACAAGCCTGCTTTTAAACATTATACCATAATTACCCAAAAGATTTAAGTCGTATATTTTGACTTTATAATTACCGTCTTGTTCCCTTAAATGGAACATTCAGACAACATTTGCGTCATAATATCAAACGGTGGCATTTTATGCAAATGTCTTACAAAACCGTATATGGGGGATTCGTATGAAAGAAGATATTTACCTGACGCTTGATACTCTGAGAAAAAAGGCTTTGTTACTGATCGCAGCCGGAGGGCTGGCTGTTTTGCTCGGGGTGCTTTTGATGTTTGGCCTGCGCATGGGGCCTTTGGGGCTTGCTATTGTTCTTGTAGGGGCGGTGCCTCTTCTTTTTGGTTACAAGACATACTCAAAATATGAGCAGGGGTATAAGCATGGCCTTGTGGAAACGGCTTTGCGGTCTGTTTTTACGGATTTGGATTTTGAGCCTGAGCGTGGCTTTGACGAGGAGTTTCTTAAGAATACGGGCATGATAGATATGGGCAACCGTTACTCAAGCGATGATTATATTTATGGAAGCTATGAGGATGTTAGGTTTGAACGCTCGGATATCTGCATACAGCAGGTGACAAGCACCGGAAAGACAACTACCGTAGTCACGCTCTTTGAAGGGCCGTGGATGGTATTTGATTTCAATAAGCCTTTCAGATGTGATCTTCAGGTTGCCGAAAAAGGCTTTGGCAGCAACCGCAGCCATACAGGTATATTTGGGCTAGGCGGCTACATGGAGAAGATACAGACAGAGAGTGAGGCCTTTAGCAGCAGGTTCAACGTATACGCCGAGGATGATCACGAGGCTTTTTATATCTTAACGCCTCACATGATGGAGCGTATAACGGCTTTGTCCGAACATTCTAACGGCAAACTGATGCTTTGCTTTATAAAGAAGCGGCTTCATGTGGCAGTAAATAACGGCGAAAACGCTTTTGAACCAAGCCTGTTCAGCCCCCCGGACAAAAAAGCAGCGGCTGGGATACTTGATGAAATAAGGGAGATAACCTCCTTTGTTACGCAGCTTAATTTAAGCAGCGAACTATATATGATGAAAGAGAGAGATTAATATGGAAGTAGTACTTGTATTGTGCGGGATTGCAGTTGTGCTTTTGGTTTGGTACATAAGCTGCTCGAACTCCCTTAAAAGGATGGTTGTAAAAATAGACGAAGGGCTTTCAGGCATTGATGTGGCCCTTACCAAGCGCTATGACAGCCTGACTAAGATTATGGACGTTGCAAAGTCATACGCAAAGCACGAAAGCGAGGTTTTAGGCGAGGTCATACGGCTTCGTTCAGGCATGACTATGACAGAGCGCGAGCAGGCAGGAGAAGCCATAGGTCGTATGGCTGACAGGATGAATATTCTTGCCGAGGCCTATCCGCAGCTGGCATCCTCTGAAAACTACCGTCAGCTTCAGATGGCGGCGGCCGATGCAGAAGAGCATCTTCAAGCGGCCAGAAGGCTTTATAACAGTAATGTTTCCGTATATAACCAGGCGGTTGTCAGCTTCCCCAAGAGTATAGTTGCCTCAAATCTCGGCATGACGAAAAAAGAGTTCTTCAAGGCTGAAGAGCAGAAGAGGCAGGATGTAAAGCTAGAGTTTTAACAGAAAGAATTTATAGCGTTATGCAAATATATCAAGACTTTGCAGCATGGGTAATCTGAGAGTATCTGTTTGCTCTGATATAGGATAGCAGCATATGATATAACGGATAAGCGGTACTTGGCTTAAAACCCCGGTACCGCTTATTTGTTAATGCCCGACAGTGATGGGTTCTTTCGGGGAGGTATACAGCTGTTTTGGCAAACTTCAGCATAGTTTTTGGGAATATATTTGAAACATACAGGAGAATTATGAGCATAATAACAAGCCTGACGAGGATGTGGCTTACCCGCTCGGTGAAGCCATTTGCTTTTAGAAATGAGTACGATGAAATACCGCCTTATGAAGACTGCGAAAAATTGGGGCTTTATGTTCACATCCCCTTCTGCAAAAGCATATGCTCTTTCTGCCCATATTGTAAAGAGCTATATTCGCCTGAAAAATGCGGCGTTTATGTGGATGCGCTTATTAGAGAGATTCACATGGCGTGCAAAGGGTCAAAAGAGAAAAAACGGGTCACAAGCCTATATTTTGGCGGAGGAACGCCTGCGCTGGCAGCCGGCAGATTAAGCGATATCATCGCCGCGCTAAAGGAGCATTTCACTATCACCGAGGGAATAGGCGTTGAGCTTCATCCCGATAACGTCACGGTTCCGTTGCTGAAAACTCTGAAATACGCCGGGGTTACCAAGATAAGCATAGGGATTCAATCTTTTCAGAAAAAGTATCAGGCCATCCTTGGAAGAAAACCTGTTGACATTAATGTTATATCGGAAGTCCTTAGTAAAGTGCCATTTGAAACTGTTTCCATGGATTTTATTTTTGCTCTGCCAGGCCAGACCGTTGAAGACTTGAGGGAGGATATTGATATTGCTTTTTCAAGCGGGGCCAATCATGTGGCGATCTATCCGTTTATTGATTTTTCTTTTACCTCAAGCAATTTGCCTGCAATGGGAAAGGCAGAAAAAAGGAAACTTCTTGATGAGATCACACAGTACTGCCTGAAAAAAGGTTATGAACGCAGCTCGATTTGGACATTTTCGAGCAGTGGGAACGCAAAATATTCTTCAATGACAAGGGATAATTTTCTCGGGTTCGGCTGTTCCGCCACAACTTTGCTTAAAGAGCAGTTCAAGATAAACACATTCTCCGTTGCGGAATATTGCAGGAGGATCGACAGCGGTAAGCTTCCAACCTCGCTTACGCTAAGATTTTCCATTAGGCAGCGCATGGTGTATTATCTTTTCTGGACGGCATACAGCACAAAAGTCTCATCAAATGATTTTGAACGCTTCTTTGGCGTTCCGCTGAAGAAAATGTATGGCTTAGAGCTGAGGCTGGCAGAAAGACTTGGCTTTGTCAGCGAGAAAAACGGAGATTATTCGATGACGATTAAGGGGGCTTTTTATTACCACTATTATGAGAATTTCTATACATTGGCTTATATAGACAAAATGTGGAGTGTTTTGAGGAAGGAAGCTTTCCCTAAGGCTATTAGGCTGTAATCCAAAAGAAAAAGCGGCATGATTTAAATCATGCCGCTTAATTTTACATCTCTTAACAGATCTTATTTGAGAAGCTCGGCAACCCTGTCGCCTACTTCGCTTGTGAGAGCTTTTCCGCCCATATCGGGCGTAAGGCATATGCCCTCTGTCATGACCGTCTCTATGGCAGAGACTACTTTTGCTCCCAGCTCGGTGTAGCCGAAGAAATCAAGCATTTGGCTTGCAGACCATATGGATGCAAGCGGATTGGCAAGACCCTTGCCTGCTATATCCGGTGCGCTGCCGTGTACCGGCTCGAACATAGAGGGGTATTTTTTCTCGGGGTTGAGGTTGGCTCCGGCGGCAAGGCCCAGCCCTCCCGATATTGCTGCGCCCAGGTCTGTGAGGATATCTCCGAAGAGGTTGGATGTGACAACAACCTGAAAGCGTTTGGGGTCTTTTACAAAGAACATTGAGGCTGCATCGACAAGAAAACTCTGGGTTTTGACTTCGGGGTATTCAGCAGAGACTTCCTTAAATATTTTGTCCCAGAAAACCATCGAATAATTAAGGGCGTTGCCCTTGCTTATGCTGGTAACGCTTTTGCCCTCTTTTTTGGCCAGCTCAAAGGCGTAGCGAATGACTCGCTCGGTGCCTTTTCTAGAGAACACGCCTGTTTGAAGGGCAACTTCGGCGGGAGTATCTTTAAAGAGCCATTCGCCAGCACCGGCGTATTCGCCCTCGCTGTTTTCGCGAATGACGATCATGTCGATATCTTCCGGGCCAACGTCCTTGAGGGGGCAGGGGGCTCCCTTGAGAAGCTTTACGGGGCGCAAATTTATATATTGATCAAAGCTGTGGCGTATTTCCAGCAGCAGGCCCCAGAGAGATATGTGATCAGGCACGCCGGGGTATCCGACGGCACCCAGATATATGGCGTCGAAATGAGAAAGCGTCTCAATGCCGTTCTCAGGCATCATGCGGCCTGTTTCAAGGTAATATTTGCAGCTCCATGGAAAGTATGTGTACTCAAATTTGAAACCGCCCAGCGCTGCCGCCTTGTCGAGCACCTTTATGCCCTCGGCAAGCACCTCGGGGCCTATCCCGTCACCGCCTATAACGGCTATTTTGTAGGTTTTCATCCTTTTTCCTCCCAAAGATAAAGTTCCAGTAAATCGGCGCCCGCCACAGTGGAATATAGAGGGTCAGGCTTTTAGGCAGCCGTCCGGTTTAGCTCAGTGACTATTATATACCATTAGGGCTGCAAGAGGAAGAGAAGAGAGAATAAAAAAGCAAAAATGCAGAAAATTTTGCTTTTGAAGGTGATAAACACAAAAAAATTGCCCATAATGAAACATGCTGCAAAAGGATTGAAAGTTTTTAGCGCTTTGCAGTAAAAAAGTCTTGACAAGGAAACAAAAGCGTAGTATTATTCGACCATATTAATAACGCAAAGGCGTTGACGAAGAGAGTAGTCAGACCCGAAAAGGCAAAGAGAGCTTCCGTTTGGTGTGAGGAAGCGCGAGTAGGGGAGGATGAAGTACACTTCTGAGCCACGGTCCAAAAGGGAGAGGTCCCAAGTAGGCGCCGTCGGTGCTCCACCGTTACTTGGGGGGACATTTGATTGAATGTCGTGCGTAACAGGTGGTTTTTGTCTTACCTTTTTACGGGTAAGGCTTTTTTTATTTCCACATACCCCCCTCGAAGCGTCACGGCACAACTTAATAACGAAAGAGGGTGTTTGGGCTATGGTTGTAGCCGGTATGTATTATCTCGATTGCGGTAAAACACACTAAATTATTGTAATTGAGAGGAAATAAATATGAAAAAATTAACAACACTTTTGCTTATTGCTTTGCTTGCTTTTTCCACCTTTGCGGCTTGCGGCAGTATCAATACTAAGCCAACCGATGACACAAAATCAGAGGATGATGTGCCAGCCCATGAGGACTCCATTGTAATAGCTATCGAGAGCGAGCCTACGACGCTTAACCCATATGACCATGCGGCGGTAGTTTCAGGCTATATGAACCAGCTGACTTACAACAGGCTTTTTAAGATAGATGTAGATACTCTTAAGCCGGTTCCTGATCTTGTAGAGAGCTTTGAGAATACCGACGAAAACACATGGGTATTTACGATAAAGCAAGGCGTGATGTTCCATGACGGCACAGAGATGACAGCAGAGGACGTAAAGGCCTCTATGGAATATGCAAGAGACTTCACTTCATCCAACAAATATACGGGCTTTTGGACGAATATCGAAGTGACGGATAAATACACGGTGAAGATAACGACAAACGGACCATATGCGCTTATCCTCAACGATCTTTCGGCAAACGGCAACACCATTGTGCCTAAAGCCCTTATCGATTCCGGAAATGATTTCAACAAAAACCCTATTGGTTCAGGACCCTATAAGTTTGTCCAGTGGACGCTTGGCGATAATCTTACCTTTGTAAAAAATGAGAACTATTTTGACAAGGAGCATACACCAACGATTACGGATATGACATGGAGGGTTATCCCCGAAGGTTCCTCCCGCACAATAGCCCTTGAAAATGGTGAAGTAGACCTTATTATCGATGTCGCATCTACAGATGTAAGCCGTATTCTGGATACAGAGGGGCTTAAGCTCGACGAGGTCGATGGAACAAGAATGAACTTCATGGCCCTGAATAATGAAAAAGATATTTTCTCCAATGTGCTTGTCAGAAAGGCTATCAACTCGCTTATCGATAAAGCTGCGGTAGTCGAAGTGGCGGCAAATGGGCAAGGAAAGCCCGCAATCGGTATGAATCCTTCGGCATATGCCGGAACCACCGATGATGGAGCGGACGAATATAATGTGCAAAAGGCCATGGAATACTTTAAACAGGCCGGAGTAGACCCCACAACACTCAGCTTTACCTGCATGTGCTATACAGACGCTACACGCCGCTCGGCGGAGGTAATCCAGGGATGCCTTGCCGAGGCTGGAATAACAATGAATATCGAGACCCTTGATTTTGCCGCATTTCTTTCCAAACTTCTGGAGGGAAATTATGAGGCCGCAATCGCAGGATACAGCTCCAGCGACCTTTTGACCTATATGAAGGGATTGTGGCATTCAAGCTCAATAAATGCCACCAACAGTTCCCGCATGAGCGATTCAGAAATAGATTCCCTTATAACTCTTGCCTCATCGCAGCTTGATGATACAGAGCGTACGGCTACTATGACAAGTGTTGCCAAGCTGACAAATGAGAACACTCCATTCATCCCTCTGTTTACTTCTTCGGTGATAAGGGCATATAATGAGAGCCTTAATGGGGTGAAGGTTGGAGCATCAGGTCTCATGTACTTCTGCGATCTTTCGTGGTAATACTATCGTTACGAGAAAAAATATCAAAAAAAGTTCTTGACAAAAGAACTCTTACAGTGTAAGATCAAAAACAATCACAATATCGTCAAAAGACTATGACAGAGAGAGTAAGCTGATCTGAAAGGCGCAGAGAACTGCCGGTAGGTGCGAGGCAGAGCGAGTAGGAAAAGCTGAAGTTCACTCTTGAGTTGCGGCCTCAAAGGGATTTTTCCCCAGTAGGAGCCGCCGGTGCCTCGCCGTTATATGAGAAGGCATTTGTTGGAATGCTGTGTAACAGGTGGTTATGAATTGCTATGACGCTTTCATCCTTTTACGGATGAAAGCGTCTTTTTTATTCTCGGAAGGAGCGTGTTTGGGCTATGGTCATAGCCGGTATGTTTAGTGCCTCTCACATCAGTTAAAAAATTAATTTATGAGAGGCAAACAAAATGAAAAAAATAATGGCTTTAACAATTATTCTTGCCCTTGTTTTAGGGGGACTTTACGGATGTTCAAATGTTTCGGCTGGTGAGGGCAATGCAAAGAACGGTACAATAGCAACAAAGGATGAAGGACAGAAAAAGGCTCATGACGATTCCCTTGTAATCGCTATCGAAAGCGAACCCACAACACTTAACCCCTATGACCATGCCGCGGTCACCTCTGGATATATGAACCAGATGACGTACAATCGGCTTTTCAGAATTGATACAGACACTCTTGAGCCTGTTCCGGATCTTGTTGAAAGCTATGAGAATATAGATGAGAGCACATGGGTGTTCACAATAAAGCAGGGCGTTATGTTCCATGACGGCACGGAGATGACGGCAGAGGACGTAAAAGCTTCGATGGAGTATGCCAGAAACTTCACGTCCTCAAACAAGTACACCGCTTTTTGGAAGAATATCGAAGTGACGGATAAATACACGGTAAAGATAACGACAAACGGCTCTTATGCTCTTATACTAAATGATCTTTCGGCAAACGGGAATACGATAGTGCCGAAGCATCTTATTGATTCGGGCAATGATTTCAATAAAAACCCCATAGGCTCGGGCCCTTATAAGTTCGTCCAGTGGACACTGGGAGATAACCTTACCTTTGTAAAGAACAAGACTTATTTCGATACAGAACATATGCCGTCGATAACAAATATCACATGGCGTATAATTCCAGAGGGTTCCTCACGCACGATAGCGCTTGAAACCGGAGAGGTTGACCTTGTCATAGATGTGGACACCGCCGACATAGAGCGGATTAAGGACAATAATGATCTTGACATAGCCCAGAAGGATGGCACTAGGATGAACTTCATGGGCATAAACACCGAGCGCTATCCCTTCAATAATCTTTATTTCCGTAAAGCTGTTTCCGCTGCAATCGATAAGTCTGCCGTTTTGACAGTTGCGACTAACGGGCTTGGGACAGTATCAATGTCGCCTAACCCAGGATCGTATAAAGGTGCCACCCAAGAGAATACGGTTCCTTATAGCCTCGATCAGGCAAAGGCTTACCTTGCACAGTCAGGCATTGACCCATCTCAGGCTGCCTTCAGCTGTATCACATATACCGATACAACACGACGTACGGCAGAGGTCATACAAAGCTATCTTCTCGAGCTTGGGATTACCATGGAGATAGAGAGCATGGATTTTGCGGCTTATCTTTCAAATATGCTTGAGGGTAATTTTGACGCCGTAGTCGGCGGCTACAGCTCCAGTGACCTTTTGACCTATATGAAGGGGCTGTGGTACTCGGCCTCGATAGGAGCCTCAAATGTGCCAAGGGTCAACGATCCAGAGATAGATTCGCTCATAGAGCTTGCAATGACTCAGCTTGATGCCGGTGATCGAGCGGCAACGCTTGAAAAGGTCTGTGCCAAGGTCAATGACCAATGCCTTATGGTCTCCCTTTATACTTCATCCGTTATTAGAGCATATAATGCTCATTTGGGAGGAGTCAATGTCAGCGCTTCAGGAATGATGCTTTATCAGGATCTGTACTGGATGGAGTAAATCCACACGAAAAAATGTTTAATTTCAAAAGCCCACGGCCTTATGGCAGTGGGCTTTTTTTCGCTTATGATGACGAAAAGAAATACTTTTGTTTTGTACAGGCTCTGTGATATACTTAAACAGTAAAGAGAAAGTTTGTGTTATATGTAAGACAATAATTATTATTTATAATATAAGGAGGAACATGACCTATGAACGCAGTTATCGAGAACATACTGACAAGGAGAAGCATCCGCGACTATGAGGACAAAAAGATCAGCCGCGAGGAGCTTGAGCTTATCGTAAAGGCGGGGAGATACGCCCCCAGCGCGATGAATAAGCAGACCTTTCAGATAACCGTGCTTCAGAACTACGAGATCATCAGAAAGCTCTATACGGCCATACCTAAGTATATGGAGGGCTTAAATGAGGATTACAACTTTTACGGGGCAAAGACGCTTATCCTTGTTTCGGATGATAAGGATAAGGAGATCGGGCAGATGGATTGTGCCTGTGTTGCCGAGAACATTTTCCTTTCTGCTCACAGCATGGGGATAGGTTCTGTATGGGTCAATCAGCTTAGAAACACCTGCGAAGGGCCTGACGTTCGCGCCGCGCTTACAGAGGCGGGAGTTCCTGAAAATCACAGGGTATGGGTGATCGCGGCAATGGGATATCCAAAGGCTCCGGCTGAGCCCAAGGAGAAGATCGCCAAGATACATTGGTGCGAATAGTTTTCAACAGCTTGTGAAAATAATTTGAGAAACTGCTAAACAAGAAACCGTCTGGCTTATATGCGGCATGGCTTTTGTCATGCCGCATATTTTATTTGTCGAGCCAGGCAAAGCAGCATGAATACAGAGTTTATGAGGCTTTAGGGGAAGCATATTTTGACAAATATAAATATAGAGCATATGTTCAAAAACAATAAGCAATTATAAAGTGATTGCTATTTATAGCTATTCGTAATAAAGATTGACAAGGGATGGTTATAATGTTATAGATATCTTGAACGTTATTATATTCACAAATAAATTTTTATTATAAAAGGGGTATGAAGCAATGAACATGAAAAAGGAAGTAAGTATCAAAAAGATCCAAAAAGACGCAGAAAACAATTTCCGAGGAGGCTTTTATTGCTGCGAGGCTCTGATGACATCAATTATCGACAATTTTGAGCTTGACGTGCCAAGAGAGACGATCGCAATGTCATCGGGAATGGCAGTGGGCGTGGGAAAATCGGGATGTCTCTGCGGAGCGCTTAACGGAGGGGTTATGGCGCTGGGTATGTTCTTCGGCAGAACACAGCCAACAGGGCCTAAAGACCCGCAGATCGTCAAATGTCTCGAGCTTACAAGCGAGCTTCACAAATGGTTCCTTGAAAATAACGGCAAGCATTCCACCTGCTGCCGGGTTTTGACAAAAGAGTTTGATATGGGCAAAGGTGAGCATAAAGAGCAGTGCATTTATTTTACCGGTATTTGCGCTGCCAAGGTAGCTGAAATAATTATCCGTGAGCTCGGGCTTAAGAATATAGACGAGCAAAATGCTTAAAAAGGAGTTCATATTGAAATGAAAAATATCATTAAAAAAGTTCCTGTGCCTATGTGCGGCGTTATGCTTGGCATGGCGGCGCTGGGGAACCTCCTGCAGAGTTATTCCGAGACGCTTAGGTATATCTGCGGTATAATAGCGGGATTCATGCTGATTCTTGTTCTTTGTAAGCTTGTAATGTTCGGCTCGATGGTCAAGGAAGATCTTAAAAATCCGATTATGGCAAGTGTTGCAGCTACATTCCCTATGGCGGTTATGCTGCTCAGTGTTTATGTCAAGCCTTGGCTCGGCGCCATTTCAATGTACATATGGTATCTGGCCATAGCGCTGCAGCTAGCTCTTGTAGTTTACTTTACCGCTAAGTTTATTGTAAAACTTCAGATGCCTAAGGTTTTTGCCAGCTATTTTATCGTATATGCAGGTATAGTCGTATCTGCTGTATCGGCGCCTGCCTATGGCAAGCAGAATGTTGGTACATTGGCCTTCTGGTTCGGGCTTATTACTGTAGCGGCCATATTTGTTATCGTAACTTTGAGATATATCAAGTTTAAAGAAGTTCCTGATGCAGCAAAGCCGCTTATCTGCATTTATACTGCACCGATAAGTCTTTGTGTGGCAGGATATGTGCAGTCGGTAACGCCTAAGGCTTATGGCCTTTTAATAACCCTGTATGCAGTGGCAAGCCTTCTCTATGTATTTGCCCTTGTCAAGGCTTTGGGATATCTTAAGCTTCCGTTTTACCCCAGTTATGCGGCGTTTACCTTCCCCTTTGTCATTAGCGCCATTGCCTCGAAGATGACCATGGCCTGCCTGGCAAAGCTGGGGCATGCTATGCCGGCGCTTCAGTATGTGGTGACGATACAGACGGTTATAGCGGTTGTTTTGGTGGTTTATACATTTATAAGATTTATGGCCTTTTTATTTACTCCTGCCCCTCAGGCTGTGGCAAAGAAATAAGATTTTTGCCTTATTCTTTCTCTTTAATATAATAAAAGTGCGCCGGAAGATTATTCTTCCGGCGGCTTTTATTTAAACAGGCTGTGCATGGTTTACAGAAAGGGTTTCAAGACGAGAATAGAAATAGCTACCTAAAAAGAGCGCCGCCAAAGGGCATCCCTCTCGCGGCGCAATTGATTTACTGAGGCTATCTTATCTGTCCGCTGCCCTTGAGTATATACTTGTAGGAACAAAGCTCGTTTAAACCCATGGGGCCTCGGGCATGGAGCTTTTGAGTTGATATTCCTATCTCTGCCCCAAAGCCGAGAGCTTCACCGTCGGTAAAGCGGGTGGAGGCATTTATATAGAGCGCAGCAGAATCTATTCTGGAACAGAACTCAGAGGCCGCATTCATATCCGTTGTGACTATCGCCTCGCTGTGATGGGTAGAGTATTTCTGAATATGCCTGATAGCATCATCAAGACTGTTGACGACTTTAACGGCGAGGATATAATCCAAGAACTCAGAATAGTAGTCCTCTTCTGAAGCATCCTTTACGTCGTCGCCCAAAATAGCTTTTGAAACGGGACAGCACCTCAGCTCCACATTTTTGGTATCAAGCGCCGCCTTTGCCATAGGAAGGAACTCTTCTGCGATATCCTTATGGACAAGCATCGTCTCGGCGGCATTGCAGACCGATACCCTTTGGGCCTTTGCATTCAGAATTATTTTTGTCCCCATCTCAAGATCGGCAGATTTGTCGATATAAACATGGCAATTTCCTACGCCCGTTTCAATAACGGGGACAGAGGAGTTTTCAACAACAGCTTTAATAAGCCCTGCGCCGCCGCGGGGGATCAATACGTCAATATAATCTCTAAGCCGCATCATATCTCTTGCTACAGCCCTGTCGGTATCATGGAGAAGGGTAATTGAGCTTTCAGGCAGGTTAGAGGCTCTAAGCGCGTCTCTCATAACTGCCTCAAGGGTAATATTTGAGTTTATGGTTTCGCTGCCGCCCCTTAAGAAAGCTGCATTGCCTGATTTAAGGCATAGAACAGCGGCATCAACAGTCACATTGGGGCGAGACTCGTATATTATGCCAATGACGCCAAGTGGAACTCTGACCTTTGTCATTTCAAGGCCGTTTTCAAGTGTAGTTTTTGAGAGAACGCTGCCTATTGGGTCGGGCAGGGCCACGACCTTCATAACAGCGGCGGCGACGCTTTCAAGGCGAGGTCTTGTAAGCGCAAGCCTGTCGATCATGGCTTCGCTCATGCCCTTTGCCCTTGCCTGTGCCACATCTTGGGCATTGGCCTCAAGGATGGCATCAATGTTATTAATAATGGCGTGGCTTATGGCAGATAGCGCATTGTTCTTCTCTTCGGTAGTGGCGGTTGCCAGCACAAGGCTTGCTGCCTTTGCTTTTTTGCCCAGTGATATGAGATCGCTCATTTTGTTACCTCTTTTCAAAAAGTGTGCCTATGTTATTGCCCTCAAGCACATCGTAAAGGCCTTCAAGGCGGTTGCTGTTGATTATGGCCATTGAACAGCCCGATTCAAAGCATATTTTTGCGGCGGCAATTTTGGTTGCCATGCCTCCTGTGCCCCTGTCTGAGCCTGCGCCGCCGGCAATGGCCTCTATGTGATCGTCGATTTCGGTCACAAGAGGGATGATGGGTGCATTTGGGTTATCGTGGGGATTTTCCTCAAAAAGCCCGTCTATGTCGCTGAGGATTATGAGCCCTTCCGCCTTGACAAGCGATGCCACAAGGGCACTTAAGGTGTCGTTGTCGCCAAAGCGTATCTCTTCAACGGCAACCGTATCGTTTTCGTTGACGATGGGAATCGTGTTGAAGGTTAACAGGGCTTCAAGAGTATTAACGGCATTTGAGCAGCGCTCGTCGTTTTCTATGATGTCTCTTGTAAGAAGGATCTGAGCCACCTTGTGGTGGTATTCAAGAAAATGCTTGTCATAGATATACATCAGCTCGCATTGCCCGGCTGCTGCCGCTGCCTGCTTTTCTGGAATGGTCTCTGGCCTGTGTGAGAGCCCCAGTTTAGAGGCCCCTACCGCAATGGCACCAGAAGTGACGAGTATTATTTCGCGTCCTGAGTTCTTTATGTCGGAAAGTATTTTGCAGAGCTTTTCTATCTGGCGAATATTGACCATGCCATTATCATAGGTAAGGGAACTTGACCCTACCTTTACAACAATTCTTTTTGCGTTTATAAAGCTGCTCATTTTTCTTCCTCCCAGCTTTTCCATATATCAGGAGCATAGCCTACAGTCGCTTTTTTACCATTTCTGACGATGGGTGTTTTGAAAAGCTCAGGATATTCAAGCAGCTTTTCCTCTCTTGCCTGATCGTCATTTAAATATTCTATGAAAAGGCTTTGGTAAAGGGCACTGTCCTTATCTATAAGGTTGCTAAGGCCACCGCAGGATGATTTCACGCTTTTGTATTCGCCCATGCTCATGCCGTAGCGGGGCAGATCTATGTCCTGATATTTTATTCTGCGTTCTTTGAAATAACGCTGTGCCTTTTTTGTATCAAAGCACTTGCTTTTGCCGAATATCTGTATGTTCAATTATCTTCCTCCTCTTGCTCATAAAGCTTCAGAAGCCGCTCCTCGAGAGATTCCTTTTCCTCCATGAGCTGTGATAGAAGCATATAATCATCGGGGCTGTCAGCTGCAATCCGGTCTATTTCCGAGATGCGGCTTTCTATGGCCTTTATTTCCCGCTGCCGCTCCCTGCGCTGCTTCTCAAGAGCTTTTTGGTTTGTCTGGCTCTGGGGCTTCACAGGTTGCGGCCTTGGAGGTCGCACCTCGACCTGGACAGCCAATGCTCTAAGACGTTCGATCTCGCGCTTCTTTAAAAATTCATCATAATTGCCGCTGTAGTCAAGTATTTTTCCGTTTTCTACCTGCCATATTCTTGTGGCAAAGCGGTTTATAAAATATCTGTCATGAGAGACAAATATCATCGTCTCAGAAAAATCGTCAATTGAATCCTCAAGCCATTCTCTCGACATAAGGTCAAGGTGGTTTGTAGGCTCATCCAGAAAAAGAGTGTTGACGCTGTCGCTCATGAAAAGGCAAAGCTTAAGCCGGGTCTTTTCTCCGCCAGAGAGAACTGCAACGGTTTTAAAAACGTCCTCTCCCTTGAAGCCGAAGGCCGCAAGCCGATCTCTTGCCGCTTGTGTAGAACAATTAGTCTCGTAAAGGAGAGTATCTATAAGGTTGCGCTCGGGATGGCTGAATGAGACTACCTGAGGCAGGTAGCCTGTCTTGACGCCGACGCCTTCCATTATGACACCCTCAAGAGGCGGCAGCTGCGAGAGCATAGTCTTAAGCATTGTGGTTTTGCCGCAGCCATTGGGGCCTAAAAGGGCGATTCGTTCACCTTTCAAAACAAGTGCATCAAAGCTTTCGATAAGTTTTTCCTCATACCCGCAGGAAAGCGAAACGATATTGAATACCTCATCGCCAGATCCGTCAGCCTGTGAAAAGCGGTTTTTCATCTTTGCGGCCTTACGGAGGGTTTCTATGCGCTCAATGCGGTTAAGCCGCTTTTCCATTGAAAAGGCGCGCTTCATTACCTTCTTGTTGCCAAGGCCCCAGCCCTTCATTCGCTCCACCGTGAACTCAAGCCGGGCTATTTCTTTATCCTGGCGCTTTTTGGCCAGTTCAAGCTGTTCACGCATTTCGTCTTTACGGTCAACATAATAACTGTAGTTGCCTGGGAATGAGGTTATATGTCCGTCCTCTAATTCTAGAGTGCGAGTTGTGGTCTGGTCAAGAAAATAGCGGTCATGTGAGATTATTACAGCTGTGCCTTTATATGTTTTAAGGTAATTTTCAAGCCATCCGATCGTGTCTAGATCAAGATGGTTGGTAGGCTCGTCCAATAAAAGAATATCTGTTCCGGAGAGCATAACTCTTGCCAGATTGACTCTTGTTTTCTCTCCGCCCGAAAGACTCATGAAGGAACGCTCCTGCATATTGGGCGAAATATCAAGGCCGTTTGTCATGATGTTGTAGGCAGTCATATACGCATATCCGCCAAGGGCCTCATAGCTAGCTGTAAGCTTTGAATAGCGCTGCATCACTTCCGGAGACATATTTTGCTCAAGGCAGCGCATTTCGGCCTCGATTTCAAAAATAGCCTCGAAGGCGGTCATAAGCACTTGTTTGACAGTGATTTTCTCAGGATACTCAGGCAGCTGCTCCAGAAGGCCCACTCGCCCCGAGGGGTTGGTGTAAATATTGCCTGAGTCATAATCTAATCTTTTGGTAATTATCTTGAAAAGGGTTGTTTTTCCGCTCCCGTTGGCCCCTATAAGGCCCACGCGTTCACCCTTGTAAACTTCGAAAGAGACATCATTTAAAACCTGGTGCTCTCC
This sequence comes from Clostridiaceae bacterium, assembly GCA_034926865.1. Taxonomy (GTDB): domain Bacteria; phylum Bacillota; class Clostridia; order Oscillospirales; family Butyricicoccaceae; genus RGIG1902. The sequence continues at coordinate 85,846 of JAYFQP010000007.1, forward strand.
GAAGTATTTATTTAATTGTGAAATGGATATTTCAGACATTTAAGTTATCTCCAAAATGGTGTCAGGCAGTTTCCTCAGGTTCTTCTTTGGAAACCACATATGAATATAATTCTTTGAATATAAGCTTGAGGATAGCAGCTACGGGCACTGAGATCAGCATTCCCATTGTGCCCCAGATCTTGTTGCAGGCCAGAAGCGCGAACATAACGGTTATGGGGTGTATACCTGCGGCATCGCCCTGTACTTTCGGGGAGATAATATTTCCTTCGACCTGCTGAACAATAATTACGAATATTCCAACGCCTATTGCCAGCGAAAGCCCGCTTGTCAGAAGGGCATAAAATGCCTCTATTACTCCCGCAATAAAAGAACCGAAATAGGGGATGAAGTCAAGAAAAAATGAAATTACGGCAAACAGAAGGGCATATTTTATACCCATTATCCGAAGCCCAATGAAGGTTACAATAGCCATGCCGCCGGATACTATACAGCGGGATTTTATATATTTCCAGGTGAGGTTGTTTGCGCTGCCTATCAGCGAGGATACTTTTTTTTCTGCTTTTTCCGGAAGAGCGGAAACGATAGAACGGATGAGCATAGGCCCGTCTAGCATGAAATATACAATAAGGATTACGACTATGATAAGATCAAAAAGCTGCATGGAAAGGTTTACAATAGAAGTCATGATAGAACCGATAAAAGAAAGAATATAGGTATCGCTCTCTGAGAGAACACTGGATACGAGATCCATGACCTCCTTCGGCAGATGAAGCTGTGTCATATAGATGGTGATTTCTTTAATAAGGTTATCAAGATTAAAGGCATATCTCTGCATTTCCGTTATCAGATCTGACATTTGTGATATAATGGACGGAGCAGATACCGAAATTATGAATATAAGTATGAATATAAACAAGAAAAATACTATAGCAACAGCTAAAGGTCGCTTTAGATCTGTTTTCCGCACAATATATCCGGTTATGGGATTCAGCAGATAAGCGAACATAGCGGCTATTAAAAATGTCGTAAGGATATCCCAGAATGTAAGGATGCCAGCAGCGATGCCTATTATCAATAATATAAGAACAAGCATTTTTGTGTTTTTCAAATTTGTACCCTCCCGGCAATATATGAACTTACAGTAAAGGCTGGTATTGAGAACACATTGGGAAAAACTATCAAAGCCTACTCCTGTTTTGCATATCTGTTAAACGCATACACCTTTCTTTATTATATCTAAAAGCGGAGTTATCATCAATAGAAGAGAAAATAATTTTTTCTTGCATTTTTTTAGGATATATGTTATTATATTTTAGCGGTCTGAGAGGACCAAAATTTACGCGCCAGTAGCTCAGTTGGATAGAGTGTTTGGCTACGAACCAAAAGGTCGGGGGTTCGAATCCCTTCTGGCGTACCAAGCAAGACATATCTTCTGTCAAAGGAAGATATGTCTTGTTTTATTACGAAAAAGTATTTCTACGTTACAGTTCTGTTTGTTATAAAAGAGACTGAGATGGATCATTGATGAAGTACTATAAAAAATTGGTTGGTCACAAGTTAAAGGGGAAACATCATGACATGTATGTAACCCGCTCGGATAGATTATAAGTAGCAAATACTTTCAAGAAAGATACAATTTCAGCAAAAGGAAGTTTATTCTTATATGTGGACTCAAAAAGTTTTTGTACTATATTTATTATAAAATTATTTTAATATAGAATAGGAAGTGCAAAATGGATATTGTAATTGAACGTGCGAATGTAAATGATTCAAAACAATTAATTGATGTCCAGAACAAGAGTTTTTATGAGGATTATGAGAAGTATGGTAACTGTCCGGCATATAATGAACCTGAAGAGAGAATCCTGGAGCTTATTGAAAATAATATAGTTTATAAAATTCTTGCGGACGGGGAAATAATCGGCGATATCATAATAAGAATACGAGAAAATCAAAATTACTACTTGCGTGTTATTGCTGTCATTCCGGAGTATTGGAATCAAGGCATAGGGTCAAAAGCCATGAAGTATATAGAAGAAAATAATCCAGAAGCAAAAAAGTGGAGTTTGATTACACCGCATCAAAGCTTTCGCAATCATCATTTTTATGAGAAAATCGGATACAAAAAAGTAGGTGAAATTATTGATTCTGAAAAACTTACATTGTGGAAGTATGAGAAGGAAATAGATTGATTATCTGATATCAAGTGCTTGACAGAAAGCTGTGATTTAATAGACAATGACCACCGCACAGGCACACATAATACTCTTTTATTATATTAGGAGTCGCAGCATTTGTTTTGCGTACCAGGACATATTTGTTTCTCCATAGAAGGCTTTGCGCCTGTGTTTATTTATTAGAATTTCGATATTATGTATTATGGAGCATGCTTGTATAAAGGTTATGTTATACAGGATTAGCGTCTTGACTTGACTGCTTTGATATTTTAAACTGAAAATAAAGGGGTCAGGACAATATGGGGGTAATAACAGAGATTTATAGCGGAATAAGCAATCTTAGGGAGTTTTTGATGCAGCTTGTCACCGGTATTTGTGCAGGGCTGCCACTTGTTTTGAACCTGCTGGTGGTTCCGGTGAGCTTTGTTATGCTTGTAGGCAGTTGAGTATGGATAATCCCTTGCAGTATTTTGACTGAGGTAAATGAAAATGATGACAAGGCTTTATTTTGTAAGGCATGCCCAGAGTGATCATTCGTGGTCAGATGATAGAACTCGCCCTCTTACGCATGAGGGGGTAGCCGACAGCAGGAGAGTTACAGATTTTTTCAGAAATATGGAGATTGATTCTTTTTATTCAAGCCCATACGTTCGCAGCGTCGGCACGATAGCAGATGTGGCAAAATTGTTTGGGCTTGAGATATCATTAGATGAACGCCTTATGGAGCGTCAAAGCGGCCATGGCGGCAACACAAGAGAGCTTATGCGCCTCAGATGGGCTGATATGGATTTCCACGAGTCTGGAGGGGAGTCGATTCGTATGGTGCAGCAGCGGAATATGAAGGCCATAGAAGAGATACTTCATGCAAATCCCGGCAAAAGTGTGGTAATAGGTACACACGGAACAGCCCTGAGCAGCATACTCAATTACTATGACAACAGCTTTGGCGTTGACGATTTTTTGCGTATTATTGATTGGATGCCATATATAATCAGCCTCGATTTCGAGCATGATAAACTGCTGGAAATTGCTGAACATTTTTACATAAAAAAAGAGTATAAGCGAGAGGTTCAGAAATAATAAAGGGATTTTATGTAGGGCGCGATATCACGCCCTTTATTTTTCTTCCATTTTATCTTCTGTATATTGGCGTCATTGTCGGGAAGAGCTCCGCTGTGTATCATAGAAACATACAGCAGCGTGTGAAGTTTATCAAAGTTTTTCCTCTTTGCTCCATGTCGTCACTTCTGCTTATTAGTATGCTCCCAAATATTCTCTCTTGCCGTTAAACTTGACATAATCTTTAGTCAATAGTATTATGGTTAACGGAAAATAAAAGAATAAATTGAGTCCGCGGGGCGGAAGAAAGGAGATCGGTGATGAATGATTATCTCGATATGTTTCTTACATTTGCCAGAATAGGCGGCCTGACCTTCGGAGGAGGGTATGCCATGCTTCCTATGCTTCAGAAAGAAGTCGTAGAGAATAAGCATTGGGCAACGGAAGAGGAGATAATGGATTATTACGCTATAGGACAGTGCCTGCCCGGGCTTATAGCAGTTAATACGGCGGCTTTTATTGGCCAGAAGCGTAAGGGATCTTTGGGCGGTTTTATATGTGGCATGGGGGTTGCGTTCCCTTCACTTATAGTTATTACAATAATAGCTGCCTTTATAGGCGGATTCGCGGATATGCCTGCTGTCATCAATGCCTTTGCGGGAATCAGGGTGTGCGTATGTGTTTTGATTTACAATGCGGTAATGAAGCTGTGGAAAAAGGCAATTGTTGACAAAAAAGCGCTTGTGCTTTTCGCATGCATCTTTCTGGCGGCGATGTTTACTGATATTTCTCCCATACTGTTTGTTATTGCCGCAGCTGTGGCAGGAATGATTATTCATATGTGGGGGTTAAAGAAGGCATGATATATTTACAGCTGTTTTATGAATTTGCAAAGGTTGGCCTCTTTACTGTAGGCGGAGGCATGGCTTGCATTCCTTTCCTTCTTGCTATGGCAGAAAAAACGGGATGGTTTACTCAGGCGCAGCTTCTTGATATGATAGCCATATCGGAATCTACCCCCGGCCCTATAGGCATTAATATGGCTACATTCACAGGGTATCTCACCGCTGGGGTGCCGGGAGCAATTATAGCTACTCTCGGCATAGTTCTTCCGACAGTTATCCTCGTTTTATTTATAGCCAAGTTTTTGCAGACATTTAAGGATAATGAATATGTAATAGGCGCTATGTATGGGCTTAGACCCGCATCTGCCGCGCTTATCGCCTCGGCAGGTGTGTCTGTGGCGGTTCTTTCGCTCGTAAATACTGCGGCTGTCAAGGCTCATGAATGGGGTTCGGTAGTAGAATTAAAAAGCATAATTCTTGCGGCTATTCTGCTTGTTCTTACTAACAAGGTGACAAAGACAAAGAATCTGCATCCGGTATTCTATATTGCGGCATCTGCTGTAATAGGCATAGTGTTCAGGTTTGCCGGAGCGTAAAGAGTTTTGAAAAAATAAAAGCCTTCGCTTATGCGAAAGGCTTTTTTGTTTAGGCTCAATATTCTGTAAAAATGCGCCTTATTTCTGAGGGATCATCTGTTACTGTAAGGGCAAGCCTGAGAAGGATGTAAGCTTTTTGCGGATTCAGGTCACCTGCTGGAATGACCTTTTCAGATTTATGCCTGTAGGAGTCACTTACTCCGCCTGTGGGAACTCTTGCGCTTCTGACCAGGATGGGGAGATGAAGCGTTTTTTCGGAGTCTTCTTCGTTGTAGATGTTCATTATTGGCCCTATGACGCCGCCATTACCTGTTCCGGCGGTGACAAGCCCTTTGCATCCGCCATCGAGTGCCGCTTTAAAGAGGGTGTCTGTGCAGCCCTCATACATGTACAGTATCTCAACGGGGGCAAGGCTGCCTTTAACGCTTGTGAACTCGGAAGACACCGTATGGCGCTTGAGTGGCTTGTAGCAGTAGGAGACCTCGCCGTTTCTGATCGTTCCAAGAACTCCGTAAAGCGGGGCCTGGAAAGCATCGGTTTTGAAAGTTGAGAACTTTACGGCATCTCTTGCAGAAAGTATAAGGTCATTCATCGCAATGACGACACCCATACCGTAAGATTGTTCCGAGGCGGCACAGCATACGGCGTTATATAAATTCAAAAGTCCGTCTGAGCTGACGACATGAGAGGGGCGCATCGCGCCTGTAACTACCACGGGCTTTGGGCTGCTGACGGTAAGATTGAGGAAGAAAGCAGTTTCTTCCATGGTATCCGTTCCATGCGTTACAATGACGCCGTCACAGTCATCCGAAGCCAGAAGTTCGTTTATGCGGCCGGAAAGCATTATAAGGTCTTCGCTTGTGATAGCTGAGCTGGGTTTTAAAAATATCTGTTCCGCAGAAACCGAGGCTATATCGGAGACTTCGGGTATTTGGGCGATCAGCTCGTCCACCGGGATTACAGAAGCGCGGTAGCCTTCTGTTGAAACACGGCTTTTTGCTTCTGAGGCGATAGTTCCCCCGGTTGCGACCAGCCTGATCTTTTTTAAATTGTTGTTGGGGGTGTCCATAAATTACGCTCTCCTTTCATAATATATGACACGGACACAAGGTTATTATAGCTTAAGGGCAGTTAAAGCGCAAACAGATAATTTTTTATACACTGTTTGCCAAGAAACTGTTTTGTGATAAAATGTAAAAAACAGGAGGAGGGATATGCGTGAGTATACTTTTTCGAAAAGCAGGAATAAGCGATGCCAAAGGCATTGCTTATGTTCATTACAAGGCGTGGATTGAGGCATATACGGGGCTGATACATGAAGATTATCTTGCTGCAAGAAGCCAAGAGAAGAGCATGGGCATATTTGAGCGCTCCGGCTGTAAGAATATAATAGTCGCCTGCAGCGATGAAGGCATAATCGGCTTCTGCATTTATGACAAAGCCCGGGACAGTGACCTTCCGCCTTCTTTTGGAGAGATACAGGCTATATACGTGCTTGAAAAATACCAGCGCATGGGGGTTGGGCACGGCTTGCTTCAAAGTGCTTTTGAAGAACTTGAAGCTGAGGGATATTTAAGCGTATGCCTTTGGGTTTTAAAGGCGAATAAAAAGGGCATCGGCTTTTATGAGAAAAATGGTTTTCACTTTGATGGCAGAGAGAAAGAGGATGTACTTGTGACTCCGGTCATTGAGCTTAGATATATTCGCAATATTGTAGCCTAATAAAAAAGCCGCTTATGCGGCTTTTTTATTTTAAGCGTACTAATTTTAAAAAATTGAATTAATCTGAAGTAATAACAGTTACTATTAGAACACATGTTGCGAAACACGGGGAGCACATCCGAGAGGCAGTCCAAAATAAATGGGCGCATGGCTTTGGAAAGTCTGCGTTGGAGGCTGAACGCCAATTTCGGCAAAGGAGATATTCATATAGTGCTTCATTACCGTGAGAAAGCAGATAATCTTATAAAGGCAGAACAAGACAGGCAAAGATTTTTAAAGCTTTTGAGGGGAGAATGCCGTCGCTTGGGTCTTGAGTGGCGGTATATCGCCTGCACAGACACAAAGCACATGACCAATATTCATCATCATATAGTGCTGTCTCCTGTGCCAAAGGAGGTGCTGGAGGCACTGTGGAGTAAAGCGTCCGAGGGAAGAGGAGCGGCGGTATCCTTAAGAGAAATTGACGGCAGAGCAAGCCATGGCAGGCTCGCCTCGTACCTTATGAAGGAGAGCGCTATGACTGCTCTGCGATATAAAAAGGACAAAAAGAGGTATAAGAGGTTTTCGTGCTCTCAGGGGATGACAATTCCGCAGCCGAGCTACCGCATAATTGACTCTGAACGGTGGGCAGATGAGCCTTCTCCGCAGGAGGGATACATTCTGCTTGAGGACGACAACGGCCAGACCGTGCGCTCGGGGATAAACGAGGTGAGCGGATGGCCATGGCAGGAGTATACGGAGCTGTGGGTGGGGAATCCGAAAAAGGGCTTATGGCCTGCGTTGTGGCAAAATGCGGCTATGCCGCCGTTTAGGGGCTGGGACAATACGCTGTAACTTAATGTTTCTGCCAAACTGCATGACGGATGGGGAAGTGTCGGCATAAGCTGTCTTGGGGCAGCCTGTTTATACTGCGTGCAGGCGGCTAAGGCCTCGGCTGAACAGTGAGGATCAGCTATAATAAGTCCTGCCCGAAAATGAATAAAAAGAGGGTAGCTGTCACTTCTTTCGAGCGACAATTTTGTTGGAAGCATGATAATGTTTCGGGACACCAGGGTGCTCCTCTTCAAAGGTATATGACTTGAATTGGAGTATATCCCAATCAGCGTATAGACTCTTAATTTCCTCGTCATCTGCAAGCCCCACTGCAAAAGGTTCTATGTCAGGTGATGCAGGCAACACATTTGTGAAAAGCTGAATAATATGTATTCCATGATCATTAGTGTTTTCCTTGGCGTCAAGAATGAACCTTTTCCAGTGTTACTTTTTTACAAAATGAAGTGTCCCGAAGGACATTACAAGGTCATAGTGCTTGCCAAACGTAAACTGTGTTAAGTCTTGAACCCATGCAGTAACATGCAAATTTTTAGATGAGGCGATCCGGTTTAGCTTTGCGATAGCATTCACGGACATGTCAAATGCCTCAACTTCAGTGTAACCAAGGCCAGAAAGATATAGCGAGTTCTTGCCATCTCCGCATCCCACATCCAGCACAGACCATGATTTGCTGAATAAATGCTCATATTCAACAATTGTAGCATTAGGTTGTGTGCCAAAAGTAGATACCTGGTCATCTTTGTAAGAATCTTCCCAGAACGGTATTTTCATTGTATGACCTCCGTTTATATTGTTGTTTGAGACGGTTTTTGTGGGATCACTTGATACTATCTGTTCTCTTTAAAAATTGTCAAATATTCAAAAGCAGCACAAGTACAAACAAGGGACAGAGATGAACTGTTTTCTATGTTTAAACGCATGAAGGCTGCATTTCCGTAACAATCAGAGGGCAACCTGTCTGTTCCGCTTATTATCTCATACCCAACACAGGATGACAAGTATTCAGGCGGTATCCTTGTCAAAAACACCGTAAATCAATTATACAAGGGGATGCAGAGCTGCGTTGCAAGTTTATGAAAAATCGCTTTTTGAAGCCAGAGTTTATAATTGATAGATTTTTCCTTTGGTATTTGGTATAATATAATTAAAAAAAGGAAGAGATGAAACTTATGGAGAAATTGAAGATATTGGCTATTGTAGGTTCTTTGAGAAAGGATTCTTTGAACCGACAGCTTGCCATGGCTGCAAAAGAGATGGTAGGCGAAAGGGCCGAGTTTGAGATCCTTGATTATTCGGATATCCCGTTTATGAACGAGGATATAGAGTATCCTGCCCCTGAGGCTGTTGCTCGCGTGCGCGAGAAGGTCAAAGAGTCAGACGGCATATGGTTTTTTACTCCCGAATATAACCACTTTTTCCCGGGTGTTTTGAAGAACCTTATCGACTGGCTTTCAAGGCCCGTCAGTAAAGAGGAGCGCCAGGTACTTTCGAAAAAGCCCGCGGCAATAAGCGGAATCACTCCGGGCATGTCAGGTACAGCTATTGCGCAGGATCACCTTGTGACGCTGATAAGCTTTATGAATATGCGTGTAATGAATATGCCGCGTCTGACAATCCCCAACGCGCTGGAGCAAGTCAACGAGAACGGCAGACTTGAGCTTAGCTCAAGCAGCAAGTACCTGCAAAAGCAGGCCGATGCTTTCATAAAGTTCATAGAGGAGAAATAGTACGCGGCTTAGTACAGAAAATAACTTAATGTCAAAAGGAAAAGCGGAGGAATAACCTCCGCTTTTATATTTTTTTGATAGGCTCGAAGAAGCTCAAAGAAGGTCTTGATATTCCGAATGCTCGGAGAACCATTTGACAGCATAAGAGCATACCGGCTGCACCTTTAGCCCGAGAGAGCGTATATGCTCGGCCGTGGCCTGCATAAGTTTGCCCGCTATACCCTGCCCGCGAAGAGAGGGGTCTACAAAGGTATTGTCGATTATTGCGGCGCCGTTATCTGTAGTGAAGGTAGCTTCGGCTATTCGATTGCCTTCTGCGTCTTCTGCAAAGACACAGCCGATTTCATGCTTGAAAATCACAGTTTGCACCTCTATCTATTTGAGTAGGGTTGTTAGTCTTTAGTCTATCACAACGGCTGTCCCGCAGACAGTTACCATCAGCATATTGTTGCCGGAGCCGAGAACTTCGTAATCAATATCTACTCCTACAATGGCATTTGCGCTCAATTTTGCCGCTCTTTGTGCCATTTCCGACATGGCCTTTTCTCTTGCATCGATCAATTCTCCTTCATAGCTCTGAGAACGGCCGCCAAAAAAGTTTGATAGACCTGCGGCGAAATCCTTGACGAAATCCACTCCGCTTATGACCTCGCCTACAACGATGCCCTTATATTCACGGATGGTTTTTCCCTCTATGGTCGGTGTTGTCGTAATAATCATAGCGTTCTGCTCCTTTATATGTTGGTGTCTTAATTATATCATTGCGCTATGCGCCATACAACAGGTTAAAATGAATTGATTTTAAACATTCACTTTTTAACCGGGATCATAATTTCCACGTGGCATAGATCCAGCGCCTCATCCCACAGCAGATATTTTTCTATTGTAGGAAGGTCGAGCTGACGGTATTGGCTTTGGGGCAGGAACTCGCCGTATACACGTTTCCATACCTCTGCAAGTACGCCTTCGGATATATGCCCTTTTGCTGTAAAAACAAGCCATAAGGCGGGCGGATAGTTGTACCTTTCAAATCCGGCTGCATCATCTCCTTGGTATTCTGCGGCGCACATATAGTCGTTGTTGCCGTCGGCATCAAAGCCGAAGCAAAGGCCGAGATCGCAGGGATATCCGCATAGCTCTTTCAGCTTTTCCAAAATGCCGCAGGACTTGACTATATCCCATGTGCCTCCGCCATACGGAGTGGTGCGCCGAATGCCGAGAACATCAAAGGAGTTTTTTTCAAGGAGTTTATAATTCATTTCTTCCATCCCTTCTATCACGAAAGAAAAGGTGAGGCGTGGATAAAACTTGAGGGGGGTGTTGAGTTTGCGGGCTTCCTGCGGAGTGATCCCATGCATGCGCTTGAACGCGGCTGTGAAAGCATCAGATGAATCGTAACCGTATTTTACTGCGATATCTATGATGCGCAAAGTTGTATTCTGAAGATCCTCCTGAGCGCGGGACAGGCGCCTGCGCCGGATATATTCGGAAAGCTGGATGCCTGTTACAGGGGCAAAAGAGCGCTGAAAGACGGCATAGGGGCATGCCATTATGCGGCTTATCTCAGAGCAGTCTATTTCTGCGGTAAGATGAGCTTCAATATAGTCCATGGCGTTGTTCATGCTTATGACCCATTCCATAGTAAGCCTCCTTTGAATAAGCTCGACCACACTTTATGGATTAAGTATAGCATAAAATACGGCGGTGCACCCCATTTTAACAATACAGATATTAACGGAAAGAATGTTATTTCTGAAGAGAAAACCTAAAGCGCATGGGCTGTTCCTCCGGGTTATTCGTTTTAAATAGTCTGCTGGGAAAGCAATATTTAGGATAAAACAAACCCCATAAAACGTATCGGTTCAAGGGGTTTGTTCATTTGCAGTTACTTAATAATTACTTTTTAAAGACGAGGGTTAATGCTCTATCGCCAATAGAATCTTTAAACAGACTGTTCATGAGAACTTCGATCTGGCTTTTAGCTGACATTTTTAGTTCATCTATGCCTCCGTTCTCTGTTACATCTTCTTTTGCGGCACTAATTGCCTTTAAGGCGTCTTCTTTTGACTCTCCGTTAAATAAAGCCGATTTTTGATCGTAATATTGAATTGAGTCTGTATCTATTGAAAGATCTAAGACCTCTATTTGAGGAATTGTAATTATTACTTTGGAGTCGGTGATTTCCACCACTACCTTTGAAAGATCAATTCCAGCTTTAATTTTCGCCCGATAAGTCATGGAAAATGCTTTTAAAGTCAAAAACGGGATATCTCCATCTGAATAATGAATTAACCCGTTATATGTCATTTTTGCAGAAGCCAGATCACTTGCGGCTTCCAGCTTATCACTGATAAACGTTCCTGAAATTTCTGGCTGCGGCTCTTTTGTAAGCCGTCCCACAACAAAAATTACTGTGCACACAATAAGAAACACCATGGTTAACTGTATAAGCGCCTTAGCTATTTCTATATTTCGAATCCCTTCTTTTTGTCCCATTTGACATTTCTCCTCAATAATATTGATCTTCGCAATAACTTTTGCAATTTTTGTAATGGCTGTACGTGTCTTTGCCATATATGGTTTTGACGCTCTGTTGAAAAGAAGCGGCTGCTGATCATGATGGCTTTTATGCGTTGTATAAAAAAATCGTCGCAAGCTTTGTAAAGCTTGCGACGACATGGTGATCCATCGGAGATTCGAACTCCGGACACCCTGCTTAAAAGGCAGGTGCTCTGCCTACTGAGCTAATGGATCATATCTGGCTGGGGTAGCAGGATTTGAACCTGCGAATGCCAGAGTCAAAGTCTGGTGCCTTACCGCTTGGCTATACCCCAATGTTGACAGTAAAAGCCGCCGTCAGGCCGTTTGTTTGAGGTATCAGCGCTTCAAGCGGAGAAAAATAAAATGGGGTGGATAAACGGATTCGAACCGTCGGCCTCCAGAGCCACAATCTGGCGCTCTAACCAACTGAGCTATACCCACCGCATGTATGGCGTGCCTGGAGGGACTCGAACCCCCAACCTACTGCTTAGAAGGCAGTTGCTCTATCCTGATGAGCTACAGGCACATATTAAGATGTGGCGCAAAAAAACAGAAAAAAGAAAAGGCTTGTACGGCTTTGCCTTTCAGCGGCGAACTATAAAAAGAACAGTGGAGCGGGTGATGGGAATCGAACCCACGTGTTCAGCTTGGAAGGCTGACATTCTACCATTGAACCACACCCGCACATATCAGCTTTACAATTTTAACACGGAGGGAAACCCTTGTCAAGCCTATAATATAATTTTATAAGGCCATGGGAGCCGATAAGCAGGCATGGATTTTGCCTGCGATGGCTGGTTATAGCAAAGTATTCCCGCAAAAAAGAAAGCTAAACGTCTGGAACGTATAAAAAATGAAGCCGGGGGAGCGCCCCGGCTTTGCTTATTTTGCCTCGAGAATTGTTCGTTCTCCGTCGGAGGAAAGTTTTATTTCGTTTATAGGGTTTTGGTAGGAGGAAATAATAGCGGTGGCCGCCTTATCCTCAACCTCTTTTTCGATCAGCCTGCGCAAGTTTCTTGCACCGAACTTCACCGAGAAGGATTTTTTGGTAAGGTACTGAACGGAGCTGTCGTCCCAGCTGAAGGTTATGCCGCTTCGCTCAAGCCCCTTTTTGAGGTCACTCAGCATGATGACGCAGATGTCGCGGAAATTATCTTCGCTGAGGTGATTGAAGGAGACTATTTCATCTATTCTGTTGAGGAACTCGGGGCGCATTACTTCTGAGAGGGCGTTTAATGCCTTTTCACGGTCTTGCTGAGTTACGCTGCGCCCGAAGCCGACTGTGCCCGAGGTTCTGTTGCTGCCGGCGTTGGATGTCATTATAATGACGGTGTTTTCAAAGGAGACCTTTCGGCCCTGGGCATCTGTCACTCTTCCGTCGTCGAGAATCTGCAAAAGAATGTTGAGAACATCGGGATGTGCTTTTTCTATCTCGTCGAATAGGACTACCGAATATGGCCTGCGGCGTATTTTTTCTGTAAGCTGCCCGGCTTCATCATAGCCAACATATCCCGGAGGAGCGCCTATGAGCTTTGAAACAGAGTGCTTTTCCATATACTCGCTCATGTCAAGGCGTATCAGAGCGTCCTCAGTAGCGAAAAGGTCTGCTGCAAGGCATTTGACAAGCTCGGTCTTTCCGACGCCTGTGGGGCCTACAAATATGAAGGAAACGGGCTTAAGCTTCTGTGAGACTCCTGCTCTTCTGCGGCGGATAGCTGAGGCAACGCCTTCGATAGCCTCATCCTGGCCTACTACGCGCTTTTTAAGGCGCTCTTCCAGCTTTGTAAGGCGTTCGAAATCCTGTTCCCGAACTTTGCTGGCCGGTATCTTTGTCCAGAGCTCAATGACCCTTGAAAGGTCATCTACCGAGAGGGTGGGGGCAGGCTCGGCTTCAAGCACCTGGAGCTTTTGCTTGAGCTGAAGAACGCGGCTTTTGGTCTCCGCGATTTTGGCGAACATATCTTCCTGAGGCTGTTCGGAGGAAGAGTATTGCTCCATAAGCGACTCCTGCTCTTCAAGCTCACGTTTTATGGCGCCCTTTTGGTTAATGACAGCGCTTTTAAGGTTTAAATCAGAGCATGCTTCATCCAGCAGATCGATGGCCTTGTCTGGCATGAATCGGTCGCTGATATACCTGTCGGCAAGATAGACGGCCTGCCGTATGATTTCATCGGGAACAGCTACCCCGTGATAGCTTTCGTAATAGCCCTTTACACCCTTGAGTATCTCGAAGGTTTCATCAAGAGAGGGTTCGTTGATCGTTACGGGCTGGAAGCGGCGCTCGAGAGCTGTATCCTTTTCTATATGTTGACGGTATTCCTTAAAGGTGGTGGCACCGATGACCTGTATCTCGCCCCTTGAGAGGGCGGGCTTTAAGATATTAGCCGCATTCATCGAGCCTTCGGCATCGCCGGCGCCAACGAGATTGTGAACTTCGTCGATTACGAGGATTATATTCCCCAGCACCTTGACCTCGTCGATAAGATTTTTCATGCGGCTTTCGAACTGGCCGCGGAACTGTGTCCCGGCGACCATGGCTGTCATATCGAGAAGCCAGACCTCCTTATCGCGGAGCTTGAATGGCACATTGCCATCAGATATGCGCTGGGCAAGGCCCTCGGCGACAGCAGTTTTGCCGACGCCGGGCTCTCCGATAAGACATGGATTGTTTTTTTGACGGCGGTTAAGAATCTGGATGACCCTTTCCGTCTCGCTTTCGCGGCCGATGACTTTATCGAGCTTGCCCTCCTGGGCCCGCTCTGTAAGGTCGATGGCATATTTGCTTAAAAACTTGGAGGAGGGCTTGCTTTTGCCCTTCTTTTCCTGTTCAGTTTCCTTTTGCTTTCGTTTGCCGGGGAAATTTGAAAAAAGAGGAAATGCGGGGGCGCGAGAAGCCTCGTCTGCTTCATCTCCTTCGGGCAGTTCAGTGGGAAGCTCATCGCCGTCAGGCATGCTTTGGGGACCCCCGAAACTGCTCATAAGGTTCTGGAACATCTCTCCGTCGCCTTCCATCAGCTCTTTGGTCATATTTTCAAGGTCGCTGTCGGTTATGCCGAAGCGGTCCATAATATCGGCAACAGGTTTTATGCCAAGCTCTTTGGCGCATTTGAGGCACAGGCCTTCGTTTTTTGTTTCGCCGTTTTCAATTTTGGTTACAAAAACGACGGCAAGATTCTTTTTGCATCTTGAGCATATGGGTACTTTCATTTTGTGTTCTCCTTAACAAGCTTAACTCCCTTGAAAAGATATGAGGACAATGCGGCAAATACACAGGCGAACGCGCATATGAACAGAAGAGCAGAGTATTTTGCCGGAATATGGAAGAGAATTGTTAGTATTATTGCCACATAAAACAGGAGTGTTGCGGCCTTTCCCCACCAATTTGAGGGAGGCATATCTTTGATAAATTTATATAGAATAGCGCCACCGATGACCTGAAGGCTTTCCTTGGCTATATAGAGTATGCTCACAGAGGCGGGTATCATGCCCACCATAGACATGGATACCAGCGCTGACATGACCATCAGCTTGTCGGCTAAAGGGTCAAGAATACGTCCGAGTATAGTTACCTGGTCATATTTTCTGGCTAGTCGCCCGTCGATTATGTCTGTTATGCCGGCGATCACAAATACTGCAACCGCTATCGTGTAGGCATACGGAACTCCAGAAAAAAAAGTGCAAAGATAGACCGGTATAAGAAATAGCCTGAACAGGGACAGTGCATTGGGCAGGTTCATTAGCGTTCTCCTTTTAGCCTGTATTGGTATAATAGCATTATTTTATGTCGACATTATGAACTTTGTGCTAATTATGTATGATCGACGCTACTAGTTCACCCGTATAGCTTTGGGAAAGCAGGGTTTTTGACGTAATTCCGGTGGGCTCGGGGCTTCCGTAGGCAAAAATGCCGGCACAGAGAGCAATCACAATCAAAGTGCCGCCTATAAGCCCGATAGCGCCACCGGCGAGGCGGTTTAATGAGCTTATTATTGGCCAATCAAGGCTAAGAATCCTCACAACGATGGAAATCACGAATTTTATAAGCACAAAGAGGGCAAAAAAAGTGATGAATGGGGCAAGCTTGTTGACCATGGCTTCAGTCATAAGCTCTGTCGGCGAAACGCTGCCGTGCAGGCCGGGAAGCAGTTTTTCAAGGCTTTGGGAGATATGCAGCTTTTCTGCAAGAGAAGAAAGCTGCTCAGGAAGGCCGAGGCTGCTTAGCTTTTCTCCTAAAGAGGAGACTGTGTCCGCAAGATTTCCGGCCGCCTGGCCGAGGGTGACAGTGGCATCGATGGCCGGGGTAAGGCCCATTGTTTCGGCTGTCGAGGCTATGGCCTTATGGGCATAAGGTGTCATGATCCTTATTGTTATCGGAGTGATCGTGGGGCTTAGCGACGAGGCGGCAAGCCAAGCTGCTATCGTGCCGAAAAGCCCGGCAAGAACCCTGAAGGCTCCGCGCCTGCGCCCGTACCAGAACATAAAGGCCAGAATAAGCACAAAGGCTATGTCAAAAATATATGGGCTTTGCAACTGCCTCACTCTCCTTTTTCAAACGACACTATTTTGGCGCTGTCGCTGTAAACAGCGGCGACGCTGCCTGTTTCTGTTATTAATACATCCCTGACGCCGGAAAGTTCCACATTTTCTGCGGCCTGAGAAGCTAAATCTACTTTATACAGCTCTTTTCCTGAGATGAAAGCAAGGGTGCTGCCCGAAAGGGCAATGCTGCGGATATCGCCGTCGAAGGTGCCGCTGTAGATCTCTTTACATTCGCCGTCAAAAACCTTTACATCGGAGCTGTCGCCCTTTGTGCCTTTGAGAGATATTGCGCAGAGGCTTTCAGCGCCGTGGTTGAAGGCGACGAGGGAACCTGATGTGAATGCGGCCGAGGCTTTAAGCGCGCCGTCATTGTCATAGGCATATATGCCGTCTTCACAAAGCACCATAAGCAGCCTGTTTGAATAATACTCCATGGAATAGACGTCTCTGTTGCCGAGATCTATTGTTATTTTGCATTCTTCGCCGTCTGTAGGCTGGTATCTGATATAGGTGTCTGACGCACCGTCCTTTTGACCGATACAGAGCACCGCGGCTGTTTTCGCATTAGGCGAAAGCGCGGACAAGAAGGCGAAATGATCGGAGGTCTGCCATTTGTAAACGTCCTTAAGGCGCTTGTCAAAAACCGTCAAAGCAGTTCTGAATCCTGCCTCATCGGTGATAACAGAACATTCGCCTGAAAGGTTTGCGGAAAGAGAGAGGATATTTGATTTAAGTGTCGTTTCGTAAAGCAAGGAGTAGCTGCTCAGGCGTGATATCCCGGTTCCGCCGAGATCATAGACCAGTATCGAGTTACCGCTTACTCTCATATAGGGGTTTGAGTATTTTATCTGCTTTGAATAGTCCATATTCTCAAAGGGAGGAATAAAGCGGAAACTGCCGCCGGAGCAGGTGGCTATACCGACATCGAAGGCCTTGTAGGAGGTGTTGAGCCCTGCATCAAAGGGGAAAGTGTCGGTTTGGCTGCCTTCAAAGGTGACATGGTCTATGTAAGAGATTATGCGTTTTATATTGGTGATATTCAAATCTTCTCGATAGGTAAAAATGCAGAACACCATCGTTATAAGCAGGCCGACAAGAGACAGGGACCTTATGGCCGAGATGACGGCAAGGCGCTTGTCTTCGCGGAAGCGTGTTATTTTGGCATTACTCAGATTTGACATCGATATTCTCCATGCCGTAGGTAAGGGCTGTCAGGTAAAGCCCACAGGCTGGGGCTGTCGGCCCGGCGGCCTCGCGGTCTTTTGATTCGAGTATTGAAGGGATCAAGGCAGAGCTTATTTTGCCGTTTCCACAGAAAACAAGAGTTCCGGCAATAGCTCTTACCATATTGTATAGAAAACCGTCGGCACAGGCTTTTATCTCGATGAGGCCAGATCTGCGGGAAACATTCAGATAATAGATCTCCCTTATGGGAGAGCGAACCGGCGTGCCCAAAGAGCGCACAGCTGAAAAATCATGGACTCCGACGAAGTGATCTGCAGCCTCTGACATTTTTTCACAGTCGAGTGGCTGGGGATAAAAATAGGCTCTGTCTTTATAAAACGGGTTCCTTGTGGCGCTGTTGTGTATGCGGTAGGTGTACTCTTTGCTTTTGCAGGAGAATCGGGCATCAAAATCATCCGAGACTGTATGGGCCTCATGTATGACGATATCGTCCGGAAGACGGGAGTTCAAAGCGTAGGGCAGTCGAGACATGGGGATCGAGCAATTCATCCGCACGCTGGCTACATAAGCCTCGGCATGGACCCCCGCATCGGTTCGCCCGCAGCCCGAGACCGAGACCTTGGCTCCGCAGGTCTTTTCTATGGCTTCTTCTATTTTTTGCTGAACGGTAATCCCGTTCTTCTGGCGCTGCCAGCCGTGATAGGCCGTGCCCAAATAGGAGAGCTTCAGGGCTATGGTCATATCATTGCCACGATCCTTTCCGCGTTTATAACTATGGAGCAGAAAAGCGCCATGAAGACAAGTGCCCGCCAGTCGAGCGCCATCATTTTAAGCGTATTTAATCTCGTGCGCCCCTCGCCGCCGTGATAGAGGCGGCACTCCATGGCTGTTGCAAGCTCGTCGGCCCTTCTGAAGGCCGAAATGAAGAGCGGGACTAAGATGGGGATAAGTGCTTTGGCCCTTGAGATGAGATTTCCCGATTCAAAATCAGCGCCTCTGGCTTTCTGCGCAGCCATTATCTTATCTGTCTCCTCAATAAGGGTGGGGATGAATCTCAGCGCTATAGTCATCATCATTGAGAACTCATGCACAGGCACTTTGAGCTTTTTGAGAGGTGAAAGCAGGCGCTCAAGGCCGTCTGTAAGGGCAATCGGCGAGGTGGTATAGGTCAGCATGGAGGTGGCTGTTATCAGTAAAATTATGCGGATCATCATAAAAGCCGCCGTGTAAAGCCCTTCTCTTGTTATATTGAATACCCAGAAGCTCACAAGAGCATGCCCGGGGGTATAGAGCATATTGAGAACTCCTGTGAAGATTAGAATTATCACAAGGGGCTTAAGGCTCTTGATTATCATTTTGGGAGATATTTTAGAGGTGGCAATACACCATATGAGAAAAAGGGTGCATATCCCATAGCCGTAAAAGCTGGAAGAAACAAAAAGAGATACTATAAAAGCCACCGATGCGATTATCTTCACACGCGGATCAAGCCTATGGATAAGGCTGCTGCCGGGGAAAAACTGGCCGAGGGTCACATCTTTCAGCATGGCTTTTTCTCCTTGAGACGAAGTATCTCGGAAAGCGCCTGCTGTACTGTATAGACCGATGGCGAAACCTTGATGCCTCTACGCTCAAGCTCGATAAAAAGCCTTGTGACCATAGGTATATCCAGCCCGGCCTCGGTCAGCATTTTGCTTTGTGAGAAGACATCATTTGGAGTGCCCTCCATGAGTATGCTCCCGTGGCTTAAGACGATAAGCCTGTCTGAGATCTTGGCGGCATCCTCCATACTGTGTGTTACGAAAAGAACCGAGGCTCCGCTGCTTTGGCGATAGCTTTGAATACAGGCAATGATATCTTCACGCCCCACAGGGTCAAGCCCTGCCATAGGCTCGTCAAGGACAAGCAGGCGTGGCTCCATGGCAAAAACTCCCGCCAAAGCAGCCCTGCGCTTCTGCCCTCCTGAAAGTTCAAAAGGCGATACCTCCAGAAGATCCTCGCTGAGGCCGACCTGTGAGGCCGCTTTTTTGACCCTTTTATCGATCTCATCCTGAGAAAGGCCCATATTCTTAGGGCCGAAGGCTATATCTTTATATACGGTTTCTTCAAAAAGCTGGTACTCAGGATATTGGAACACAAGGCCTACCTTGAAGCGGGCAGCTCTTGCGGCGGCTTTTGAGCTGTTGATATCGATTCCCTCTACAAACACCGTTCCTGTTGTAGGCTTCAAAAGCCCGTTAAAATGCTGAACCAGAGTTGATTTTCCGCTTCCCGTATGGCCTATTAGCCCTACAAACTCGCCCTCGGCCACAGATAGGGAAATATCCTTTATAGCTGCCCACTCAAAAGGGGTGCCGGAAGAGTATATATGTGAAATGTTGTCTACCGTAAGAATGTCAGGCAACAGGGTCATCTCCTTGTTTATTATATAACAGCCAAAGACACATCTATTGTTGATTAATGCCCGGGCATTTTAGAAAGTTTTGAAGGACATCGGCACACTCTTTGACTGAAAGAGCATCGAGCGGAAGATCATAGCCTGTTTTGTCAAGCCTGTAGAGAAGGTCGATCGTCTGAGGGGGAAGCAGAGAGAGCTTCTTTATTTCTTCAACTTTGGAAAATACCTCTTTAGGTGTGCCTGACATGGCAACTTTGCCGTCGCTCATCACGATGACGCGCCCCGCGAGAGCAGCTTCGTCCATATGGTGTGTTATAAGCACTACGGTTATTCCACGCTCCCGGTTAAGCCGCAGGACCGTGTTCATAACCTCCCGCCTTCCTGAAGGGTCAAGCATCGCGGTAGGCTCGTCCATAACCAAAATGGAAGGCTCCATAGCCAATACGCCTGCGATGGCCACACGCTGTTTCTGCCCCCCGGAAAGCAGATGCGGGGCATGGCGCTTAAAGGCGCTCATGCCTACGATCTCGAGGCAGTCGTCAACACGCTTTCTTATTTCAGCAGGAGGGACGCCCATGTTTTCGGGGGCAAAGGCAACATCCTCCTCAACCATGGTGGCTACTATCTGATTGTCAGGGTTCTGAAACACCATGCCGCATTTTTCGCGTATGGCCAGAAGCAGGCTTTCATCTTTTGTATCCATACCGTCGATATAAACGCAGCCGCCCGATGGCAAAAGGATTGCGTTCAAATGCTTGGCAAAAGTTGATTTTCCGCTTCCGTTGTGCCCTAAAATGGCAACGAACTCGCTTTTTTCTATCTGTATGGTTATATTCTCAAGGGCAGGATGCGTGGCCTCGCCTTCGGATGCGGGGTAACTGAAGGTTATATTTTCGGCAGAGATCACGGGCTTTGGCATGTTTATTCTCCGATCCATCTTGAGGTATGGCCGCATGGGAGATTCAGAGAGGAGGAGGCCACGGGAATACCCAGCTCCCCTGATTCCGTCCTGCCGCTGAAGCGAGGGCAGATTGCGCGGCCAAGGATATATTCCGGCACCGATGGCGATACGCCGGCGGTATATGAGCTTATTATGAAAAACATGGGGTTATCTGAAAGAAGCTGCGAGCAGAGAGTTACAAAATCATATACATTGTCTTCAAAGCGCCATATTTCTCCTGACGGCCCTCTGCCATAGGACGGAGGATCCATTATTATGGCATCGTATTTATGGCCTCTGGTTATCTCGCGCTTTACGAACTTTACACAGTCGTCAACAATATAGCGGATAGGGGCATCTCCAAGGCCCGAGCTTCTCGCGTTTTCCTTAGCCCATGATACCATGCCCTTTGATGCGTCGACATGGCAGACCGAGGCTCCTGCCGCAGCGGATGCAAGGGTTGCGCCTCCTGTATAGGCAAAAAGGTTGAGGACGCTTGCATGGCCTTTTCTTTTGCCAAGCATATCTGTTATGAAATCCCAGTTGGCCGCCTGCTCGGGGAATACACCCGTATGCTTGAAGCTCATGGGCTTTATATTGAACACAAGGCTCTTATAGCCTATCTGCCAGCTTTCGGGAAGACTCATAACATCCCAGCTTCCGCCGCCTGTATTGCTGCGGTGGTATACTGCGTCGACCTTTTCCCATTTATAAGAAGGCTCCCATATAGCCTGAGGGTCGGGCCTTACGAGGTATTTGTTTCCCCATTTTTCATACCTCTTGCCATCGCCGCAGTCAAGAAGCTTATAATCTTTCCAATCGGACGCAACCCACATGTTACGTTCCCCTTTCAAAATCTATAAAATAGGCGTTAAAAACGCCTTAAAAGGCAGGTTTACATTAGTCAAAATATTATATCACCGTATAAGATGCTTAGTCAAGCAAAGGGTGCGGTGGGGCTTGTACGTGATGATATCACAGAACTCTTGAAGTGTTACGCATATAATTAAAATATTAAGCTTTGGAGGTATATTGATGGATCAGACCAAAAGAAGAGTCAGAAAGGCCGCCATACCTTATGCCGAATGCGTAGCCTGCGGATGCTGTGCCGCAACCTGTCCGCTTGGCGCAATTGAAATGATAAAGGGTATGTATTCCTCAGTAGATGTGCATAAGTGTGTCGGCTGCGGAAGATGTGTAAATGGATGCCCTGCCGGGATAATTAACATCACGGAGGTCATGGCATGAAAAAGAGTTGGAGTGAATATCTTTGGGTATTTTCGGCACTGTATCTTGCGCTTGGCTTTTTTAATATTCTTTTTGCATGGATTGGCCTGCTCTGCTTTTTTATACCGCTTATAGTGGCACTTGCAGGAGGAGGCAAGGCTTACTGCAACCGCTATTGCGGCCGGGGGCAGCTTTTCTCCGTTCTTGGGGGAAGGCTTGGGCTCTCAAGAGGCAAGAATCCGCCGCGGTTTTTCAGAAGCAAATGGTTCCGTTATGGTTTTCTTATATTTTTCTTTGCGATGTTTTTTCAGATGCTCTGGAGCACATGGCTTGTGTTTTCAGGGGCCGGCACCCTCAGGCAGGCAGTAAAGCTGCTTTGGACCTTCAGCCTTCCGTGGCACTGGGCCTATGGCGGAGCAGCCGAGCCGTGGGTGGCGCAGTTCGCATTCGGGTTTTACAGCGTCATGCTGACCTCAACTGTGCTGGGAGCTGTGACGATGGGGCTTTTTAAGCCGAGATCATGGTGTGTATATTGCCCCATGGGAACGATGACTCAGCTTATATGCAAAATGAAGCATGGGAAAAGCGTGAGTTTGTCACAGATTGAAGAGCCTTTGGAATGTATAATGAACTCAGAAAAGCAAATCGGGCCGGACGAAGAAACAAAGGCCGAGGCTTTTGGTAACAAATAAATTATTACACATATATGGAGGAAATGAAAATGTCAATTCTAACACTCACAAAGGATAATTTCCAGAAGGAAGTAATGGAAAGCGAAGTCCCTGTTCTTATCGATTTCTGGGCGAGCTGGTGCGGCCCATGCCGGATGCTTTCGCCTATAGTTGACGAGATTGCCGAGGATGCAGAGGGATTTAAGGTATGCAAGGTAAATGTCGACGAAGAAAGAGAGCTTGCATTAAACTTCAAAGTAATGAGCATCCCCACGCTCGTAGTCGTCAAGGATGGCAAGGTAGCCAACAGATCTGTTGGCGTAAGGGCGAAGGAAGATATACTTTCGATGATAAGTCTGGGCGTAAAGAAGTAATATATGGAGCTTTCGAAGGGGGATAGTATTCCCCCCTTCGAAGCATTTTATGGCAGGGATGTTTTACGCGATGCCCATGTTTGGGTTAAAGCAGCCCGCATAAGGCCTAGCGGAAAGGCCTTATAAAAATATAGCACGTTTAATAAACTAAAAGCGCCGTTCATTGTGAACGGCGCTTTGTTTTATTCAGATATGGCAAAAAGGCGCTTTTTGTCTGTCAGCTCAACTGCACCGCGGGCGAGGCTCACCATGCCCTCTGACTGGAAGTACCGGAGCATGCGGGTGACGACCTCCCTGGCTGTGCCCATATGGGATGCAATGCGGTCATGGGTGATTTTGAGGCTGTCGCTTTGCTCAAGAGAGCTTTCTTCCAGGAGAAAGGCGGCAAGGCGTTTGTCAAAGCTCTTCCACATGATTTGTTCTATCATCCACATCACTTCTGAGAATCTTGAGGCCATAATCTCGTTTGTATAGTTGGCGAGCACGGCTGAGCCCTCCATAAGCTTTTTGTATATATCAGTGGGAATAACAAAAACCTCAGAATCCTTTTCGGCCTCGATTATTATGTCAAACTGGATACTCTGCACGACGCATGAGGCTGAAAGAAGGCAGATGTCGCGCTCAAACAGGCGATAGATTGTTACCTCTTTGCCTTCGTCTGAGAGGATGAAGGCCCTGAGCTGGCCCGAGCATATGACAAAAAGGCCGACACAATCTTCTGATCCGTTGTGCAGGATTGTTCCCTTTGAAACCGAGCGTCTTATCACCGACTGCTCAAGCTGTTTCCGCTCAGAATCCGTAAGGCGGTTCCATATGGGGAAATACTCTTTCAGGGTCATTCGCATCACTCCTTACCTATAGAGTTTATTATACAACATTGCCGCAATATGTCAATTTTGACGTTTAAATACGCAGGCAGAACCTAGTCTTGCCGCTATGGGGAACAAGAAATAAATATGCTCTTTTGCATAGCGATATTACGAGGCTTAAATAAAGGGTATCTCCGCTCGAAGTATAAAAAGAGGTATGCGGTATTGGAAGAGTTTGTCATTTTTGTGATAAAATTACTGTAATTTGTCTTTTGATAATGTATAATAAAAAAACGGTATAAGGAGGAAATGCTATGAAGAAATATTCATGCTCTGTCTGCGGCTATGTATATGACGAAGCAAAGGGAATCCCTCAGGCGGGGATCGCACCGGGAACAAAATGGGAAGAGCTGCCTGAGGACTGGACCTGCCCTCTTTGCGGAGCGCCCAAAAGCGAGTTTTTCGAGAAGGATGAAGGCCGAAAAGACAGGCAGGACGCAAAAAGGCCTGACGCTATTAAGGCTTTGGCAGATGTTAAAGAGCTGACCCCTCTTGAGATGAGCGCCCTTTGCTCAAATCTGGCACGGGGATGCGAAAAACAGTATCGGAGTGAGGAAGCGTCTCTTTTTACCGAGCTTGCGCAGTATTTTAAAGATAAGGCGGCTCCCTCCGAGGGGAAGGGAATAGAAGATCTTCTCGGCCTTATAGAAAAGGATCTTGCAGAGGGATTTCCATCTGCCAATACATCCGCCGCCGAAGCACATGACAGGGGAGCGCTGAGGGCGCTTGCATGGAGCGAGAAGGTGACGAGAGATTTAAAATCGCTTCTTATCAGATATCAGAGGGATGGCAACGATATGACGGAAAGCACGGGGGTATACGTCTGCACCATATGCGGTTTCGTCTATGTGGGAGACAGCCTGCCGGAAATATGCCCTGTATGTAAGGTGCCTAACTGGAAGTTTGAAAAGATAGAGGGGAGGGATTGGTAATGGCTAAGATGTATGCCGTGAGAAATCTCAGGCTTTGCACGAAGGACTGCCTGTGCCGTTATGTCTGCCCTACCGGAGCATCGGACACAGAGAACAGTGTCATAGATAAGGAAAAATGCATCGGCTGCGGCGTTTGCGCGGAGTCATGCCCAAGCGGGGCGATTTCGATGATGCCTTATGAGCTTCCGCCTCAGCAGCCCAAGACTGAGGGCGTCAGGGAGGGTTTAAATGCGCTTATGAGAAGCAAGGCGTATCAGGAAAGCATATCCGCTTCGCTTGCTGGAAAGCTTTTCGCCGCTTTTGAAAAATCCAACAGAATTATGGCGGAGGATATAATCAGGGAATCATCATATATGCTGCCGCAGAGCGCCAATACTCACGAGTTTTTAAATGGCCTTCTTGATAATAAAGACGAAGGCTTCCCCAAAGAGGCCGTTATGAAGCTTTTGCACAAACTCGAAAACAATGAGATGACGGAGGGAAACAAAATGGAAAGATGGAAATGCACAGTCTGTGGATATATTCATGAAGGGCCGCTGACCGAAGGCTTTACCTGCCCCTGGTGTAAGCAGCCGGCCAGCGTATTTGTTAAACTGGAAGAGAATACGGCTAATGTGGGAAATACCTATGCTGGGACAAAGACCGGTAAGAATCTTGCCGAGGCATTTTCCGGAGAGAGCCAGGCGCGCAACAAGTATACATATTTTGCGGCGATTGCTCAGCGTGAGGGATATGACCAGTTAGCCGAGTTGTTCTTAAAGACAGCCAGGAATGAGCAGGAGCATGCAAGAATCTGGTATGAGGAGCTGGGGCATCTGGGCAATACGGCTCAAAATCTTTTGACGGCTGCCGAAGGCGAGAATTACGAATGGACCGATATGTATGAACGCATGGCCAAAGAGGCCGACGAGGAGGGCTTTCATGAGCTTGCGGAGCGTTTTCGCAGGGTAGCGGCTGTTGAAAAATCCCATGAAGATCGTTATCGGGCTTTGCTGAAAAACGTGGAGATGCAGCGCGTATTTCAAAAAGGCGAAGAGACCATGTGGGAGTGCCGCATATGCGGACATCTGGTGATGGGCAAAAAAGCCCCGGCTGTCTGCCCGATATGCAAATACAGCCAGAGCTTCTTCGAAGTAAGAAAAGAGAACTATTAAACTTAAGGTGCTCTGAAATAATTCGTATGAAAAAAGGCCCCCGGCATATGCCGGGGGCCTTAGCTGTTTGGTTATAGAGTCTATACTTGAATTAATGCCGCTTATTTCACTGTGCTGGTAACTGCCTTCTGTAGAGAGTCGACTATCTTCTGTACATCGAGCTTGTTCACAAGCAGAGTATTATCTGCAAACTTGGATATATAGAAGCTGCTGTCGTATTTCCATAAACTGAGGGTCATTTGCTTATAATTATCGGTGTTGCGGCTGAAGGATATCTCAAGATAAGGGCTGCCTTCGGGCGAGCCGGAAGATGTTCCCTCGGTGGTGGTGTTGCGCATCGCATTAAAGAAGGAAACGACAGCATCCGCCGAAAGCTCAGTGCCATTTATGGTGTACACTTCGGTAACCTTATCTTTGCCGTCGCTTGCCTTTTCGGTAGTGCGGCTGATATCGATTGTATAGGTGGCCCCGTCAAGCTTGATTGTCATCGAATTGACGGTGTCCAGGGTCAGCTTGAAGAAATCTTGAGCCTTGTAGGTTTCGTAGTCAAAGGTGAAATAGTCGAATGTGTTGACTATTGTGCCGATGACGTCAGATCCGCCTATGCGTGCATAGGTTTTTCCGTCTGCTCCTTTGCCGATATAGAAAGTCTCTGTGACGGCGCCGCGGCTTGCACTTTCGTAACTGACAGTTATTTTGTGCCCGTTGTTAAGGCCGTATTTCTCCAAAACAGCGGGGTCACTTGAACAGTCAACCCCTGACTGTAAGCCCATCGACTCAAATGTTGACATAAGGGCTGTCATTTTGTCTTCGGAAAGGGGTCTTAACCCATCCTGCGTTTTTAGGAACCACTTATAGTCTTTGGTATAGCACGAGCTGTCACCCTCCGGCATGCGGACAATCTCGTTTATGACTCCGTTTGTTTCAATGGTGAGGGCGCTTGTGGTGGAGGGGCTTGCAGACGGGAATGAGGGCAGCTTCATCATTGAGGCCAGGGTCTGATAGTTAAAGACTCTTCCCACACTTGTGGGAACGGTATAGACGTCATTGCTGCCCTCGACATTGAAATAGAACTTGCTTGTCGTGGGGTGCTTGTCGCCTATATTGTAGGCATAGGAGTTGCCTTTGGAGTCTGTCATTTCCACCTTGACGGCAGCGGGATCAAGGCCGTAGCTTGAGAAGGTGGAGCGGTCGCTTGTCAGGAGTCTTTCAGACGTGACAGAGCAGAGCGCCTTTACCATCTCTTCAATATAGGTGCTGTCAAGCGGGAAATCCTCGTCGCCCTCGACCTTCCAGCCATAGACGGTATATTTGAAGCTGAAGTTTTCGCCGGTGGCCAGAGAATATTTGAGATGCATTATTGTGGTTGAATCAATATCGGTAAGCTTTATTGCATCTTCCGAGGTGCCATCAGCTGTAGAATCGTCTTTTTTTCCGCCGAGGCCGCCGGAGGTCAAAAACCAATAGGCGGCAAGCAACAGAATAAGAGCGGCAACCGATATGACAAGCGGCTTGTTACGCATGTTACTTTTTCCTCCTGACAAGGGTAACAGCTACGCCTGTGCCAAGGGCCGCCAAGGGAAGAACTATCACCATCACGATGCTCCAGAGATTTGAGGAGGAGGCAGGAACCACGAGAACCTCGGAGTCTACGCTCTTTGCCGGGATGGCAAAGCTGTCTTCCTTGCCGCACATCCATCCGAGCGTGCTTGCCAGCATAGTGCTGTTGCCAGAATGCACGAGGGAATCGACAGTGTCGTCAAGCATAAGCGAAGTCGAGAAGCATACAAGCTTCGTCTGGCCGGAACCTACGTCCTCGGTTACGACGGTGGCTACGCTGAAGGGGCCGTCAGTATCGCCTGTTTCTTTTTCAAGCGTGGTGGCGTTATAGGCGTTAGGCTTTAAATATGAAGATGAGGTGGTTTTGAGCAGCTCGGTTATATTGAGCGTGCTGCGGTGTGACTCAGTCTGGGTTATGCCCATTGCCTGAGGCATAAGAACATACTGGTTATCCTTTATAAGCCCATTGGTTATATCATGAGCGCTTATTTCAGGCAGCAGGTAATGGTAGTATCCGCCGGTGTAGTAGTTGGAGCCGTTGCGCTCGATGATTATGCCGGGGGCGAACTTAAGGCCGTAACTATCCAGAAGGCTTGTAAGGTTGGGCATTTCGACATCTCGGTAATCTGCAAAGAGGATGACGCTGCCGCCGTTTTCCATATAATTGAGAATGGTCTTAAGCTCTGATTCGGAGATATCCGTCTGGGGAGAGACTATCATAAGAGCTTCGCAGTCTTGGGGGATAGACGGAGAGGTAAGAAGGCTGAGAGTGCTTAGGTTGTAATTGTTCTTGGAGATAACGGATTGCATTTTAGCTGAAAGTGCCGTTTCTCCGTGGCCCTCAAGCGTATATACAGAAGGTAGATTATCAGACACGACATATGCTATGGCTGAGGTCAGGGCACCTTCGCCGTCAAAAGAGGTAGATGTCTTGCCTGTCTGGGAATAGTTTGAGTAATCTTCAACGAATATGCTGGTATTGTCAACTACCTTGAAGCGCTGTGAGCTTTCTACGATGACGCTGTTTGCGGAAACTGTTTCTTTAGTATATTTCGTTGTAAAGGTGGGGTAAAGCACAGGGTCAACATATTCGATCTTTATATGGCTGCCGGCGGCCTTATAACGGTCAAGCAGGCTGACAACGCTCTTGTTCTCGGCCCCGTTTTCGGCTATGAGATAGAGCGTCACATCCTCCGGAAGGGCGGCAACAACGTTTTTGGATTGGGCCGAAAGCGTAAAGAAGCCGTTATTGCTGAGGTCGAACTGAGTATATGTCGAGGGCAGCTTTGCGACCACCAGGTTGAGAAAAACGGCGATCAGCACGGCGACGGCGCAGAATACGACCTGGCTTCCGCCGAGCTTGAATGCATCTGAGCTGAAGGATTTCAGCACTTTGTTATTATTAGTTTTCATGTTTATATGCCTCCATTAAGACCAGCGGCGCTTTTCAATCGCCTGAACTGTAAAGAAGACGAAAAGCACCGTTATGGAAATAAAGTACATTACTGATCTTAAATCGAATATCCCGTATATGAAGCTGTCAAAGCGGGAAAAGACCGACAGAGAGTTCATCGCCGTATTGAAGGTGCCATCCAAAACCGATCTCTTGAAATATAGGGTAAGGGCTATTGCGCCGATGGTGACTATCCCGAAGCCGGCTGAGAGTGGGACGTTCTTTGTCGATACATATATAAGGTAGGCTATAATGGCGCAGACAGCGGCAAAGGCTATGGCCGAGGTCAGCGAAGACGAGGAGATCATAGAGGCAAGGTTAGGCATCAGATAGCAAAGAAGCAAAAATCCGAAGCTGACCACAGCCGCTATCATCTGGCTCTCAGTGAGAGAAGAGAGGAATATGCCTATGGCGATACAGGCCCCGCCCATGAGCAGAAACGCAAATATGGCCGCATATGCGGTTTTCAGGTTGACATTTCCGAAGCGGCTGAGGATCATGGGATATGCGCAGCTTATGGCAAGAGGAACTAAGAAAACTGTAAGGGCAGCAAAGAACTTGCCGAAGATTATCGACCATGTTGATATAGGCGAAGAATACAAAAGCTGGTCTGTGCGCTGGCGCTGTTCCTCAGACATGGTCCTCATGGTAAGCAGAGGGATCAGCAAAAGGAAAAGGAAACGCACGGAATCAAGGACATACTCAAAGTTTGGATATGATTGCAGAAAATTTACGGCTATCGTATATATGCCTATAATGATAAGAGCGAAGGCGATGAAAACGTACCCCATCATGCCGGTAAAATAGCTCTTAAGTTCTTTTTTGTATATAACCGTCATGCGCGGTCGCCTCCTTCATCTGGTTTTTGATCTTGTGCGGGAGCTTCTGTTTGGACTGCGTCATCTGTTTGAGCTGCGTCATCTGTTTGGCTGTCGACGGGTTCGCCTGAAGAGTCTGTCAGTTCGAGGAAGATATCTTCAAGACTCATGCGTACTTCTGTCATAGAAACAATGATTGCTCCCTTGGCTGTGACAGCCTTTGAAACCTCTCGCCTGAGATCAAGCTCGGGCTTGTAGCTGACGGTGATATCTATGCAGCCAGCTTCTTCCTTGGAAGGGGATGTGCTGAAGGATGAAAGCCCGTTTATCTTTGCCCCGACAGTTGAAAGATCTGCCCCGCAGGGATCTGCGCAAAGCGTAAGAGTTGTTTCGTTTAAAGCGTGTGCGCTGAGGTTCTCAGGTGTGTCGCAGGCCACCAGTTTGCCTTTGCGCAGAATCATTATTTTATCGCAGACAGAGCTTATCTCCGAAAGGATGTGGCTTGAAAGGATTACCGTGTGTTTTTTGCCAAGCGCCCTGATGAGCTCCCGGATTTCGGTTATCTGCTTTGGGTCAAGCCCAACGGTGGGCTCGTCCAGAATAATGAGCTTGGGGTCGCCCAAAACGGCCTGGGCTATGCCAACCCTCTGCTTATAGCCCTTTGAAAGGTGTTTGATAAGCCTGTCGAGATGGTCTTCGATCTGAGTCATGCCGGCGACCTTTGCTATCTCTTTTTCAATATCGGCGCCCTTTATGCCCTTGAGACCGCAGGCGAATCGAAGATATTCGCGGGGAGTCATGTCAAGATACAAAGGCGGCTGCTCCGGCAGATAGCCTATGCATTTTTTGGCTTCCTTAGGCTGCTTCAGTATGTCGAAGCCGCCTATTTTGACGCTGCCCGAGGTGGCGGCAAGGCATCCTGTCATGATGTTCATCGTGGTCGACTTGCCGGCGCCATTTGGGCCGAGAAAGCCGTAGATCTGGCCTTCCTCAACTGTAATGGTGAGGTCGTCAACCGCATTGTGGCCGTTATAAGACTTTGTAAGACTTTTTATTTCGACCAAGGATATACCCCCTTAAATTATTATGTGCGTGGCATTAGCTATTGGTATTATAAGGCAGTACAGATTGAATCTTCAACAATACTTTGTAAATTTTAATTTCTGTTAAAGAAATTTTTTCGGATTTGACAAAAATACGCCGCTTTCTTTTGGAAAACGGCGCCAGAAAAGAAGGGCGAAATGAAGACATATCAATTGAGCTTGACTCCGCCATCACCAGTGAGAAGGTCTGTTATCCGCTTTTTAAGATGGGCGTTTTCCTCAAACGAAAGAGACGGGTCTTTCCTGAAAGTCTCTTCAGCCTCGCTCCGCGCCTTCTCAAAAAGCGATAAGTCGTTTGAAAGATCTGCAAGGCGGAAGGCAGGAAGGCCGTGCTGACGCTGGCCGAAAAAGTCTCCGGGTCCGCGGAGCTTGAGATCCTCCTCGGCTACCTTGAACCCATCGCTTGTTTGACAGATGACCTCAAGCCGGGGTACTTTTGGCCCTTTTCGCATCAGGATGCAATAGGAGCGTCTGCCGCCTCTGCCTACGCGCCCCCTGAGCTGGTGAAGCTGTGACAGGCCGAAGCTTTCCGAGTCTTCGATTATCATAAGGTTGGCATTCGGAACATCTATGCCTACTTCGATAACGGTAGTGGACACCAGAACATCCAAGAGGCCGGCGGAAAAGCCTGCCATGACTTCTTCCTTGGCTTTTGCGGGAAGCCTGCCGTGCATAAGCCCGATACGCAGGGACGGCAGCGCCTCGGAGAGCTTTTTTATATAAGCTTCGGCGGCTGCTCTGCCGTCGCCTTCGTTATCCTCTATAAGAGGGCAGACGATATAAGCCTGGCCCCCGTCTTTTATTTGTTTCTGGAGGAAAGCTTCCATGCGCTTTCGCTTGTCTTCTCCGACGCAGTAGGTCTCAACAGGCAGCCTGCCTCTTGGCATCTCGTCGATAACGGAAAGGTCGAGATCGCCGAAGATGATAAGGGAAAGAGTTCGCGGAATCGGAGTGGCCGACATGACGAGAATGTGGCTGTCGGGCTGCTTTTTGAAAAGCTCCGAGCGCTGCGCAACTCCGAAACGGTGCTGTTCGTCGACGACGAACAAGGCAGGGTCCATGAATTCGACGGCGCTCTGCAAAAGAGCGTGAGTTCCGCAGATTATGTTATACTCTCCTCCAGCGGCAGCTCTGAGGGCTGTCCGCTTGTCAGCGGCCGGCATAGCCGAGACGATAAGCCCGGTGCGTATCCCTAAGGGCGACAGAAGGGAATCGAGGGTCTTTTGATGCTGCCGCGCAAGCAGGTCGGTTGGAGCCATGATGATGGCCTGTCTGCCGTTTTTGCAGCACAGCCATGCACACGCAGCAGCCACAAGGGTTTTGCCTGAGCCGACGTCGCCTTGCAGCAGACGGTTCATGCGGTTTTCAGAGGCCATATCAAAAAAAGCCTCCTTAACGGCCCTTTTCTGGGCGTTTGTAGGCTCAAAGGGCAGTTTTGAATAAAACTCCGATTCAGGGTATAAGCAAAGTGGCCTTGCAACCTTTGCCTTTGCTTCCCATTTGAGGCCGACAGAGGCGCAGCAGAAAACATAAAGCTCTTCAAAAGCAAAACGTCGCCTTGCCAGCGAGGCGGACTCAGGGCTTTTCGGAAAGTGTATCTCCCTGTAGGCGTCTTCCTGCGGCATAAGGCCAAGCTTGCTTGAAAGGGAATGTGGGATGGGGCTTTCGGGGGTGGGGCAATGCCTGAAGGCCTCTTTTATGCCCTGCTCGATCATTTGGGAGGTTATACCCGCCGAGAGCGGATATACGGGCACAAGCCTGCCTGTTGCGGCCCCGGTGGACTCGGCGTCTTCAAAAATGGGGTTGATAAGGGAGGGACGGGATGGGTATCCCTCTGCTTTGCCGTAGAAGATATATTCACGGCCTTTTTTAAGCTGATTTTTAGTATATGGCCTGTTGAAAAAAACTATTTCAATACTCCCGGTATTGTCAAATGCTCTTGCTTTTATAACATCCATTCCTCTTTGCAGGCGGGACAGAACAGGATCTGACCCGACCATCAGCCTGAAACAGGCTTTGACGCCCTGAGGGGCTCGGGAGAGGGGGTATATTTGAGTTCGGTCTTCATAATCTCTGGGAAAGTAAGTAAGAAAATCACCCACGCGAAGAATGCCCAGCTTTGAAAGAAGCTGGGCACGTTTGGGGCCGAAGCCGGGGAGGCTGGTAACCGGGCTTTGCGGGGTGATCATGTCTTTACCTGACATGATAGCGGTATACAGCGACAACAACGCCCAGTATTGTGCACTCGCTGCCGTCGATGGGGGAATAGTCGGGGTTTTCGGGCATAAGCCAGACATGTCCCTTTTCCAGCTTAAGGCGCTTGACCGTGGCTTCGTCTCCAATAAGGGCCACGACGATCTTCCCGTTTTCAGCAGTGGGCTGCTGCCTGACTATAACTACATCACCTTCCAGAATGGCGGCGTTTTTCATGCTGTCGCCCTGAACGGACAAGGCAAAAAGGCCCTCAGAGCCTGAATGGCCTTCAAAGGGAACGTAACCTACTGTGTCCTGAGTGGCAAGGATGGGGGACCCGGCCCTCACTGTTCCAAGAACAGGGACATTTTTATAGTTTGTCTGGCCGGGGACCGAGAGGGTCCTGGTTTTACCCTTGCTCTTTTGCAGATAGCCGTTATCTTCAAGGATGGCAAGATGGGAATGTACTGTTGAGGGGGAACGCAGGCCGACTGCCGCGGCTATTTCACGAACGGATGGAGCATAGCCGTTTTCAAGGGTAAAGCTTTCAACATATTCGAGTATAGCCTTGCGTTTGGTGCTGAGTATTTTGCATGCCATGTGCTGCACCTCCGTCATTATATGGTATATACGTTATAAAGGCGGCGGACATTGGCCCAAAGCTTCCGCTTTTGAAAGAATGTATGGAAGAAAGTGAGCTGCCCGTCCAGATATATCTGTCAATATTTTACCATACCGCGTATTTATAATCAAACATTTATTCGCAAAAATTATCTCAGCCATATTAAAATCAGATATTGTAGCCACAGAAACAAAGCTATGATAATATATAAATATCAAAGTATTTTTGGCGCAAAGCAAAATGA
Source organism: Clostridiaceae bacterium (assembly GCA_034926865.1). Taxonomy (GTDB): domain Bacteria; phylum Bacillota; class Clostridia; order Oscillospirales; family Butyricicoccaceae; genus RGIG1902. Next base: position 119,629 of record JAYFQP010000007.1, read on the forward strand.
TTGGGAAACACAAATCGGAAAGGATGGACAAAGCCATGTATGATCTGATTATCAAGGGCGCAACTGTCATAACTGTCGATCAGCAGCACCGCGTTTTCCAGCCCGGGTACATAGCAGTAAAGGGAGATTCAATTGCCGATATCGGCCCTATGGAGGAGTTTGGGGATGCAGAGGCGGAAAGGGTTATCGATGCCAGCGGCCTTGCTGTCATGCCGGGGCTTGTTGACGGCCACGGCCACGGAGGGCACTGTCTCATAAGAACCATGGGTGATCATTTTGAAAACTGGGACAAGATGGCCGAAGAGATATATTTTCGCTATACAGACGATTTTTTCTGGTATGCCGAAGGGGCGCTGGCTGCCGCCGAAAGGCTTAAGTTCGGCATAACGACTGCGGCTTCCATGATAGCCAGCACCCCAAGACCCGACAGGCTTGAGATACTTGAAGCTCACTTTGAGGGAGCGCTTAAAACAGGCATAAGGGAGCTTGCCGGCATAGGCTTCTGCGACGGCCCCTGGCCCAAGCATCCCAGAGTATTTGAAGATGGGGTATTTAAGGAAAAGACGCTTACGCCCGAGCAGGTGGTGGAAAACACCGAGCGCGCGGTGAAAGAGCTTAACGGCCGTCACAAACGGCAGAAATGTATTGTCGCGCCGGGGAATATAACCCCCTGGGGGGACGACAGCCGTGAATTTGCCGCATGGAAGAACAGGGAGATGGCGCGCATCGCCAGAGAGTACGGAGTGGCGTTTCATACACATGCAAGGGCGGGGGGCATACAGTTTGCCTATGACACGACGCCGGAGCTGTTTGGCCCCACGACCTCCCTTACCCATTCTACCGGCCTGAGCCAAAGTGAGATAGATATTGTCGCAAAAACTGGGGCAGTTATTTTCCACGGGCCTACCACCAGGGCCAATATCAGCGTTAGATGCCCCGTTTACGAGATACTCAGGGCTGGCGGAGAGGTAGTCATCGTCACAGACGGCACAGCGCCTGACCGCAGCTATGACATATGGCGCGACATGAAGGTATTTCAGGTCATCCACCGCATAAACGAGCATAATTCGCTTTTGGCCTCCCCGGGAAGAGTTTTGGAGATGTGCACCATAAGAGCGGCAAGAGCACTCGGCGTGGGAGATATAACGGGATCGCTTGAAATTGGCAAGAGGGCCGACATAATCATCGTCAACACAAAGCAGCCACATCTTGCGCCTTTCAATATTCTGCCTGAAGCAAGGCTTGTATATCATGCCCAGGGGCAGGACGTAGATACCGTCATAGTTGACGGACAGATAATGATGGAGGGCAGAAAGCTGCTTTGCTGCGATGAAAAACGTATTCTTGAGGATGCCGAAAAGGCCCAGAACATGCTGTTTGAACGTTTGGGGCCGGATAAGATGAAGCAGTATACAGAATATGACGGCCTTTATGAAATAGAGGCAAGACCTACCTTCTGATTTACATGAAAAAACTGAAATACAAAAGGGCCGCCGGTTATCCGGCGGCCCTTTTGCGTAGGAGAACGATGCGGAAAAGAAAATTGATACGCTACTCGAGATTGTTGATCTCTTTAACGTAGTGGCAGGCTACAAAATGCCCGGGAACGGCCTCGATGATCTCGGGAGTTTCATTAAAGCATCTTTCCTGAGCATAGGGGCAGCGCTTTGCGAATCGGCACTCGTTGCCGGGGTTGATAGGGGAGGTTATTTCCCCGCGGATGAGCTTGCGCTCTTTTTTGGCGCCTAACTGTGGTATGGGAACCGCCGCCAGCAAAGCCTTTGTATAGGGGTGGAGCCTCTGATGGAACATCTCTTCGGAATCGGCGAATTCGACAAGAGTTCCGAGGTACATAACAAGAATATCGTTTGAGACATGGCGCACAACGGACATGTCATGGGTGATGAACATATATGTCAGGCCGAGCTCATCCTGAAGATCCTGCATAAGGTTGATGATCTGGGCCTGGATGGAGACATCCAGAGCCGAGACAGGCTCGTCGCACACGATGAACTTGGGGTTGAGGGCCAGAGCGCGGGCAACGCCGATGCGCTGGCGCCTGCCGCCGTCAAGCTCATGAGGGTAGGCGGTGGCCAGCCTTGAGGCAAGGCCAACGGTATCCATCAGGCTTCCTACCTTTTTGGCGAGCTCCTGGCGGCCAGAACACTTCTTATATATAAGGAGTGGCTCTGCGATAAGCTGGCTTACAGACATTCTGGGGTTTAAAGACGAAAAGGGGTCTTGGAAGATCATCTGCATGTCTTCCCGCAGGGCTTTGAGCTGTGGTTTTGAGACGTCGCTTATATCTTTGCCCTCGAAGAATATCTGGCCGGAGGTCTTTTCATGAAGATGGATGACCGTTCTCCCGAGGGTGGATTTACCGCAGCCAGACTCGCCCACAACGCCTAATGTGGTGCCTTTAGCTATCTTGAAGTTAATATCATCAACGGCATGGAGAAGGCCCCTTGAGGTCTTAAAGTATTTTTTAAGGTTTCTGACTTCGAGCAATGTATTGTTTTCCATAGTTTCACCCGTCCTGCTTTGAGAACTTGATGCACTTTACAAAGTGACCAGGTTCAATTTCTGTTTGTCCGATCCTGCCTGCACGGCACAGATCGGTGACATCGGGGCAGCGGTCAGCAAAGACGCAGCCCTCTGGCAGATTTGCCGGGTCGGGCATGAGGCCGAAAATGGGCTTGAGCCTCCGGGTCTTTTCGTTGAAATTTGGGATAGAGCCAAAGAGGCCGAGGGTATAGGGATGGCTGGTGTTATTATAAATGTGTTCAAGGGTGCCGTATTCAACGACCTCGCCGCCGTATATGATGGCTACCTTGTCGCAGACCTCGGCCACGACGCCGAGATCGTGAGTTATCAGTATCATTGAGGTGTTGTACTGGCGCTTGAGGTTTTCGATAAGGTCAAGAACCTGTTCCTGTATTGTCACATCGAGGGCAGTTGTCGGCTCATCTGCTATAAGCAGCGAGGGGTCACAGGCAAGAGCGATAGCAATTACTATTCTCTGCTTCATGCCGCCGGAAAACTGGTGAGGGTATTCTCCGCTTCTGGATCCCTCTATGCCGACAAGCTCCATCATATCGCAGGCCTTGATGGTTGCCTCGGCGCTTGAGATGTTCTGGTGAAGCCTGATGACCTCTGCTATCTGCTCGCCTACGGTTAAGACGGGGTTGAGCGCCGTCATGGGGTCTTGAAATATCATGGATATCTCATGGCCGCGTATTTTGCGCATTTCGGCCTCTGACTTTTTAAGAAGGTCTTCACCCTTGTAAAGGATCTCACCTTCGATAATCTTTCCCGGGGGATCGGGGACAAGACGCATAATGCCGAGGGCTGTAGTCGTCTTTCCGGCGCCTGTCTCGCCCACAAGGCCCAGAGATTCTCCGGCAAGAAGGTCGAATGATATGCTGTTGACAGCCTTTACCGTTTCGTTGTCGGTAACGTAATGTATCGTAAGGTCTTTGACCTCAAGTATTTTTTCACTCATTTCCATATCCTCCATCAGGTTTTCAGCCGGGGATCCAATGCGTCTCTAAGGCCGTCTCCAAACAGGTTGAAGGCGAAGACAGAAAGCATGATGGCGATTCCGGGGTAAAGAATGATATGTGGATGATCTCTTATTACTGAGCGTCCGGATGACAGCATCGAGCCCCATTCAGGGGTGGGGGCGGGAACGCCGAGGCCGATAAAGCTGAGGCCGGATATCGTAAGGATAGAACCTGCAAGGCCCATTGAGACCTGGACGATGATGGGAGCCAGAGCGTTTGGAAGTATATATTTCCACATAATTCGAAGATCGGAGGCTCCGGTGGCTCTTGCTGCCTCGATATATTCCATATCGCGCACAGTTATGACGGCAGCGCGGGTGACCCTGGCAAAGGTTGGCATACTGCTCAGCCCCATGGCGATGATGAGAACCCCGATGCTGTTGCCGAGGGCGGCCACGATTGATATGCCGAGCAGCATATTCGGGACAGCCATCAGAATATCTATCAGGCGCATAAGTATGTTGTCAACGGTTCTTCCGTAAAAGCCTGAGATACATCCTATGGCTACGCCTGCCACGCAGGCCATCAAAACCGAGGAAAGGCCGATTGTAAGCGAGGTACGGCAGCCCCAGACTATCCTTGTGAACATATCTCTGCCAAGCTCGTCGGTGCCGAGAATATGCTCGGAGGATGGGCTTTGGTATCTGTCGCGAAGGCTTTGGGCATTATAATCGCTTTGTGATATTAGCCCGGGGAAAAGAGCGCATATGATTAATACGGCAATGATGGCAACGCCGATTACGGCTGCCTTGTTTTTGCGGAAACGGCGCACGATATCTTTAAACTGGCTTCTTTTTGCTATGGTAATAGTGGCACCGCCGGAGCTTGTGTTATTTGACATTGGCCGTTGCCTCCTTTTTTGAGGGGCTGAGCTTTATCTTTGGACGCACATACTGCGACCTTATTCTTGGGTCTACATATGCGTAGAGAACGTCTACAAGCAGATTGCAAAGGGACATTACAAGAGCCATGAAAAGTATGCCTCCCTGCACAAGCGGAGCGTTCTTGACCTTTATTGCGCTTATTATAAGGTTGCCGAGGCCGGGAATGGCAAAGACTATCTCCGTTATAGAGGAGCCGCCTAGCATCCTGCCGAACTGCAGGCCCACTATTGTCATAACAGGGATGACGGCATTTCTAAGCGCATGCTTCCAGATTACGACAGATTCTTTTTGTCCCTTGGCGCGGGCTGTTCTTATGTAATCCTGTCTGATCGCCTCAAGCATGCTGGAGCGGGTCATCCTCATGATGGAGGATGCAGAGTGTGTGCCTATGGTGATAGCTGGGAGTATCCAGTGTTTCCATGTGGTGAAGCCCGAGGAGGGCAGCACACCCAGTATAACTGAAAAAAGTATAATAAGCATGAGGCCTTCCCAGAAGGTAGGCATCGAAACACCTATCATAGCAATGAAGCGGCATATGTTGTCCCAGATGGAGTACTGTTTAACAGCCGAGACTATGCCAGTCGTAACGCCGATGATAAGCGCCACAATCGTGCTGAAAAGGGCAAGCTTGAAGGTGGTGGGAAAGCGTTCGAGTATCTCGGTTATAACAGGGAGCTTTGTTGTGTATGATGTGCCAAGATTGCCCATTACGGCATTTTTGACATAATTTAAATATTGGATCCAGAAGGAATCATTTAGGCCGTGTTCCTCTCTGAAAGCAGCTTTATCCGCGGCGGTTGCCATATCGCCAAGGATATAGTCCTCGGCGTTCCCAGGGGAGAAATACATCATACTGAACACCAGCAGGACGACTCCAAGCATGACCGGGATAAGCATTAGGAGTCTTCTCCCGATGAATTTTAACATTGCATTATCCTCCGTTTAAGAGTTGGGTTAAAGCTTGGCGGACATATCTCTATGTCCGCCAAGTAGTTTATATCAAAAACTGCTGTATCGGATTATTCGTATACGACCCAGTCCTGGATATTGGCATGGGAAATATTATAGGAGAATTTATAGTTCTCTATCTTGTCGTTGACGCCAAAGATTGTATCTACCTCAGCAAATGGGATGGTGTAGCGGATTTTGTAGATATAATCCTGTAGATCGGAGATTTGCTGGAGTCTGTCTTTTTCATCATAGGTCTGCTGGAGCTTGAGGAGCATGGCGTCGAGTGCAGCGTCATTGGAACCGATTCTTGAAGCAAAGGCCGAATCATAAATGATGAGTATGCCGGTTACTTCAGTTGCATTGCCGTTTCTGATAGAGGCCTCCCATGGACCCTGAGCTTCACGGGCGGCAACTGTACTTTGCTCAATGTTTGTTGTTACACCTATTTCCTGCCAGAAGGACTGTATGATTTCGGCAAGCTTCTGGAATTCGGCTGTTGGCATGATGTGAAGCTCGAAGGATAGATTGGTCACGCCTGCTTCCTGCAGAAGCTGCTTGGCTTTTTCAGGGTTATATTCCCATCCGTCGCCGTAAACGTTCTTGGCGCCTTCTACCTTCGAGGGCAGGCAGCTCTGCATGACAGTAGCTGTGCCGTCAAAGCCCGCGTCGACAAGAGCATCCATATCGATCGCCAGCGAAAGGGCTTCTCTGACCTTGGGGTCTGAGAACTTTTCATTCTGCATGTTAAGGCAGACAGTGTAGTATTTGCAGGAGGGACCAGATTCAATATGATAACCTGAAATAGCGTTGACTCTTTCCATATCGGAGCCGTTTATGTAGTAGGCAAAGTCCGCTTCGCCTGTTTCAAGGGCTATTACGCGGCTGTTTGGCTCGGCAACGATGTTGAATAAAAGCTTGGAGGTTTTGGGAGCGTCGCCCCAGTAAGTGTCATTTGCCTTGAGGCTGATGCTTGCGCCTGTTGTCCATGTGTCAAGCACATACGGGCCGGTGCCGACGGGATTTCTTGCGTAGGCATCTTCGCCCATTTCTTCAATAGCCTGCTTGGAGCCTATCCATGTTCTGCCGCCCGTGAGAACCTGAAGGGCAGGAGCATAGGGGTAATTCATGGCTAAGACGACGGTGTGGTCATCCTCTGCGTAGGAGTTAACGTCGTCATACCAAGCCATGGTGGAGATGGAAGTTGAGTCAAGCTTTGTTCTTGCGAAGGAATAGAGAACGTCCTCGGCTGTAAAGTCATAGCCGTTTGAGAACTTGACATTTTCCCTCAGCTTGAAGCGAAGGTGAGTATCATCAATGAAATCCCACTCAGTGGCCAGCCTGGGGTGGAAAACGTTATCGTCGTCCATCGAGATCAGGGCATCAAAGATAAGAGTCTGGATGATATTGTTTGCTACTGTGTTACCCTTTCTGGGGTCAAGTGTTTCGGGCTCGGCCTCGGTGACCAGAGTGATGGTATCCTTAACCTTTTTCTCGGTATCGCTGCCGCCGGTTGCGCCGTTGTCAGTTGTTTCGGTACTCCCACATCCTGCAAAAACGCCCAGCAAAAGCGCCGCGGTCATAATGATAGAAATCAGCTTTTTCATTTTCCTGCTTGTGCCTCCCTCATCGTGTGAATCTTTCTTAAAAAGTTTATGAACTAATTATCACACACATATCGCGTGTTGTATAACGCCACTTTGCCATAGACTTATAACAAAGTTGCATGATATATCAAAAATAGAGAAATAACGACGGAAAATTTGTGCATTAAGTATATAATGATCGATTTTTGGTAAGTTTCGCATACATGGTTTGACAAATTAAAGTAAAAAAGATATTGTTAATTTATAAGAAGAAGCTGGGGCAATGCAGCAATAAGTGTCTCCCCCGAGTGTATATGAAAGAAGGTCAATATGAATATTCAGCGCTTGAAGTATTTTGTCAGTCTGGCCGAAAATCTTAACTTTACAAAGGCCGCCAATGAATGTTTTATTGTTCAGACAGCCATGAGCAGACAGATAGCGGCTCTGGAGGACGAACTTGGAGTATTGCTGTTCAAAAGAGATACAAGATCAGTAGAGCTTACCGATGCAGGCAAGGAATTTTACTGGCATGCCCTCAAAATAATTTCTTATTATTCACAGGCAATTGAGAGGGTGAACCTTGTGGCCCAGAAGCACGACTGGAGCCTTAGGATAGGTATAGGGCCCTATGAGCACATTCTTCTTTCCCCCATACTAAAGGAATTCGTAAAGCGCTATCCCGAGGCGCTGCTTTACTGCCAGCAGTTCAGCTATGACAAGCTGGCAAAGGGTTTTGCCGAGGGCAACTACGATGTCATATTATGCATTAACCATTGTGCGGCAAGGGTGCGCGGATGTGAAAGCCTGGTTATTTATGATGATTCTTGGGGGATAATGTGCAGCGAACTAAATCCCCTTGCACAGAAGGAAACCATAACTTATAACGATCTGAACGGGCAAACGCTTGTCAATATGAGCGAATATAATATAGATGAATATAAGAGGGAGACTCTTTTAAACTTCATGCCTTCAAAGTTCATACACGTCAACACCTATGCGGCAAAACTGCTTTTTACCCGTGCAAACATAGGCATAGCATGGGTTCCGGAGTTTATCGCGCCCCTTCTGCCCAGCGATCTTAAGTATTTTGCGCTTAAGGCAATGCATCATCGAGATTTTCGCTGTGCGTATGTGCCTGAGCGCTTGAGCAACCCTGCCCTTGAAGCTTTTCTGGATGTTGCCACTGAGAAGGCGCGAACATATCTCAGCCCCGAAAATAAGGGAGAATGGAAGAACAAGAACATCATTGAGGTGCAGTAATATTTTGTCTTTGAGATAAAAATACCTTTTGGTCTGTAATATAATAAAGTATAAAGCAATAGCCCCGCGCAAGCTCGCGCGTGGCTATTGCTTTATTTAACAGAAAGAAGGATTACGATCCTGAAGAAATAAGCCAGTTAAAAGCGCAGTTTGCATAAGCTGCGGCGCCGTACGGGAGCGCGGCCTCGTCAAAAACAGCCGCGGGGTGATGTATCGGGAAGGTATAGCCCTCTTTCGGTGAACCCACCCCGAGCTTTAGCACGAGGGCTGGTATGCGTGAGGTTATTTCAGAGAAATCCTCTCCGCCATAGGAAGTCGGCTTGTCAACAAGAAGGGTTCTGCCCTTGCCTGTTACGGCCTCTACAAACGGATAGAGTTTATCGCAGAGAGCAGGATCGTTCATTACGGCTTTTCCGCCCTGCTTATATGTTATCTCGGCTTCGACGCGCATGGCTTTTGCCACGTTTTCAGCCACCTCCAGAACGCGTTTGTGCATGAACTCGGCCATTTGCTTAGTATATGTACGGCATGTGCCGGAAAACTCGACGTCGTCTGTTATGACGTTCGGGGCCGTTCCGCCGGATATCTTGCCAAAGGTCAAAACAGCACGCTCATCGGACGGGACTTCCATTGAAATTATATGCTGAAGGTCAGTTATTATAGCGGCAGCGGCGGTTATGGGGTCGATGGCAGTATGGGGCTGCGCGCCATGCCCTCCCTTGCCCTTTATCTTTATTTTTACAAGAGCACCAGATGCAAATGCCGGTCCGCGGCTGTAGTGCACCGTTGAGGAATCGCACATATCGTTGCCGACTGCCACATGGATTGCCATACCGGCATCAACTTTGGGGTTTTCAAGGACGCCGCCGTCCACCATTGTGCGGCAGCCCCCTCCGCCTTCCTCGGCGGGCTGAAACATCAGCTTGACGGTGCCATTGAGCTCATGCTCGGCTTCCTTGAGCATCTTGGCGGCATAAAGAAGCATGGATGAATGAAAATCGTGGCCGCATGAGTGGCAGCTTCCGTTTGTCGCTGCAAAGGGCAGGCCGCTTTTTTCTTCCATCGGCAGAGCGTCATAGTCGCCTCTCAAGAGGAACACGGGGTTTCCGCTGCCTATGGTGGCTACTATTCCGCAGGGGCATATTTCTGAGTAGGGGATTGCCCACTGTTCAAGCTTATCCTTGATGAATGAGGCGCTTTCCTTGAGCTCAAAGCCCAGGCCGCCGAAATGGTGTATCGTCCGGCGGGCCGTTTTTATTTCAGGCTCAAGCTCTAAGGCTCTTTTGAGAAAACGGTTTTCCATGGCTATTTATTCTGCTCGGCCTTGGATTTGGCTATTGCTTCCATTTCCTGCTGCTTTTTGACATAATTTGCGTAATCGGGGTTAAACGGGCGAAGATAGCCGTTTGAACCAGCGTTATCGTTGCCATGCTCCTTGATGATGACAATAGTGCGGCCCTTCTGGTCGCCAAAAGCTTCCTCACATGCTTTATCAAAACCCTGGCAGAGGATGTTCTTGCCCTCAGGGGTTTTGCCGAAGGTAGTGTAGACAAAGAGGCTCTTCATGCCTGCTGTCTGGACATCCATGTTTTCGGCCTTTATTTCCTGAATTGACACAAAAGAATGATCCTCGCTGACACCAAAGCCCTCCATGCAGGCTTTTTTTGTCCCGGCGATCAGAGTCTTTTTTTGTTCGGCAGTATAGCCTTCTGGTATATATGCTATTGCAATTGACATTGTTTATCCCTCCGTTTTGGTTTTATTGCTCTGCATTTAATCTATCATACATTGCAGATTATGTATAATACACAAAACGGATAGGGTTATGACACATTTTCATAGTAGCCTCTTACAGATTGACTTTTGCCTGTTAGGCAGTATAAGCTAAAAATACTGATGAAAGGAGCGAGTGGATATGACATATCAAATAAAGGAAATGAGCTGGACCGAGTTTGACCGCCGCAGGAAAGAAACTAAAACCGTTATAATCCCCACCGGAGCTGTGGAGATATACGGGCCCCATCTTCCCATGGGCTCCGACGGCTTTGCCGCCATGGGCATATCCCAGATGATAGCTGAAAAGACAGGGGCTCTGATAGCGCCAATGCTTGAGATAGCCGAATCGTCGGCTCTTTTGGCATATCCCGGAACGATAACCATATCGGAAGAGCTTTATTTGAAGTATATTGACGAGCTCATGGCAAATCTTGTGGGTTACGGATTCGAGAATTTCCTATTCATAAGCGGCCACGCCGCAAATGTCACGCCGATTGCATATATAGCCCGCAAATATCAGCTCAAAGACGGCATAAAGTGGGCTCAGGTAGATTGGTGGCGCTTTGCTGCCGTTCACGGCGAGGATATCTTTGATGCAAAGGGCAGGATGGCCCACGGCCATGCCAGCGAGGCGGGAACGTCGGTTCTTCTTTATTTCCGCCCGGACCTTGTGCATATGGAGGAGGCCACCTGTGTAGCTCCGCCTGAAGAATGTTATGATTACCCTGATATCATGCGCTTTGTGCCGCTCAACGAAAAGACCAAAAACGCCACAGTGGGAGATGCTACCATCGGAACAGCCGAAAAGGGACGTCTGCTTGCGGAAAAGGCAGTAGGCCGCATAACGTCATTTATGAGAGAGAAATGGAATATATAGCGAATATATTGCAAACTGCATCGCGTCAAAGGAGAGGAATAAGATGAGAAAATATCAGATAGGCGTTATCCAGATGGATACGCGAGACGACAAGCAGGCCAACCTCAAGGCCGCCTGTGCATTTATCGACGAGGCCGCAGCTAAAGGTGCCGCGATGGTAACCTTCCCCGAGGTGTTCAATGTCATAGATATGGGGCAGGAAGCGCCCGAAGAGATACCCGGCGGGCAGACGATAGAGCTTATGGCTGAAAAAGCACGCGAGAATAATCTTTGGATTCACTGCGGCAGCATAGCCGAGGTCAACCCAGAGGGTGACCGCAAGTATAATACAACCGTCATGCTCAACCCAAAAGGCGAGATAGTCGCCAAATATCGCAAGCTGCATACTTTTGATATCAATCTCCCCGACGGAACAGAGGCCAGAGAGTCCTCAAGAATTAAGCCTGGTAATGAAATGGTAACGGTTGAGACCGAGATGGGGCATCTTGGCTTTACGATCTGCTATGATATACGGTTTCCTGAGCTTTACAGATACCTGGCGCTTCAAGGTGCTCAGATAATTTTCACCCCTGCCAACTTTGCCACCCCCACCGGCAAGGATCATTGGGAGACGATACTCAAGACAAGGGCCATCGAGAACGGCTGTTATATAGTGGCAGCGGCCCAGATAGGAAAAAAACGCGGCAAGAATGACTCGTTTGGCGGAAGCCTTGTTGTAGACCCCTGGGGTACTATCATAGCAAAATCCAAAGAGGCTGCCTGTGTAACCATGGCCGAGATCGATCTCAATTATCTTGATAAGATAAGAGCCGATCTGCCGTCGCTTAAGAATCGAAGAAGCGACGTTTACGATACAATAAAGAAGTAGGTGGATAATATGTGGTCAGAAGAGCTTAAGGAAAGATTTTTGAATACAGACCCCGCAACCTATGGGCATTATCTCGGCGTAAGATTCATGCTGCCTAAGATGAAGCCTCTCAGCAAGACCTCAAAAATGGTAGGGCCGGCATATACCGTTAAGATGATGGGCAAGGATTCTTATGCCCTTTATAAAGCGCTTGAGGAAGCGCCCAAGGGTTCCGTAATTGTTATCGACAGGTGCGGCGATGAGGTCTATGCCTGCGTAGGCGAGATGGTTGCAAGAAATGCCAAGGCTCTCGGCATGGCCGGCATCGTCATCGACGGAACAGCCACCGATTCCGTATGGATAGAAAAGATGGATTTTCCCGTTTTCTGCACGGGGATATCCGTAGTTACCACTAACGTATGGGGCATAACCGGCGAAACACAGATTGATGTATCTTGCTGCGGCGCCGCCGTACATCCAGGAGACATCGTTTTCGGCGATGCCGACGGAGTTGTGGTTTTGCCGCCGGAGGGCTTTGAAGATATGCTTTCGAAGGCCGAAGATGCAGCCGTTCGCGAGGTTGCTATGCGCAGGCAGTTTGAGGAGGGCACAGTACACCTTAAAACTATTAAGCCTCTTACAGAGGCCGATATGGCAGGGATTATCTATGATATCCGCATGGGTATAATGGAGCCGCCGAAAAAGAAAAAGCAGTAAAAAGCATAATGATATCTGCCCCGCTTCTTGTAAGAAAGATTATAAGGCGGGCATAGGATACTAGCAAAACCAAATCTCCCCTGCTATTAAAGCGGGGGAGATTTTTTGTCATTTTCAATCATTGCTTCAATACAGGCATGCTGCGTTCAAATTCTGAGAGCATGTAACTTGATATTATAAAGCAATATTTAATTTTAAAATATATAAGCCGCTATTTATCCGTACATTAAATTGGACATTTAATGCACTAAAGGATTATATTGAGTAGTAGTCTGGGGTAAGAACTGAATCAATACAAACTTTTGAAAGGTATATTTTATGCTTATCGATCTTCATTGTCACGAAAAAACCTATTCACCTTGCAGTAACGCGGCGCTGGAAGATATGGTTGCCGAGGCGAAGCGTAAGAAGCTGGACGCCTTTTGCATTACCGATCATGACTGTCTGGGATTGCGGGAAAGAGCACACCAGCTTTCTAAGGCTGTGAACTATCCGATTCTTGTCGGAGTGGAAATATACACTTACGAAGGAGATATGGTGGTTTTCGGGCTTGATAGCGTTCCCGATAAGCGGGTGCATCTGCATGAGCTTTTGGTGCTGATCCGCAGGGTTAATGGCGTGTGCGTCAGCGCGCATCCGTATCGCAGCAATATGCGGGGGCTAAGAGATAACCTTTCGGGTTTGAAGGATTACGCGGATATCGCCGGGGTTGAAATCAGAAACGGCCGCACGGATCTGGAAGCAAATGAACTGGCAAGGTGCCGCGGAAAAGAGCTGGGTTCGTTCATGACAGGGGGCAGCGATGCGCATGAAGTGAATGAGGTTGGGTGCTGCGCCACATGGCTGCCGGAATCGGTGACCAACGAAACCGAGCTTATAGATATACTTCGGCGTGGAGTAAGCAAGGCAGCGGTATATAAAAACGGGTTTTATCAAGTGGTAGAGACTGTTTGATTAACTGATAGATTTCAAAAAGGAGAATGAAAATGAACCAAAAAAGGATATGGACACTGTTCCTGGCTTTGATGTTGGCCGTCTCAATGGTAGGATGCGGCAATTCATCCAACCAGACAGACACTTCCGGAGCAAATGGATCTACGGGAACGGAAGCAACAGACGCAAAGGCCTTCCGCGAAGAACACGGGTGGTATTCCGAGTCTTATGATGAAACCACCATGAAGGGCACAAGCATTAACCTGTATGGTGTTACCGATGGCATTATCCCTGTATTGGATGCTTTTTGTGATGATACGGGGATCAGCGTTGAAAACCTTACCCTGAAAAACGGGGAGATTTTAGAGCGCGTAAAGAATGAGCATGATGCAAAAACAGTTAACGCCGATATCTGGTTTACCGGCGGAGCTGACGCCTTTATTTCCGCGGCGGAGAGCGGTTTGCTGGTTGCGTACAAGTCTCCGGAAGCCGAAAGCATTGATGCTGAAATGAAAGACGAGAGGGTTACTGGACAGGCACTTCTTTGACTGTCGTGAACTGGGTGGTCAACACAGATGTATGTGCGGACCTTGGAATAGATGTTCCCGCACAGTGGGACGATCTTTTGCAGCCGGAGCTTAAGGGCTGGGTTTCAATGCCCAATCCCGCATCTTCCGGAACAGCTTATAATACCGTCAGCGCAATTCTCCAAACTCGCGGAGAAGATACGGGATGGGAGTATTTGACCAAGCTGATCGATCAGGTTCCGTTTTTCACGGATCGTGGTTCTGACCCACAGAATAATGTTATCGCAGGAGAAGCTGCCGTGGGCATCAATGCCGGAACGGGCAACGTTGCGCTGACGGAAGATTACAAAAACATCAAAGTGGTATATCCTACGGATGGCACCGGCTGGTGGCCGCAGCCTGCGGCTATTTTGGATGGCTGCAGCAATGAAGAAGCAGCAAAAGTCTTTATTGACTGGCTGTTGTCCGAGCGTGGCCTGGCAGAAGTGGCCGAGGCGCAGAATGCCGCCGTTGTAAAGCAGGATGTAGTGGTTCCCGATGGAATTTTGAGCCTTGACAGCATTAACCTTTTTGCCACAGATTTCAAATCCAACGCTACTCAGCGCGAGGCTATTCTGAATGAGTGGAGCACTCTGGTTACTGCGGCGGGCAAGTAACTACAATAGCAGAAATGGCTGTGCCGCCGGCACAGCCATTTTTAATGTAAAGAGACGGGGATTAAGGAGGGTGAATATTTGAGGGTTATACGAAGGGTTTTTTCAAAAATACCGGACGTCATTTTACTTATTGTATTGTTTTACTTTTGCTTACTGCCAATAGTTGGCGTAATCGGCTACGGGATCACAGCAAATGCAGGCCAACTTACGAAAGACAGCATAGTAAGAATTCTGGGGCTGCTGGCAAACAGCCTTAAGCTTTCGGGAGCGGTTACGCTGATTTCTGTAATGCTTGCGACAGCGGCAGCGTTTACGGTTTACCGTTTGAGATTCCCGGGCAGAAGGATACTGTGGGTTTTGATGCTTCTTCCGCTTGTTAATCCATCGTTTGTCGGCAGCCTGTCTTTTATTATGCTGTTTGGAACGAGAGGTTTGATCACGCACAAATTGCTGGGGTTATCCATATCGCCGTTTGGCTGGCACGGTATAATGTTTTTGCAGGTGATGGGGCTGACTACGATCGCTTATCTGATTATCTCGGGATCTATCCGAAGCACTAACGTTGATTTAGAGGATGCCGCGAGGAATTTGGGGGCGAGCGAACCATATATTTTGACACATATCACACTGCCTATGATGCTGCCGGAAATTACGGTGGCGGCGCTTTTAGTGTTTTTGGCATCGATGGCCGATTTCTCTACCCCGGTTGTAATAGGTGGCAATTTTCACACATTGGCATCTGATCTATATATTCAGATTATTGGCGTATATGATATGAAAATGGCAAGCATTACGGGAATTGTTTTGTTGGTTCCGTGTTTTATGGCGTTTGTAATCCAGAACAAGATAGCTAATAAGAAGAAGTTTGGCCATGACGGAGCCTCAGGGCGAAACATCGTGTACGGAAATTGCCCACGGCCAATTCGTGCCGCGATGATCACGCTGACATTGGTGCAGGTTTGTCTCTTTACCCTGATTTTTGTGTTTATTTTTGTCGGTGCGTTTACTAAGTCGTGGGGATATGATTATTCGTTTACTCTTAGCCACGCCGCCGAGGTTTTTTCTAAGGGTTTCAGGACATATCTTAAGCCACTAAGCAACAGCGTTGTTTTATCCCTGGTCACGGGCGTTGTTACAGCCGCGCTTGGTACGATGCTGGCATACTGGGTTCATCAGAAGAAGATTCTGTCTGCAAAGCTGGTAGACATCATGTGTCTTCTGCCGGCGGCTGTTCCCGGGATTTTGTTCGGGATTGGGTATTTGGTCACGTTTAAGCATTCTCTCTTTGGCATAGGAGAATACATTTTCCCAAGCTCGCCGAAAATAATTCTTTTGGGAACGACGGTAATCATATATCTCGTTTGCGTGGCAAGGCAGATGAACCTGTCGATGAAAAGCTGCTATGCGCTTTTGGATCATATAGACCCGGATATCATGAATGCATCGTATAATTTGGGAGCATCAAAAGGGTACGCCGCCGTACGGATATTGATACCGATGCTAAAGGATGCGTTTATGAACGCTTTCCTGCGTATTTTTTCATCGACGATGTCAACGTTGGGCGCCATTGTTTTTTTGATTCTTCCGAAAAACAAAGTCATTATTCAGATTCTTTTTCAGATTATCAGCAGCAACTCGATGGGAACGTCCTGTTTTATTGCATTGTTATTGTCTGGGACGACACTGGCTGTTATGCTGTTGTTCTATACAGGCGCTTATGGAAGGAATATTTTGTATATGTACCGCAGGAGGGGGTCTGTATGAAGATTGAAGTGAAGGATCTGAAGAAAAAGTATGGAACGGTTGAGGCGATCAAGCAGATTTCACTTATTGTGCCGGATGGAGAGTTGCTGGCTTTTTTGGGCCCTTCCGGATGCGGAAAGACCACTTTGCTTCGTATGATTGCCGGGCTTATTCCCGTAACAGAGGGGAAGATACTGTTTAATGGGCGCGACGTTACCCAAACACCGGCACAAGACCGCAATACAGCGATGGTGTTCCAGAATTATGCTTTGTTTCCGAATATGAACGTGCTTGAAAATGTTGAGTTCGGGCTGAAAGTAAGGAAATTCAGGCGTAAACAATGCAGAGAGAAAGCGCTTTGCATGCTGGAGCGTGTTCAGCTTACGGGTTATGCCGATCGCCGTATTCAAGAGCTGTCAGGAGGACAAAAACAGCGTGTTGCCCTGGCGAGGGCTTTGGTAACAGAACCCGATATTTTGCTGTTTGACGAGCCGCTGTCAAATTTGGATCAAAAGCTGCGCGTATCCATGAGGCAAACAATCAGAAACCTCCAACAGGAATTTCATATAACCAGTATCTATGTGACCCACGATCAGGAAGAGGCAATGTCAATATCGGATAAAATTGCCGTTATGAACGAGGGGGTATTACAGCAGCTGGATACCCCTCAAAAGCTCTACTTTGAGCCGAAAAACAAATTTGTCTCAGATTTTATCGGAAAATCCAATCTTATCACTGCTGTTATTGAAGAGCGGGACGGTAAACTGGAATCTGTTGTATTGGGGAATAGAATAGAAGTTCCCGAGCAATACCGAGGAAAAGCCTCGCTTACGGTAATGATTCGCCCGGAAAATCTTGTTGTTACGGATCAAGCTGGGCTTTCATGCACTGTCGTATTCCGCGAGATACTCGGGCTGATAAGCCGCTATCACATTCAAACGGAAAATGGACAGAGCCTGATTGTTGATATAATGAATAAAAATAGTGATCTTTTACATTCCGTAGGGGATACTGTTTTTGTCTCTTTTGACAGTGGTGCAATATTGTTTTTTGAAGAGTAGGGACAAATATATACCATATGGGGAACGGTTTTGGCATATGTTTAATAAAACAGCAGCGGCGTGGTATCACGCCGCTGCTGTTTTATTAAACATATTTGAAAGGTTTGCATTTATACCTTTTCGGGGCCGAATGGTCAAACTCCAATGAACCGCTCTATGGCTGATGCGTCATGATATCCCTTGCCGTAAAGGCGCATGAGGGAATCTTTATTCTTTTTCATTGTGTCGACTCCAGTTATGTCATCAGGGGCTAGGATAAGTGCCTTGCCCTCCTTTGCTAACTCTCTGGCATAAGCTACGCTGTCGTTATACCTCTTTGCCCTCAGGGCAAGGTTATGGGAAGCCATGGGGTAATGCCTGTGGAGTATTTTGGCAAGGCGCATATCCTTGTCAGGGATGCGAACTGTCGAAAGAGGGCGGGTAAGAACAAGGACGACCTTTGAGCAGTCGTCGGAAAACGCTTTTTTGATGGGCACAGGATCAGAAAGCCCGCCGTCGTAGTACATTATTCCGTCTATCTCAACAGGCTGGCAGAAGATGGGTATGGCCGATGAGGCCTTAAGGACACTAAAATCATCTTTGTGCATATCGGCTTTTGAGAAATACCGGACTTTGCCCGATTCAGCTTCCGAAGCAACGATCACGAATTCCTGCCGGCTTGCCGAAAATGCGGCAAAGTCCAACGGACTTTCTGCACCGTCCAGAGAAAGGTCTCCGTATACATAATCAAGGTCAAAATATGACCCTTTATGAAGAAAGTTGTCAAGGCCCATATACTGTTTCCGGAATGAGTAGGTATAGTAGGATTTGAAGTTTCGCCCGCGCTGGCCCGAGAGATAAGAACATATATTTGCGCTGCCGGCAGAAACTCCGATGCAGTAATCAAACTCTATGCCGTTGTCCAGACACTTATCCAAAACTCCGGCCCCGTATATCCCTCTGAGGCCTCCGCCTACATCGACGAGACCTAATTTCATTTTTAACGCCTCCGATTCATTTGCTTGGTATACATATAATATATACCGTATGGAGGAGAAAAGCTAAGAAATTTTTGTAAAAGCATGACTATATACATAAAAAAGCGCCACAAGGCTAGGGGGGTGCCAAAAGCATTTTATGATAATATCAGGGCTGGCTTTGAGGAAAACATTCCCTGCATATTTCGAGAAAAAGGGCGTTGCCAGGGTTGGGGTTGTTGGGGTCATAGGCGGCGACGAACTGGGGGGCAAGGGGGTCCTCCAGAATATCCTCCATCCTTATATCCTCGGGAAGCGCAGCGGCGGCGAAAGGAGGAAGAAGGGCGATACAGCTCTTTGTTCGCAGCAGAACGATTTGGGCATGGAGAAAATTGGCCTCGACATACTCGGCTGGGCGGAAGCCGTGGCTTACACAATAAGCCTCTACAGGCTCGAAATCGTTGCGGTAGTTTGTGGCTATGCGCTGGCCCCTGAGGCTTCGGCGGTCTCCTGTGGGCAGGTTCCAGAAAGGATGATCTCGATGCGCAACTACCTTCCAGGGCTCGGAATATATTACGGCATAATCCAGCCCGCCTACCATATCTATGCATTGTTTAAGGCAAAATCCGAAGTCTATGGAGCGATTTTTATACCGTGAGCCCAAAATCTTATATGTATATGACATATAGTTGTATTGGACGAAGGGGAATCTGTCAAGCAGCAGCTGAAGGGGCTTATACATGAGCAGGTGTTCATAGGGGCCTGTGCCCAGACGGAGCTTGGAAAATGGAAGGGCAGATGATTTGCGGCAGCCCTCTATTATATCGTCATATTGCTCAATATAGCTTGTGGCCCTGTCATACAGATATTTTCCTGGCTCTGTCAGGGTGACACCGTACTGTGTACGCAGGAACAAGGGCGCACCGATCTCCTGCTCCAGAGCCTTGATCTGGCGGCTCATGGTGGCTTGGGTGACATGGCTCACCTCGGCTGCCTTTGTAAAATTGCGGTAATATGCGGCGTTTATAAAAAGTTCCAGTTTTTGGTTTACCAAGGCGTGCCTCCTATAAAATCAGGCATACATTTTATGTATGGCCATATGCAGAAAACAAGTTTTACAAAAGAATTAAGCAGTGGTAAAGTTTAATTAATTACAAAATCCGGAGTGGTTTAGTACGAATTTTATCACACTTTTACCAAGAAGTCTATCCATTTTGGGATGTTTAGGCAGCATAACCTGATTGGACATGTAAGGGGAAAGGTAGAGGCGTGAAAGGAAACAAGGAGGAAAGCGCAAAATGAAAAAGGCGATCTCTATTCTGCTTATGTTGGCGCTGGTTTTTCCGGCTATGGCGGGATGCCAGCAGTCAAACCCCACACAAGGTGGGGAGACCCAGAGCCAGACCGGCCAGCCCGTGAAAACGGAAAAGAAAATTTTCCGTTATTCCGATACGGCCACAGTTTCAAACATCAGCCCCTTTGAGGGAAACACCAGCATAATCGACTATGTGCAGGCAAAGCTTTACAGGTATATGCCGAAGGATGTTGACGGCAAAGATACAAGCGTCACGATGATAGAGCCTGAGCTTGCCGCAAATGAGCCTTATACCGAGGACGGATATACCTGGTATATCGACCTTGACAAAAACGCTAAGTGGGCCAACGGTGAGCCTATCAACGCTGATACTTTTATGTATTCGTGGAAGATGGCGCTTGACCCAGTTCTACTTTATTCCGCAACGAGCGGGCTTGCAAAGAACGTAATCGAGATCAAAAACGCCTATGCTTATTATACCCAGGCTTCCACCGGGGCTAAAGTGGCATGGGAAGACGTTGGGCTTAAAAAGGTGGACGACGACACGCTGGCAGTTACTGCCACCCAGAAATATACGGCAAAGCAGGTTATGCAGCATTTCCAGATGCGCTATACAAGCGTAGTTTACGAACCATTGTTTGAATCCGGCATGGATGCAGGCAGGCTTTCAACAAACTATGGCACCGAAGTGCAGTATTTTATGTCATGCGGGCCGTTTAATCTTACCTCATGGACAAAGGGGGCAGAGCGCGTATTTGAGCGCAACGATAATTATATTAAGGCCGATGAGATAAAGCTTGACGGCATGTATGTCCGCGTTGTTCCCGATGATGCAACTCAGCTTCAGCTGTTCCAGGCAGGCGAGCTTGACTATATGGCGCTCGGTACATCAAGCTACGAGGTCTATGGGCAGGACCCGCGCACGATAGCATATGATTCAGCGGTAATCAGGGGCATAGAGATGAACTTCGACAACCCTGACAAACCCTATCTCGGAAACCTCAATTTCCGAAAGGCGCTATATTACGGCGTTGACCGAGAGACGGTGGCAAAGCTCAGTAATTATAAGCCGGCTTGCTATTTCCTGCCGGCAAACTATTCGCTTTCTGCCGATGGCACGCCGCTGCGCGATCTGCCTGCGGCAAAAACATATCTTCCAGATAATAACGGCTATGACCCCGAGCTTGCAAAGCAGTATTTTGAGAAGGCATTGCAGGAGACCGGAGTCAGCAAAGTATCTTTGAACCTAATCTACAACGAGGCAGTGGGGGCGCTTCGGTCCTCCTCAGAGTATCTTCAGAGCTCGCTTACAGAGCTTTTCGGGGCAGACAGGTTTGAACTCACCGTGACGGCAATGAATAATACCGAGGCAGTAAAGCTTATGAGAACTGCGCAGAATGGCCCGACCAACGGATGGGACCTCTGCTGGGGAGCATGGGATCTTACAGCGGCGACTATTTCCGCAAACCGCAAGTTTGAGCCTTATACCTCCAAAGACAGCCGCCGGTTTGCTCCATATCACAACGATGAGCTTGACAGGCTTTACGCCTTGTCTATAACCGAAGAATACCGCCTTGATGAGCAGAAGCTTATTGACATAACGCTTCAGATGGAAAAGTCGTTGCTCCAGAATGTCGATCAAATACCGGTATTCCAGCAGACCGCCTATTACCTGTTCTCAGACAGAGTCATAAAGCCCTCCAAGACGAGAATAAACTTTGTCGCTTTCTGCTTTGAGCATTGCGACATAGCCCAATAGCGCAGCCTCAGGCGCAAGACAGAAGGGGGGGATCTCCCCCCTTCTCTTATTAGTTAGGAGGATACAATGGCAAAATATATTTTGAAAAGGCTTTTGGCAGCTGTCATAACGCTTTTTATTATTTTGACGCTGTCATTTATCGTTGTCAGGCTGATGCCCGGCAGCGTTTATGATGACCCCAACCTTCCCGCAGAGGTTGTGGCGATACTTGAGGAGCGCGCTCATCTCGACAAACCGATCGGCGTTCAGTATCTTTATTTCCTCAAGGGAGTAATCACAGAAAATGACTGGGGGACATCTGTAAAGATATCTCCGGGAGTGCCGGCTTTTCAGGTGCTGCTGAGCAAGATTCCGGCTTCGCTTTCGATCAACTTTATTTCTCTGCTTGTGGCGATTCCCGTGGGGATGGCTGCGGGGATATTTGCGGCCCTTAAGAAAAACAAGAGGGCGGATACGATGATATCCATGGGCGTAATAATTGGCATATCGATACCATCCTTTGTATTTGCAACGCTGCTGCAGTATTTTCTCGGCTATAAGTTCGGCTGGTTTCCGATACTTTACGAGCCCTCGGCTCTTTTTGCCCGCAAGGCGCTGTCGCTCATGCTGCCGATAATCGCGCTGTCGCTGGGGCCGGTGGCCACTATAACAAGGTATCTCAGAGGCGAGCTTATAGAAGTTCTCGGCTCGGAATATATGACGCTGGCGAGAACAAAGGGCCTCACGGGGCTTCAGGCCACGGTGCGCCATGCTTTGAGAAATGCCTCGGTGCCTTTGATGAACGTCATATTGCCGATGTTCGCAAATGTTTTAGGCGGTTCGCTCGTTATAGAGCGAATGTTTTCAATTCCGGGCGTAGGCGGGCTTATGATACAGTCGATAAACGCAAACGACTATTCGCTTACCGTGGCGACGCTTATATTTTACGCCATGATATCAATAGCCACAGTGCTTGTTGTGGATCTTTCCTACGGCATTATCGACCCAAGAGTGCGAATGGGAGGTACTAAGGATGCTTAATCGACCAGAGGCTGTACTTGACAACGAAAATCTGACCGAGAGCGATTTTGAACTTGTCAACCGCTCAGAAACGATCCATGATGCGGTTTTTACAAATAAGCCCGTAGGCTTTTTCATGGATGTTATAATGCGTCTGCGCCGGAACAGAGCCACGATGACGGCCCTGGCGCTGATAATTATTATATCGTTTATGGCTATAGTGGGGCCGTCGATGAACAGCTACGGTTATAACCAGCAAAATGTAAACTATGTCAACCTGCCGCCTAAAATACCTGCACTTGAAAAGCTTGGCATAGCCGACGGCACAAGAGTGCTGCTGAATAAAAGGGGAGATTATCTGGAGGATAAGACAAAATACCCCGATGGCTCGGTTCTTGAGATAATCAAGACATATGAGGTAAACGGAGTTCCTATGGTGGATATCAGGGTAGACGCCTATAAACTTGCCGGCGCGCCGGATGATACATATTTCGTCATGGGGACAGATTATCTCGGCCGCGACCAGTGGACGCGCCTTTGGAGAGGGGCGAGGATATCGCTTACGATAGCTGTTTTATCGGTGGCGGTTAACATATGCATAGGCGTCATATACGGCTCGATCGCCGGGTATTACGGAGGCAAGGCCGATATGCTTATGATGAGGTTCACTGAGATACTCGGCGCGTTTCCGCAGACAATTATTGCCACGATGCTGATGCTTCTTTTAGGGCGGGGTATAAGCGCTATAGTCATCGCTTTAATGATACGCGGATGGGTAGGCACAGCCAAGCTTATAAGAGCGCAGTTTTTCCGGTTCAAGGGCAGGGAATATGTGCTGGCGGCCCGCACGCTTGGGGTAGGGGATCGCAAACTGATTTTCCGGCATATACTGCCAAACTCGGTGGGGCCGATAATAACAAAGGCGATGGTGGAGATACCTTCGGCCATTTTTGCGGAAGCTTTTCTGGCTTTCATCGGGCTGGGGCTGCAGGCCCCGGAGCCTTCTATCGGCGTCATGCTTTCGGACGCGCAGAAGACTCTTATGACATATCCTTACCAGATGGTATTTCCGGCTATACTGATATCTGTGCTTATGATCTCCTTTAACCTGTTTGGCAACGGGCTGAGGGATGCCATAGATCCGACCATGCGCGGCGTAGATTAAGGGGGGAAGACTATGACAGACAACAGGGAGATCGTTTTAAAGGTAGAGAATCTGCAGATTTCATTCAAGGCTTTCGCAGGTTCCGTAAAGGCAGTGAGAGGTGTATCCTTTGAGCTTCACAAGGGAGAGACTATCTCTATAGTTGGCGAATCCGGTTCAGGCAAGAGCGTTACGGCAAAATCCATCATGGGAATATTGGCTAAAAATGCTTCTATTGATTCGGGCGTGATAGAGTATGATGGCACGGACCTTACGAAGATAGATGAGGAACAGTTTCAAAACATAAGGGGCAAGCGGATCGGCCTAATATTTCAGGACCCGCTAAGCGCCTTAAACCCACTTATGACTATAGGCAGACAGATAACCGAGGTGCTTGTTCTCGGCAAGGGCATGAACAGGGAAGCGGCAAGGAAAAGGGCGCTTGAGCTGATGGAGGATGTGGGCATACCGGATGCTGAAAGGCGGTTTAAGCAGTATCCATTCCAGTTTTCCGGCGGCATGCGCCAGCGCATCGTCATCGCCATAGCCTTGGCAAATGACCCAGATATTCTGATATGCGATGAGCCGACCACGGCCCTTGACGTAACGGTGCAGGCAAAGATACTCGAGCTTATAAACAATATAAAGCGCGATAAAGGCATATCGGTAATATTCATAACCCATGACCTGGGCGTTGTTGCCAATATGGCTGACAGAGTATATGTAATGTACGCAGGAAAAATAGTTGAATACGGCACATGCCGGGATATTTTCTTTGAGCCGAGACATCCGTATACATGGGCTCTTTTGGCCTCAATGCCCGATATGGAGACAAAAGGAAGGCTTTTGGCTATACCGGGAACGCCGCCAAATATGCTCGAACCCCCCGAGGGCGATGCCTTTGCCATGAGAAACGCTTACGCCATGAACATAGATTTCAAGCGGCATCCGCCATTCTTTAAGGTGAGCGATACTCATTATGCCGCCACATGGCTTATGCACCCGATGGCGCCAAAGGTAGATATGCCTCAGGCACTCAAGGAGCGGATTCAAAGGATGCAGAGAGAGGAGGCTGTGCTGAATGGACAGGGAAGATAAGGATGTCATGCTCAAGGTAGAGCATCTCGGAATGGAGTTTATTTCGGGAAGGCGCCATCAGCGCAATTTGGTCAAGGCTGTCGATGATATTTCCTTTGAGGTCCGCCGCTCGGAGACCTTTGGGCTTGTGGGAGAATCGGGCTGCGGCAAAACGACTACCGGCCGCTGCCTCATAAGGCTGTATAACCCTACTTCCGGATCAATCAAACTTGAGGGCCGAGAGCTTACTGGCCGTATGGATAAAGAGAAGCGGCGGTATATAACTGACCGGGTATCGATGATATTTCAAGACCCCATAGAATCTTTAAACCCCAGAATGACAATACTCGAGATAATAGGCGAGGGGCTTAGGGTAAGGGGAATTAAGGATAAAGACGAGATACAGAAGAGGGTATACGATATCCTTGACAAGGTGGGCCTTACAAGAGAGCACGCCTCCCGGTATCCGCACGAGTTTTCCGGCGGCCAGAGGCAGAGGATAGGCATAGCAAGAGCTATAATCATAAATCCGTCCATGGTAATTGCCGACGAGCCCGTTTCGGCGCTTGATGTATCGGTTCAGGCGCAGGTTATCAACCTGCTCAATGACTTAAAAGAGGAACTTGGGCTTACGATACTTTTTATCGCCCATAACCTTTCTGTTGTTAAATACTTTTCTGACAGAGTGGGAGTAATGTATAAGGGCAAGCTTTTAGAGGTGGCAAATGCCTCAGAGATATACAGTAAGCCTTTGCACCCCTATACAAAATCCCTGCTTTCAGCCATACCTGAACCTAACCCAATAACAGAGCGTTACAGAGAGCGGTTCTCATACGACCCATCTATGCACGATTATACAAATGAAAAGCCCTCGATGACAGAGGTGTTCCCGGAGCATTTTGTTTACGCGTCTCCCTCCGAGATCGAGGCCATAAGAAATGCGGAGGCGAAAAGCTTATGATACTTATAAAAAACTGCGACCTCATGTCAATGGGGACTATCCCGAGAGGCATGGCAGACATACTTGTACATGACGGCAAGATAGAACGGGTGGAAAACACCATACTCACTCCGGAGGGATGTAAAGAGATAGACGCCGGAGGCAGGATAGTTACGCCAGGGCTTGTTGAGTCACACTGTCACATCGGCACGTCCTCGCTGGATAGCCAGAACACAAACGAAAAGACTCATCCCACCCTTGGCGGGCTTCGAGCTCTCGACGCCCTAGATTTTAACGCGCCGGAGTTTACGCGCGCGCTTAAGACCGGCGTTACCACACTTATAACCGGGCCGGGCAGTTCAAACCTTATTGGCGGAGTATTCATGGGTATAAAAAGCGCCGGAGATTCTGTTGAAAGCCGTATAATCTCAGAGGAGCTGACGCTCAAGATGGCTCTGGGTGAAAACCCCAGGCTCAATTACGGCAAAATAGGAAAGTCGCCTTCAACACGCATGGGGGCCGCGGCTCTTATCCGCGAGGCGCTTTTCAAGGCGAGGGAATACAGGGAAAAATGGCTTGCCCATCAGGCGGGGGACAAAAAAAGCGGCTTCAGCTACGATATTCACCTTCATTCCCTCATGCGTGCTTTTGACGGCATGATAGTCAAGATACACGCGCACCAGGCCGATGATATCATGACGGCTATACGCATCGCCAAGGAGTTTGGTATTCGCATATCCATAGAGCACTGCACCGAGGGCTATCTTATAACAAAAGAGCTAAAGGAGGCGGGATATCCCGTCATCATCGGGCCTATAGCCGGAGGCAAGGGAAAACTTGAGATATCCAAAAAGACATATGAGGCAGGGGCGATACTTGAGAGAGAGGGAATACCATTCGCAATAGCAACAGACAGCGGTGTTATACCGATGGAGGGCCTTTTGATGCAGGCCGCGCTTCTTGTCAAAAGAGGGCTCTCTAAAGAAACGGCACTTGAGGCCCTTACTATCAATGCCGCCCGGTTTACAGATGTTTCCGATAGAGTTGGCAGCATCGAGCCAAAAAAAGACGCGGATATAGTCATTTGGAATATGCATCCGCTGGATACCATGAGCAGGCCGGATATGGTCATGATAGACGGAAAGATCAGGCTTATGAACGGGGAGGTTTGCACATGCTGATAAGGGATTGCCTTCTTATAGATATGTCAGGCTGTTTTAAAGAGCCGCGTGACATACGGATAGAAAACGGCGTTTTTGCCGAGATTGGCAGAGGTCTTGAGCCTTTGGAGAGCGAAGAGGTGATCGAGGCCGGAGGAAGAATAGTAACGCCTGGGTTTGTAGATCCCCACTGCATGGTGGGGCTGATGAATCAGGTCTACCGCTTTGACAGAAATGATGCCAACGAGGAATCAGGCCCATCGGTGCCGCAGATGAGGGCTATAGACGCTATAAATCTCTGGGACGAGGGGTTTGAGATGATGCGTCTTGGGGGCGTCACAACAGCTGTCACCGGGCCGGGGGGCAATAACCTTATCGGGGGCACATATGTGGCCGTAAAAACCGGGGGAGAGAGTTTTGAAAGCCGCGTGATTTCCACTGAGGCGGCATTCCACTTTGTCTTGACAAGCGAGCCGAGGCAGGTTTTCGGCAAAAAAGGGAAATCGCCCTCTACGAGAATGGGTTCTGCTGCTATCATCAGAGGCGAGCTTTATAAGGCAAAATATTATAGGGAAAAACGCCAGGAAGACAAGAAAGCCACCTTTGATATAAAGTATGAATCTCTGATGAGAGTCTTTGATGGCATGCTTGTAAAGTTCAGCGCGATTTCCGAGAGCGATATAAGGACAGCCGTGCGTATAGCTGAGGAGTTTGGCCTCAACTATACGGTGGATATGGCCTATGATGCCGCGGTTATGGCTGACTGGCTTATTGAGCACGGAACCAGATGTATTATCGGATCTCTTTACGGGGGCGGTCCGACAGCCGAGACCTCACAGAGAATGCTGGAAAATGGGGCCGTTATTGAAAAAAGCGGCCTTGATTATGCGCTTATGCTGGGCCACCCGATGTTCAACGGCCAGCTTGCGCCGCAGTATCTCACGCTGCTTCACAAATACGGCATGTCTCAAAAAGCTGCGCTGGAGGGCCTTACGATAAAGGCTGCAAGGCTTGCGGGCATAGACAGTAAAGTGGGGAGCGTCGAGAGCGGGAAAGATGCCGACCTTCTGCTTTGGAGCGGAGACCCCTTCGATTATTATTCGGATATAGACATAATGCTGATAGACGGCAAAAAGCAGTAAGCCCACTTCTTCTTTCTTTTTATATAAAAATCACCGCGCAGGTTGCTTGAGATTCCTGCGCGGTGATTTTTTTATTTCTTTTGAATATATATTATTTACTGCTGTTTTCCGGCGCGGGAGGGGGCGGAGCCTCAGGGCCATCATCACCGGAGGGAGAGGGCTTGTCACAAGGCGCTTTGCCTGCGGCGGCAAGAACATCCTCAGGGCGTATCTCCATAAGAGTCTCGGCTGTTATATCGCTTGATGAGGCTAAGCGGTTTGACTGATGCACAAGGACATTCTCAAAAATATTGCGAACTCCCCTTGCGTTTCCAAAGCTTACGGAATTGTTGTTTGAATCATCTATGAGCTGCCGGACTTCAGCTTCGGCCTCAGGGCTAAGAGTATAGCAGCTCTTTTTGCACTGCAGCCTGAATATTTCCATCATTTCATCAAGGGTGTAGTCTTTAAAATGAAGGAAACGGTTAAATCGAGACTCCAGCCCGGGATTGGAGTGTATAAAATCGTCCATTAGCCCGTCGTACCCGGCAACGACCACCACAAGGTCTTCACGGTTATCCTCCATGGCTTTGAGAAGCGTATCAATAGCCTCATGGCCGAAATCGTTTTCGCCCTTGTCGGAGAGGGCATAGGCTTCGTCTATAAAGAGAACTCCGCCCTTGGCGCTTTCGATCACCTTTGCGGTTTTAATCGCTGTCTGGCCTACATAGCCTGCAACAAGCCCGCTGCGGTCAACTTCAGTCAGATGCCCCTTGGAGAGTATGCCTAACGATTTATATATCTTTGACATAAGGCGGGCTATCATCGTCTTTCCTGTGCCGGGATTACCTGAAAAGACCATATGGAGAGAAAGATCCACTGTGGGTAGGTTGTGCTCTTTACGCATCTTGTGAACGGTTACCATGTTGACAAGGTTGTTGACTTCTTTCTTGATATTGTCAAGCCCGATGTATCCGTTAAGCTCGGCCTTGAGTTCCTCAATGGTGGGGGTCTTTTCTTCTTCCTTGGCAGGCGCCGCCTCGCAAGTCTGAGCGGGCTTTTGAGGTTCGGCCTTTTTGGGGCTGCCGCTTCCCTTTGTGGGCTGAGGCGTCTGGGGGTTTCCCCAAAGATCGCCGGAGAGACGGCTCAGATTATTTTCTGTCATTGTGCGTATCAGCTCGAGCTGCTGAATGATTATTTCGTCTTTTTTGTCCATTAATAAGCCCCCTATGTAAGGCATGTCATATATTATTACTATATCAAACAAAGCCATGTGATTGCAACGTTAAAATAATTATGGTATGCTCTGACTGAAAACAAATTTATATTACAGGAGGTCAAAAAACATGAAGGTACTGCTTTTCAACGGAAGCCCCAGAGGGGAAATGTGCACCTATACCGCTCTTTGCGAGGTGGCTGATACCCTTAAAAAAGAAGGGATAGACACGGAGATGGTATCTGTCGGCTCCAAGCCAATATTGGGATGTACGGGGTGCGGCGCCTGCAAAAGCTCTGAAAAGTGTGTTTTCGGCGACAATGACGGGGTTAACGCCTTTGTAGCCAAGGCCAAGGAGGCCGACGGGATTATCCTTGGCGCACCTGTACATTATGCATCGATCTGCGGGGCGGCATCGTCATTCCTCGACAGATGCTTTTATAGCGGCGGCAGTGCATTTGCGATGAAGCCGGGGGCCGCTGTCGTAAGCTGCCGCAGGGGAGGCGCGACGGCCTCGCTTGACCAGCTGAACAAATATTTCACCATAAGCCAGATGCCGGTAGTCTCTTCAAGGTACTGGAACATGGTTCATGGAAATATTCCCGAGCAGGTCAGGCAGGATCTTGAGGGAATGCAGGTCATGCGTTATCTGGGACGCAATATGGCATGGCTTCTCAAATGTATTGAGGCGGGCAGGCAAAACGGTATAAGCAAGCCGGAAGAAGAAAAAAGGGTATTTACTAATTTCATAAGGTAATAAAAAGCATTGATACTAATAAACAACGGGGTGGCAAAGCGGCCGCACCCGTTGTTTTTAATTATTGCGTATAGAACCGTATGACTCTGTTATACTCCTTCATAATGTTCTGTAAAATATCCATATGCTTGAAATCGGTGTGGTACAAAATATTGATCTCGCGGATCATGCCCAGGTTCTCGATGGGCAATACCGTGATTTTCCCTTTCTTAAGCTCGTCAAGGCATACGCTGCGCGAAAGTATGGATGCCCCGATATCCCGCCGTATGAGGTCTTTTATCGTGGCGATATTGTCTACCTCCAGAATAACGTTAAAGTCATCAAGAGAAATGTTGTTGCTTTCGAGATGTGCAGCAAAGAGGTTTCTTGTGCCTGAGGAGGGCCTGCGGAGAATCAGAGGTTCTTTTTTCAGCTCGCTTATCGTTACCATGCTCTTTTTGGCAAGAGGGTGGTTGTTTGACACCACAAGCACAAGGGAATCGGTATCGAGCAGTAGGGAGTTGATACTGTCATCTTGTATTTTGCCCTCCACAACAGCTAAATCCACCTCATAATTTTTAAGCATATCATAAAGATTGCTTATAGTGTCAGTAATGATTGTTATGCTGGTGCCTGGGTTTTCGGCGCTGTATTTTCCCAATACCTCCGCCACTGCATTGCTTTCGGCAGTGTGGGTAATGCCGACAGTCAGGCGCCGTTTATGGCGCTTTTCATCCATAACATCCTGCTGCATGCTCTTATATAAGGCAATGCTCCTTCGGGCATATCGAATTGCGATATGCCCTTCATTTGTGGGCTTTATTTCATTCCCCACACGGTTAAATATCTTGATGTTCAGCTCTTTTTCGAGCTGCTTTATATGCTGAGTAACAGCAGGCTGTGTTAAAGAGAGATGCTCGGCTGCCCGCGTGTAGCTGTTAAGCTCAACCACAGCCAATAACGTATAAAGTTTGGGGTCAATCATCCTGTCATCTCCAGTTATAACAATTTATTATATTATAATAAGAAACAATAAATTTACTTTAACACATTTGCTAATACAATAGTAGCATAAGCAGATATCAAAGGCAAGGGCGGTCACAGAGGGGTGCCGAAAAAAACGGGAAAGCTTAGGAATAAAGCTGCTTTAAAAAATGTTATACGCAAGGGGAGTGTGAAGTGATGGAAAACATTATAAGCTGCGTAAACAACACTACAGTGGTTCTTTTGTCGTTGTCGGCAATTTTGTTTTCTGGTTTTCTGCTTACCAGAATCACGAAGCTGGCAAAGCTGCCGAATGTAACGGGATATATTATCGCAGGCATTTTGATCGGGCCGCATTTTCTTCGCATTATCCCCAGCCAAATGGTTGTGAATATGGATTTTGTAAGCGATATCGCTTTGGCGTTTATTGCGTTTGGCGTAGGCCGGTTTTTTAAAAAAGAATCTTTTTTGGAAACTGGTAGGGGGATATTCGCTATAACGCTGATGGAATCGATGCTTGCCGGAATAGCGATTACTTTGTCAATGCGGCTTCTGTTCGGCCTTGACTGGGCATTCTGCCTGCTTTTGGGGGCGATAGCCACGGCTACGGCTCCGGCAAGCACAATGGCAACCATAAGGCAATACCATGCCAAGGGCAGCTTTGTCAATATCCTCTTGCAGGTTGTGGCTCTTGACGATGCGGTGTGCCTTGGCGTATTCAGTTTCGCCGCAGCAATAGTAAATATTACTAAAGGAGCGCACGTTTCACCTTTTGAAATCATTATGCCTGTAGTGTACAATTTAGGAGCGCTGGGGCTAGGCGTCGCATGCGGTATTTTGCTGAGCCGGCTGATGACACCTTCCCGCAGCGAAGACAACCGGCTTATACTGACCGTTGCGCTGCTGCTTTGTATAGGCGGGCTTTGCGCTCTGGTGGACATATCGCCATTGCTGGCATGTATGCTGTTTGGCGCCACCTATATCAATATTACAAACGATGAGGAGCTTTACCGTCAGGTTGAAAGATTTACCCCCCCTATTTTATCTATATTTTTTGTTGTGTCGGGGATGAGCCTTGATATTGGCTCCTTTAAGACGCTTGGAGTTATAGGAACAGCTTACTTTTTGATTCGTATCGCTGGGAAATATCTCGGAGCTTATCTGGGCTGTGTTATTGCGGAAACAACGAGGGAATGCCGGGATTACCTGGGGTTGGCACTTATACCTCAGGCCGGGGTAGCTATCGGCCTTGCCTTTTTGGGCAAAAGGGTTTTGCCCCAATACGAGGGCAACATGCTGCTGACAATAATATTATCTTCCTCTGTTTTATATGAGCTGACAGGGCCTGCGTGCGCCAAAATTGCGCTTATGCGTTCAGGAGCGATAGAAAGAGCAGGGAGCAATGGGATGAGAATTAATAAACAATGGGACGAATTGCAATCGGAACAGGATGCTCTGTTAAAATAAGCTTGCTGCGTCAAAAGAGTGAAATACAATAAGCCGGCGCGTCCTACAACGCGCCGGCTTATTGTTATATATACATATGGAATTAATGCTCGCTTTGCCAATGGGGATAATGCGGTATCTCTGGGTACTTGGCGCAGATATTATTTCCCATCAGAACTGAAAGACGGGCAGTCGAGAGTATCTTTCATACGGGAACGAAGCTCGGCCCCGCTTAACGAGGTTATTTCGAAGCCCTCAGGCGTAGCGGAAAAGGCTATTATATCGTGCATACCGCAGCAGAAGCAGAGGTCCATCGAAGCGGCCATTTTATTTTCTCCGGTAAGCTCGAATGCCTCGAGAAGCATAAGAGAATCATATATAAGAAAGTTGGATGCAAAAAGGCGGTAATCAGGCGTCAGGGCATAAATACCTTTTTCACCTGAGGGCGCGATAACGCCCTGCTGCTCTAAAATCACCATCAGAGACGGGACTGTGGCGTTTTCCGGCAGCTTTACTCCGCAGTTGCCGGAAAGGCCGTAGACAAGCCCGTTGATAAAGCCTGACTCAAGCTGAGAGGCGATATCGGAGGATGTAAAGGTCATGTCGGCGCCCTGACCGGACAGATAGGCTCCCAGCGCTTTTACACGGCAAAAGTCGATGCAGGCTAAAAGCACGATAGCCTGAGTGGGCGGCAAAGTTATGTGAATGCCTGAGTTTTTTATTGAGGAGCCTGGGCAAAAATCGTCAAGCACATCTATCACAGCGGAAGAGTCACCCTCCAGAGCGGTTATAACAAGGCCCTGCCCATCGCTTTCGGCCAGCGTGAGCCTGCCGGAGTTGAGGTATGTGTATTTTTCAAGAAGGCAGAAAGGCTTTTGAAGTATCATCCTTGAGCAGCGTTCGGGCCTGGACAAGGGGAAAAGAAGTTCCGCCGCTTCCTGCGTCAGCACGCCGCCATTTAAGATGCCCTTTTCCGTGAGGGTATCAGCCTCGCTTCCCAGAAGATCTTTTTTATTGTTTACGAATGGGCTGAGAGGGTTAGTCTTTTCAAAGCACGAGGCCAGATATGTTATTTCAGAAGGTGAAAGCTGCATAATGTTCTCCTTTTTTTCATTGTATTTGTCAAAACAAGTCTAACAGATACTGCTGAAAAAGAAAAGCTTTTTGGTTTTGACATAGAATAAAAGAAAAGAAACCCCCAGGGGTTGGGGATTTCTTTTCGCTTTTTGCAAAACACTTGTTTTTGTAAGGGGGATTAAAGAGAGGTATTGCTGCAAATAAATAGTATCATAAGGATTGGAAAAATGTGTGTACGTTCTGTATTAAAACTGTAAATATAATATGAACCTGATTTTGCTCCGCTTTTGAGCTGATTTTTTTGAAATCAGGCTGCTGAGCCGCCTGTCAAGGTTATTGACAGATCGAGCTTCTCGCCGTTTCTTTCAACGGTTACGGTTACGGTATCGCCTATGCTGCACTTATCCTTTTGATAATTGAGCTCGGCTGCGTCACTAACCTCAACTCCGTTAAAAGCAAGGATCTTATCGCCTATCTTCATGCCGCCTGCTTCCGCACAGCTGCCCGCTGTGATGTCTGTTACCGTAATGCCGGCTTCGTAGCCATAGTACTGCGCCTGCTCCTGAGAGATGCTCTGCACTGTTATGCCAAGCATGGGGCGGTTTGTCACATAGCCGTATTTGATAAGATCATTGGCTATATCAAGGGCTGTATCTATCGGGATTGCAAAGCCTATGCCCTCGACATTGTCTTCGGCTATTTTGGCGTTTACTACGCCGACTACCTGACCGCGGCTGTTGATAAGGGGGCCGCCGGAGTTTCCGGGGTTTACTGAAGCGTCGATTTGGATCAGTGTCATGATATACTGGTCAATCTGTACCTCACGCTCTGTAGAGGAAATTATGCCCTGAGTCATTGTATCGGCAAAATCAAGGCCGAGGGGGTTGCCGATGACGATTGCCGCGTCGCCTGTGACAAGCTCGGAGGACTGCCCGAACTCAGCCGCCTCAAGACCGGTAGCGTCGATCTTTAAAACGGCGATGTCACTTTTTGCTTCGCTGCCTACGACTTTAGCTTCATACTCTTTATCATCGCCAAGGGTAACTGTAATTGTGGCTGCTCCATCTATAACGTGGTGGTTTGTTATGATGTAGCCGTCTTGACTCATGATAATGCCTGTGCCGGAGCTTGTGGCCATCCCGTACTGGGTGCGGCTCTGTGAGGTTATCGCAACGACCCATGGAGAAGCTTTGACGTATATCTCCTGGCTTGTAAGGGCGCTGTTTGACTGTGACAGTGTGTAGATAACCTTTGTCCCACCGGAGACTGTGGATCCCCGTGTTGTGCCGCCGTTCTTATCCGTATACCAGACATAGCCCATGATCGAGCCTACGGAAACACCTGCCATAAGGCCCAGCGCCAGCACAACGGCCAGAGCTCCCCTCAGGAATTTGTTCCTGCTCTTCTTCCCGCTGCCGTTTGCCTTATGAGGCTTTTGGGGGCCATCGGGAAGCACCTGAAAGTTTGTGATGTCTTCATCCATATAAAGATCATCCTTGTATCCGTTATTATAGTCATCCATCTCGAATGCCTCCTTTTGTTTCTGTGCTTTTATTGTAACCTGGAAATATTAAAAAACAATGCCATCTTTGT
Organism: Clostridiaceae bacterium; assembly: GCA_034926865.1. Lineage (GTDB taxonomy): Bacteria > Bacillota > Clostridia > Oscillospirales > Butyricicoccaceae > RGIG1902. The sequence goes on from JAYFQP010000007.1 coordinate 154,530, forward strand.
AAGTAATTTGTTAAATGGAGAAAAGGGCAAATGTTCCTTGATTTTGACTGTTTAATGTATATAATAGAGTATAAGCAAATAAAGCAGCGGCAGGGTTTTTAATGGAATATTTTAAAATTGGCTGCGAGAAAAACGCAGAGCATCAGCTTCTTGGCTTTGGCACCTCGGGAGTTCGGGGGATTATGGGGAGCGGCTTGGGCAGGATAAATGTTTTTACCGTATATAAATATGCCCTCGCTTTTGCCCGGGAGCTTGCCTCAAAGGGGGGCCGTAAGGCGCTTCTTTGCAGAGACTGCCGCCATGGAGGAGAGAGTTTTCTTGACGCCGCCTGTTCGGCGATGGTGAGGGGAGGCATTGAGCCTTACGTTATAGGCGGGGGATTTGCGCCTTCGCCTATGCTGTCTTTTGCTGTAAGATACTGCGGATTTGACGGCGGGATTAATATAACCTCAAGCCACAACACAAAAGAATATAACGGGCTTAAAATGTACGGGCCTGACGGAGCCCTGATCACTGACGAATATGCCGAGGGTATACAGCGAAGGGCCGAAGAAAACGATATCCCCCAAAGTGTGCCGGCGGCTTCCGGTGTAAAGGAGCTCTCTGCCAATGTGGAGGAGGAATATATCAAAAGTATAAGCATGCCCCGACGGGGCGTGAAGGCTGTATTCACCCCTCTTCACGGCGTGTCTGGCAGGCTTTTTATGAGGGCATCTTCCGCTTGTGGGTTTGATGTTATCCCTGTTTTTGAGCAAATGGAACCTGACGGAGATTTCCCCACGGTGGCATCGCCTAATCCTGAGTCGCTTTTAAGCATGGATATGGCCTGTGCCAGAGCGCGGGAGGTAGGGGCCGGGCTTGTGATTGCCCTAGATCCAGACGGTGACAGGATGGGGGCTATGGAGGCACATGAGGGGGTTTTTTCTCAGATAAACCCCAACCGTATGGCGGCCTTGCTGCTTGACCAGCTTTTGTGGGAAAAAGGCGGAGATGATATATCAAAAATGGCGCTAATCACCACATACGTCAGCGGCGGCCTTGCTTCCGCGCTTGCGGAAAAGCGGGGGATGCGCGTATATATCACCCCGACGGGCTTTAAAAATATGGCAAGAAAGAGGGCTGAGCTGCAGAAGGAAGGCATAACTGTGATTTTGGCCTTTGAGGAGGCCTTTGGATATATGACCGGCAGGGTGTGGGATAAGGATGGTATCTCCGCCGGAATGACAGCCATTGCGGCTGCCGGAAGATGGGCACAAAAGGGGAAAAGCCTTCGCGAAGGAGCCATTTCCCTTATGGAGGAGGCCGGGTTTTTTGACGAAAGATGGCATAGCTTCCCCACGGGTGACATAAGCGCCGCAGAGGTTTTTAAACGCGTTGCTTTGGGAATAAGCAAAGTGCCCGGGCCTCCCGGATACGGGGCTGACGGCTTTGAGCTTATGGAAATCCAGAGCACTGTGAGGGTGGATTTTAACAGAGGAAGGCTTTGGATAAGGCCGTCGGGAACAGAACCCAAGCTGAAGCTTTACAGCCACGGCATGGGCCATACGTTATCCGAGGCCGCTGACGCGGCTGAACGTATCATGGATGCTGGCGTCAGGATAATCAATGAGTATATGGGAGATCACATATGAGCGGAAAAGCCAAGGAAAATAAAAAAATGAATCTCAAGATTGTCATAGCTATTGTGGCAGTCCTGCTGGTCATAGTAATAGGGGCGCTGATTGCCTACAATATGTTCGGCAGCCAGGCAAACCCCCAAAATACCCTCGAGGGCTATTTTACCGCACTTTATTCCGAGACGAGGATAAGAAACATGCAGCCTTATCTTGTGGATGATATAAGGCAGATGTGTTATGATGATTTTACTTTTTACGGAACCTCAATAGGCATACTCCAGGCATGTCAGCAAGAAAAAATGGCGGCCGTGGGCGGAGAGTTTACTCTTTCGGTTAAGGTCGACAAGGAAACCTCGGGTTCGTCGACAGCGCTCAAAGCGGCAAGGAAATCCTACGGCGCATCAGCGCTTGTCGATGTGGATTTTACGGCCACTTTCAAAGGGCCTGACGGATCGGCGGATTTCACGGGGATAGCAAGGCTTGTTAAGATTTCAGGTAAGTGGTATTTGACGGAATATAATCTTCCCTTGACCGAAAAAAAATAACATTGCTTTCAAAAATGCCCGGAGGGATTTATCCTTCCGGGCGTTAAAATTATAATGGCCGAGAAATCATGAGAGATAAAGGTGCAGAAGAGTCACTCACGCTCATTATGCGCTATAAATCATAGTGTTGGAAGTTGCGGGAGTGGTGGGATAGGGGAGTGTTGTGACACAATAGGGAATGTCACTGCTAAACTGTTGCCGGCTGAAGCAATTTTTGCGGTCGGAAGAACATAGGAAAAAGGGGCCGGAAGCTTGCCCAAAAGGGCTGGAAAGGCGACCCAAAAGCCAGGGGCGCACCTGATTGGGGTAAACTTCCTCCTGATCCCAGGTGTTAAGCTCAACATAGAGCCCGGCCTTCAGCTTTACCCCAAGAATGCCGCAAAGCAGATCTTTACCGTCAAGGCAAAGCTCGGCTGCAAGGGAAAAAGAGCCGGGCCCGTCAAAAACAGCCATGCTCTTCTCCTCTTTAGAATCGGGCTCCTGAAAGAGATCAAACATGGGCCTTTCGGGGTCAAATATGCCTGCGATAAGGGCAACAACCGCCATAACAGACATCATCGTCAAAAGGATACGTTTCATCAAAGCACCCCATAATATAATATCGGAAGGGCTTGCCTTCCGATATTATATTATGCCGGGATATCGGCGCAGGTTATGGTTATATTTTAAAGTAGCCGCACTCGCACAAAAGGGCGAAGCAGTGATTTACCTCATCATCTGTGAAAAGCACGGAATATTTGGGGTCAATGACAGCAGCTTCCATAGAAAGGTCAAGCCTTGAAGATGCGCTGAGTTTTTCAAATCCTTCTGAAACATCTCCTTTAGCTATAATAGCTCGGGCTGTTTCAACACCGCCCTTTTGCGAGAGCATCTGAACGAAGCGGGACGGATAATAACCAAGCTCCTTTTTTGATATTTCATAGCTTTCAATAAGCTCTTGTGTAAAAGACTGGCTGAGATCCATAATAACAGCTCCTTTTGTTTTCTTGTGCGCTTGTAAAACAGGCCGATACATAACGTAGCATATTTTATAAATCCATGACAGGCCAAGCGTTCTTTTAAATTATCATTTGCATTTATCTTTGGCTATATGCTGAATTATATCCTGCCGCACATGAAATATCAAACAAAAATTCGCAGGGAGGTTTATGGTACAGATATTTTTGTATGCTGATATCAGAGGAGTGATTTAAATGGAAAATTGCCCAAAGCCTGTTCTTGATGAATCGTCCTGCCCTGCTATGGAAGCTACCTTCTGGGAAATGACCCCTGATGCTCTTGGGAATATAATTCTTTTTCAAAGGGAACGATTGCCGGCGGAGATTTTTGAGGGTATTCCTCTTGACATGGAATATCAAAAGATCATTCTTGACTATTTTCATTTTCTTGGGGTAAGGGCAAGAAATGTTCTGCTTTTGAGACTTGCAGGTGAAAAGAAGATATATGAGCCGCTTTTTTACGAGCTGTGTGACAAAGCAGGCAGGGAGGCACGTACTAGCGCATGGCACAGAGCCTCAGAACTTGACCGCTTGGCGGCAAAGGAGATAGCGGAAGAATCTCTTGGGTTTGATGTGTCCGGGGAGAGGGAGAGCTTTTTTAAACAATTAGGAATGAGACTGCTGGGGCTTGCTTACTGATACCCTTTGTGATAAGCTTTACCTGTGCTTTATAACGTGGTTTTAAAGGAGAGCTTATGTGTAATTTGTTTCTCGATTCTCCGGGCGGGTATAAGATACCGTGCGATTGCCGCATAAGCGGCGAGGAGAGCATGGTGTGCATAATCGCTCATGGCTTTGCAAGCAGCAAGGAGAGCGGGACGGCCCAGATGATGCTGGCCCACTTAAATGCTATTGGTATAGGCGCTATCGCTTTTGATTTCCCCTGTCATGGGCAGAGCGAGGCACCTTTTGAAAGCTTGACGGTAGACGCATGCCTAAGGGATATGGCATGTGTTGAAACCTATATAAGAAACCGGTTGCCGGGGGCTGAGATCGTCTATTTCGGTTCAAGTTTCGGCGGGTATTGTGTCATATGCCATCTGTGCTCGGGGAAGGGATGGGGCAATAAGGCGTTTTTACGCTGTGCAGCCGTAGATATGGATAAGACGTTTGGAGTAAAAACCGATGAGGTTCTCTATCAGCTTGAAAGTCAAGGTTATTATGAGTATGACCCTGGTTTTGGCGGCAAAATGCGCTTGAGCGGCGAGTTTTTTGACAGCCTTGCGCTGCGTTCTCCATTTGACATGGAGCTGCCACAAAAGGCTGATATATATATGATACACGGCCTTGCAGACACTGTGGTATCCCCAAAGGCAGCAAGGGATTTTGCTTTTGCGAAGGGCTGCCATATAGCGCTTGTGCCATATGCCGGGCATGATATCGGCACGGGCGAGGGAATAAAGGCGCTGCTTCGCCTGACTAAATGGTTTTTTGTAAAGAAATAAGCGGTTACTTATATAAAATAATATATAGCTATATAAATGATAGGACAAAATCAGCCATAATATATTTTATGCTTTTCGAAGTTTGCACGCAAAGGCCACAGTTGTATGGAGGCTGTAAGGAATAATGAGGCTTGATTTTTATTACTGGTCACATATGTGTCCCCTGAACTGTGAGATGATCTCACTCCTTCAGGAATATGGGGGCAAATTTGATATAAGGCTTCATGATATATCTGGAGATTTCGAACTTGCCAAAAGCCTAAAGATGTATTATCCAACTATGACTGTGGAGGGCGGCAGACGATACTATAGCCCTTTTGGCAAAAAGTTTCTTGATGCTCTGCTTGTCGGAGATAAGCCGGAAGAAAAGGCTTATGCGCCTGCGATTGGAAGAGCTGAGGCGGTTGGAAGGGTAGTACCGATAACGAGAGATAATTATTATCTTGCGGGAGGCTGCATTGGCAGGAGTTGCTCAGCAGGCTTTGGAAGCAAAGTTTCTTTTCTTGAAGGCATGGGGCTGAAGACCTTCGGTTTTATAAATATCATATCAGGAGCAATGGCGGGCGGGGCTGAATATGTACCTTCTATTGTTGTTCCATATGACATACCAAGGGGAGAACGCACGGCTTTTATCACTTGCGTTTATCGAACTGACAGCCTGTGGGATTATAAGTCACCATCTTTGCGAGCGCTGGAGGATTATCTTGCTCATGATTTTGACGAGGTTTATGTCATATCTGATGAAAAAGGGGTGTTTCCCAACGGCGATATGGAGTTCTTTGCGTCAAATAATTATAAGGATAACTGTGTAGTCTTTGATGAGCCAGGGTATTGCAGGCTTCATCTTATGAGTAAGTCGCTCTGGAAGAGATCTTGTTTAAATTGAAAATGCGCTTTGATTTAGCTTAAAAGCCAAATCAAAGCGCATTTTATATCCTGTTAAAAAACTTCAGCTGAAATGCTTGCACGCTCATTCACTTTGAGCATCTATCTGTTGCTTCTCATGTGCGGCCTTTATTTCTGAACGCTGATAAAGCAGCAGGCCAGCTATCATAAAGAGAGCCCCTACGAAAACGATGGGCCTTGGAACCTGGTTCAAAAGGAAGAAGGCCGAGATAGCAGTGAAGAACGGACCTATGAGGTTTATGACGGATACTGTTACCGACTTGAGGTATTTGAGGGACCAGATGTTGAGGGAATGTCCTATAAGGGTACAGATAAGGCTTACGCCAAGAAGAGGAAGAAGCGCCTCTTTTGGGATAGTAAAGTCAGCCCCCCGGACAAAGGCATAAATCCCCGAGAGAATCCCCGCCGTAAGGTAGGAAATGCCCATCATGGGTATAAGCTCCATAGTCTGCCGCACCATGCGCCCGAAAACGCTGTTGAGCGCGTTGCAGCAGCAGCAGATGACTATGACGATGAGGGCGGCAGGGCTTCCCAGAGCGGACACGTTTTCAATGCCGATTATTGTTACTCCGACAAGGCATACGGCTATTCCGCCCAGGGACCGCACGGAGGTTTTTTCTTGCATAAGAAAATAGGCGAACACAACGACGAATATCGGCGCCATATTTGAAAGGGTGGTCATCGTGAATGCGGGCGCACCCATGCGCAGACTCTCTGCCCAAAGAACGAAGCCGCCGACCTTTGTCATGCAGTATACTGCAAAGAGCTTCCAGACCCTGGGAGGGGTAAGGCTGATATTGCTGCGGAATTCTTTTTTTGAAAAGGCCATTGGCAGCATTATTGCCGATACGATTATAAGCCTGTAAAATGTAATAACAGATGAATCCATTCCAGTTTTGAGGATCATTGAAAGGAACGTGGAGATAAACGAGTTTATACCTACCGCAAGCAGAGCTACGATGTATGCCTGTTTTTGGGAAACTGCCGTTTCTTTCATAAAAGCTGCCTCCTGAAAAATTGATTTGCCGCTATAAAGCAACAGAACAATTATAGCTCCGCAGAAGGGAAAAAGCAACAGCGGGAATCCGGTTTATTTACTGGCACCGTACATATCAATGACTTGGCGCAGGCTTTCAGCCATCTGCTGGCGAACGTCCTCCGGCGAGAGAATTTCCGCCCCTTGCCCCAGGCCGAATATCCAGGCCATGAACTGGGGGCTTACCGAAACGTCAACGTTGACTGTGAAATGCTCGGAACCATGGGGAGAGAATATGAGGTTCTTGCCAAAACGGTCTATAACCACGCCGGCAAGCGAGTTGGAAAACTTTATACGGACATTTCTCCGCATCCCGGCATACATGCCGAAAAGGGTATTTGTATAAGTGGCGGGATCGGTTTTTGGCGGCTTTGATGTTTGCGGCGAAAGCTGGATATCGCTCATTTTGTCGATTCTGTAGTGCCTCATTTCGTCATTGTCATCAGGGCAGGCAACAAGATAGTAATTTTCGTCGTCCCACACCATAAACTCGGGGCTGACGGTATAGAACTCGCCTGAGCGACGGTAATGCCGAGCCTTATCCGAGGAATATTCAAAATACCTGAAGCACATTTTTACACCTTTGGATATGGCATCAGAAATCGCATCCACATTATAATAAACGCTTTCATTCATAGATTTTACCCTGTTCTGCACGACGACCTGCCTGTGCAGCGACTGGCCTTCGTGGATGCTGGCAAGGCTTTCGATCTTTCGTATAAGCGTGAGAGTTTTGCTTTGTGTTATGAATTTTGATGACTGGACTGCGTCGACCAAAAGCTTTATCTCGGGAAGTTCAAAGTCTCTTGACATAATATAATATCCGACAGCTTTTGATTTTACGGTTCCGATATCAAGCCCGTAATTTTGCAGGTTGATAATATCGTCGTAAATGCTCTTGCGCTCGGCAGAAATTCCATGCTGAGCCAAATGCGCAATCATATCGTTTACGGTGACCGGGTGATTTTCGTCAGTATATCTCAAAAGATAATCTTTAAGAAGTAGAAGCTTAAGTTTTTGACCCTGTGATTTTGCCATTGTATCCCTTCCTGTTCTATATCAAAATAAGTAGAAGTGAAAACTTTAAAGTGTTTTTTCAGCCGCGTACAAGCTGAAAATGATTATTTTCTCAAAGGTTCTGAACGTTTAAAAGTCAATAATATTGTAACAGAAAATATACCTATTTGGAATAAGAAGGTAGGTTTTTTTACATATAAATGGATTATTGGATATATTAGCTAACAATATAGTTTGTGTATAGTCAAATCGTCTAAACCATAAAGGCGAATTAAAAGGAAAAAAGGCGGACCTTTTTAAAGGCCCGCCCCCGCAGATGCTTTTTAGTTTGCGAATCGTAGATCCTGATATATCATCAGTCCTGAAGATGAGGCTTTGACGCCTGTCAGGTCTGAGGAATAAGCCCTTGTGACCGAAGAGGTATACAGCGGAAGAAGAAGTGAAAGCTCGTTTGTCCTGCGGCATATCTCAAGCAGGGTTTCATTTCGCTCATCCTCATCAAGCTGAGTCTGAGCGAGATCGATAAGTGAATCAAGCTCTGCATCTTTGATCCTTGAGGCATTGGAAGCACCGATCGACGCCGAGGACCACAGGCCCTTCATGTATGTCAGCATATTTGTAGAGCTGTAACCGGCAACGGCGCACTCGTAATTGCCGTCAAGCATATTTGAGAGGAAAGCGGCAAAATCCAGGCTCTCTATTTCCATCGTTATGCCGACTTCACGGAGATAGGCCTGTATGACCTCGGCTGAGCGCCTTGTTTCGTCAGAATAACACAGGCATTTTACAACAAGGCTTTGGGTATCCACCTCTGATATTCCAAGGTACTTTCTTGCGAGAGAGGGCGAATAATCGGTGGTGTTTTCAAGCGTGCTGCCGGGGTATACCTGCGGGTTAGGAGAAACGGAAACGGCACCCAGCCCGCCGGATGCGACATCAGATACGGCCTGCCTGTCTACCGCGGCGTTTATAGCCTTGCGGAAATAGATATTGTCAAAGGGCGCTTTCTCACTGTTCATAGCCATGAAGTTTATCCTTGTGCCCACAAGTGAGAGAACATTAATGCCATCCTCAGTCTGAAGCCTCTCAATATCGCTTGGTTCAACGTCGATTACAAGGTCTATTTCTCCCGTTTCAAGGCCGATGGTGCGTGAGGATCCCTCGGGGATGATTTTCCATGTGAGGGTTTTGATCTCCGGCATATGGCTTTGGTCAAAATAATCTTCGTTTTTAGTGAAGGTGATGCTGTCGCCTGAGGATTTGCTGGAGAAGATATAGGGCCCTGTGCCTACAGGGTTTGCGTTGAAGTCGTTGCCGCTCTCAATAAGGCTTTTTGGGACGATGCAGGCGCTGTTGGCGGAAAGGTCATAGAGAGCCTGGCTGTAGGGCCTCACTGTGGTTATCTCAAAGGAATATGTTCCTGTAGGCTCAAGCGAGGTCCAGAAGCTTGTATAACGAGTGCAGAAGGCGAAGGTTTTGGCGTATTCAAGCGAGGCGCACACATCCTCTGCGGTCATTTCTTCTCCGTTATGGAACTTGACGCCTTCTTTCAGCTTGAAGCTCCAGTTAAGGCCATCATCCGAGCAGCTGTAGCTTTCAACAAGCTCGGGGACAGGCTCAAGAGTGTCAAGGTCTATGGTGAAAAGCTTGTTGAAGGTCATCTGATTCATATAGCCGCAAACCACTGCCGAATGGTCATAGGGATTGAGAGTTGACGGCTCACTTGAGATGGCGATGACGAGAGAATCTTTGGCGGGGGCTTTTTCTTCCTGCGTTGGCCCATTCTGCTCACCCGCGGCTGGATCCTTTGCCGAAAAGGCACAGGAGCCGAGGGGAAGGCAGAGGCATGCAGCCAGCAACAGCGCCGGTAAACGCTTTGTTTTCATGTTGTTTTCCTCCGTTATGTTGTATTAAACAAGCAATAACCGATATCCGCCGTCAGACCTTAAGGCCGTCTGCGATACCTTTTTTACCGGAAAACAAAAAAAGCCTTTGCCCCCGGTAAAGGGACAAAAGCTTAAGCCTCTGCGGTACCACCCAATTTGACGTAAAACGCCCACTTTTTCAGTATACAGTCATATACCCTCCCTTGATAACGGGTGGAGCTCCCGTCAGCCATTACTCGCGCAAAGCGCTTTCCTGCTGCCCTCATAGATCCATTCGCCCAAGCCGTTCATTGCCGTATCACACCTTACGCGGCTCTCTTTAATGACATACTCATGGGTTACTATTTCTATTCAGCGGTTGTTATTTATTGCATTGTTGTAAATTAATATATGCTACCAAAGACCTATTGTCAAGACTTTTTTTGTTGGGCACTTCCCTTTATGAGGCTATAGATTTCCATAATATTATATGATAATATTAAAATAGTGACAATTTTGGAGGAGGCAGTTATGAAAAGTATCGGTTTTATCGGCACGGGCGTAATGGGTGCGCCTATGGCCGGACATCTTATGGACAGGGGGTACAAAGTATCGGTATACAACCGAACCAAGGAGAAGGCCCAGAGTCTTATTGACAAGGGGGCTGAGTGGTGCGGCACAGTGGCTGAATGCGCCCGTAACAAGGATATCGTTATCACTATAGTAGGCTATCCGAAGGATGTCGAAGAAGTGTATTTTGGAAATGACGGTATCATTGAAAACGCAAAAGAGGGTGCTGTGCTGATAGACATGACCACAACAAGCCCGCAGCTTTCAAAAAGGATATATCAGGAGGCGGCAAAGAGAGGGATCTCGACTATCGACGCACCCGTTTCAGGCGGAGATACAGGCGCAAGGAACGCCACTCTGGCAATTATGGCCGGGGGAGACAGAGATGCCTTTGACAAATGCATACCGGTTTTTGAGGCCATGGGCAAGAGCGTTAATTATGTTGGCAAGGCCGGAAGCGGCCAACACGTAAAAATGGCGAACCAGATCGCCATAGCGGGAGCAGTATCCGGCGTATGCGAGGCCATAGCATACTCAAGGGCCATGGGAGTTGACGTCGGCACGATGATAAAGACGATATCGGGCGGTGCCGCCGGAAGCTGGCAGCTTCTCAATGTGGGGCCGAAGATGGACAGCGGAGATTTTGCCCCCGGCTTCTTCATAAAGCATTTCATAAAGGATATGGGGATAGCTTGTGATGAGGCACAAAGCGCAGGGCTGGAGCTTGAGATGCTGGAGCTTGTAATGGGAATGTACCAGACCCTTGAGGAAAAGGGAGACGGCGAGCTTGGCACGCCTGCGCTTATCGAGTATTACGAAGAATAAACGAACTGATGTATTTTTAAATGGACAGCGCGGTCTTGGCAGACTGCGCTGTCCATTTTATTTGCATTGTGCACTCCGTATGATGTTCTGACATGCCGGGAGATTGTGCCAAGAAGAGAAAAGCTGCGTATATATGCCGTTTTGGGAGCAAACGTATGCCTTGATTAGCTCACGAGTTGTTGACAATTTCTGAACATTCAAATATAATTCAGGTTGTACAAAATATATAAAAATATACAATGATATTTATGCACAAATGCTATATATAGAGAAGCATTTATAGGCTTTGCAAATAAAGCTATGGGAAGTGATATCTTGAGCGATGAGATCGTCAGTATGAAAGGCATATGCAAGAGCTTCGGCCATGTGACAGCGCTTAGGGGGGCGTCTTTTTCGGCCCTCAGGGGGCAGGTTACCGCAATTGTTGGCGATAACGGCTCTGGCAAAAGCACGCTTATGAAGATACTCTGCGGCGATGAGAGGCCGGACATGGGAGAAATAGAAATAAAGGGACAGGTCTTCCATCATATTACTCCCCGTCTTGCGGCCGAACAGGGCATCACTATGGTTTATCAGGACCTTGCCCTTGACGGACGAAGGGATGCTGCCGGCAACATATTTCTTGGGCGGGAGCTTTTATGGAAAGGGATATTCCTAAGGCGAAAAGCTATGCTTCGTGAGGCAAGAAGACTTCTTGACGAGCTGGAGATAAATATTCCAGACTGTACAGCCGAGGCAGCAAACTTATCGGGCGGCCAGCGCCAGGCCGTGGCTGTGGCTCGGGCGATACATCAGGACAGCGAAATAATTATAATGGACGAGCCTACATCGGCCATGGGGCTGAGGGAGACCGGACAGGTGATGTCGCTTATAAAAAGAATGAAGGCTTCCGGCCGGAGTATCCTTATGGTCAGCCACAACCTGTTTCAGGTGTTTGATATGGCAGACCGCATCATAGTGGTCAAGGGCGGAAGGTGCCTTGCGCCTGTGGAGGCAGCTAAAGCGACTCCTGAAGAGGTCAACCATATGATACTTTTTGGGGAGGGGCAGAATGAATAACAGCATTCGCCATTTTATGCGCAAATACGCCACACAGCTGCTGCTTTTGGCCGTACTGCTTCTTTTGTGCATCGTGCTGTCAATGGCTTCAAACAGCTTTCTTAACTTAAAGAATGCTAAAAATATCCTCGAGGCCATAACCTTTCGCCTGATATTGGCGGTTGGGATGAGTTTTGTGGTGGCTTCAGGGGGGATAGACCTTTCAGCGGGCTCGATGGTATCGCTTTGCGGAGTTTTGACGGCAATGGCACTAAAAGCAGGCTGCCCTGCGTGGGCGGCGCTTATTTTGGCACTGCTTCTTGGGGTCGCGCTGGGAGGAGCTAACGGAGCAGTCATTCACCATTCACATCTCAGCCCTTTTATCGTAACGCTGTCCACAGCCTCTCTTTACAGAGGGCTATCGCTTATACTTACCCTCGGCGTGCCGATATCGCTGCTGCCGCAGGATTTCCTTTTTTTCGGGAGGAGCGATGTTGACAAGCTGAATCCGCCCATTGTGATGGCGGCTTTGGTCTTTGCTATCGCATGGGTTGTCCTTTTCAGGACGAAATGCGGCACCTACATATTGGCGCTTGGCGGGAACGCCGAGGCCTTGCGCCGTTCCGGCGTGAGATGCGGCGTTTACAGGACCATAACTTATGCCATCTCCGGCATGACCGCCGCATTGACTGCTGTTATAACGATTGCACGGCTCAACAGCGCCGAGGCTAACGCAGGGCTCAACATGGAGCTTGACGCCATAACAGCCGTCATAATGGGCGGCACGCTGCTGTCAGGAGGCAAGGCCAGCCTTTGGGGGACATTTATTGCGGTTCTTCTGCTGGGGGTAATGCGCAACGGGCTTACCATACTCAGCATTTCGCCTTATTATCAGCAGTTTATAATAGGAGCGCTGCTGCTGTTTTCAGTGCTGTTCGCCGAGTGGCGAAGGCGAAGAGCATCATAGTGATTTCATAATATCCGAGGGATATGAAATATATTTATTTGGTTTTAGGAGGAAAAAAATGAAAAAAGTATTATCACTTCTTCTGGTGATGATGATGGCTTTCGGTATGCTGGCGGGCTGCGGCTCCGAGACATCGGATAAGCCGGAGACACAGGGATCGCAGCAGGAACAGAAGGACACTGGAAAAGAAAACAAAGACACAACCGGCAAGCCGGGTGAGACACCGGCAGAAAAGATGCTCAAGGAAATCGAAGAAGAGCTTATGACTCAGCTTAAGCCGCTGCCCGAAACAGGCAAGGGCGAGAAGATCGGCGTGCTGATCATATCTCTTACAAACTCTTTCTGGGCAAATATGAAAACCTGCTATGAAAAGGCCGGCGAGGAGCTTGGCATAGAGGTCAATGTCGTCACAGGCACGACAGAGGGCGACACGACTTCACAGCTTGAGGCACTTATGACAATGGCCTCGCAGGACTACGATGCCATTATCCTTTCGCCGATCGACGGCACAAATCTTATTCCGGGAATTGTGCAGTGCAATCAGAACGGAATACTGGTGCTCAATCTCGGCCCGGGAGTTGACACGAACGCGTTGAAAGCCGCCGGCGGACATCTCGACGGAAAAATCACCGTCAAGTTCCAGGATCAGGGCAAAATGGTAGCCGATGATATGGTAAAACGTCTGCCTGACGGTGGCAAGGTAGCCATACTTCAGGGCCTTTCGGGAGCAGGCCAGAGCGAAGGCCGCACAGAGGGCGCCAAGGCGGTATTTGAAGCGGCAAAGGGCATAGAGCTTGTTTCTGTTCAGCCCTGCGACTGGGATGCTACAAAGGCATATGACGCAACAAAAGACCTTATACAGGCAAACCCCGATCTTAAGGGTATCTTCGCCTGCAACGACGTAATGGCTCTTGCTGCTATGGAAGCCCTGAAGGCAGAAGGCAAGACAGATGTTCTCGTCTACGGCGTGGACTTCACTGCTGATGCCGCCACATCTATCAAGAACGGCGAGATGATGGGCACGATGACATATTCAAGCTCTATTTATACAAAGGCCGCAGAGCTGTATGCCCTTAAGCTCATTCAGGGGCAGACAGTCCAAGGCCCCGTTTATTCTCCGCTGACGCTTGTCACGCAGGATAACGCAGCTGATTTCGATGGCTGGAAATAAACCAGGCTTTTTGATGGAGACAGCCCTTCTGACACACGGGGTATCCTCTGTAACTCAGGAGGATATGCTGTCGGCATGGGAGGGCAGGGATTACCACCTTGCCTGGGTGGACAATGGCTTTGTGCGAATAGGTGGAATGAATGAATACCTGCCGTTTCGCCTGCGTGCCGGGGAAGTGGGACGAATAGACTGCTATACCCTGGAGAAGGCGGAAAGAGATGGCTTTTCCGGCGCGCTTACGGCCTCCGGCACGATGGAGGTCTGTAAGCGCATGGGGATACCCCTAGCCGTGACATGCGGCATGGGAGGAATAGGGGACATAAAGGGGGAGGAGCTTTGCCCGGATCTTCCGGCGTTAAGAGATATACCGGTCACCCTCCTATGCACTTCACCAAAGGATATGCTGGACCGCCCGGCCACCTTCAGTTGGCTGAAAAGTGCCGGCGTAGCGGTTTTGTGCATGGAAAGGGATGTTAGTACAGGATATATTTTCACAGGCTGTGAGATCGCGCTTGACGGAGCTATAAAGGAAACGCTTCCTATTGGTAAGATGCTGATACTTAATGAGATACCGCAGGAACTGAGGCTTTCGGATATTACTATCCTTCAACGAGCTGTGGAAGAGGGACATAAGGCGGAGGCTGAGGGTAAGTATTTTCATCCGGCGGTCAACGGAGAAATAGACCGGCTTTCGCGAGGCTATTCTTCACGCCTGCAGTTTGAGTGGTTTATAAAAAACGGCGATCTCGCCGCAGAACTGACCTCGCAGACGATATAAAAACAAAAACGGCATTCGGAATTTATCCGAATGCCGTTTTTGTTTGTACAGTGATCAGTTTTCGTTTACGTCCTTGCCGCAGAAGCGGATAGCGGCTTTGGCAAGGGCCGAAGTGGGGTCTACAAAGGGCTCTTTTATATCGAGCCACTGGAATGCGATGGGCATTTCCGTGCAGCCCAGAATGAATATATCGGCTCCCTTTGACTTGAGATGCTCAAGAAGGCTTTCAAAATGCTCCTTATTGGGGACAGTCCCCCCCTTGACATCAAAAATGGCCTCCATGCTGAGCTTTTGATATTCTTCATCAGGGACGATTGCTTCAAAGCCGTATTTTTCAAGAGCTTTTGCGTAAAGCCCTGTCTGGACAGTGGCGGTAGTAGCCAAAAGGCCTGGTCTGCGTCCCTCCTGGACGAGCTTTGCGGCCTCCTCGATAAGATGGAGGAATGGGATAGAGACCGCTTTTGAAAGCGGCTCATAGAAATAATGGGCGGTGTTGCAGGGCATAATCAGGCAGTCGGCCCCCATCTGCTCAAGCTTTTTTGCCGATTCGAGCATATAGGGCAGGGGATCTTTGCCGCCGTAAAGTATCGCCTGGGTGCGGTCAGGTATCTTTGAATTGTTGTCTATATATATCCTGATATGGTCGTTGTCGCATCCGGCCTTTGTCAGCGATACAATCTTGGTGAAGAGGTCAGCCGTTGCCATAGGGCCCATGCCGCCGAGTATTCCGATGGTCTTTTCCATTAATTATTCCTCCAGATGGTTTATGCGCAATTTCAGGGGCGCTAGATGCCGCTGAAAAGGTGTTGCTTTGTAAATGTTATTTCTTGTATACGATTTCGCCGTTCTTGATGGTCATTTCACAGTTGAAAATATTGTCAATGTCTTCCGTAGGGTCTTTTTTGAATATGGCAAAATGAGCTTTTTTGCCGGGCTCGATGGAGCCGAGAGTATTTTCTACCCGCATAAGGCGGGCAGAATTGATCGTGGCGGTCTCAATGGCCTCAAAGGGGGTAAGCCCTGCCTTGACCATAAGCATTAGCTCGCTTGGAGTGCCGTCGTGCGGATTGTAGGGGGTTCCGGCATCTGTGCCGCAGGCGCATTTTACTCCGGCGCGGTAAGCCTTCTTAAAGGAGGCAAAATGATGGTCGTGAACGATTTCGGTTTTTTTAACGGCATATTCCGGAACACCGCCGGCCACGCCGTATTTTAGGATAAAGTGTGGCGCGCAGAGGGTGGGGACAAGCCATGTGCCCTGCTTGAGCATCGTATTTATGGATTCGTCATCAAGATAGATGCCGTGCTCTATGCTGTCGATGCCTGCCTTGAGGGCATTCTTGATGCCTGTGTTGCCCTGGGCATGTGTACAGGTAAGGGCGCCTTTCTTGTGCGCTTCTTCAACGATAACGGCCATCTCCTGCCAGGTAAGTTGTTCAGCTCCCGGCTCTACGCCTTTTGTCATAACGCCGCCTGTGGCCATAACTTTAAGCCAGTCGGCCCCTTCTCTGAGCATTTCGCGGGCAGCTTTGCGGCATTCGTCCTCTCCGTCGGCCTGCCTGCCGCTTGCCCAACCATGCCCGCCCGTCATGCAGATGCACTTGCCCGACACCTGCATATCGGGGCCGGTGAGCCTGCCGTCAGCCACAGCCTGGCGAAGCTCGATATCGATAAAATTGGGAGATCCGACATCACGGACATATGTGACGCCCGAACTGAGGTGCAGCATGAGATTATTCATGCCCTGTATAGTTATGGCGGCATCACTTGTGGGCTTGGGATTTCTGGGGTCAGGATCGAAGGTTATGTGGACATGGCAGTTGAAAAGGCCGGGAAGAACTGTGCTTCCCCTAAGGTCGACGGTCTTTGTTCCGCGGGGAACTTCAAGATCTTTGCCCACTGCGGATATGACGCCGTCTTCGACGAGGATATCGGCTTTATATGTTTCTTTTTTAATTACATCAACTATTTTCCCGTTTTTAAAGAGCTTATTCATATGCTTTCTCCTACTTTCGTTTTGGAAGGATCTCAATCCAATATCCGTCGGGGTCTTCAATGAAATAAATGCCCATTGTGGGGTTTTCATAGCAGATGCATCCCATTTCAGCGTGCTTTGCGTGGGCTTTCTCGAAATCATCTGTCACAAAGGCGAGATGCATTTCATTGTCGCCGAGATCGTAGGAATCCTTTTCCCAGTCTCTGAGCCATGTCAGCTCAAGCCTGAAGTCTGTCTGGTCGTCGCCGAGGTAGACGATGATGAAGCGTCCGTCCGCGGCTTCGTTGCGGCGCATTTCAGAAAGGCCTACAGCCTCGCTGTAGAAATTGAGGGAGCGCGAAAGATCAGTGACGTTGAAGTTGTAATGGGCGAAGGTATAACTCATTTTTATCAGCTCCTTAATTATTTTTAATTTCAAATTCCTGACCCTGATGAGTTATGATTTCAGTAATCGGGGCCAGGGCGGGGTTATGCTCTATGAGCGAAGGTATGACCGAATAGTCCTCCCAGAAATGCATAGGGAAGATATGGCTGCAGGAGCATAGCGACAAAAATGCCAGAAGGCCCCTTTCACGGTCTTTTTCCTGTCTGGGGTCAAGCGGCAGAAAGGCTATATCGAAACTTCTGCCCTTTATAAGTTCAAGCTGGGCCATATAATTTTTTGCCATCAGACGGTTATATTCTTCGCTTTCCTCATCCCATATCCAGAGGTTGAGGTCTCCCGCATGGTATATTGAAACACCTTCGGTTTCGATGATGAAGGCTACGCCTTCGTCGGTGCTTTTAAGAGTGCTTATTTTAAGATCGTCAAGGGTAAGGCTGTCGTTTGGATATGCCCTTATGATGTCGCAGCCTTCTTTTGATGTCTTGATATCGCTTGACAATATGTATTTCACTATATATCCGTTTTGGGAAAGATCAAAGACTGTTTTTGTGAAATGGTCATGATGACGATGGCTTGAAAAGACGTAAAGTGGTTTTTGTTTGTCAAAATCGGGCAAGTCGCCCTTATAGTAATCGAAAAGGAGGGTCTTGCCTTCAAGCTCAAGAGAAAAACCGCTGTGTAATATATATGTTATTTTCATGCTTTAGCCTCCTTAAGGCCGAAGTTTATTTTGATTATATGCTTTTTGACTGCGCTTGGCAATAAGTGAAAGGTAAAAAGAAGGACCGGGGAGCTTAACAAGTCTCCCCGGTTTTGGGACAAAGGTTATCTGCTATCTGAATGGCGGCAGGAAGTATTCGAAATCCAGCATATAGAGACTGTCGGCCAGATCATCGGCATACTGCCTGCCAGTGAATTCCTTCGGAATATCGCTTCTCATTATAAGCGGGAAGGAAAAGGTATACGGGAAAAGCGACCATGCAGGATCACTGCTCATGTTGAACCTGTCCATTTTGTCCCTCCTTTATGAGCTCTCTAAGACAATGAAGCGCCTCTTTTAAACTGCCTACAGCATCACATAGCCCAAGATCAACCGCTTCCTTGCCGTATACTACGCTTCCAACGTCGCCTAAAAGCTGGTCGGTTTTACGCATCAGTTCGCGCAAGGTGTCTGGTTTTATGCGGCTTTGCGAGCATATGAACCCAATGACACGTTCTTCTATCTTGCTAAAGTATTCTATCGTCTGGGGTATCGCCATGACGGTTCCGGACATTCTGACGGGATGCAGCGTCATGGAGGCAGTGGGGGCGATAAAGCAGCGTTTGGCTGAGACTGCGAGGGGTACGCCTATCGAATGGCCTCCGCCTAAAACAAGGGAGACTGTCGGCTTGCTCATGCCGGATATAAGCTCGGCTATCGCCAGCCCGGCTTCAACATCGCCGCCGACCGTATTTATAAGGATTAAAAGCCCGTCAATATCAGGGCTTTCTTCGATTGAGGTCAAAAGAGGGAGGACATGTTCATATTTTGTGGTCTTAGTCTGTCCGCCCAGCTCAACGTGACCTTCTATCTGTCCGATTACTGTTAGGCAGTGAAGCCTTCCAAGGGCGACCTCGCCGTCAGGCGCTTTGCCTTCTTCATCTGAGTTTTTGTTTTTTTCTTCTTCTTGCAAAAATAAAACACCCCCAAAGCTATTATGCTCGGGGGCGTCGAGGTTATTTATTTTATCGGGGGCAAATATTTCTCTGCAAAGGAAATTGCGGCCTTTTCAAAATCTTTTATACTACCGGTATTTTGAAGCGTAAGGTCACAGCGGCGGGAGTAAAAATCTGCTCTGGGCTGGCTTTTAAGGCGCATCAAGGCGAGATCGGCTGAGATGCTGTCACGATATGTCACCCTTTTTAATGAATCCGGACGAGGAGCAAGGATGCCGACGGTCATTGTGCAATATCTGTCAAGGCCGCTTTCAAATAAAAGTGGCACATCGAGCAAAACATAATGCTGCGGGCATGAATACGCCTTTTCGAGCATATGTGTCAGGACTGCCTTGTGAGCCACGGTGTTTAATTGTTTAAGCTTGTCTTTATCGCTGAAAACAATTTTTGAGAGAAGCCCACGCTCAACTATGCCTGAGCTTTCAGCTTCCGGGAAAAGGGTGAGTACAGCCGCAGTAAGGCCGCTTTGAGGGTCTTGAAGCAACTCATGATAAACATGGTCGGCATTTATCAGCGTTATATCCGAAACGATTTTTTCTAATATTTGGCAAAAATGGCTTTTGCCGCTGCCGCTTAGCCCCGTTACGCCTATTATCTGTTTATCGGTGCAGAGTATGCAGTGAAAACCGGCCGACTTGCGCATTCGGTTTACGACGCCTTCTCCGCCGCCGTATTCTCTTGGACATTGGGCATGTATTTTTTCGGCGCTTGTGGAATCGAAGCGCCTGAGAAGAGAAAAAAGCCTGCGGTCATGGCTTCTATGGTCCCATGATTTCCCTAGGGAATATACGCGCTTAAAGCCCAGAGAGCGGAAAAAGTCTTTATATTCGTCAAAGCATATTATGCCGTCTTTTTTTTCGCATTTTTCGCATATCCGACGGTATGTATCCTCGGGAGCACCCTCGTAAAGGATCACCGGCGCTTTGGGAGCATAGTGGCGGTACATCATGCCGGGGCTTTTTGCCTTTTCACCCTTTTTAAGGCCGATCTTCGCGGCGATATCTGTATCGGCGGTTCCAAGCACCGAGGCTATCATTTCTTCTGTGATCGCTCCGGGCCGCAAAACCTTGGGGATGGCTCTTGTCATATCTACAACAGTTGACTCTACCCCCACCGAGCAGCGACCTCCGTCTATTATCAGCGGTATGCGCTCGTCCATATCGTCCATCACATGGGCAGCTGTTGTGGGGGAAGGCTTTCCCGAGGAATTGGCAGAAGGGGCGGCCAGAGGCGAGCTGAGCTCGATTATCCTTCGAGCCGATTTATGCGATGGCATTCTTATGCCAACAGTATCAAGCCCGGCCGTCACGATATCCGGGATGTCTTCGCCTCTGGGCAGTATCATTGTAAGCGGCCCGGGCCAGAATGCCTTAGCAAGGGTATAGGCAGCCTCCGGCACGTTCTGAGCTACCTTGGGAAGCTGGTCAAGCGAGGCTATATGGACTATGAGAGGATTATCCTGAGGGCGGCCCTTGGCCTCAAAAATTTTTTCAACAGCCTGTGGATTAAGAGCGTCTGCCGCAAGCCCGTAGACGGTTTCTGTGGGAACGGCAACGACTTCGCCCTCAAGCAGCAGTTTCGCCGCCTCATTATATGATTCCTCACAGGCTTTTAAAAGCCTTGTTTTCATTTCAAGCGCCTTCCTTCAAAAATCACTGCGCTCCCCTGAGCTTTTCTGCCTGGGCAGCTGCTGTCAAAGCATCGATTATCTCGTCAAGGTCTCCGTCCATTACCTGGTCAAGCTTGTGGAGGGTAAGGCCAATGCGGTGGTCGGTCACCCTTCCCTGAGGGAAGTTATATGTCCGAATACGCTCAGAACGGTCGCCTGTTCCAACCTGTAAGCGGCGTTCGCCGGCGCGTTCTTTTTCAAGCTCCTGCTGCTTGGCCTCATAGAGCTTTGAACGCAGTACCTTCATAGCCCTGTCACGGTTTTTGTATTGGGAGCGCTCGTCCTGACATTCCACCACGACTCCTGTTGGGATATGGGTTATGCGTATAGCCGACTCGGTTTTGTTTACATGCTGGCCGCCCGCGCCGCCGCTACGGTAAGTGTCGATCTGCAGATCGGCGGGGTTGATCTCTATTTCTACTTCCTCGGCCTCGGGGAGGACGGCTACAGTTACGGCTGATGTGTGTATCCTTCCTGAGCTCTCTGTTTCTGGTACGCGCTGCACCCTGTGTGCCCCGCTTTCAAACTTGAAGCGAGCCCATGCGCCGCGGCCTTCTATAAGAAAGCTTATTTCCTTTATTCCGCCGATCTCCGTCTCGTTTATATTCATGACTTCTACGGAGAAGCGTTTACGCTCGGCGTACATTGAATACATCCTGAAGAGATCGGAGGCAAACAAAGCCGCCTCTTCGCCTCCGACGCCGCCGCGTATCTCAACGATAACGTTTTTATCGTCATTTACATCTTTGGGCAGCAAAAGAACTCTGAGCTGCTGCTCAATCTCAGCCATACGGTCTTTTGCCTCGTCGACCTCCAGAAAGGCCATATCCCTTATCTCAGGGTCATCGTCCCGCAGAAGTTCCTGGGCCGTGTGGTGATCCTCCTGGGCGCGTTTGTAGGCGCGGTATGCCTCGACGACCGGCGTGAGCTCTTTTTGCTCCTTCAAAAGCTCTGCGGCTCGTTTGGGATCGTTGTAGAGATCGCTGCACTGAAGAGCTTCCTCAATTTCGACAAGCCTTTTTTCAACTTCGGCCAATTTTTCCAACATATTTATTCCTCACAAAAATAATTTTTTCAATCAAAAATCATGGCAAACCAAGGCTTGTAAAGAATAGAAGGTTTTGGAGCGCCATGGAAAATAAAAGTTATAATATTATACCGCATTTATGGGGAAAATTCAAATGTAAGGAGGGGGATTTAAAAAGATGAGAAAAGAAAACGCAAGAAAACGCAAAAATAATGCAAACCCTGTGCCGCCCGCAGGCATGAGGGCTGATAAGAGAAGGCAGGAAACAGGCTCAGCTTTGCCAGACAAAGACAGCCTATTGGAAGAAATGGAATGGCGAAGGGAGCACAGCCAATAATTCTCTTGCAAGAACAAAAATATAACGGAGATCATTATATGGGAGGTGCACTAAAATGAGATCAAGCAACTTAATGATGGCGATAGTAGCCGGAGCTGCGATAGGCGCAGTTGCCGGTATAGCCGCCAATGAGATGGGAATGGTCAATGGCAGGCAGCTTAAATCACAGGCAAAAAAAGCAGTCAGAGCCATGGAACAGATGACAGACAAACTTTCCTGAAGGGAAATTACTCCTGAGGAAAAATCGAAAATAGCCCAAGATATGATCGCAATGGCTTATGGCATATATTTCTTGTTATATACAGCGAAAAGATTCAAATAATATTGTCGTAACCAAGGGCAAATGCCCATGGTGATCATATAGAAAGCCTTTACCGTTTTTTATCTTACGGTAAGAAGCGGTAAGGGCAAAATAAAAAAAGGAGAAATTATAAATGGCAAGCAATAGTTACAACCTTTCTACCGAAGCCAAGAATGCACTTCACAATTTTAAGATGGAGACAGCCAGAGAAGTTGGCGTTACTCTTAAAGATGGCTATAATGGCGATTTGACAAGCAGACAGGCCGGATCAATTGGCGGCCAGATGGTTAAGAAGCTCATCGAGAAGGCGGAGAACAGCCTGTAAGGCATTATCCCTTTAAAGGCGCGGCGCATGCCGCGCCTTTTATTGTACATAAAGCTTTTGACGTGGTAATATAAAAATAACAGATATTGAGGATCTGTTAATTAATCGGCTGGAGGTAAAAATATTATGGATAAGAAAAAGCTGCTTTTTGTATTCACGGTTTTGTTCGGGCTGCTGACGGTTGGGGGAGTTGCGTATATAGCTTACATGAGGGGGAAGACAAGCGGAGCTTTTGCTTTCATACCAGCAGTGGCCACTATTCTTGCTTTCAATGCATACCGTTCTGAAGGAAGCGGAAAAAAGTAGATAGAATTATTTGCGTACATAGGAGCGGCCTTCGGGATGGGGACGACAGGGAAAGCTCTGTGGAGGTGGAAGTAAGCCGATTTAATGATAATGGACATTAGTATAAACTGAGCATAAAACGCATTTCGGCGCGGGACTTAACCCACGCCGAAATGCGTTTTATGATAATTTTGAAAGAAAGGATTATTTTACTCTGGGTGAAGGTCTTTTTTAATATAGCAAACAATAATCGGATGTTAAAGCGGAGTTATCGTGCCTATTGCCCTGTATGGCATGCCGGAGTCGTCATATGTCATCTTAAAGCTGTATTTTGCAGGTTTTACTGTCCCATCTGGGGAAATCTTTTTTAAAACAGCTTCTCCGGAGGGCTCGCCATTCATTATAGAGCGTATCAAGGCATTAAAAGCATCCTTTGAGTCTTCGTGTATATGATGGTCGCGGTAAGAGGTGGAGCTGAAACCCTTTATAACATTATTGCTTACGCCCAGCCGTTTTGCGATGTTTTGGGAAAGAACAAGGGTATCCTCAGGGATATCGATCTCCCAAAGATAAAGCCCTGATTGCTCGAGCGCTATGCGATAACGTTCCTCAGCAAGCTTGAGCTGCTGCTCGTTCCTTTTCAAGCAGTCAATATTTGTTATTACTCCTATAACATGATGGGAAAGGCCTGTCTCATCAGATATCAGCCCGCCGCTTAAATGGTACCACACTGGGAGGCCACCTTCGGAAGAAATTCCGCGGTATGTATAATCAATAGGCGAATTGGATTTTGCCGAATCGATAATGATCTGCTTGAGATAGGGGAGATCCTCCGGCAGAACAGTAGAGAAAAAGTCGAGGCTTTCCCCGGGGGCATAGCCTATAGATTTAAAAAGGCCAGGGCTCGTATATGTTATTTTTATTCCCTCAAGCACATCTGCCAGAATAACTCCGCCCTCCATATGCTCAAGCAGGGCTTTGAGCTGCACCATTGTTGAATGCTCAGGAAAGGATGGCTGCGGAGCAGGTCCGCCTGTTTTATCGTCCCATATGGCATAGCGGTTCTTGCCGCTTTCCTTGGCTTTGTAAAGGGAGGCGTCTGCATCTGACTGCAGCGTTTGCATGGGCGTATCATCCCCTGTGTAGATGCGTACGCCGACACTTGCCGAAAGCTCGATGGAAATGCCGTCAACTGTGCAGACATACTCGAGTGCTTCTCTCAGTTCTGATGCTTTTTTGCGAACCTGCTCTTTTCCGGGGATATTCTTCATAAGAGCAATAAACTCATCTCCACCGACGCGGCCCACTATGTCATCTGTTCTGAAGGAGCGTCTGATGATTGAGGCGATGTCTTTTATCACCTTATCGCCGCACATATGGCCGAAGGTATCGTTTATGCTTTTAAAATTGTCGAGATCTATCATGAAGACGGCATGATGACGATCACTGTGTTCTGCAAGGAAGCGTTCGATCTTTTCAAGAACCGATACATGGTTAAGGAGGCCGGTCATGGCGTCATGCTCTGCCGCTATCATAAGGCGGCGGCGGGACTGAAGATCTTCATCTATATCGAAGAGGGAAGATATCATCATAAGGTGTCCGTTTGTAGGATTGCAGACAAAATAGCAGTCATTCTTTATCCATTTTTGCAGGCCATCAGGCATCTTAAGGCAAAACTCAAAAGAATCATCATGGCTGCCGCACTCATAAAGCTCCTTAAGACGGGGGATTGAGAAAGCTGACAAAAAAGACTTTGATTGTTCATCCTCTACGAGGATCTGACCTATGGCACCGGCATATTCATCAACATTATGAGCCTTTGTAAGAGAAAGAGAAGAGACCTCATCTTTGAATACCCGTTTTATCACGATATCATCTGTGAGATCAAACAGCGTGATACAGCAGGTGTTTTGAGAAAGCGAGAGGCGATATTCGAGCTCACGCTCATAATTTATTCTTGCACGCTGCTGCTCTGTGACATCCTCGGATATTCCGATAGCCTTGTATGGCTGTTTGTTGCTGTCAAAAAGATTGTTATAGTGCACATGGTCATAGCTGTAATCCTCGGAGCCAGGGTGTTTCATCATGAAAATTCCCTCGGCTTCAGGCGCGCCTTCTCTCAGGCGGCGGTACATGTCAAGGAACTTGTCCGCCGATTCGGGGTGAACATAGCCTTCTTCAACAAGGCTTTCAGGCACATCGCGTATGATCCGCTGCTCGCCGAGATTGCTGCCGGAGCGGTTTGTCATATGTATCGTCCTGGTGGCATAATCGTATTCGAGAATTGAAACGGCGGTATTCTGAAGCACCATTTTAAGATGATGCTCGTTGAATTGAAGCCTGAGATTTTCGTAGACAAGATTGATTTCGTCGGTCATGTTACGGCTGATGCCGTAAATGCCGGTTGGATTGCCTTCCGCATCGCGGATTATGTATTTTGAGGTTGAGGAATACCTGGGCACACCGTCTTTATCTGGCAGGGGTTCAATATAATTGATAAGATTGCGGCCGCTGAGAAGGATGTTCCTGTCGTCCTCGACATATCTTTCAGCAAGACTATGGTTTTCAAACAGGTCAAAATCCGTTTTGCCGATGATAAGATGCGGATCGTCAATATTTGTCAGCTTTGCAAAGGTTTTAGAGACACCTATGTATCTGAGAGAAATATCTTTAATGAACATTATGTCAGGGGTGTTTTCCAGCAGAGTAATTAAAGCGCTGCTCTGCAGCAGTGTATTGTCGTTCAACCCCTCACCTCCCGGTTAGTTGTTTTATTTAAACAGGCGCGGTATTTTTACATATATTGGATATTATAAATTGCCGCCCTATGAGAAAAATGTCGAGTATAAACAATTTTTTTCTTGTTGCTGAAAAATACAAACATATAAAGAATATGGATACATTATATCCGGGGAGGGTACAAGATTGGTTACAAAAGAGAGAAAAAAGGGAAAATTAATGTAAACAAAAGTAATTTATGATAAAAATATATATCTCAACAGCATCGGCGGGTATAATATTGATATTACTTACGCCTGATAAATGATTTAAAGGAGAGATCTGATACGAAAAGGAATATGAAATGTCTGAGATGCGAGGGAGATATGGAGTATATCATGACGCGGAAAATCCAGCTCGGACAGAAAAGTCTGTTGCTGGGAGATCTTTCTAATCTGCTTTCCGGAGCGATAGAAGTAGATATATACTCATGCGCCTCATGTGGCAAGATAGAGTTCTTTCAGTCTCTTGAAAGTAAAGAACCCGGGGGAATAAAACAGGTTAAATGTCCAAGGTGCGGCAGGATTCACGATATGGATTATCCCAAATGTCCGTTCTGCAAATATGATTACAGCCAAAATGAAAATGCAGATGCACCCATGGAAGAGACAAAATAGCTTTTTTATGAAAAAAGCCAACAGTTAGTTTATCGGCAGAATAGTTCAAAAGTAAAACAATATTGAATAAAATATTTCTATTCAAAGCAGAATAAAAAAGCACAGCAAACCCACTTTATAATGGGATTGCTGCGCTTTTATGTTTTTTGTCCTTTTTAAGCTTGTGGATGTTGGAGAAAAATGTCTTTGCCGATGGAAAAGGAGCCATTTTGTAAGATGGCTTTTATTATGTTCTAAGAGTCGCTCTCAGACGGTCAGTCTTAAGCAGGAGGTCAAGTGCGTCTTCCGGCGATGAAACAAGTATGTCGGCATGAGGTATGAGATCGGCGCATACTCCTTCTTTTTCCATCACGGCGATAGAGAGAGAGGACGCCTTGAACATTTGGATATCATTAAAGCCGTTTCCTATGGCGCAAACATTTTCGCCAAGGCCACGGACAATTTCCTCTTTACAGAGGGCGGCTCCTGCTTTTGGAAAAGTCTTTATTTTGACACCGAGGCCCTCGCACTGCCGTGTTACGGTTCCGTAGGTATCGGCTGTCAGGATATACACATCAGCCATGGCTGAAAGCTCGCGTATGCGCGTGGCGGCATTCTCAAGAAGAAGGCCGTCACGCGCAATGGTGCCGTTGTAGTCAAGGACGACTGAGGTGATTATAAAGGGTTTGTCACGACCGGGGATGGCTATTTCTATCATGCTTGATTCTCCTTATCCGAATATTCCGCCAAGAAAACTGCGGGTTTCTTCCTCACGGGGGTTTGTGAACAGG
Organism: Clostridiaceae bacterium; assembly: GCA_034926865.1. Lineage (GTDB taxonomy): Bacteria > Bacillota > Clostridia > Oscillospirales > Butyricicoccaceae > RGIG1902. The sequence goes on from JAYFQP010000007.1 coordinate 181,510, forward strand.
CTTTCGACGGGGCCATGCTCGATAAGCCTGCCTTCATACAGAAATACGACGTTGTCGGAAATACGCCTTGCCTGAGCCAGATTATGAGTGACGATCACGACGGTATAATCCTCCTTAAGGCGGAGCAGAAGCTCTTCGATGGTCTTTGTGCTTTTGACATCGAGAGCGGAGCAGGGCTCGTCAAGAAGAAGGATTTCAGGCTCGACTGTCAGTGCTCTCGCTATGCAAAGTCGCTGCTGCTGGCCACCTGAGAGCTTAAGAGCGTTTTTGCCAAGCTCTCCGCTTACCTCACCATAAAGCCCGGCAAGCCGAAGCTTTTCTTCCACAAGCCTGTCGAGCTTCGACTTGTCATGAAGCCCATAATATTGTGGGGCATAGGCCATGTTGCGGTATATGGAGAAAGGAAAGGGGGCCGGGGTCTGGAATACAAGGCCGATGCGGCGGCGGAGATCATCGCTTTGAAGAGAGCGGGTATCCTTGCCGTCAAGAGTTATGCTTCCGCCCATGGAGGCGCTCGGCTCTTCGCTCAGCAGGCCGTTCATACACCTGAGAAGAGTGCTTTTTCCGCAGCCGGAGGGCCCTATGACAGCGGTTATACGCTGCTTTGGAATATCTAGCGTGATGCCGCTGAGGGCAGGCTTGCCATCATAGGAGGCCCAGACATCCTTTAAAGATATTGCTGAACTCATTTGATTCGGCTCCTTCCGGCATAGAGTGTGGCCAGCAGGCTGCTGACCAGGATCACCGCCATCATGACAAAGGCTGTGCCATAGGCAGTGTCGATCGAGGTGGCGCCCTGTGCCACCAGAAGATATAGATGCAGCGGCAGAGCCATTGCCGGCTGCAAAAGGCTGGTGGGAACAGCGGAATAAGCCACCGCTCCGGTAAATATCATCGGGGCCGTAGCTCCCATGGCGTAACAGCCTCCCAGTATAATGCCTGATACAAGCTCACCCCTGCACGCAGGGAGAACAATTTTACGAATGGTGTAGCTCTTTGAGCATCCGAGAGCGTAGGAGGACCTAAGCATCTCTGAGCTTAGTTCACGAAAAGCCTTTTCGGCTCTGACCTCTATAAATGGAAGTATCATGATTCCCAAGGCGGCCCCTGAGGATAGGATACACCTACCAAGGCCAAGCCCGCGCACAAAGAAGCTGTATGAAAAAAGCCCGAGAACTATGGAGGGTATGCCGGAAATGCACTGTACGACCATGCGGATAACTCCTTCAAGGCGGCGTCCCGGGCAGTAAAACACCATGAATATAGCCGTTGCGACAGCAGGGATGCTGCCTAGGATAATTGCAGTAGCGGTAAAAAAGAGACTGCCGATAATTGCCGGCCAAATGCCCCCTTCTTCTCCCAAAATGGCTCCCTTGGGGGCTTCTGTTATGAATGCCCAGCTTATCGACGAAGCACCCCGGTAAAACACATAAGCGAAAAGGAACAGGATCACACCTGCCGTAAGGGCCATGCCGGAGTAGGCCCACAGCTTTGTAAGCAGGCCGCGAAGGCTTTTCATATGCCCTCACCTCTCTTTATAAGACGGCCTCTAAGAAAGGTTATGCCCCAATTGATGATAAATAAAAGCAGCATCAGCACAAGACCTGAGGCATACAGGGCGTGATAGTGTGTGCTGCCGACGACAGCTGTGCCCATTTCAAGGGCGATAGCTGAGGCGATGCTTTCGCTTTTTCCAAGTAAACGGGGAAAGAGGTTTGCGTTCCCCATGACCATCATAACGGCCATCGTTTCTCCCATGGCACGACCAACGGCAAGCATAAGCGAGAGAAGTATGTTCTTCCAGGATGAGGGGAGGACAACTGTGGCTATGGCGTGCCAGCGGGAGATACCAAGAGCATCGGAGGCAGGAAGATAGCGTTCCTTTGCCTTGAGCATAGTCTCGCTGCAGGAGGAGACAAGATAAGGCAGCAGCATCACGGCAAGGAGAATGCCCGCAGCGAGGACACAGGAACCCGTATGTACCCCGGCTTTGAGAAAAAGCTTTACGAGCACCGTCAGGCCAACAAAGCCGTAGACCACCGATGGTATGCCGGCAAGCAGGTCAATAAAAGGATAGAGAAGTCTGCGTGCCCTTGGAGTAGCTACACAGGATAGGAATATAGAGGCACCAAGGCCAACCACCATTGCGATGATCATGGCCACAAAGGAGACATACAGGGTGGCAGCTATAAAGTTGAATATTCCGAAGGAGGCTTCGCCGGTATAGGGGATAGGCATCCAGCGGCTGCCGAAGAGAAAGCCTCCAATCGATACCTCTTTGAAGGTTGGCAGGGCCTCACGAACTATAAAAAATATCACAAAGGCAAGCGACAGAACTGTAATCGCCGTTAAAAGCCTGATGGTGGCTGAGAAAAGGGCGCTGAGTTTTTTGCTCATGGCCCGTCCTCCTTTCTTAGAGCATCATTGGCCGATATAATACGAGAATGCTGTCACCGTTTCCGATGACAGCATTCGGCGATAAAAGCATTTTACTTCGAGGGCGTGAATGCGGGGATATATCCGTTAGCTTCAATGACGTCATAGCCTGTCTGGGAGAATACATAGTCAATAAAGGCTTGCTCGGAGGCCGAGATCTTATCTCCTGTGACGAACATGACGGGGCGCTGGACAACATAGTCTCCGCTTGTGATATTCTCGACTGTGGGCTCTACGCCGTCAACCTTCATGGCGAAAAGAACCTGCTTCTCTGCATTGGCCTTGTTGTAGGCACCAAAGCCGGCATAGCCGATGCCCCAAGGATCGTTTGTGATATTGGTGGCAAGCTCGGTCATAGAAGCAGACTGGGTAGCTGCGGGAGTAACCTCGCTTTTGCCCATTATCGCCTTCTGGAAGACTTCATAGGCTCCGCCGGAAAGGTCACGAATGTATACGTTAATGGTCTCGGCGGGAAGAGAAGAATCAACCTTGTCCCATGTGGTTATCTCTCCTGCAAAGATCTGGCGGATGGTGTCTTTGCTCATATCATCTGTCGCGGAGCAGATGGGGTTGGCGGCGTTTACCGATACTGTCAAAGCATCTTTGGCAACGACGTACTCGGAATAATCAGCTCCAAGGGATTCTTTTTCTGAATCTTTTATAGCGCGGGCCAGCATGCCGAAGTCAGCGGTGTGGTCAATAGCGGCGCTTGCGCCTACGCCTGAACCGCCGGGGGCGACATAGATAGATATATTAGCCTCGGGGAATGATGAGTCTACCTTATTCCAAGTGACATTTTTCTCAGTAAAGGAAGATGCGAGAGAGGACATTATAGGATAAAGTGAAGTAGATCCGCAGAACATGATTGAGGATTGGAACTTATCACCTGCATCCGCAGATTTAACAGTGTCGTTTGTCTTATCGCCTTCAGTTGAAGCAGGTTGGTTTCCGCAGCCTGCGAACAGGGCGAAAACCATTAATAATGAAAGCAATAGAGCGGAAAATCTTTTCATATTGACCTCCAAAGTAATGTAGTTGGGCAAAAACGAATAAAGATTGTGTAAAGTTTTTATTGCCCAGTGAAATTATGCTATACAGAGGAATTAATGTCAAATCGGAAACGCAGATAATAATAAGCTTATATATTTATAATATCTATAAAGCTAAAATGACTGATAGATACTGGGAGATTAAAATCCGAGAAAAAACAGCATAAACAGTCCGGTCAAGGCTCAAAGAGCGGCATGGTTTTGCATAGCAAAAAAGCAGGATGTCTTAACGACATCCTGCTTTAAAAGTTATGGAGCTGTTGAGCAGATTCGAACTGCCGACCTCGTCATTACCAATGACGTGCTCTGCCAACTGAGCTACAACAGCAAATGGCGACCGCGAACGGGTTCGAACCGTCGACCTCTAGCGTGACAGGCTAGCGTTCTAACCAACTGAACTACGCGGCCAATTGGCAGGGGCAGAAGGACTTGAACCCTCGGCATGCGGTTTTGGAGACCGCCGCTCTACCAACTGAGCTATACCCCTTTATCAAGCTTGTTCATTATACACATTTTGCCTGAGTTTGTAAAGAGGTTTTATGAAAAATCAAGACAGAACGTTGAAAAAATTGCGGGGTATTAAAGAGGCTAATATGCAAAACGACCAAAATATGGGCAGCAGTATAGTCTGTTTTGCGAATGGTTTTTAGCAGGGTGAAGTGATATATTTAAACTGTATATTAATACATCAAATAAGATTGGGAGGCTACAAAAATGGGCAAGACAAAGCAGGAACTTAAAAATATCGCCATTGCGGCCATCGACAAGCATGCCGAAGAGATTACAGCTCTCGGTAACAGCATATACAGCGAGCCTGAACTGGGTTACAAGGAATTCAAGACAGCGAAGAAATTTACAGATTTTCTCGACAAGCTGGGAGTAAAGTATACCGACAAAGTTGGCATAACGGGAGTTATAGCGCCGTTCAAGGGCGCTGAGAGCAAGCTGAGGGTCGCTGTAATGGGCGAGCTTGACGCTGTTGTCGTCCCGGGACATGTGGCGGCTGATCCGAAGACCGGCGCTGCACACTGCTGCGGGCATCACGCCATGATGGCTGGCATTGCCGGCGTTTCGGCTGCCCTTACAGGAACCGGCATCATGGAGGAGCTTGCAGGAGATATTGTTGTTATGGCTGTTCCGGCTGAGGAATATGTCGAGATCGAATACCGCAACGAGCTTAAAAAGCAGGGAAAGATAGCTCTTCTCGGCGGCAAGCAGGAGTTTATAAAGCTTGGCGTAATGGATGATATCGACATCATGATAATGCAGCATACGATGGCTACTGAAGGCGACGAGACCTATAGCAAGATCAAGGCGACGGCCGGAGGCGTGGGCAACGGTATGGTCGGCAAGCTGATACAGTACAAAGGCAAGGAAGCTCATGCCGGCGGCGCGCCGCATATGGGCATAAACGCTCTCAACGCGGCGGAAATCGGGCTTATGGCCGTTCATGCGCAGAGAGAGACTTTTAAGGATGAGGACCATATCAGAGTACATCCCATCATCACAAAGGGCGGAGACCTTGTTAACGTAGTTCCCGCCGACGTAAGGATCGAGACATATGTAAGAGGAGCGTCGGCCAAGGCTATACTGGAGGCATCCGCTAAGGTCACAAGAGCGTTTGAGGCCGGCGGAATGGCTGTGGGAGCGCAGACGACGATCATAGATATCCCCGGCTATATGCCCGGCATGTTCTACCCAGAGCTTTCAGACGTAATGTATAATAACCTTGTTATGCTTCTTGGCGAGGAAAAGGCGGCGCCTGCAATAGCCGAGAGAGGCGGCGGGTCTTCTGACTGCGCAGATGTGCAGGCAATAATGCCGGCGATTCAGGCAAATATCGGCGGCGCATCAGGCACCTTCCACGGCGAAAGCTACCGTATGGTAGATACGGACCTGGCTTATCTGACGGCTGCCAAGGCTCTTGTCTGCACCGCTATTGACCTGCTTGCTGACGGAGCCGAGACCGGCCTACATATCAAGGAAGTCTGCAAGCCCCCGATGACAAAGGAGCAGTACCTTAGGGAATGGGGCAAGCTGGAAGTTTAATCTAAAGCGTATCACAAAAATATTGCCCCTCCGCCGATTTGGCGGAGGGGTTTTGATGTCTTTTTGCTTGATTGACGATGGTGTGGGATGGTATACTTATACTGGTAAATGATTTTAATCCTTGGCTTAAATGCTAAGAACGTTTGAAGCCCTTCAAACGTCAGCTTTTAGGCTTACAAATTCATTAGAAAAAATGTATGCCGCTGTGCCCTTTTTATATGTGAGGTTATTTATGAAATACCGGACCGCAGTTTTTGCTATAGCCGTGGCTTTGGCCATGACATTTGCCATATATGCCGGAGGGGGATCAGAGGACCCCCTTGTTTCGCTGTCGCACTTTAACAGTATACTTGTGAAACCGGCGACAGGCTATATAACCACAGCCGTAGAAGGCCTTTCCACACGAGTGCTTGCTGCGCTTGACAGCAAGCTGGAAAAGGGCGGAAGCACGCTTAGTGAGCAGCAGAAAGACGAGATGGCCCAAAAGGCGGCGTCCATGGCTTCTGGATCGGGAATGGTTACTCTTACTTTGTCGAAGGGACAGAGGGTAACAGGGCCTGTCGGCGGCGGGTTTATACTTGAGTCGGGTGAGGGCACAGTGAACAGCTTTACGGGAAATGATGTTATAAATATTTCCTTGGGGTCAGCGGCGGCTCCGGGAACAGCTGTTGGCAAGGGCTGCTATTATATGGTGGGCATACAAAACGGCTGCGGCATGACTGTTACATCTGAGCAGGCCGAAGTCACCCTTGTCGATGGGGCATACAGCGAAGAGGGATATTCTTCAGTTTATCAGGACAAAGCTGAGACGCTTTGCAACATGGGGCTGTTCAGGGGGACAGATATAGGGTTTGAGCTTGAACGTGCCCCCACTAGGCAGGAGGCGCTTATAATGCTTGTAAGGCTTTTGGGAGAAGAACCGCAGGCTCTTTCCTTCAGCGGAAGCTCAGCTTTCAAGGATCTGACCGGATGGGAAGACGGCAAAAAATATATAGCTTACGGCGAAAATCGGGGATATACAAACGGTATCTCGGCAGACACCTTCAACCAGTACGGTTCGGCCGACCGCCATGTTTATATAACATATGTTTTGAGAGCTTTGGGATACAGCGACAAAGACGGAGACTTTGTCTGGAACACCACCTCTGACCAGCTTGCGGTCAAAGTGGGGCTTGTTACCCAGGCACAGCTTGAAGCTATGGAAAAATCCGGATTTTATAGGGACCATGTGGCGCTAATTTCATATAATGCTATAAAGGCATATCTCAAGGATGGTTCAATGACCCTTGGGAATCGCCTTGCAGCCGGAGGCCATATATCCTGGGAAAGTTACAACGGCATTAAATAATTTTCTTGCCACAAGTAACAAGAAGGCAGCTTCCGGCGTAATATGGATTGAGAAATCTTTCAAGGAGGTAAAGTCTTCTATGTGCTGTAACAATAACAACAGAGCTTTCGGATGCGGTTTCTTCCAGAATTATCAGGCTTTTTGGATCGTCGTCGTGATAGCTGTAGTGGTCATCTGGGTACATTATGCTGCGTGGAGTGCTCCCTGCCTGAACGGCTGCAATAATAATTGTGGCAATGACGGAAATACTTGCGGCAACTCCTGCTATAACAACTGCAGCTGCTGAACCGAAGGTCCATAGGCTGACAGAGCAAAGTCCATAGTAAAAAGAGAAGCGGGGCATTTATGCCTCGCTTCTCTTTTGTTTTATATGTACCGGTCATCCGTATATGTATTTGATATCCTCACGCCACTCTCCGTACAGGGCAAAACATGAGAAAAAGCCCATTCTTGATGCCAGGAGAGCTTTTTCTCTTGCGGATACGCGGTCGTCGAACATAACAAAGTGTGGGGCTCCGTCGTTTCCCGTATATGTGAAATAGCGGCAGTAGAGATCGCTTGAATAATATCCGCCTCCGCTTCTTGACAGCAGATAGTCAAACTCCTGTTTTGAAAGAGGGCGGCCGGAAGGATCCTGAGAGGGCATGGTAAAGTCATTCTGCGTTTTTATCAGCTCAAGGCAGAGCCTTGAGGGAGGAAAGTTAGAACAGTAGCGCTCAAGCATTTCGGAAAAACTTCCTCCGCTTATTGCCGATGGCAGTATCAGCTTAGCCTGCGGAGCTCGGGAAGCAAACTCTACGGGAACATAATGCACTATGCCCATAGAAGCGATGAAAGGGCATAAGCGTGAAACAAAGGCTGCTCCGTCGTCGGTGACCGGCATGTCGAGCAGCAGGCCGCCAAAGCCGCGCCGCTTTATCTGGGCAGCTATCTCGCCCGCTACGCGTTCGGCGTCTACCCCGCCTAAAGGGACGCCGGTTCCGTAAAGCCCCATCAGCCCTCCCTTTGGCCCCGGCGGTGAGGTTATTTTGAGAGAGCCTGAGTCGGCCGTGTATACAAGATAAGCGCAGGGGAAGCCTAGGGCTGTTGCCTGAGGGACATCCCTGCCTATAGATACTGTAAAAGTTTTCATATTACCCGTCATTTGCCTTGCCCCCTATATGCGCCGTGTGATAAAATATATTTAAATCCTGAGCTTTGCAACAGGATGTACTTTAAATATACTGCCGCAAAGCCTAAGATATTCTAGTACTGGCTAAGGAGTTGCGATGTTTTTCCCTTTTCCACATAAAATTTATAAAGATGTTACGTCCATTACCCCAAATGTTCTTAAAAGCCTTGGGGTTAAAGGGTTGCTTTTGGATATAGACGGAACTTTGGCCCGTACAAGAGAGGCGGAGCCCAAGGAGGATGTGGCACGCTGGCTTAAGATGATGAAGGAGAGCGGCATAGCGCTTTTTGTTCTTTCGAACAATAAGAGCCCCGTGCGTACTGAGGGCTTTGCAAAGAGCATAGGCTGCGGTTGGATGCACCGTTCCCGCAAGCCTGGCAGAGCGGGGTTTATGGAGGCTTCAAGAATACTGGGGATACCACCTTCAGAGCTTGCTATAGTAGGAGATCAGATCTATACTGATGTCCTGGGCGGGCTCAGGTGCGGAATGAAGGCGATAATGGTGCAGTCGAGCGATACTTATCTGTGGTATTTCCCCTTCCGCAGGCTTATTGAGCTGCCATTCAGATATGAGAGGAAGAAATAAATATGACAAAAGCGCTTTTCGGCCCGGCGGGAGGCAGCGATGCCTTTAGCAGCCTGCACAAGTCTTCGGCTGAAGCGCCGGAGTATCTTGCCGCTATGGGGCTCGATTGTTTTGAATACCAGTGCGGCAGGGGCGTCAACATAGGGCGTGACGCATGCGAGCTGATAGGCGATGCGGCCGGCAGGCACAGCATCCGTATGTCGCTCCACTCGCCGTATTTTATAAATCTTTCCAGCGCAGACCCCGTAAGGATAGAAAAAAGCATAAAGTATATACTTGATTCGGCGAGGGCATGCCATTATATGGGAGGAGACAGGGTGGTTGTTCATTGCGGCGGGCTTTCGGGCATGAGCAGAGAGCAGGCGATGGAGAACACAGTTTCTACCCTTGGGCTGGTTTTATGCGAGATGGAGGCTCAGAAGCTTTCTCACATCACGCTCTGCATAGAGACTATGGGAAAGATCAACGTGCTTGGAGATTTCGATGAGATAATGGCTATCTGCGGGCGCTTTGAGGCGCTTTTGCCCTGTATAGATTTCGGGCATCTCAACAGCCGCACGGGCGGGGAAATGAACAGCACAGGGGACTTCGAGCGGCTTTTGAGAGCCATGGAAAACGCCATAGGCGCAGAGCGGGCCAAAATCTTTCACGCACATTTCAGCAAGATACAATATTCAAAGGGCGGCGAAGTAAGGCATCTAACTTTTGCGGACAAGATATATGGCCCTGAGTTCGAGCCTTTGGGAAAGCTTTTGGCTGAAATGGGCTTTGCCCCTAGAATGATATGTGAGTCAGCCGGAACACAGGATATCGATGCGCTTCAAATGAAAATGGTTTACAATAAATATCGGGAATATAAGGAGGAAGAATAAAAATGAGCAGGCTTGAAAAAATCTCCGCAATGATAAAGGGTAAAGGTTTTGACGCAGTACTTCTCACTGGGCAGGAAAACCTCCAGTACGCAACCACTTTTCCGCATCTCGAAGGCTTTGCCGTTATTACAAAGGAAGGCAAGGGCTATTGTTATACAGACTCCCGCTATATCGAGGACGCCACAGCCATAATGGGGCCCCTGGGATACAAGGTAGTACAGCCCGAAAGCTCATACCCAACGTTCGAAACTCCACAGGAAATCATAGACAAATGCGGCATAAAGACACTTGCTTTTGAAGATCTGCTGATGCCCGTGCGAGATTATAACAGATATAAGGAAGCCCTGAGCGCCGAACTGGTGCCTGTGGGCAACGCTTTTGAGGAGCTGCGCGAGGTTAAGGATGCGAGCGAGATTGCGCTTTTGGTAGAGGCCCAGCGAATAGCTGAAAGCTCGCTGAGCGAGCTGCTGCCAATGATCAAGCCGGGTGCTTTCGAAGACGAGCTGGCTGCGGAGCTTGAGTACATCATGAAGAAAAAGGGATCGGAGGCTGTAAGCTTTTCGACGATACTGCTTTCCGGGGCCCGCACTTCTATGCCTCACGGCAAGCCTTCACACAAGGCTGTTGAGGCAGGTGATTTTGTAACGATCGATTTCGGCGCCAAAAAGGGCGGCTATGGCTCGGATATGACAAGGACCTTTGCCGTTGGATATGCAGATGAAGAGATGAAAAAGATATACGCCATAGTCCTTGAGGCTCAGCTGGCCGGGATAGAGGCTCTTGCTGTCGGCAAGGCGGGTCGTGAGGTTGACAAGGCTGCACGCGACGTAATTACAAAGGCTGGGTACGGGCAGTATTTCCGTCATGGGCTTGGGCATTCTCTCGGCCTCAATATCCACGAAAATCCTAAGGCAAGCGCTTTATATGAGGGCGCCTTCAAGACGGGCAACGTGATAACTATCGAGCCCGGCATATATATCCCCGGCAAGGGTGGCGTCAGAACCGAGGATATGCTTTATCTCTCGCCCGAGGGCAAGGTTAATTTGACGAATTTCCCAAAGGAGCTTAGGATTCTTTAGACTTTTGAGCTGTTTTTTCACAATTGGTTCAAAAAGATGTGAAATATTATCTGAAAAGGCGGAAAGACTAAATATAACTTGCTTTTTTCAATGCTTTATTATAAAATACATTTTGTTGTAACACCAAGCTTAGGAGGATTATTTATATGGTATCAGCCGGCGATTTCAGAAACGGCGTAACTTTTGAGATGGATGGACAGGTGCTCCAGATCATCGAGTTCCAGCATGTAAAACCCGGGAAGGGAGCTGCATTTGTACGCACAAAGTGCCGCAATGTCATTACAGGCAGTGTAGTCGAGCGCACCTTCAACCCCTCTGACAAGTTCGAGAATGCCGTTATTGAGCGCAAAGATTTGGAATACCTCTACAACGACGGTGACCTTTATTATTTCATGGATACTGAGACATATGAGCAGATGCCCCTTAACGCTGACAAACTTTCGGACTCCTTTAAATTCGTGAAGGAAAACATGGTTGTCAAGGTTCTTTCCTATAAGGGCAATGTATTTGGCCTCGAGCCTCCGCTTTTTGTTGACCTTGTCGTTACAGAGACCGATCCAGGCTTCCGCGGCGATACCGCCACCAACGTCACAAAACCAGCCATCCTTGAGACTGGAGCAGAGGTAAAGGTACCTTTGTTCATAGATGTAGGTGAGAAGATCAGAATCGATACACGCACAGGCGAGTATCTGGAGCGTGCGAAATAAAAATCCCCCGTAAACATAAGCCTTAACATTGAAAGGAGATAGGTAATTATGACCATCACCGAGAAAACAGCATATCTCAAGGGCCTTATGGAGGGCCTTAATATCGACAAAAATGAAAATACCGGCAAGCTTTTGGCAGCTATTGTGGATACGCTTGATGAGATGGCGCTTTCAATCGACGATATCGACGCTCATCTTGACGAGGTGGATTCCGAGATCGAAGAGCTTGAAGAAACTGTAGAAGACATTGAGGACGCTATTGACGATCTTGACGAAGATATCGACGGCGTCTGCGACGTGCTTGACGACATCTGTGAAGATGATGACGAGTGTTGCTGTGAGGACGAAGACGAGGACGATGATGAGTGCAGCTGCGGAGACGACGAGTGCAGCTGCGGAGAGCATCACCATCATCATCATTCTCACCACCATCATGATGAGGAAGAAGAGCTTGAGTGGGATGAGGATGAAGATTTTTATGAACTCGAGTGCCCCACCTGCGGCGAGCATATCGTCATAGACGAAGCCCAGCTTGGTGCAGGCGAGATGAAGTGCCCCGCCTGCGGCGAGGAGCTTGAGTTTGACCTTACGGCCATGTGTGAGGACGAAGACGAGGACGAATGCGACT
>JAYFQP010000038.1:0-5613 GCA_034926865.1 Clostridiaceae bacterium
CAGGCGGTCTTTTTTAGTCAGATCGGGGGACTCAATATCAACGCTGCTGGCCGTAAGGATAAAGCTCTCCACGTGCTTTTCCATGCCCATTTTCTCAATAAGCGAGCCGCCGATTATAGCTATAATCAGACCGACAATAACATATATAATAGCTACTTTCGCGCCGAAAATACTCATTAGCAGCAGCAAAGACCCCAGGTCTACCATAGGGGAAGATATCAGGAATGAAAACGTAACGCCGAGCGGAAGTCCCGCGGATGTAAAGCCTATGAACAGAGGAATGGAGGAACAAGAGCAGAACGGTGTGACCGTACCAAGCAAAGCCGCCACACTGTTGGCCCCGATTCCATGGAAACGGCCAAGTATCTTCTTGCTGCGCTCCGGCGGAAAATAGCTCTGGATATAGCTTATGAGAAAAATCAGGAAACACAGTAATATCGTAATTTTAATAACGTCATACAGAAAGAACTGAACGCTGCCGGCCCAGCGATTAGTCAGATCCAGCCCTAAGGTCGACAAACCGTTTCCAATGACACTGTTCAGCCACTTCATCGCCAGTATTTGACCCTGAAAAAAGTCCCAGACTGCTTTTAATATTTGCATATATATCCTCGTTTCTAAACAGAATAATTCGCATCAAAAATTTTCGATTTATATCGTTCTTTAAAAGCCATCGTTATGATGGCTTTTATTTTTTACAGCAATGATTTCCCTCAATCACCGAGTTTGGTGTTGTCAGCTTCTTTAGCAAAGTGCCGGCATAGGTGCTGCCATTTTCGCTTATTTTATAGTGTGTCCATTTTCCTTCCTGTCGACTCTCAACCACACCAGATTCGACCAGAATTTTCATGTGGTAGGAAAGCCCTGATTGCCCAACATCAAGCTGTTCCAGCAAAACACAGGCGCATTTCTCGCCGCCGCGCAGAAGTTCAAGTATCCGCAGGCGTTTTTCATCGCAAAATGCTCTAAACACTTTTGCGTGCTCTTCATATATAGTTTCCAAACCATCACCTCATATCAAGATTATTCGATATGTAACCAGTATATTCGTCAAATCAAGTTTTGTCAATACAAATGACTTATTTTCAAGGCTTATCCGATGCTCGGAGAGTGATGAGTAATCATCTATCATCATTATAAAATTGATGCAGTTCATAATGCCTTCAGTTAGCCATATATAGTATGAACATGGTTCTAATAAACAAGAAGTGAAATCTATGAGTAACCAGGATTTTGGAGTTGCTATGATTTTAATCCGAGCAATTACTCATAAATTCTCTAAAAGCACTGAAGCTTCTACGGCGATAAAAATGTCGAAGATTATTTTAAAATGATGGTCTGTTTTTTGCATGAAAATTCCAAATTGTCACACTGGTGTCACACAACGTATCTATTCTTTATTTAGTAAGCAGGTGGAGCATGGGGCGTTGCTTTTGTTATTTCATCCTTATTTGAACAAGGTACAAATCAATACAAGAAAGGATTATCCTATGGCAGATTATATATATAATCGATGCCCCATATGCGGGAGGAACAAGAGTAAACGATTAGGCCCTACTGACCATGGCAAAGTTATATCTGGCGTTCCGACAGATGCCGGGATTGCAAAATGTCTGCAATGCAGGTCGGTCTACGCAAATCCGCTGCCCGTATGGTCTGATGATGATTTTGCTGCTATGTGCAACGTCAGCTATTTCGATAACGAGCAACCTACTCACGACCAAAATATTAATGTGATACGACGGTTTCAATTAATTGAGAAATACCGAGGCTCCAAGGCTAAGCATCTGCTTGAATTCGAGGCTGGAATCTTTGCGGGAATGCCAAATATGCCACGGAGCAAGGCTTCAATGCTGAGAACCTTCGGAGTCATTTTACCCTATTCTTAGAGACAAATTGCCCCAACAGTGCAGTATTTGATTGTAGCGTTCTTTTACATTAGAGAGAAGGAGCTTACTATGGAAGAAATCAAAAACGGCAGAATCGTCGGTATTGATATAATAAAAGCAATGGCTGTTTTGTTTGTTATATGCGCTCATTTTTCACTCAATACCAATTATTATAATACACCTATTGCCGGGGCCGACATGTTTGTTCAGTCTTGTCTCAGATGGCTTTTTTACGCGGGTGTACCACTTTTTTTAATGTGTACCGGATACCTGAATTATAAAAAAACAATCAACCGTTCCTATTACCTGAAAATTTTTCGTGTAGTAATACCATATGTGCTGATCAGCATCCTTTGCCTGCTTTTAAAAAAGCCCGCCGGAGACGCACCCGTCGGTTTTCAGCACGCTGTTTTTTCGATATTTAATTTTACAGCAAATTCCTATTCATGGTATGTGAATATGTATATCGGGCTTTTCATGCTGGCCCCTTTGCTTAATGTCGCTTTAACCACGTTGGATCGAAAAAAACTTTGTGTTCTACTGGTCACGCTCATTTCCGTCATAGCTCTGCCGGTCAACGTCAACCCTCTGTTCAATAATATACATAAAATTTCCTATCTTTATTTTCCTGATTGGTGGCAGGGCCTTTATCCTCTTATTTATTATTTCATCGGCGCATACATAGCTAAATATAAAATTCAAGTCAGAAAATCCATCTGTTTTGCAGCTGTCGCTATTGTGATTTTACTTCAAACTGGGCTGCAGATGTTGTTGAATCGGTATGGATTTAACAACTGGGCTATGTCCGACTACAGCTCATTGTTTGTAATTGCGGAAAGCCTTGCTTTGTTCCTGCTTCTCTATTCATCTAACGTCAAAAGCCTATTTTTAGAAAAAACAGTAAAATGTATTTCAATGCTCACGCTTGAGATTTATCTATTCAGCAATATCACAGACTCCTATATATATCCGTATTTCATCAGTCATTTCTTTGGGCCGGCTAATCTGATGACGCAGGAAAAGGTTTTTAATTATTACTTTTTATTAATTGTCCCTCTTTCATTTTTATCCAGTTTGTTAATGTCGCTCTGTTTCCACAAGCTGTATGGGTTCGGTGAAAAAGGTCTCAAGGCTCTAATCAAGCGGAAAAATCTGCTTCAGCAGTAAGTGACACGTATGGCTATTTGCTTACTATTACAAATGAGTAATGGGAGAATACTTTGGTTTTGCAATCAGTTCTGAATAACATTTCTCAAACATTTTAGAGTAAATACCGGGAATACCATTCTCGTGGCGATATTTATTCACTTTATCAATGAATCTTTTTCACCCTTTGCCTTAAACCAGATTACCAAACGGGTGCATGAAACAGGACGCGTTTACGACGCGAATTTGGAGTATATCGTCCAGAATCAGGAACGGTTATGGTGGGCGGCTACTGATATTCTCGCCGCGCTTGTGCAAATAAAATAGGGACATATGCCCCATCTGCGGAGGCGAGGTTTAGCCGAAACCCGCCTCGTTTTTATGTCCGCATCATTGCAAAAAAATATCCGGAGCAGTATGGTCGTATCAGAAATGAAAAAGGAGGCCTATATTATGAGGTTGATACTGAAAATACTGGTTGCTCCTGTTATCGTGGTTCTGACTATTTTCATCTGGCTTTGCGCACTGACCCTCCGCTGCTCGGCTTCTTTGCTCGGCCTTGCGGGAACATTACTTGGCATCTTCTGTGTGCTAGCACTGATTACCGCACAGACCACAAACGGGATTATCCTGCTGGTGATGGCGTTTCTCGTCAGCCCTGTAGAAATCCCCCATGGCGGCGAAGTGGCGGGTCGGCAAGATACAGGATTTGCGGTATGCGATTTAGGATCGGTTTTACGAGTAAGGGGATGGGCGCTTCTTGATACTGAAATCACATATATAAAAAAGACGTGGAGCTTTGTTAGCTTCACGTCTTTCCATATTACATATTAGATTCTGACTTGCAAGCACCGTTGAACATACCACACATAACAGTAATTTCACCATTGATTACCTGCTTGGCTTCTGTCGAGGTTCCGACATTACCATTGGAAACCAGTTTGGATGCAAAATCATCATGGCTCATGCCGGAAAGCTTGTAATCCGCGCTGCTGATTGTGCCATCCTTATCGACATCAAGCTCATAGTTGACACTGGGAACGGTGGTATTATCTTTTGTTTGATTTCTAATGCAACGTCCTCCGACCGCACCGGAATTCTTGTTTTGCACATTGGCACCCTGCGAATCGTCAGAAGTGTGGGTTTTCATATCGTTACTGGTATCAGTGACTTTGGCTGATCTGTCTTCGGTGTTGCCGGGAGCAGTTGTACTGTTGGAATCCAGAACGGATGTTTGCTTGCTGCTGACATCTGTAGATTTGTTATCGGGGACTTTTGCATCATTGGTGTTATTAACATTATTGGAAACAGGCACTGCTGTATTATCGTTACTCACAGTGTCGCAGTACGTTTTGGACTCCGTTTTTTCGGATACTGAATTTCCCGTTGTCTCAACGCTTAAACCAGCCGATTTATGGACTTGGCTGCTGCACCCGGCGAATAAACTCAAAACTAAGATACCAGACAGGAAAATAATACTGATTCTTTTCATATTGCTTCTCCTTTTTTATTCAAGTGTGGACTCTATCAGTCATTTACAGTGGTCATACTCTTTAGTTGCCACTCCCATATTGTATAGATCGTGATCGGATTGCCGACATAACTGACTTCCACCTTATTTCCAACGGAATAGCTTTTCGCCTTGCCGTCCGGCAAATATACTCTGAGAGTGGAAAACGCGCCGTCGCCCACTGAAATGGAAATAAGATTGGCGTTCTCATCGACGGCATTCACCGTACCGGTCGCCGTATGAGTATCTTCTGCACCAGACGGATTTGCCTCAGCATCGGTGTTATCGGCAATGACAGAGGTTAGCGATGCGGCATAATCTTTCTGTGACAAATTATAAGAAGTGATACAGTATGCGATTCCATTGTTCAGAAACTCAGTATAGTAGCAGGTGCTTCCATTCTCTCCGGCGTACTGGAAGATCGTGACGGCGAAGCCGCCCAACTCCGACTGATTAAGCTGAGCGTTACTTTCATCCGTCCCGACAATCAAGCCCGGATAATAGGCTGTTTTGCTGAGCGTGATCTCAATTCGCTGGGTATTACCGTCGCTGGCAAACACGAAAGTATGCCTGTCGTAATAGGTCCCCCTTCTGCTGTTCTTAAAAATGCCATTGTTATTTGCCGGATTCTGCGGCTGCAGTTCCAGCGTAGGAACCGCCTTGTTTATGCTGAATAAAACGCCATAGTATTTCAGAAATTCGTCATCCGTCATTGCGATAAAATCATTCACATTCAACGAGATGCCGGAGTTTTGAAAAGATGGCTCTTGTTTCAACTGGTTGATATAGAGCAAAGCGTTGTTGGGTGTTGCAGGCTGGCTGCTGTTATTTCCCGGCGTTATGGGGGTGTTCGGCGTCTGTTTGAATATGGGCAATGTAAATATACAAAGAATCGTCAAACAAAGGCACGCCGCCACGGACAGCCATCTTACCCAAGTCTGTTTCGGCGCATGAACAACTTCGTTTTCACACCTTGTAATGAGGTCGCTGTCAATCTCTCCGATGGCTTCAAAAAGTTCCATATTGTTCATGCCATGTATCCCTCCTTTTGCAGGTAAAATCGAAGTT
>JAYFQP010000016.1:0-78369 GCA_034926865.1 Clostridiaceae bacterium
GCGGATACACATCCAGCAACATGATGTCATTCATCGAGGGCGTATGGACAACAAAGTCCATCAACGGCTCCAATAAGACAAGAACAAGCGATGCTGAGATCGACAGGCTTTATAACCTTGCTACAACACAGCTCGATGCTAAAGAGAGAAACAAGACTCTTGAACAGTGCTCCGCAAGGATCAACCAGCTCTGCGGCCAGGTTCCCACATACGGCGCCAACGTTGTAAGAGCATTCAATGCTAACCTTGAGGGCATCAAAATTTCTGCTTCCGGCACAATGTACTGGCAGTATGTATCCTGGGCTAAGTAATAAGCTTTAAGAATTAAAACAATAACGATTAAGGGCGGCCATACGGCCGCCCTTTTTTTATATTCAATCCATCGGAAAGGCAAAAAGCAAGGGTTGTTTTCAAAACCGATTTCTAACAGTATAACGAGAATTAACATATTTCAGATGAGCTGGATTGCGAGTATTAAACGGAATAAAGAAGGCCATGGGGTCTTAAGCATGATCAGGCGTAAAATATACTTGGGATAATGGTATATGGTATGATGGCACCCGATGGGGTAACGGTTTTGGCTTAAGTTATACAGTGCAAAATACTAGATTGCAAAGACTTAAAATAATAACTTGTTAAAAAATAAAAGTTTGTTGCAAAAAACGACAGTAGATGGCTAGACATAGTTTACAAATATTTCCATTATAACTGCCAAAAATAGGAATAGGCTATTGAAAATTAAATATTATTAATATATTATTGATTTACCGGGAAAGAGATTTGATGTTTTGCCGGAAAGTTTCGACCAGGCGCAGCGGCCGGTTGAAAAATATTGAAGAATGAGGAGAAAGAGGCAAATGAAAAAATCAGTTATCAAGATTTTCAGCCTGGCAATGGTATTCATGCTTGCATTCTCGATGATGTTGGGATGCGGGGCAGAGACCACGAACACGGATCCCGGCAAAGATACGTCTTCTCAAGCAGAGGAAAAAAGAAATGACATTATCATAGCCACAGCAAACGAACCTCCCACGATGGCACCTCATCAGCATAGCGCAGTTGCGGGCGGATATATGAACATCCTTACCCACAATACGCTGTTTCAAAGTAATATTGAAACGCTCGACCCCGAGCCCTGTCTTGTGGAGAAATATGAAATAGTCGGCGACAAGGAATGGAAGCTGTACCTCCGCAAAGGAGTAAAGTTCCATAACGGAGAGACTATGACATCGGCCGATGTTAAGGCTTCAATGGAATATGCAAGGTCGAACTCTTCATTTACAAACACATATTCCAGCTTCTGGGATAAAATTGACATCATTGATGACTATACCATCCTTATCACAACAAAGGAAGTATATGCAAAGACCCTTTACGATCTCGCTTCCCATTATGTACTTCCCAAATCCCTGCTTGACAGCGGCAAGGATATCAATGCCAACCCCATCGGCACAGGCCCGTATAAGTTTGTCAAGTGGACATTGGGCGACAGCATCGAGTTCGAAGCTTTCGAAGATTACTGGGAAGGCGCTCCTGCTATAAAGAAGCTTACCTATAGAATCATTCCTGAAGGCTCCTCGAGAACAATCGCCCTTGAAGCCGGCGAGATTGACTTCATCGTCGAAGTTGAGACAAACGATTTGCCAAGGCTTGAAAGCGATGGAAATATAACCGTCGTCAACAAGACAGGCACATCCTTTAACCACATGGCTATTAATAACGAAGTTTATCCATTCGGAAATCAGGATTTCCGTCACGCAATGAATTGCGCCATTGATAAGGACTCGCTGGTTAAGGTGGCCTTGAACGGCGCAGGAACTGGGAACTTCTCGCAGACTCCAGTTATTTTTTCAGGAAGCTCGGACAAAAATCTTGACAAGTATGATCTGACACTTGCCAAGCAATATCTTGAAAAATCCGGGGTTGATCCTTCTACTGTAGTCTTTAGCTGCATCTGCTCCGATGATACAAAGAGAAGATGCGGAGAAGTTATCCAGGCCAACCTTGCTGAACTGGGCATAACGATGAATCTTGAATCTATGGATCTTGCGACATATTTGTCGACAGTAGCCGATGGAAATTTTGAGGCAGCCATAGGGGGTTATACTACGACTAATATGATGTCATTCATTGAGGGCAAATTCACTTCCAAGTCGATAAATGGGTCCAACTGGACTCGTACTGATGATCCGGAAATCGACAGGCTTTATGATCTGGCCACGAAACAGCTTGATGCAAGTGAAAGGACAAAGACTTTGGAGGAATGTACGTCATATATCAACTTACTGTGCCCACAGATTCCGACATATGGAGCTAATGTGGTGAGAGCGTATAATTCAGATCTTCAGGGCATAAAGGTTTCGGCGTCGAATACTCTTCGTTGGCAATATGTTTCCTGGGGTAAATAACTTGGCTTTGCTTGGTAAAAGTAAAACGTGTTTCGACAAACAATTAATATAAAGGCACTAAATTAAAAAGAAGCGCGGTGGCCAGATAAAGAGGCCACCGCGTTTTTGAGTAAAAATAGATGCAGTGGAAGGAAATTTTTGGAGTATTGAGAATAAAAGCTGCCTTGTTTTTGATGAATTGTGAAGCCATAAAAAAGATAGTTAATGTATTTGAAATATCTTTTGAGTATTGCAGAGTAAAAAAGCTGCTGATATTGCGCTGAGTGGCAAAGTAATATACTGTAAATAATGATAATTGTAAAATTTGTATATAAAAAATCAATGTATTTATGTAATGTGCTGTAAATAAATTAGGAATAACAAACAAACATTATATAAAAAGTTAACAAAAAGTAAAAATAGTCATTGAAATTAACAAAATACTAAATTAGAATTAAGCTCGTGCCAAAAACGCGCAACAATTTAGAATCGACTAAAGAAGGAAAATGTTCTTTTTTACCGATGCATTTATCGGTGAAAAAACAAAAAAGGAGAAAGAAGAAATGAAAAAGTCTATCATTAAGCTGCTTAGCCTCGCGATGATTTTCATGCTTGCCTTTTCACTGATGGCAGGCTGCGGCGGCGGCGACACAAAGACCGATGACGGTAAGACCGGAACTCCTGATAAAACAGCACCGGCGAGAGACGATGTGATAATCGCCACAGCAAACGAGCCCCCCACGATGGCTCCTCACCAGCACAACGCAGTTGCGGGTAACTATATGAACATCCTTACCCACAACACACTGTTCAAAACAAATATTGAAACCCTTGAGCCGGAACCCTGCCTGGCTGAAAAGTCAGAGGTAGTAAGCGACAAGGAGTGGAAAATTACCCTTCGCAAGGGTGTTAAGTTCCACAACGGCGAGACCATGACAGCTGCTGACGTTAAGGCTTCCATGGAATATGCCAGAGCTCAGTCTTCCTTCACAAACACTTACACAAGCTTCTGGGATAAGGTCGACATAGTCGATGACAATACCCTCCTTATCACAACAAAGGAAGTATATGCAAAGACCCTTTACGATCTGTCTCAACACTATGTACTCCCCAAATCCCTGCTTGACAGCGGCAAAGATATCAATGCCAACCCCATCGGCACAGGCCCGTATAAGTTTGTTAAGTGGACATTGGGCGACAGCATCGAGTTCGAAGCTTTCGAAGATTACTGGGAAGGCGCTCCTGCTATAAAGAAGCTTACCTATAGAATCATTCCTGAAGGCTCCTCCAGAACAATCGCTCTTGAAGCCGGCGAGATCGACTACATCGTCGAAGTTGAGACAAACGACCTTTCAAGGCTTCAGGCTGATAAGGACATCGCAGTCATCAACCAGAAGGGCACATCCTTCAACATGATGATGATCAATAACGAGAAGCCTCCTTTCAACAACGAAGACTTCCGTCATGCTCTTAACTGCGCAGTTGACAAGGACGCTCTTGTACAGGTTGCTCTTAACGGCGCCGGCACAGGCAACTTTGCTCAGACCCCGACCGTTCTGGCCGGAAGCTCAGACAAGAACCTCGACAAGTATGACCTGACACTTGCCAAGCAGTATCTTGAGAAGTCCGGAATTGACCCCAAGACAGTAGTCTTCAGCTGCATCTGCTCAGACGATACAAAGCGCAGAGCAGGCGAAGTTATCCAGGCTAACCTGGCTGAGCTGGGCATCACAATGAACCTTGAGTCCATGGACCTTGCCACATATCTGTCTGCTACAGCAGAAGGCAGTTATGAAGCAGCTATCGGCGGATACACATCCAGCAACATGATGTCATTCATCGAGGGCGTATGGACAACAAAGTCCATCAACGGCTCCAATAAGACAAGAACAAGCGATGCTGAGATCGACAGGCTTTATAACCTTGCTACAACACAACTCGATGCTACAGAGAGAAACAAGACTCTTGAACAGTGCTCCGCAAGGATCAACCAGCTCTGCGGCCAGGTTCCCACATACGGCGCCAACGTTGTAAGAGCATTCAATGCTAACCTTGAGGGCATTGCAGTTTCTGCTTCCAACACACTGTATTGGCAGTATGTATCCTGGGCTAAGTAATAAGCAGCATTAGAAGTAAAAAATTGAATTAAAAAGGCCGCGGAGTATTTTTTGTGCTCCGCGGCTTTTGATTTTAGTGGATAATAAAAATGACGCAGAATAAATTAAACAATGAGAAAAGAGCGTTTACTATAAAAGGAATAATATCATAAGTTAGGCAAAAACCAAAACGCAGGCACCGTCAAAAGAAGTAGAGAAAAAGGTTAAAATGTGACATGCCAAAGACAAAAGTTGGTCAATTATTACGGTAATATATAATACTACATTACAGTATCAGTTTTTTATATATCATACTGAAAATAAAAAAATATCGCGATACTGTAAACAATTACATATAATTATCTACAATTTATACATAAAAATACAAAGACATGCTTCGAGTTAAAACTTTAGATCAGGAAGTTATTGCAATGAAATTAATTGAAATATATAATCATTAATGGCTGAAAAATCAGAACAAGTGAGATTTGAACTTTTCAAGATTCCAAAAGGTACGAATATTGCGCTTTATTTTGGAAAGATTCATTTGCCGGGAACCCGGTTTTGAATAAAAAGGAAAAAGGAGAACAAAAATGAAGAAAGTGGAAAAGCTGTTTTGCTTGCTTCTCGTATGCGCCATGGCGTTTGCGATGATGGCGGGCTGCGGCACGAAGGACGCAAAAACTGATACCGACACGCAGGGTGGCAACAAAGATGCCACTGCCGAGGTAAAGGATAGCATAGTCATTGCTACTGCTAACGAACCTCCCATGCTACATCCTTATGACCACAATGCTACAGCGGCAAACTACATGAACAACCTTACCTACAGCACATTGTTCAGAGCCAATGTAGATACCCTTGAGCCGGAACCCTGCTTGGTTGAGAAGTACGAGATTCTCAGCGATACAGAGTGGAAGTTCTATCTTCACAAAGGCGTGAAGTTCCATGACGGAGAGACTCTTACTGCTGAAGACGTAAAGGCATCTATGGAATGGGCCAGAACCTTTACCTACACAAGCATGTATTCTGCCTTCTGGGATAAGATTGATGTTGTAGACGATACGACATTTATTATTACAACAAAGAAGCCTTATGCCAAGACTCTTAATGATCTGACCTCACATAAGATCGTTCCTAAGTCTCTTATCGACAGCGGAAATGATTTCAATGCTAATCCTATCGGCACAGGCCCGTATAAGTTTGTAAAGTGGAATCTTGGTGACAGCCTTGAATTCGTAGCTTTTGATGATTATTTTGAGGGCGCTCCAGCTATCAAAAATATGACATGGAGAATCATCCCCGAAGGATCTTCAAGAACTATAGCTCTTGAGGCCGGCGAGATTGATTTTATCGTCGAAGTTGAAACAAATGACCTTACAAGGCTTAAGGAAGATAAGAATCTTGTGCTTGTTCAGAAAACCGGCACAGAGTTCAACTATATGATGATCAACAACGAAAAGGCACCTTTTGACAATCAGAAGTTCCGCAAGGCTCTTAACTGTGCGATTGATAAGGATGCTGTTGCTCAGGTCGCGCTCAGCGGCGCCGGCACAGGCGTCAACTGGCAGACACCTTCCGTTCTTTCCGGATATTCAGACAAGAACATCGACAAGTATGATGTAGAGCTTGCAAAGAAGTATATCCAGGAATCCGGAATCGATCCCAAGACTGTAACGTTCAGCTGCATATGCTCCAATGATACAAAACGCAGAGCCGGCGAAGTTATTCAGGCTTCTCTTGCTGATCTGGGCATCACAATGAATCTTGAGTCGATGGACCTTGCCACATATCTGTCTACAACAACAGACGGTAACTATGAGGCAGCTCTCGGCAACTATACTTCCACAAATATCATGTCTTTCATAGAGGGCGTTTGCTATTCCAAGTCGATAGGCGGCTCCAACCGTTCAAGGCTTAATGACGCCGAAGTCGACAGGCTTTATGAACTGTCCACAACACAGCTTGATAACACAGAGAGAACCAAGACTCTTGAGGAGTGCTCCGCACGTCTTAATGACCTTTGCTCTCAGATCCCCACATATCAGGCTGATACCATCAGAGCTTACAATGCTAACCTTCAGGATGTAGGCGTATCCGCATCCGGTGCCACATACTGGCAGTATGTGTCCTGGGGCAAATAAAACTATCAAAAGTTATAGTGAGGCGGAATATTCCGCCTCACTTTTTTGTCTATTAGAATGAACATCAAATGTATAAAAAGTGTATTTTTGCTTTAATAAATTGTGCATGGTCTCTAAAAACAGACTAGCTTTATTATAAAATAATCTATTGTACTTGTTGATTATATCTAAAATAACTTGGCTATTTTCAATAAATCATAAAAAAACACTTGCAATATTTTGTTAAGTCGATTATTCTAAGTGTTGTGCGTAACATAATGTTAATAGAAATAACAGTTCTTATTTTTCTGTGTTAACTGATTTGTTAAGCGCAAACAATTTCGCGAAACAAAAAAAGGAGAAACAACATGAAGAAGATTACAAAGCTTCTGTCCATTGTTATGGCGCTTATGTTTGTTATGGCGGCATTTGCCGGCTGCGGTAGCAAAGACGCAAACAAGACAGGGGGCAATGATAATCAGCAGGGAACACCTACTGCTACTGACAGAGATGATGTCATCATTGCCACGGCCAACGAGCCTCCCACGATGCACCCCTATGACCATAACGCGGTTGCAGCCAACTACATGAACGCTCTCACATTCGCAACACTTTTCCGCACAAATGTTGAGACACTCGAGCCCGAACCCATGCTGGCTACCGGTTATGAAATCCTCAGCGACACACAGTGGAAGATCACTCTCCGTAAGGATGTTAAGTTCCATAACGGCGAGACAATGACAGCTGATGATGTTAAGGCTTCAATGGAGTGGGCCAAGAATGACTACAGCTCCCTCACAAATATCTACACATCCTGGTGGAAAGATATCCAAGTAGTAGACCCGACAACAATCATCATCACAACAAATGATGTTTATGCCAAGACACTTATCGACCTTACACGTATGAAGATCGTTCCTAAATCTCTTATAGACAGCGGCAATGACTTCAACGCTAATCCTGTAGGCGCGGGCCCCTATAAGTTTGTCAAGTGGACACTTGGCGACAGCATAGAGTTCGAAGCCTTTGAAGATTATTTTGATGGCGCTCCCGCTATCAAGCATATGACATGGAGAATCATCCCTGAAGGTTCTTCCAGAACTATCGCTCTTGAAGCCGGCGAAGTTGATTTCGTCGTTGAGGTCGAGACAAATGACCTTACAAGGCTTAAGGCTGATACCGATATCGCTGTTCTTGATCAGGCTGGCACATCTTTCAACTATATGATGGTCAACAACGAGAAGGCTCCTTTCAACAACGAGAAGTTCCGCAAGGCTCTTAACTGCGCTATTGATAAGGATGCTGTTGTACAGGTTGCTCTTAACGGCGCCGGCACAGGTGTTTCCGCTCAGGTCCCCAACGTTCTTTCCGGATATTCCGACAAGAATGCTGAAAAGTTTGATCTTGAGCTCGCTAAGAAGTATATTCAGGAGTCCGGAATCGATCCTAAGACTGTAACCTTCAGCTGCATCTGCTCCGATGATACAAAGCGCAGAGCAGGTGAAGTTATCCAGGCTAACCTTGCTGAGCTGGGCATCACAATGAACCTTGAGTCCATGGACCTTGCCACATACCTCTCCGCAACAGCTGAGGGCAACTATGAGGCAGCTATCGGCGGATATACTTCCTCTGATATGATGTCCTTCATCGAAGGCGTTTATCACTCCAAGTCGATAAACGGCTCCAACAAGACAAGGCTTAATGACGCTGAGGTCGATAAGCTGTATAATCTTGCTACAACACAGCTCGACTCTACAGAGAGAAACAAGACTCTTGAAGAGTGCTCGGCTCGTGTCAACTCCCTCTGCCCGCAGGCAACACTTTATCAGGTCAACGTAGTAAGAGCTTATAACAATGCTCTTCAGGGCGTAGCTGTTTCAGCTTCCGGCACAATGTACTGGGAGTATGTGTCCTGGGCGAAGTAATCTGAGCTTTAAGGAAACAAACGAACTATAATATGATCTACAATCCCCCTGTGTATTTTTATGCACAGGGGGATTGCGTTTTATATCATGCCGATATGCGGATGGAGCTTATTAATACAACTGAATAAGCCGCAAAAAATCAATATTAATAGAGCGCTATAGGGAATAGGATTTAGATATAACGGAGGGGTTTTATCTGACAGATTAAAGCCAATCAAGAGAATATCGTTTCTAAGCCTGAGTTATTAACCCAAAAACACAACGGGCCTTACGGCTTAAAATGCCGCAAGACCCGCCGAAGGATATCGCTTTGTAATCGAAGAATAAAAGCTTTAGTGTTTCTTAGGCAAAGATCGCATGGTAGATAAGGAAAAGAGCAAAAGAGCTTCCCGCTAATATCGGGATCATCTTGAGATGAAGCTTGTAAACTGGGCCTGAATCACACCCCATATATTTGATGGAAAGCAGTTGACAGAGGTGGAAGGGAGAGAAGTAATATCCGAGGAAGCTCCAGACAAGTATGTAAAAGCTGTAAACCGTCTGCATCATAGGAGGAAGGTTCATTCCCGCAACAAATGGAAGCAGGATTCCCATTGGGACAAGGCTTATGCCTGTAGTCAGGCCAAAGCCAAGCCCGACAAGCGGAACAATCAGCATAAATCCGATTATCGATTGCCCAACAAGAAGATGCTCAACACTGTTCATTACAGCGTCAAGGTTTTTGACTACATTTTGTATAAAATAAACACCAACCATCAAAAGGACAGTATCCACGCTGATGCCTTTTATGATGCTTTTTATATACATGCTCTTATCTTTTCCGATAAGGAAGAAGGTAAGAATAATACAAAGAAAAATGGCTTGATACATTTGAAGACCGAAGACAGTATTAAATACCAGAGCCATATATATTGGAGACAAATACAAGAGAACATCTTTCAGTGCAGCCCCCTTGCCTCCGGTTTGGGAAGCTTGGGCACTTGGACAAGAACGCACATAAAAAAAGTATGCACCTATAAGCATTATTGCTATAAAGGCAAGGTTAAGGCCGATAAGCTTGTATATGTTGATGCCTGGCATTATGCTGGAAATGGTAAGCAGAGTTGTGTTGTAGGGAAGAACGAACATGCCAAAATGCCTGAAATAAAGATTTACGATAGCTTTTTGCTCGCCCTTCATTCCAAGATCTGTACCTACCGAATCGACAAAAGGAGCTGAGAGAAATGCTCCGCCCGGAACAGGCAAAAGGCCCATTATTCCGGGAAGGGTCATGACTAAAGCCTTTTTGCTGGGAACAAGCTGTTCAAGGGCCTTGACTATCCGCTCAAGGATACCATATTTCTTGAGAATACTGCCAAGGATACCGATTTCTAAAACGACTATGAGGGTTTGAAAGGTGGAGAAAGTAGTAAATATCTTCTTGAAGGCATCGAGCATCGTGCTGAAGGACAGACCGGCTATAATAGCCATTAAAAGACCTGTTGTAAACAGTAAAGGCCCTAGCGGAGCCCTTTTTTTAAATATTTTGGGATAGAGCTTGAGCATTATGGGCAGAAGCAGGAATGATAAAATCAGCCCCAGAAATTGTCGCAAAATGATCCCCCTTTTCTTCTTTTGTTGTTATATGGATTATACATGATTTGTTAACATTCTACAAGGAAATATTATACAGTAAAACCTTCTTCTATGAATAATAAAACATTCTGCGCGCATTTTTATTTATGCTGCCTTATGGCAGCAGCTGCGATGCGAAAGCTAATGCAGCCTGATTCTTGATATGAGATGTGCTGACCTTCAAAATTATTAAGTTGTAAACCGAGTGATTTTTCTGTTTGACTTAACTTCGCTGAAATATTATTATAATAAATATATATGAAGTAAACGGAGGTAATTAATATGTACAATTTCGATGTTGTCCCCGAGCGAAGGGGGACGAACAGCATAAAATGGGACAGGGCCGACGAATACTGCGGAGGCAAGAATCTGTTGCCTATGTGGATAGCGGATATGGATTTTGCCGTTGCTCCTTCGATAATCGGAAATCTCCGCAAAAAGGTAGATCAGTCAGTATTCGGCTATACCTTTCTTTCAGATGAGTATTACAATGCTGTTATCCACTGGATGAAGACAAGACATAATTTTGATGTTGAGAAGGAAGAGATAGTCTTTACGCCCGGAGTTGTTCCGGGGTTGGATTTTGCCATTCAGGCGCTTACACAGCCTGGGGATGATGTGCTGGTTGAAGTTCCGGTTTACGGGCCGTTTTACAAGATGATTGAAAAAAACGGCTGCAACACTATAGAAACTCCGCTTATTAACGACAGCGAGTATTATACTTTTGATTTTGAGGATCTTGAAAGCAAGATAACTGATAAGACAAAGGTATTTATGCTGTGTTCCCCTCATAACCCTTCGGGCAGGGTTTGGAAAAGAGAAGAGCTTATGAGGCTTGCAGAGATATGTGAAAGGCATAATATTTTCGTTATCTCGGATGAAATACATAATGACCTTATCCTTGAAGGCGAGCATATAGTTTTTGCCACCCTTAACGATTGGGCGGCACAGCACACTATTACCTGCACAGCTCCCACAAAAACTTTTAATCTTGCCAGCGTTATTGATTCCAACATTATCATCAAAAACAAGGAACTCAGGGAAACGTTTAAAAAAATCTGCGATGGGGCTCACTGCTCTTCGTCCAACTGCTTTGTTGAGCCAATAATCGTGGGAGCGTATATGGGCGGAGCGCAGTGGCTTAACGAGCTTTTGGTTTATATCAAAGCCAACAGGGATTATGTCTGCCGGTTTATTGCTAAAAACATACCCGAAATAACGGTTCATCCCATGGAGGGCACATATCTGGCATGGCTTAACTGCGAAAAGCTGGGTCTGCGGGGAGATTCACTGAAGGATTTTATCGCCAATAAGTGTGGCTTGGGTATGAACAACGGCGCCTTTTTTGGTCAGCAGTGGGACGGGTATTGCCGCATGAACCTTGCCTGCACAAGAGATACTGTCAGCAGGGCCTGTGATATGCTTGCTGAGGGCATAGCTTCGCTTAAAAAATAAGAATATCCAACAAACAATAATCATATTATACAAAAAAAGAGAACCTATAGGTTCTCTTTTTTGCACTGATTGACAGAATGGCCAGCTGATAGTAAAATATATATTATAAGTATAAAAATGGAAAGGATGGACTGTGATGAGAGTTTTCGAACTTGTAGGCCCCATTATGTTCGGCCCCTCGTCCTCCCATACGGCCGGAGCCTGCCGCCTTTCAAGGGCGATGTGGCAGATTCTCGGGCAGCCTTTGAGAAAGGCCAAGCTCGAGCTACACGGCTCGTTTAGGGTGGGCGACAGCGGCGTTGTCAACAAAGCGTTGGTGGCAGGGCTTTTGGGCTTTGATACCGATGATGACAGGATCAACAACAGCCATGAGCTTATGGAGCAGTCTGGAATAGATTTTTCTTTTGAAAATGTGTCTATTGAGGGGGCGCACAACAACACTGTGCGTTATACTCTTGAAGGTGACAGCTTTGGCTTTAAGGCTACCGGTGCATCTATTGGGGGCGGTATGATTGAGATAAGCGATATAGGCGGGGCAAAGGTCTTGGTAACCGGAGATTACAATACACTTTTGCTTTTTTGCGAGGATACCAAAAAAACTGCCGGCATGGCAGAGATGTTTGGATTAGGCAATGACGACTGGAGCATCGAAACCTCTGAAAGCCACGACGGCAGCACAAAGCTTGTGCTTTTTAAGACATCCCACCCCGTGACAGATGAGATGGTCAGTAAGGCTGCCTCTTTTGCCGGAGTACGTCACGCAAGCCGACATTTGAGGTTTGACTGATGAAAGGAGATACATATGCCTGTTTATTATAAAATATCGGACGCCGTAAAGCCTGCTGAGGAAAGGGGAATATCGCTGGGTAAGTCGGTTCTGATCGATGAATGCCAGGAATCCCGTCTGCCCGAGAGCGAAGTTTTTGCAAAGATGAAGCGGCAGCTTGAGGTGATGCGAAAGGCGTCTGAGGATGCGTCACGTCCCGAGGTGGAAGGGCCCCTTTACTTTAAGGACGCATGGAAGATGAAGGATGGCATCGAAAAGGGCAAGATTCCCAATGACTTTACTGCAAGGGCTGTGCAGAAGGCTATTGCCGTAAACGGCTGGAACAGCCTAAGCGGCAAGGTTGTGGCAACGCCTACAGGAGGATCGTGCGGCATACTTCCGGGGGTGCTTCTGGCGGCTCAGGAGGAATGGGGGCACAGCGACGACGAGCTCACTCTCGCCATGTTCGCAGGGGCGGGGATGGGTATACCCATAGCCTATAACGGCACGCTTTCGGGCTCGGTGGGCGGATGCCAGGCCGAATGCGGCAGCGCGGCGGCAATGGCGGCAGCGGCACTTGTGGACCTCAGAGGAGGCACGCCGTGGCAGTGTGCCAACGCTTTTGCCATTGCCTGCAAAGCCAGCATGGGGCTTATATGCGATCCAATCGGAACGGTATCCTGCCCCTGTGTCAAGAGAAACGGGATGTATGCGGCGGTTGCGATATCCGCGGCATATATGGCGCTTTGCGAAGTGGAGTCAATCATTCCTCCAGATGAGATGCTTACGGCGTTTTGCAGTGTAAGCCTTGATGTAGCCAAAAAGTTCAACAAGCTTGAGTATAAGGTTGGTGTACAGTGCACCCCATTTGCAGCATCTTTGGACCCCAAAATTTTCAAGCACTGACAGGTGGCTTTTAAGCCTGCCGGGAATCCGATATTTTGAAAAGCGACAGCGCGCCTTCAGGGGTTTATCCCCGGGGGCGCGCTTAATAGTTTGCAAAAGACATTGAGCAAACGCAAATAGCGATAAATCTGCAAAGTTGTGAAAGCGGAGATAGTATGCTAAAATATATTATATTGGAATATGACCGACACTCTTAAAATATACGGGGCGTCACTTAATAATTATGAAAAGACTTGTTTTCGGCATACTCGCTCATGTTGATTCGGGCAAGACCACTCTTTCTGAGGCGCTTCTTTATACCTCGGGAAGCATAAGGACTCTTGGCAGGGTAGACCATGGCGATGCGTTCCTTGACAATTTTGAAATAGAGCGGCAGAGGGGGATAACCATATTCTCCAAGCAGGCTATGCTTGAGGGAGATGATTATGAGATAACCCTTTTGGATACACCTGGACACGTTGATTTTGCCTCCGAAGCTGAAAGAACTTTGAGCGTGCTTGATTACGCTATACTTGTCATCAGCGGAACTGAAGGTGTACAGGCCCATACCGAGACATTATGGCGGCTGCTTGAGCGCCACGATATACCTGTTTTTGTGTTTATAAACAAAATGGATATTGCCTACACTTCTCATGAGGCAATTATGTCGGCGCTGAAAAAGCGTTTTGGTGAGGGATTTGTGGATTTCACAGCATCTGCTGATGAGATTCAGGAGGAAAGCGCACTTTTGGATGATCGTCTCACTGATAATTTTCTTAGAGGACAGCAAATCGGTCAAAATGACATAGCAGGGCTTATAGCTCAACGACGGCTGTTCCCATGCATATTCGGCTCGGCACTTAAACTCACGAAGGTGGACAGCTTGCTTGAGTCTATGCTGAATCTGACCATCATGCCCTGCTACCCCGATAAATTTGGGGCAAGGGTATTTAAGGTTTCGAGAGACGATAAGGGAGAGCGCCTGACATACATGAAGATCATGGGCGGCGGTCTAAGGGTGAGGGACGCCATTTCGGGCGGAGGCGACGTAGTGTGGGAGGAAAAGGCAAATCAGCTCAGAGTATATTCGGGCCAGAAATTTACAGCTGTTACGGCAGCCGAGGCGGGCGCAGTCTGTGCGGTTACCGGGCTTACAAGAACAGTACCCGGTATGGGCCTTGGAACAGAGGAAGCAAGTTCAGATTCGCCTCAGCTTGAGCCTGTTTTGACATACCGCCTGATATATCCTAACGAGCTTGAGGCCAGCACTGTGCTTGGGTACGCCAAGAAGCTTGAGGAGGAAGATCCCCAGCTAAAGGTGGAGTGGAACAGCCAATTGGGTGAGATTCATATGCGCCTCATGGGGGAAGTTCAGCTTGAGGTGCTGCAGCAAATATTCCTTTCAAGGTTTGGCGTAGAGGTCGGTTTTGGCGAGGGAGATATTGTATACCGAGAGACGATAACCGAGGCTGTGGAGGGGATAGGCCACTATGAGCCGCTGCGCCACTACGCCGAGGTCAGGCTTCTGTTGGAGCCGGGCGAGAGGGGAAGCGGAATGGAGTATGCATCTGCATGCAGCGTGAATGAGCTTGATGTAAACTGGCAGCACCTGATAATGACACATCTTTCGGAGCGCGAGCATATCGGAGTTTTGACAGGTTCGCCTGTAACAGATATCCGGATAACGCTTCTGGCGGGCAGGAATCATCTGAAGCATACCGAGGGGGGAGACTTCCGCGAGGCAACTTACCGCGCTGTGCGGCAGGGGCTGAAGCGGGCTAAAAGTCTCTTGCTTGAGCCCTATTACTATTTCAGATTAGAGGTTCCTTCCGAAAACGCCGGCAGGGCTATCTCAGACATACAGCGTATGAGCGGCCATTTCGAACCGGCTGAGATAGACGATGGAACGGCGGTCATCACCGGAGAGGCGCCTGTTTCGGAGATGAGGGGATATCAGCGGGAGATGACTTCGTATACAAAGGGCAGGGGCAGGATATTGCTGAGAGTTAAGGGGTATGAGCCATGCCATAATCAGCAGCAGGTGATAGAACGCCTAGGGTATGAGAGCGACAGAGACACGGAAAACCCCTATGATTCGGTATTCTGCGATCATGGGTCTGGGCATGTGGTGCCGTGGTACAAGGTGCCGTCGTGCGCCCATACCATAAGCCCATACAAAACAAGGCTTAACAAGGTGGAATTGCCGTCTGATAATATGGCAGAAAGAAAAAAATCTGAACTGGTTCCCTTTTCTCTGGAGGAAGAGAAAATTCTTTCCAGCATTTTTGAGATGACCTACGGGACCAGTATCGCGCGAAATAGTTTCAGCCCTGTCAAAAAGGAAACGAAAGAGGACAAGGCCCCTCAGAAGCCGGTGTTTGTACCTCAAAGGGGCGATGAATACCTTCTTGTAGACGGATATAACATAATATTCGCTTGGGATGAGCTCAGAGAGCTTGCCGAGAAAGATCTTGAAGCGGCAAGGCAGACCCTTACCAATATTCTTGTAAATTACCATGGATATAGGGGGAGCACAGTCATACTAGTTTATGATTCGTACAAAGTTAAAGGCGGAGTGGAGAAAACTGAGCAAATAAACGGCCTTTATGTCGTCTACACAAAAGAGAAAGAGACGGCAGATATGTATATTGAAAGAGTCACATTTGAAATAGCGAGGAAAAACAGGGTAAGGGTAGCTACTTCAGACGGGCTTGAGCAGATGATAATACTGGGGCATGGAGCCATCAGAGTTCCTGCATCCGAGCTGCGTCAAGAGGTTGAAAGCGTAAACCGCGAGATAAGGACCATACTTGATCTCAGCGTGCAGCGATAGTTCTAAAAAACAAACGAAAAGCGTTTTGAGATGTTCGGATCATCTCAAAACGCTTTTTTATTAAAGAAGAGACCAAAAAAGAACCACTATGCATGGCATGGGCGTTTATATTTTATGTTAGTCTTTTACTCAGGAAGGATTCCAATTTGCTTTTTTAACTGCTCATCGTTTTTGTGCACTTCAATTATCAGAGCGGCGATGTCGATAGGGCAGACTGAATCACCCCCTGATGCGGGGGCGAGGTTTTTTAGTATTTTGGTGAGTATCGAGTCAAGAGAATCAAGCTCGTCCGTTGACAGATCCTTGAACATCAGGCTGTAGAGGGTGTTTACCATTTTGCGGTTGTTGTCGCATCTTATGATGCCCTCTTCGGTTATCGACAGGCGATTGCAGCGCAGATTATCTGGATCTGTGCTCTTTATGAGCAGGCCGGATTTCTGAAGCCTTTTGGTAGAAGTAGAAATCGAAGCCGGGGTGACGCAAAGCTTTTCGGCGATTTCTATCTGGGTACAGCTGTCGTGCTGCCTTATATATTCCAATATAGGCAGCTGCCCGAAATAGAGCTCTATGTCGGGCTGTGACTTCTGGATGAATATCCTTCGCAAAAGGTGGATTTTTTGCATCTTTGCCGCGAGCTCGTTATAAATCAATTATTTCAGCTCCTTTTCAGTTCCAAAGTTTTATATATCCGAGATCCTGGAGTTTTAAAATAGAGAGCACGGCTATGGGAAGAAAGACCATCCCGAAGAATCCGCCCAGCCGGAAGCCGCCGTACATGCTGAGAAGCGTTACAAGCGGGTTGAGCCCGATCTTTTCGCCGACAATTTTAGGCTCAAGGCTATTGCGGACCAAAAGCACGATTACATAAGTTATAAGCAGCCCTGCGGCCATTTTGAAAGAGCCCGTCAGCAGGCACAAAATGACCCAAGGCAGAATGACTGTGCCTACGCCGAGGATTGGAAGTGCGTCTACCACCGACACGGCAGCCGCAACTAAGATCGCATTATCCTGCCCCAGAATGAAAAAGGCAATGGAGAGCATCAGCCATGTGATGCACATCAGGATGAGCTGAGCTTTTATCCATTTGAATACAGAGGTATATAGAAAATGTTTTAATTTGTAAATAGCTTCAAAGGCTGCGGGAGAAACCACGCGGGCGGCCAAGGCCTTTATTTCGTTCCGCTGGACTGTAAAAAAATATGTCCCCATGAATATGAATACTATTGTGAACAATAGCCCCGGGATAAACCCTGCGGCAGAGGACACGGTTGCGAAAAGCCTTACAAAATCTATCTGAGGCATGGCTGAGGATAAAAGATCTTCAAGCGATATGAAGGGCATGTCCTTAAGCATTGGGAAAAATTCGCGGATAAAACGCGCGATTAGGTCTTCAAAAACTGCGATATCTGCCCGGAAGCTCTCGATAAGAGACGGAATAGAGTTTAAAAGCTTACCTGATCTGTAGATCAAAAATGATGCGGCAAAGTAAAGAAAAATCCCGGCAAGGCATAGAATAAGAAGGGTGAAAAAAGCGGCCACAATCCCGCGGGGGATAGGAGTCTTGTCTGAAATGAAGTTGACTGGTGCGCTTATCATC
Source organism: Clostridiaceae bacterium (assembly GCA_034926865.1). Classification (GTDB taxonomy): domain Bacteria; phylum Bacillota; class Clostridia; order Oscillospirales; family Butyricicoccaceae; genus RGIG1902. The sequence continues at coordinate 17,682 of JAYFQP010000016.1, forward strand.
CATGAGAATAAAAGCGCCGTGAGTAATGGCCAGCCCCACCTGAACCCATAGCGAGCAAAGGAGCAGATAATAGAGGTTACGAGGATTATATAGCCGAGCTTTAAAAAAAAATTAATATGTTTGTTTTCATGAAGCATATCTTTAAATACTCCCAGGGAGCGCACCGAAACCGGGCATGGGCTGTCCCGGAAAACCAGAGCTCCCGCCCATAGGCCCCAGGCTGGTTTTATGAAAAAACATGCCTTTATGAAGCCATTGTCTATTTAATCACAGTTATTATACACTATTGTTTTGCCGATTAATAGTCAAAACAAAAAATTATCCGATCTTGCGCCGCGGCATATATTGGATTAAAAGCTATTTTTTCAGGAGGATACATATGTCGCTTATTGTGGAAAAATTCGGGGGCACATCTCTCGGTGACATTGATAAAATCAAAAGGGCTGCCGCTATTGCTGCTAAAGACAGCCGGCGGGGGGATATGGTGGTTGTGGTGGTGTCCGCGCCCGGGGGCACAACTGACGACCTTATAGCTATGGCCAAGGAGATAGACAAAATTCCTTGCGGAAGAGAGCTTGACATGCTTATGTCTGCAGGAGAACAAATATCTGCTGCGCTTATGTCTATGGCTCTTATGGAAATAGGAGTGGAGGCTGTATCGCTTTGCGGATGGCAGGCCGGGATAAATACCGACAGCACTCACGGCAATGCCGTGATAAAATATATTGATACCGCGCGCGTGCTGGGCGAGCTCAGAGATGGGCGAGTAGTCGTTGCGGCAGGATTTCAGGGGGTGGACCAATGGAACGATATAACAACAATCGGCCGGGGAGGCTCGGATACTACGGCCGTCGCTCTGGCCGCGGCCCTGGGCGCAGACATATGCCGTATATATACGGACGTAGATGGAGTATATTCAGCAGACCCTGCAGCCGTACCTACAGCATTCAGGCATAAAAGCCTTGGCTATGACGAGATGCTTGAGATGTCAAGACTTGGAGCGAAGGTGCTGCATGACAGATCGGTAGCCATGGCAAAACGGTACGGCGTGACCATTGAGGTTAAAAAGTGCGGAGAAGACGAGGAGGGGACAGTGATAAACGGCGGTATCGGAGAAAAGGCGTCGATAGTGGGCGCTGCGCTGGGAGGTCCAATGATGATTGCCTGCGTTTCCGATGGCAAAGACCAGGAAAAACGCAGGAAGCTTTTTGCCGGGCTGGCTAAAAAAGGCGTAAATATAGATACTATCTCATGGGGAGAGCAGCTTGCATTCACATCTTCCGCAAACAATAAGGTTCGCATCGAAACTGCGCTGGCGGAGCTTTTTCCGGAGCGCTGGAGGATACAGGAAGGCTCAAGGATGCTGTCGATAATAGGCAGCGGAATAACATCTGCCCAGACGGCCGGAATGCTTGAGTGTCTTGCAGAAGAGGGCATAGGAATCAGCGGAGTCACAAGCGGGAATATCAGCGTATCTGCACTTGTGGACGAGGAGTACGCTTTACAGGGGCTTAAAACGGTACATCGAAGGTTCCTTGAATAGGCTTAGCAGCGCCCGCCCTTTTAGGGCGGGCGCTGCTAAGCCTGGTGTTATAGCCGCAAGAGCCATGATGTATCTTACTTAAAGGTGTATTACTTAAAAAAGGCTAAAATATTTTTACTACCATGTTTAAAAAAACTATAAGGCATGATAAAATAAAAGATACTTTACGGAGGTGCCGATGTGAGAGAATATAAAGATAACGGACAGGGTGCAAGACCGGCAAAACAGTGGGGGAAAAAGCCCAACAGGTCTGATTATGCAAATGGCCGCGGAAAGCCGCGCCAGGAAGAGGACGAAGGGCGCGACCTTATAATCGAAGGGAAGAACGCCGTTTGGGAAGCACTTGAAAACGGCAGGGAAATAGATAAGATACTTTTTGCTTCGGGTTCGCATAAGAGTGTCGGGCACATAATCGCTAAGGCACGGGAACTGGGGATCACCGCGCAGGAAACCGACAAACACAAACTGGACAAGCTTTCTGATACGGATGCACATCAGGGAATAATAGCAATGTGTGCCGCGGCGGCTTATTCTACGATGGAGGATATACTGGCCCTTGCAAAAGTTAGGGGAGAAGTTCCACTCATCATACTTTGTGACGGCATAACAGATCCCCATAACCTTGGGGCAATAATCAGGTCAGCAGAAGTGGCTGGGGCACATGGGGTAGTGATACCAAAGCGCCGCAGCGCCGGGCTGAACGGGGCCTGCGCAAAGGCTGCTGCCGGAGCCCTTGAATATGTGCCCGTGGCAAAATGCGGCAACCTTCAGCAGGCCATCGCTTTTCTAAAGGAGCACGGAGTGTTTGCCTTTGCCGCAGATATGGGCGGAGACAGCATGTACGGAGTTGACATGCGTCTTCCGGCCGCTATAGTGATAGGGGCAGAGGGAAGCGGTATATCCAAGGCTGTTAAGGAAAACTGTGATTTTGTCGTCAGTATACCGCAAAAAGGAAAAATTCAGTCGCTTAATGCTTCAAACGCGGCGGCGGTGCTGCTATATGAGGCGCTGAGACAAAGAGGATAACGGGTGATTTTTTGAGCGAAAAAACTAATGGAGAGCAGGAGCGCTTTTCCATCGATGATATAATTGCCGAGGTAAAGGCCGATAAAGAGGGCTATCCTCCATATCGCCCTCCGCAGGAGATGAAGGAGGAGAAAACTCATCCACAGCCTGTGGATGAAAAACCCGTGCGGCTCCCTCGTACACCCTTTCATGGGCAGAGAAGCGGAGAGGGGGACGCTGCGTATGATGCCGTACCACAGACAGTAAAGGCGCCTGCGGATAGCGTAAAAGAGGATATCTCCCTCAAGCCGGACAAGAAGCATATTACCTTTGGCCATAATAAAGAGGCTGCATATAAAGCACATGAGGAAATTTCTTCCGATACGCAAAGTAGCAGAGGAAGAAAAAACCATGAAGCTATTGATGAGCACGAAAAGGCCGGGAGCATCGGGCGTGAGGCTAAAAGAGAAGAGGCAGAGCCTGCCGCCGAGGAGAAAGCCCCTGGGCGCAGAATAATACTTTTTAAAAGCCGTAAGGCCAAAAAGGAAGAGTGCCAGGAAGAAGAAGGGATACCGCAGTACCCTGTTTCTGACGATGAAGAATACTATATAGAAGAAGAGCCTTACGAAGAGGATGAGGAAGAAGAGGAGCTTTATTATGATTTCCTCAATGTAGCCTTTGATGATCCTTCCAAGGCGGTTAGACGTTTGGGGCAGAAGCTTGTTGGCATGTCGGTCAGGCTTCTTTTTGTTGCGCTTTTGTTTTTGGTATCTGCGTATTTTACTTTCGGGGAGCAGCTTGGCTTGCCTGGAATACCTGATATATCTGTGCTGCCTGCTGAGTCCGCTCAGAATGGGATATTGGCTGTATGCGCTTTTCTTGGCCTTGCGCTCTCCTGGGAGGTTACCACTGCCGGAATATGGAGGATCTTTAAGCTAAGGCCTACGCTTGACAGCCTGACGGTATTTTCGTCTTTGACATCGGTTATCCATGGCGTGCTTATGACGTTGGGAATTTCGGGTGGGCAGCCGTTGGCGTCTGTTTCGATAATGTGTTGTTTTGCGGCGCTTGCCGCCAAGAGAAGCAGGGCCATAACCCTTCGAAGAACATACAAGTGTATGGAGATAGCAGCTGATCCCATGGCTGTAAAAATTGTTGGAGGCAAAAAATACCCTGCGGCAATTAAGACTCATAACCGTGCTTATGACGAGATTCCCGAGATTGCCGGAAGGGATATGACCGAGCGCAGCTCGAGCGTATTCGCCCCTATTGCCATAGTAGCCTCAATCGCATTGGCTGCAGCCGCAAGCTTTGGGCGCGGGGACGGCGAAAGATTTGTATGGTCCCTTGCCGTTATCAGCGCGGTAATATCCCCATGTGCCCTCTGTATGTCATCGGTGAGACCGTGGGCGTCAGTAGGCAAAAAATTGTTCACTTCAGGTGCCGCGATACTCAACTACCGTTCTGCTGTAAGGATATCAAAAGCGAGAAGAGCGGTTATTTACGACGGAGATATCTTCCCGCTGGGGGCTGTCAATATTGCCGGAATGAAGGTGACCTCAAATACGATAACCATGGAACAGGTGGTGGCTGACGCTGCCGCCGTCATGAAGGATATTGGCGGCGGGGTGGGCAAGGCTTTCGGCGATTTTGCCAGAGAGCAGTACCTTGTACCCAGAAAGGCGATAAACGTCAAGTATTTTGAAGGCGGAGGGATTGCCGCTCAGGTGCAGGGGGACTATATCCTTATGGGCAGTTCAGAGTTCCTTACAAGGATGGGGGTTCTTGTACATGAGGGAAGCGACAAAAAGGAAGCGGTTTTTGTTTCTGTAAACTCTTATCTTGCTGCAATATTTACTCTTAAATATACTGTACAGCCCCAGCCTTATGCCGCTTTTGGGCTTTTCAGCAAGCATGGAGTATCCGCCAATATGGCAGTAAAGGATTTCGGGGTCACGGAAAGGCTGGTGGAAAACCGCTTTTCGGTTAAAAAAAGCATGCTTAGCATACCCTCAATAGAGATGAAGGAAGCATGCTGGGATGATGCTCTGGGTGTGGAGGAGCCTTCTTGCGCAATATTGACGCGCGACAGTGTTCTGGCCTTTGCCGAGGTGATAGCAGGGGCAAAAAATCTTTGCCGCTCGGTGAGGATAAATCTCTTCTGTGCTTATTCATGCAGTATTCTCGGCATGGTTACAATGTATTTTCTGGCAGCGATGGACAAGGCTTATCTCGCATCTCCTGCGAACATTGCCATATATTTACTTATATGGTATTTACCTATATGGTTCACAGGTATATTCATGACAAATTACTGAAAGTTGCATAATAAATATTGAAAACCAGCAGGCAATATTATATAATCAGTACTATGAGTGAATAAAAGCACAACTAAATACAAAGGAGAGATAAACTTATGGCCTATACTCTGAACAAGATCAGAAATGTCTGCCTGCTGGGACACGGCGGAGACGGTAAGACCTCGCTTGCCGAAAGCATGCTCTATATGACAGGCGGCACAGATCGTCTTGGCAGAACGACCGACGGAACCACCGTCAGCGATTTTGACGCTGAGGAGATCAAGCGTCAGATTTCGATTCAGCTTTCTGTTATCCCAGTCGAGTTTGAGGGAAATATCATAAATGTACTTGATACGCCGGGTTATTTCGACTTTGAGGGTGAGGTTGCTCAGGCCATGAGAGTGGCTGACAGCGGAATCATCGTAGTATCCGCAAAAAGCGGCTGCGCAGTTGGAACAGAGAAGGCCTGGAAGAAAGTGCGCAAGCATAAACTGCCTGCCTTTTTCTATATTTCTAAGGTTGATGAAGAACATGCCGACTTCGAAAAGGCTTATGAGAGCCTCAGGGATGCTTTTGGCCACAGCGTCACTCCCTTTGTTATCCCTCTCTTCAATGACCAGGGCAAATCGGAGGGCGTCATAAACCTTGTCACCGAGAAGGTTTATAAGGCCCAGGGCAACAAGACTGTCGAAGAGGATGTTCCTGAAAACAGAAAGGCAAAGGTCGAGCGTCTTAGGGCAAACCTTATCGAGAGCGTTGCCGAAAGCTCTGAAGAGCTTCTTGAGAAATATTTTGCCGGGGAGAGCTTCACAAACGAGGAGATACTTAACGGCCTGCGCCGGGGCGTACTTAGCGGAGATATCGTTCCTACCGTTTGCGGCTCTGCTTACAGCGGCCTGGGCACTATCCAGATGCTTCGCACTATCATCGATTTTGCCCCGAATCCCAGCGAGGTCAGGGTAGAGCATGGCACGGATGACAGCGGCAGCGAGGTTGAACTCAGGTACGACCCAAGCGGAAAAACAGTTCTTTTCGTATTCAAGACAATCGCTGACCAGTATGGTCGATTCTCGTTCTTTAAAGTCATGAGCGGCAACCTTACTCCGGATATGACGCTTGTCAATTCTCAGACGGGCAGCAACGAGAAGATGGGCCATATCTATATTGTAAAGGGCAAGAAGAATATCGAAGTGCAGTCCATCGGCTGCGGCGATATAGGAGCGGTTTCCAAGCTTACAAACACTAGAACCGGCGACACGCTCTGCGCTCCGGGAGTCAATATAAAGCTCAGCGGCATAGATTTTGCCACACCCTGCTATTCAAGGGCCATAGCGCCTAAGATAAAGGGAGGCGAGGAGAAGATAGCCTCCGGCCTTAACAGGCTTAAGGACGAAGATCCCGCCTTTACGATAGTCAATAACGCCGAGACCAGGCAGATGGTTGTTTCCGGCGCCGGAGATATCCATATCGATGTACTTTGCTCAAAGCTTAAGAATAAGTTTGGCGTAGAGGTAGAGCTCAGCGCCCCGAAGGTGCCCTATAGAGAGAAGATCCGCAAAAAAGTCAGCGTGGAAGGCAAGCATAAGAAGCAATCCGGCGGACACGGACAGTATGGCCATGTCAAGATGGACTTTGCGCCGCTTACAGACAGCGATCAGGACTTTGTGTTTGAAGAGACGGTTTTCGGCGGCAGTGTTCCTAAGAACTTCCATCCCGCTGTTGAAAAGGGCATCCGCGAGGCCATGATTCATGGCGTTCTGGCCGGATATCCCATGGTGGCCCTTAAAGCTACATTGACCGATGGTTCTTACCATGACGTTGACTCCACCGAGCTTTCATTTAAGATGGCTGCCCGCCTTGCGTATAAGGCCGGTATTCCTCTGGCAAACCCTGTTATACTCGAGCCTGTTTCTTCTCTGGAGGTCTTTGTTCCGGACAGCTACATGGGCGATGTTATAGGAGATCTCAATAAGCGCCGCGGACGTATCATGGGCATGAACCCCGCAGATGACGGCCAGCAGATCATCGAGGCCGAAGCGCCCATGGCAGAGATAGCTGACTATGCCATCACCCTTCGTTCGATGACTCAGGGCAGAGGCAGCTTCACCAGCCGGTTTGTTCGCTATGAGGAAGCGCCTCCTATTGTTCAGGAGAAAGTCATTGCAGAAGCGCAGACCGAGGAAGACAACGACGAATAAAAAATTCTGCTATGTTTTTAAAGGAACGCCGAAAGGCGTTCCTTTTTTTATGGCGTTTGGCAGGAAGATATGCTGTGTTTGAGGAATGTTTTAGCCATGACACAGATGTCAGACATACAAAGGCATACATACAATGAGCGTGAAACAAGATAAGAGATAGAATGATTACATGAGGGGACAAAAATCTTCTTGTCCCATGATAGTTATATGGTATAATTTACATATCTATTTTGTCATGATTGGGTTTTTAATATTTGTATGACTTTGGACGGCAGGTTTTTGAGGGACGTTATCCCGATATCACAATAATCCGGAGGTGAACTTGATGTTAGGTATTGCGCTAGAGGGCGGAGGGGCAAAAGGCGCTTTTCATATAGGAGCTTTTCAGGCATGCATGGAGCTTGGGTATAACCCCGATGCCATAGCAGGCACATCCATAGGGGCTATGAACGGCGCTATGTTTGCTCAGGGTGATTTTGAAAAGGCAAAGGAGCTTTGGGAGAACATCAGCATAAAGGATGTTTTTTCACCAGAGGACGAGAAAATAATATCAACAGATGTGCAGAAGCTCGACTTCAGCGGGCTTGTGGGGGTTCTCGCGGGCGTCAAGGCCATAGTTACGGCCGGCGGAATAGATAATACCAATATGAGACGGATAATTGACGATAACATCAATGTCGATAAGCTGCTTTCAAGCCCTGTTGACTACGGCGTGGTCACCTTTGCTATGCCGGAGATGAGGGCTGTTGAAATATTTAAAAATGAGATGGGCAGGGAAAATATACATACTTATATCCTTGCCAGTGCGGCTTTCCCTGGATTTAGAAGGGTAAAGATGGGCGAGAGCTTTTTTGTGGACGGCGGAGTTTATGACAACTGCCCCGTGAACATGCTGCTCGAGCATGGCTGCGATAAGGTTATCGCCGTCAGGACCAATGCTGTAGGCGTTACGAGGTATGATGATAAGGACCCTAGAGTTATAACAATAGTCCCCAGCGAAGATCTTGGCGCGCTTATGAGGTTTGCGCCAAATGTTGCGAGGCACAATATAAAGTTGGGGTATTACGACTCGCTTAGGGCGCTGATGGGCCTTGAAGGCCGAAGGTATTATTTTACGGATATCAGCATGCCGGACTTTGATAATTTTTATGATATATCTGATGAAGCTATCATAACTGCCGCCGGTATGCTAAAAATAAGCCATAGGCTGGACACCAAACGCGCGCTTTTTGAAAGGGTGCTTCCTGTGCTTTTCGAAGAACTGAAGCTTTCAAAGTACGAGGGATATGACAGGCTTTTGCTGGCTATGCTTGAAAATCGGGCGGAGCGCTGCCATATCGAGAGGCTTTGCCTGTATACTGCCGAGGAGCTTTTGTGGATTGCAATGGGGGCAAGGCCGGCGGGACGGCAAAATGGCCAGGACAAAGCCATAGATACACTTTTGCTTGCCCTTCAGATTAAGGCAAAAAAAAGCTGAGATTTTGGTGCAAGACAGCATATGTTTTGATTTGGAATGGAAATGGCAGAAAATATATAGGTTAAGACAATAAAAATAGAGACCGCCAGTAAAATCTGGCGATCTCTATTTTTATTGTCTTAAATAGTCAATCTCTCTGCATGATATACCGCGAGCCGTTTATGGTTTTTGATATCCTAAAACCAAGTTTTTGATATAAAGAAACGGCTCCTTTGTTATTTATGAATACATAAAGGAAGATGGGAAGTTTTGTATGAGAGATACACCGTTTTAGGATGGCTGTTCCGATCCCCATATTTTGATACAGTGGAAGCACATACAGGTCATCGAGCTCCATTTTTCCCTCAGAATGGTGAAAATAGTAATATGCTGCCTTATTCCCGTTGAGGGTAACGCAGACATATTCTCTTATATGGGTTTGAATTTTATTAAGCACCCACCCTAAAACCTTATCATAATCGATATTTGCTGTGTTTTCGTATTCATCGATAAGCGCTTTGCATAGGCTAAAGACTGGTTGTATATCTGTATCATCGGCAGGGCCGTATGCTATATCCATATTGTTTTGCTCCAAAATTATCATTATTGTACGAGACAAAAGCTTTAGCCGCTTCTACAGCGGCGTTTTTTGTTTAAAGCATGCTTTTTGAGGAGTAAAGCCTGATGGCTTTTTCGACAAGAGGCTGGGATACATCCAGCGCCTCGGCAAGCTGCCACGGTTCGCATAAGCCTTTTTTCATAAGGTCTGATATGCGGCTTGCCGGGGCAAGGTTGTTCACCATCCAGTAATCTGCGCGGTTTTCTTGCTTTTGGCGCACCTCAAAGGGTGAGGAAAAGTTATAGAAGCTGCCTGTCATGCAGTGCCCAAGTTCATGGGCCAGAAGCTCCGCCTCGTCGCTGTAGCTTTCTATGTACATAGGATCTATGCCGATGGAGCAAAAGCCCTCGTCATCCATGACCGCAAGACACCGTGATTTAGGCAGATCACAGCAGAATACCTGTATTCCGTTTTTATCGGCAAGGGAATAAAGCTCATCAAGGGTAGTCATTTTTTGGTTTTTCTTCTCTCCTGTGCAAATTTCGCGAAGGCTTTAACTTCGTCGAGCACGTCATCGTCAATTTCACGGTCGCCAAAAAGGGCGAACTTAATATCGCTGTCGGAGGGAGGGGCCGACGGAGCGTCGCTATCCGCAGATATGCCCATGAGGCATTCGACGGAAACGCCGAAATAATCGGCAAGCTTTTGCATTTTCGGTAGTTTGGGCACGCTTCTGCCGCGCTTCCAATCGCTCAGCGTGGCTTGGGAAACCCCTGTTTCCATAGATACGCGGTATGATGTGACATTGTGTTCTTCCAGCAATTTGGCAAAAATTTCATACATAATTTTGTTCACCTTTCACGAAAAACATAAATGCTACGGAAAAATGAAGCAAAATACTTGACTACTAATGAAAAGCGTGGTATAGTCTGTAATGTAATTCGGATTACATAAGTATTTGCTTCGGATAAGTTGTTTGTCGGTATCAGTATACAACAAAACCGAAGCATTGGTCAACACTTTATGGCGAGTAATTCCGTCCTGTGGTTTTAATGCCATTATACTATGTTGAATGTCCAATATTATGGACAGAAAGGGGAAGCTTTGTCAGTATATTGCAAATATGGCGGGCAGTGTGTAGGGTGCATGAGCTGCCGAAGTGATGAAAGCCTCAGGTGCCCCATTTGCGGCACCGAGCTTGAAAGAGATGAGCGAATCTACATTGATGCTTCAGGGCAAATCGTCGGCTGCGGCGACTGCATCGAGGAAAAGGAGGCATGGGAAGTCCTTTCTGTTGACAGGAGGTGGAAGAGACTTTGAAAAAGCCGGACCTTAAAAAGGAACTGAAGGCCGCAGATATGCTTGGGAAAACCATAATCAACGCGCTACAGGATAAGAATCAGTTCAAACGGTATGTCATAACCGAAAAAAGGGGAAACGAGACATATACCGAGGAACGAATTTTCGATAAGTACGACATAAAGGCTATTGGCGATATGGTCAAAACCGTCAAGTCACTTGAAGAGCTAAAACGCTCGGTGGGGGATATGCCGGCAGCCGGAGAGCGACAGAAGTTTGCCGATGGGGAGGAACAGGGCGGGCTTGTGATATTGCCCGCGGCCCAGGATGAGGCACAGTGAGAAAATAATATGGTCTCCACAGCCCAGACAAAGGGAGTTTATGCAAAGGGGAGAGTTTGAAGCCCTTTACGGCGGAGCGGCCGGTGGAGGGAAAAGTGACGCACTTTTGGCAGAGGCGCTCAGGCAGGTGTCTGTTCCTCATTATCGCGGCCTGATACTAAGGAAAACCTATCCTCAGCTTTCACAGCTTGTGGATAGAAGTGCCGAGCTTTATCCAAAGGCCGTTTCGGGCGCTGTTTTTAATCAGACCCGTCATTTATGGCAGTTTCCATCCGGTGCAAAGATTTACTTCGGCTCAATGCAGCATGCCGAGGACAGGGTAAATTATCAGGGGAAGCGATTCGATTATATAGCTTTTGACGAGTTGACACAGTTTTCCTGGGAGGAATACAGCTATATGTTTTCACGCTGCCGCCCCGGCGGAGAGGGAACCCGATGCTATATAAGGGCAAGCGCAAACCCGGGCGGCAGGGGACACGGGTGGGTCAAGGAGCGATTTATAACTCCGGCGCCGCCGATGACTCCTGTTTATGATGAAATAAGCCTCATGCTGCCTGACGGGGGAATAGAGGCTAAGAGGCAGGGAAGGGTATTCGTGCCCTCAACCGTGTTCGATAACAGGATACTTATGAAGAGCGACCCCCTGTATGCCTACAGGCTTGCCATGCTGCCTGAGGCTGAGCGCAAGGCTTTGCTTTACGGCGACTGGGACAGCTTTTGGGGGCAGGTATTTCTTGAATGGCGCAATGACCCTTCAAGATACTTGAGCCGCAGGGGCACACATGTGATATCTCCGTTTATTGTGCCGCAAAGCTGGAGCATTTACAGGGGATTCGACTTCGGATATACGAGGCCATTTTCTGTAGGCTGGTACGCCATTGACCATGACCGCAGAGCCTATAGGATAAGGGAGCTTTATGGCTGCACAGGAACGCCGAATGAGGGTGTCAGATGGGAGCCATTAAGGATTGCGGAGGAGATAAAAAAGATTGAGCGAGATGACCCCAATCTTAAAGGAAAGCGCGTCAGAGGGATTGCCGACCCTTCGATATTCGACGAAAGCCGCGGAGAGAGCGTCGGAGCAATGATGGAGCGTGCCGGAATATATTTCGACAGGGGAGACAACAGCCGAATAGCAGGAAAGATGCAGATGCACCACAGGCTGGCATTTGACGATGAGGGTATGCCGATGCTTTATGTTTTCAGCACATGCCGCAATTTTATAAGAACTATACCGGCACTTGTTTATGACAGCGTTAACGTAGAGGATATTGACACCGATGGAGAAGATCACATATATGACGAGTGTCGGTATGTCTTGATGGAATACCCTGTTTCTCCCCCGGTCAGGCAAAAGGCGGAGCAGTGGTGCGAGGGGCCCCTTGATTATGGAAGGTACGACACCTTTTCTTCGGGAGTTTACCTGTAATAAGCGCTTTATCGTGTTTCAGGCTCCTGCGGAGTTCGACGGCCTTTCGGCGCTTTAAAAAATAGGGAGAGTCTGTTTTTGAAACAGATAAGAGCAGAAGGAGAAAAAAGATGAAAATGACATTTCCAAAAGAACGTCTGGATTATGCCATAGACCGTTTAAGGGAGTATAAGCAAGCCAAGGCATCGCTGGAAAACCGAATAAAGGAAGAGGAGCTTTGGTGGCAGCTTCGGCATTGGGAGGTCATTGAAAAACCTGGACATGAGGGCGAAGCGCCGGTTTCGGCGTGGCTTTTCAACAATCTGGCACAAAAACATGCCGATGCCATGGATAATTTCCCGGAGCCTGCGGTTTTGCCAAGAGAGCCTGGAGACAGAAAGGATTCTGAGCTGCTGTCTAAGATAATACCGGTGATTATGGAGAGGTGTGAGTTTGATAAGACGTACAGTGACGCATGGTGGTATAAGCTCAAGCACGGCACGGCGGCCTACGGTGTTTTTTGGAACAGGGATCTTGAGGAAGGTCAAGGGGATATAGATATCGCGCCCATAGACCTTTTGAATATTTTCTGGGAACCGGGGATATGCGATATACAGCAGAGCCGCAACCTGTTTATTGCTCACAGATGGGACAGGGATATCCTTGAGGAGAGCTATCCCGGGTTAAAGGGGTATATGGGGGATATCATAGATGTGGTCACACAGGCAAAGGTTTCGGGGGACGATAAGGTCACCGTCATCGACTGGTATTACAAAAAAGACGGAAGGCTGCACTACTGTAAGTTTGCGGGGGAAAATGTACTCTACGCCAGCGAGTGTGATTCGATTTATAAAGCTGCGGGGTGGTACGAGCACGGGCTTTATCCCGTTGTTTTCGATAATCTTTTCCCAGTAGAGGGGCAGCCTGTCGGGTTTGGTTATATCGCCGTTACCAAAAATCCTCAGGAGTATATTGACCGGCTGGGCAGGAATATCCTCGAATGTTCGCTGATGGCGGCAAAGCCGAGGTATTTCGCTGGGCGCTCGGCAGGCATTAATGAGGAGGAGTTTCTTGACTGGAGCAGGCCGATCGTCCATGTGGAGGGCTCGATAAACGATGAGCGCCTAAGGCCGATAACCCCGTATCCTCTGGCGGATACATATATAAAGGTTCAGCAGATGAAGATAGACGAGCTGAAGGAGACCGCCTCAAACCGCGATTTTTCCTCAGGCGGCACAAACTCGGGCGTGACGGCGGCCTCAGCCATATCAGCGCTTCAGGAAGCGGGCAGCAAAACCTCAAGAGACATGATTGGCTCGGCTTACAGGGCATACGCCAAGATAAGCTGTCTGTGCCTTGAGCTGATACGCCAGTTTTATGACGGGAGCCGAAGCTTCCGTATAACAGGCAGGGAGGATAACGGCTTTGTCACATACAATAACCGCGGCATAAAGGGCGGGAGAAGGCCGGTTTTTGATATCAGGATAACGGCGCAGAAGAAGAATCCCTTTGCCCGGATAAGCCAAAACGAGCTGGCAAAGGAGCTTTACAGCCTTGGCTTTTTCAAGCCTGAGCTTGCAGGGCAGGCGCTTGGGGCATTGGAGCTTATGGATTTTGAGGGGAAGGAAGCTGTCAGATCATATCTGGCGGCAAACAGCGAAAGGGAGGAAAAAAGCATTGAATAAGGAACAGCGTACGGCAGAAGTAAAAACCGAGGGTGCAGAACAGGGCGCTTTCGGCAGCGAAGGAATGTCGAGAATTTTGAAGGCAAAAGAGGCGGCTGGGAAAGCCGACCAGTGGCAGCAGGCATTTGAGGAGATAAAGGAGATTTATCTCGAGATGGATATGTCACAGGCCCTTAAATCCCCCTTGCTCAAGACTCTCATAAAGGCGGGAGTGGATTTCAAAACAGCCTTTGAAGCAGCAAATCTAGAGACAATAAAGACGTATATAGAGGCCCGAGCCGAGAGAAATGTTTTAGACAGGCTCAGGCAGAACGCCTCTAGAGCAAAGGAAAACGGCATAGCCGCCTCAAAGTCTTCGCCATTTACGGCAGGTGGGGCGGGCCTTTCGAAAAGCGACAGGGAGGATATTGTGAAGCGTGTCCTCAAGGGCGAGGAGATTCGTCTTTAATAATTAAAAAGGAGAAGCAAATGAGCAACGTAAACATTACACAGGATCAGGGCCTTTCGGCCGAGATGAGGGTATTTTACAGCGATTATCTTATTGATAACGCCGTACCAAAGCTCGTTCACGATCAGTTCGGGCAGAAGCACCCCATTCCCAAAAACGGAGGCAAGACCATTCAGTTCAGAAAGTTCAGCCCTCTTGCGAAGGCTGTTACCCCTCTTATTGAAGGCGTTACCCCTGACGGACAGAAACTGAATGTGTCTACAGTCGAGGCCACCGTCAAGCAGTACGGCAGATATATCGAAATGAGCGATATGCTTATACTCACATCCATCGACAACAACATCGTGCAGGCGACAAAGCTTTTAGGCAACCAGGCTGGGGCCACGCTTGACACAATCACCCGAGAGGTGCTCTCGGGCGGAACCAACGTCCAGTACGCCGTGGGGCAGGTTGCGGCAAGGCATCTTCTTACAGGAGGCGAGGATGCGGGCAACCATTACATGACTGTCGATTCCATTCGCAGAGCGGCAAGATACCTCAAGACCCAGAATGCCGAGAAAATAGGGGACAGCTATGTTGCGATAATCCACCCCGACATTTCGTATGACCTGATGAATGACCCCGCATGGCAGAATGTCAAAACTTACTGTGACCCCAAGGATATGTATGAGGGCGAGATAGGCAAGCTCGCGGGGGTGAGGTTTGTCGAGACCACCGAGGCCAAGATATTTAAGGGAGAAGGGCTGACTGTTGGGGCTAGAGACCTGACTGTCAAGACTGCGGCGGCTTCGGGCAGCGTGACTGTCGCTGTAAACGAGGCGATATTGGCAGGTGAGGCGGAGAAGCTCGCCGGCAGATATGTCATAATCGGCGGTTATAGGCATAAGATAACTTCTGCCCAGAGCGGCAGCGCAGGATCGGCATCGTTGACTCTTGAAAGCGCGGCTGTTCAGGCAGTGGGCGATAAGGTATATCCCGGCGAGGGCGGAGCTAAGGGCAGAGCCGTTTATTCCACCCTCGTTCTCGGAGAAAACGCCTATGGCGTGACAGAAGTACAGGGCGGCGGGCTTCGGCACATAGTCAAGCAGCTTGGCTCATCCGGCACGGCCGACCCGCTTGACCAGAGGGGAAGCTGCGGCTGGAAGGCAGTCAGGACAGCCGAGAGGCTTGTTGAATCATTCATGGTAAGAATAGAGACATGCTCGACCTTTGATGGCGACGCTAACTGATAGGGAGGTAAACTTATGAGCACAGATTACATGGAACAGTATGTTCCCGTTAGGCTTTTTAAGGACAATGATAAATACAGCGATGATGTATTCGTAGCCGTAAACGGAGAGGGCTGCCTTATTAAGAGGGGCGACACCGTCATGGTCAAGCGTAAGTTCGCTGAGGTGCTTGAACAGTCCGACAGGCAGGATATGTACACATCTAACCTGATGGATGAACGCTCGGGCGAGTATGAGCGCATGAGCAAGGTGTTTTAGCCTATGGGCGGCAGCATAAAGCTTTACGGCGGTACGAAGGCGAATATGCCAAAGCTTCCCGTTCGCTCGCCCGGCTATTGTACAGACAGCCGAGAGCTTTATATAGGCGGCGAGGAGGATAATATCCTCCTCGCCTCGGCCCAAAGCACCGCCGGCAGGTTTGAAAGAATCACTCTTGTGCCGATGGTTGGAGAGGGCGAGCTAAGCCAGCTTTGGGAGACTACGGCAGGAGACCTCGCCTATAAAAACGGAGCAGGGAAGATTGGAAAGATAGCGGGGAAAGCCACATCCGTAGGCCCTGTTTCGCCTTCAGCCTCTATGGATGAGCTGATAGCTGCTTTTAACGGGCTTATTGCCGCCCTCAAGCAGGGCGGGACTATGGAGGGATGATCCTATGAGAGAAATACGGGTTGAGATAAACGGCCAGTTTGTTGCCAAAAGCTCAAAATATGCAGGTATCCAAGGCGAGGGAAACGTCACAAGAATGCGAATAGTGTTTGACAACAGCTGGAGCAGCTACAGCAAGCGGATTATATGGCGCGATGCAAGGGGGCAGAACCCCATGGCAGTTATTCTCGGTTATGAACAGATGACAGCTGAGGGCAGCTTGCTCGATTATACAGCTTATATTCCCCCTGAGCCGCTGGCAGAGGCAGGATGGTGTTCTTTCACAATAGAGGGGTATTCTGATGAAGGCGGAACGGTCGCTGTCGCCCTGACGGCAGGCGACAGGCTTGAAGTTGAGGCAGGGGGCTATGGATCCCCCGCGGAGCCGACATCTTCGCAGACACTCCAGCTTCAGCATGAGATAGATTCTATTATATCTTCTGTTGAGGTTATAGCGGGCGAAGCCCTTGGGGCGAGGGACAGGGCTGAGACAGCGGCAACGGCGGCAGAGGCTTCAAAACAGGCCACAAGCCAGGATGCAGATACCGTTCTTTCATCCGTGGAAGCGGCGCAGCAGGCAGCCTTATCGGCCAGCGGAGCAAAAGAGCAGGCACAGGAGTATTCTGCCCTGAGCCAAAGCTGGGCTGTCGGCGCAACGGGTGAGCGTGATGGCGAGGATGTCAATAATGCAAGATATTGGTCTCAACAGGCGCAGGCGGCAGCCGGCGGCGGGGTTATAAGCTTTAATGGCCGTGCAGGAGGCGTAATGCCCCGAACGGGGGATTACACGGCGGCGCAGGTGGGGGCTGACCCAGAGGGCAGCGCCTCCGCTGTACAGACAGCCCTTGCCGAACATGAATCCGATGCCTCCAAGCATATAATTTCAGGAACGCTCGGCGGACAGGTGGCGGCAAACGCCGCGGCACAGGAGAGCCTTGGGGTGATGCAAATACGCAACATTTCAGCCGGTACGGCAGACCTTACGGCGGGAACATCCCCTCTTGCAACGGGGCAGATATACCTTGTCTATGAGGCTTAATCATGGCAAAAAAGATGTATATCGGGGTTGGTGGCCTCGCCCGAAAGGTCAGGAAAGCATATATAGGCACAGATAACCTCGCTCGCAAGGTCAAGAAGGGATATATCGGCGTGGGGGGCGTGGCAAGGCCGTTCTTCTCCGGAGGGGAGATAGCGTATTTCGGAACAGCCACACCGCTCTCGTTTGGAAGAGCGTATTTGGCAGCAGCAAGCTTATCAGGGTACGCTATTTTTGCGGGTGGCTTGATTGAAAATGCAGTCGCCTATGCCGATGCCTATGATACGAATCTGGTGGAGAGCCAGCCTTTGTCCCTGAATACTTCGGCAAACTATGGATCAGCGGCCTCTGTTGGGGATTATGTCCTGTTTGGCGGAGGTGCTTCGGGGTCTACTATCAAAAGTGCGATGACAGCATACGATCAAAGCCTTGCAAGGTCGACGCCATCATCACTCAGTAAGGCGAGATGGGCTTTGGCAGCGGCAAGCGCCGGTAATTATGTGTTGTTCGGGGGAGGCAATACTACCTCAACAGGTTCGCCTTCCGCTGTAGTCGACGCTTATGATGCCACTTTGACCAGAAGCACAGCCACAGCACTAGGTGTAGCCAGAGCATATTTTGCGGCGGCCTCTGTTGGGGATTACGCTATATTCGCCGGAGGCGGGCCCTCTTCAGCGGGGGTGCTGGCGGCGGTGGATGCATACAATTCAAACTTGGTAAAGACAACGCCGCAGGAATTGAGCGTCGCAAGAAGGCTTCTGGCCGGGGCGAGCGTCGGAGGATATGCCGTATTTGCCGGAGGAGACAGCGCAGGAACGGCTGATGCGTACAACGTATCTCTTGTGAGGAGCACGCCCACAGTTTTGGATGTTCCTGCTACATTGATGGCGGCAGTTTCATTGGGAGAATACGCGTTATTCGGCGGCGGAAAAGCAGGTGGCATTGAGACGGCGAGCGTTACTGTTTATGACAGCTCGCTTACAAAAAGCGCACCGCAGAAATTAAGTGTTGCAAGGAGTTATCTGGCGGCGGCAGCGGTTGGCAATTATGCGATATTTGCCGGAGGAGACAGCGCAGGAACAGCAGATGTATATACGGTTCTTGAATGACAGGAGGATGGAAAATGAAAAAAGTTGAAAAGTACACAGGCGATAAGACATATATGTTCCCTAACGGGGCGATAGCCACGAGGGAGGCTGTTCTTCAGCAGTTCCCGGCGGCGCTTGCCTTTGCCCATATTGTAGAGACGGACGAGGGCGGCGAGGTAATGTTTGCGCTTCAGAACCTATCGGCCATGAGGAGCTTTCACGGGATCGGCAGTACGCTTTCGGAGGCCGAGGCCATAGCGGCAATTCAGACGGCTGTCAATACGCCGGAAGCAGTTGACAGTACGCCCTCAGCCGAGGAGCGCATAGCGGCTGCGCTTGAATATCAGGTGATGGCGAGCCTGCCTGACCAGACGGCAGAATAGAGGAGGGTCAAGAATGAATTACGAGATGATAAAGAGAAATTATGACCGGGGGCTTTGGACAAAGGCCATGGTGAGGATGGCTGTCCGCAAGGGTCTTCTTACCGCGGCGCAGTTCACAGAGATAACCGGCGAGGCCTACTGATAAGAAAAGAGGAGACAAAATGACCGAGTGGACGGTAGTAACGGTTATCATAGTTTTGGTAGGGCTTGTGGCAACGCTTGTGAAGCCTATGCTCAGCCTTAATACCTCGATGACAAAGCTGACAATATCAAACGAGCGGCTGTCGGAGGATCTGAAGGGGCTTACGGACAAAAACAGCGAGGCTCATGCGCGTATCTGGCAGCATGAAGAGGAGCAGGACAAACGGCTTAATGACCATGACAAGCAGTTTGACAGTCATGAATGCCGTATTGGCGCTCTGGAGAAAGGAAAGAACAAATGAGCGGGGCTGTCATATCATATATAGCGGCGGCTTTTGCATATGCAGGCCTTTATATTCTTACGCTATTTATAAGAACCAAGGTAAAGAGCGAAAAGCTCGATATCTTTCGCAAATGGGTAAGAACGGGGGTACTTTCCGCTGAACAGCTATTTCCCCAAAGCAGATCAGGGGCCAGGAAAAAGGCATATGTAATGACTTTTATAGAGGATAAGACCTGCGGCTTTGCCCAAGAAGAAGTGGACGCGCTTATAGAAGCGGCGGTATACTGCCTCAACATGGAGATGTGGGACCGGTAGGAGAGCCAGAAGAAAATGCCGGGATTGAATAGAGCAGATATCATATTATGGGTCGCAGCGCAGCCTATTATTTTATTTAGGAGAAAAATATGACTATAAACAAAGTTATCGAGCTGGCTGATTCCTTAAGGCCCGGCCCTGTAAGCGAGATGCGTAAGGCTAACTGGCTTATCGGCTTTGAAGCAAGGCTGATAAAGGAGCTGGGGGGCGAGCCTGAAGAGCTCGTATACCCAATGGACGGTGACAGGGAGCTTTCTGTGTGCCAGGAGTATGGCGAGATATATGTGCTTTACCTTTGCTCAATGGTAGATTTCGCGATCAGGGAATACGAAGCCTATAACAGCGAGGCCGTTATGCTTAATTCCATGGTGGAGGAATATAAAAAGCAGTATCTTAGGGATAATCTTCCGCCAAAAAGAAAGCTCGGGAGTGAAGTCTGGAGGGCCGACAGATGAAGCTTCCGTATTTGCGTACTTCCGGCAAGGCAGCGCAGCTTACAGACAGTTTTCTGGGGCTTTGCCTTACGGAGGAATATAAAAACGGCTGCCTTTGCAAAGGCAGCCGACTGAGCTCGGATGACAGCCCCGGGCTTTGCCAGAGAAAAACGCCCAGGCAGACGGCTTTTTACACAGAGCCACAGGGCATATGCGTAAAGGATGGTCTGGCCGTTATGCATAACGGAAGGGTAATATACGCCGGAGAGGATATAGGCGGGATCACAGATGGCAAAAAGCAAACCGCGGTTATAGGCAACAAGATTGTTATTTTCCCGGACAAGCTTTATATAGATACGCTTTCGGGTAAGCTCATGCCAATGGAAGAAGCACTTACGCTGCAAAAGGCGGTCTTCACCTCAAAAGCCATAGCCTTTGGCAGCGAAGAATGCCCATTTTCGGTGGGCGATGGAGTTGAGATAGCAGGGTGTATTGATTACCGATCGAATAATTTAACGCTTATAATACGAGGGGTGGAACAAAATTCGCTAATTTTCGACGAAGGAGCTTTTGAGGCAGGAATAGAGAATCACGAAGTCACCATAAAGCGCAGAATACCCGAGCTTGAGGTTATATGTGAAAGCGGCAACAGACTTTGGGGGTGTGAGGGAAATACCATATATTCCTCAAAGCTGGGAGACCCTTTAAACTTTTTTGTATATGACAGGCTTTCTACGGATGCTTACGCCCTTGATGTGGCGGGAGATGGGGCATTTACGGCCTGTGGGCAGTATTCCTCGCATATAGTTTTTTTCAAGGAGGATATCGCCTATAAGCTGTATGGCACACGCCCTGCAAATTACCAGCTCATGACGGCGAGAATACCAGGAGTCCGCCGAAAGTGCGGCAGAAGTCTTTGGACAGACAGCGAAGATATGTATTACCTGGGTAGAATGGGCGTGTACGCATATTCGGGCGGGGTGCCGGAGCTTGTATCGGCGGCGCTTGGAGAGATAGAGGCCGAGGAGGCCTGCGCCTGTGTGTGGAAGGGAAAGTATTATCTTTCGTTATGGGACGGCGTAAAGGGGGAAACCTTGACATATGACATCGCAAAGGGCATTTGGCTGCCGTGGGGAAGCGAGTCGGCATTTGCTTTTGCCCTTTCGGGAGGATCAATGTACATGCTTGAGCGTGGCGGCGCGCTTCTGGAGCTTGATAAGGGAGAGGAAAAGGAAGCATGGAGCGCTGAGCTGCGGCCGTTTAAGGACGGTACCGGCAGAAACACACAATGTACCTCACTGATAATAGACGCCGAACCCGAGAAAGGTTCATGGATGGAGGTATATATGAGCGAAAACGGAGGGCCTTATATGAAACTGGCGGCCTTCGACAGCACAAAGCGCGGGCTTAGGCCCATAATGCTGCCGCCTAACAGGGGCAACAGGCTGAACTTCAAGCTTGAGGGCCTTGGGCTATGCCGCATATATTCCATCGAGAGGCGATTTCGAATAGGGAGTGAAAGCTGATGATCTTTGGAAGCGCAATGAAAAAGCTGGATTACGAAAACGTATCCCGCAGCCTGCAGGTGATGGAAAGCCACATACGCAGCCTTCAGGAGCAGCTTGAGTATACCCTTTATAACCTCGACAGCGCTAATGTCACAAGCATTGACACCTGCGTTACCGATATCACATCAAATAATGGCGGTATAAGCATATCGGGCGGCAGCATTTCTCTTGTCGGAAGCTTGGGGGAGAAGGTTATCATGGGGAACCAGGGGGATATATTCAGGCTGGTGCTGGCGGGCAAGGGTGGCATACCTGCTTTGTACCTTGATAGCTCGGGAAGGATAGTCGTGGGCGAACAGTCCGAGATATATCTCGACTGCGGCGTTTGGGACTGACGGAGAAAGGAGAAAGATGGCATCATATAATAAAGACGTCGATTATAGGGCCCTTATCGACAAGGCGGCATCGGTGGGAGACTACCGCACTGCGGCCGAACTGGAAAAACAGCGGAACGAAAAGATAGCCGGCGAGGGCATGAGATATCAGACTACATCTGATTACTCGGGGTGGCTTGATAAGACAGACTATGGAGAAAAGATTCAGTCCGCCGTGAATGACGGCAAAAGCAAGCAGGCTGTTTCTAATCTGCTTGAAAAAAGAGTGGACAAGGCTGGCTCAACTTTGGGAATGGGGCAATGGGCATATGACGACATATACGACATGGCTATGGAGTATCTGGCGACGGGGGTAAATGCGGGAACATATCAAAGCAGCTATTCTGACAGCATATCCGAGCTGCTTGACAAGCTGCTATCAAGGGAGGCGTTCTCTTATGATTACGAGAGCGACCCGCTTTACCAGAGCTATGCAGAGGTCTATGGCAGGGAGGGTAAACGGGCAATGGAAGACGCGCTTGGGCTTTCGGCTCAGAACACAGGAGGGCTTGCCTCGAGCTACGCCACGGCAGCGGCTCAGCAGGCAGGGAGTTATTACGGGTCACAGCTCGCAGGCAAGATACCTGAGCTTTACAAGCTGGCTTACGAGGTATATCTTGGTGAGGCCGAGTCCGATGTTCAGAACCTTCAGATGCTCTCAGAACTTGAGCAGAATGAGTATCAGCGGCACCGTGATTCTGTGGAGGACATATACAAAGACGCTGAGCTGGATTATGAAAAATATCTTGATGAGCTGGAAGCTCAGCGGTATGATTCGGAGCAACAATACAAAAAAAGCCGCGACGCCGTAGAGGATCAGCGGTACGACACCGAATGGCAGTATGATCTTGACCGCGACGCCATAGATGACCGACGGTATGAGGCGCAGCTGGCAGCAAAGACACCTGCCAAAACTTCCTCATCCTCAAAATCGTCGTCTTCGGGAAGGGACGACAGGAAAACCGAGGTCAGTGTCTATGGGCTTACAGGAACATATTCCCTGCCCGAGGCAGAGGCAATGGTTGCCATAGGCCTTGCCGAGAGGGTTAAGGAAAAGAGAAAAACAATATACAAAATAGCGGCAATGAATTAAAAAAAGCGCCTCTTAGGGGGCGCTTTTTTGTTTATCAGGTAAAAGCGGATATTTGACTTTTAATCGGCAAATATGTATACTATATAAAATATAAAACAAAAAAGCGCGTCTTTTATGGGAGGTAATTTTGTTATGTACAGCATAATAGAAGTCATTCACGGCAAATACCATTCGCTTACAAAAAAACAGAAGGATATAGCCGACTTTATGCTGAACAATCCCGATGATATGTGCTTTGCCACGCTTAAACAGCTCAGCGCGGGGATAAATGTATCGGAGATGACTATCCTCAATCTTTGTACCGCGCTGGGGTATCCAAACTTCAACGAGGTAAAATACGAGTTCCGAAAATACGCCTCCGCGAGGCGCAAAGAGCTTGTCAGCCGCGATGACACATATGTGCTGCCCTATATACCTAAAGGTGAGCTGGAGGATCGCTCGGGGCTGTTTCGCCAGATGTGTCAGGAAGAGCTTGATATGATAAACGGCTTTTTTGAAGGCCTGAGCATAGATGAGTATTATAAGGCAGCAAGGATGATTTGCTCGGCCAAAAGGGTGGTAATGTGTGGACGGGGCGTCTCGATGCAGCTTGCGGACTATATGATGACGAGGCTGACAATAAATGGGGTTCCCTGTATGTCGGTCAACTCAGAATCGGGAGACTCGGTTCAGGCCGCGCTTTATTTTATTGATAAGGATACGCTGTTTATCCCCATATCATTTCCGGACTATTATTTTATGACTGTCAAGCTGGCACAGTTTGCAAAAACCAAAGGGGCGGCGCTTTTGGGAATAACCGACAGCACTCGCTCGGAGGTATCGTCGATATGCGATATGTGCTTCTATTGCCCTACGGGTACGAGGCTTTTCCTTAATTCTATGACGACGCCTATGATGGCGGTGAATTTTCTCACCATGGCTGTCAGCGTGGAAAAGAGCCGCAAGGGCGGAGATCATGAGAGCCTTACGACAGAATTTTCCAAAATGTTTGACGGCGGATGCTGAATATTTAAAGTGTTTGCATAAATTGTAGAAAAAAGATTTGACGAAAAAGTGCAAAAAAGCTGGTATCAGTTGAGAAATTATTGACAATAATTTAAGCAGATGCTATAATCATCTAACGGGATAACTGTTATCCTGTCAGATGATTTTTTTATTGAAATACTAAAAATCAAAAGGAAAAAGGAAAGGTGGATTATCGTGAAGAAGTTTTTAGCACTGGTACTCAGCCTGGTTCTATGCATGTCTATGTTCGCCGCATGCGGCAGCAATGATGCAAATCAGGGTGGGACAAACGGGGGGAAAAACACAGCCGCCCAGGAGTTCAGGACATACCTGGCAGCCGAGCCCTCAACGCTCGATATCAGCCGCAGGAGTGATACGTATTCAAGTAACATTCTTGCAAATACAGTAGAGGGCCTTGTCCGCAATGAAGACCATGACGGCAAATATGTCATGAGCCCGGGCGATGCCGAAAAATGGGAGCCCAATGGCGACGGTACCGTTTGGACGTTCCATCTCAACAAGAATGCCAAGTGGTCTGATGGTGAGCCTGTTACCGCACAGCAGTATGTTTACTCGCTCCAGCGCTCCGCTGACCCTGCGACAGGCTGCCCTAACAGCTTTTTCCTTCAGCCTATAAAGAACTTCTCCAAGGTCAACGACGGCACACTGCCTGTGACTGACCTGGGCGTTGAAGCAACAGATGACAATACGCTTGTCATCACTCTGGAAGCCGCCATGCCTTCTTTCCTTGACATGTGCTCCGGAACGATCTATTATCCTCTGCGTAAAGACATCGTAGAGAAGTATGGCGACAAATTTGGTTCCGAAGCTGAGAACTTCATCGGCAACGGCCCATTCAAGATCCAAAGCTGGACGCATAACAGCGCCATCGTCCTTGTAAAGAATGAAAATTACTGGGATGCTAAGAGCGTCAAGCTTGAGAAGGTAACTTTCAATATCATGACCGATGAGAACACATATTATAATGCTTTTCAGAGCGGAGAGCTCGATTATGTTTCAACGGGCTCTGCAGAATGGCTTGGAAAGTTTGCTGATAATAAGGACAACACAGCCATTAAATACCCCACAGCTACACTAACCTATTCATTCTATAATAATCAAGATGCGCTATTTAAGAATGTCAACGTTCGTAAGGCTTTCACTCTGTCTATCGATAGAGAAGAGCTTAACCAGATGTGCTTCAGCGGGCTTAGAACACCAACCTACGGCTGGGTAGTTCCTACAATCTCTGTAGGCGAGACCAACTTCAGGAAGGCTTCCGGCGATATTATCAAGGATATGCAGGCCGATCTTAAGTCACAGGGCAAGACCGCAAAGGATCTGCTGATCGAGGGAATGAAGGAGCTTGGCCTTGGCGAAGATCCGTCCACCCTTAAGGTCACTTTCTCTCTGGCAGGAACATCTGATTGGTACAGAACACTGGGCGATTACCTCCAGCAGACATATCTTAAAGAGCTTGGCGTAAAAGTCGAGATCAGCTTCGCCGAGTGGGGCATCTTCTATGACAACGTACAGAAGGGCAACTATCAGATCGGCTTCATGGGCTGGGGCGCTTATTATAATGACCCGTATGATGTACTTTCGCTGTTCGTTTCCAGCACTGACGCTATCGAGACCGGCTGGTCCAGCACAAAGTATGACGAGCTTATAGCCAAGGGTGCTGTCGAGATGGATGCAGAAAAGAGAATACAGGACTATAAAGATGCCGAGCATATTCTTATCCAAGACGAGTGCGTTGCTTCTCCTCTGGCGACTGCAAACATGAACATCTTTGTTAAGAGCTATGTAAAGAACTATCCTCAGGGTGCTTTCAGCAACTCCGGCCTCAAGTATGTTGAAATTGTAAAATAAGAGACCGAAACAATCACCGGCGGCCATGAAATTCCTTTATGGCCGCCGGAGCTTTATCCGTTTAAAGCGGAAGTATGAAAGGAAGCAACTAATTTGACTAAGTATATCCTCAAAAGACTGGGGCTTATGCTGCTCACCCTGTTTGTCGTTGTGACGGTCACGTTCTTTATGATGAGAGCCATACCGGGCGATCCTCTGGCCAGTATGGCAAGAAGCCTGCCGGAGCAGACAAAAGCCAATTATTATGCGAAGTATGGCCTCGACAAATCTCTTTTCGAGCAGTATGTCATTTATCTTAAAAATATGATTAAGGGAGATCTTGGCGAAAGCCTTGTTTATCCCGGACGCTCAGTAAGCGATACAATAGCAAATACCTCCCCCATATCGGCATCGGTGGGCGGAATAGCCCTTGCCATAGGGCTTATAATCGGTGTTGGGGCGGGGATAGTGGCCGCGCTCAACAAAAACAAGTGGCCGGATTATGTAGTGATGTTTATAGCAATACTGGGAATAACGATACCTGTATTTGTTCTGGCTTCGCTTTTGCAGTACCTGTTCTCGGTCAAGCTCGGGTGGCTCCCCACATCAGGATGGGGAGAGGCGAAGCATAAGGTTATACCCGTTATAGTCTTGTCTTTCGGCACAATAGCGACATATGCCCGCTATATCAAGTCAAGCATGCTTGACACCCTCAGCCAGGACTATGTCCTGACGGCAAGGGCAAAGGGCTTAAGCGAGTTTCAGGTAATCTCCAGACATGTAATGCGAAACTCGCTGCTTCCAGCGATAACGATTCTTGCCGGACGCATAGTGGGCATTTTTACGGGCGCCTTCGTCGTCGAGAAAATGTTCAGCATTCCGGGTATCGGCTTCTACTATATAAGCTCTGTCAATAATAACGACTATACTATGATACTTGGGACGACTATTTTCTATGCCGCCCTGTTCGTTGTCGTGCAGTTTATCGTTGACTTTGTCTATACGCTGGTAGATCCCCGAATTCGTATCGTCGCCGACAAGAACTGAGGGGGAACAACATGGATAATATTTCAAAAGAAAAGTTTACTATAATAGGCGTAAAGCCCGGAGAGGGAGAGATAATCGCCCGCCCGAGAATAAGCTATATGAAGGATGCCTGGCGCAGGTTTAAGGAAAACAAAACTGCCCTCGTCGCATTTATAATTCTTGCCATACTTATATTCATGTGCGTCTTCGGCCCCGCTATAAGCGGTTATGCCTTTGAGGAGGTTGACAAGGGAGCAATAAATCAGTCTCCCGGCGCGGCGCATTGGTTCGGGACGGATAAGCTGGGGCGCGATATCTTCGCCAGAGTATGGATTGGCGGCCGCGTATCTATGATAATCGGCCTTGTGGGCGCATTGATATCCTCCGTTGCTGGATGCCTTTACGGCGGCATTTCGGCATACTTCGGAGGGACCGTAGATAATGTCATGATGCGTATCGTTGAGGTTATCATAAGCGTGCCTTATCTTATAGTTGTTATACTGCTCTCTGTTATTTTGGGAAACAGCAGTATCTTTACCCTAATTCTCGCTATGACGCTGACAGGCTGGTGCAGCACGGCAAGGCTTGTCAGGGGCCAGATGCTACAGATCAAGAGCCAGGAATATATACTGGCGTCTCAGGGCCTTGGGGTTTCCCCGGGAAGGATCATACGCAAGCATATGATACCGAATACCCTGAATGTCATCATTGTTGCAATTACTTTTGATATACCAAGCTATATTTTCTCCGAGGCATTTTTGAGCTATATAGGTCTTGGTATCCAGCCCCCGAATACAAGCTGGGGTGCTCTGGCCTATGCCGCACAAAGCCAGTTCATGTTTTATCCTTACCAGCTCTTCTTCCCGGGAATCATGATCGCGCTTACCATGCTGTCCTTTACGCTGCTTGGCGATGGGCTGAGGGATGCGCTTGATCCCAAGCTAAGAAAGTAGAGGAAGATATATGGATAAGATTTTACAGGTAAAAGACCTCAGTGTCTCCTTCAACACATATGTCGGAGAGGTAAAGGCGGTAAGAGGCGTAAGCTTTGATATAGCCCCGGGCGAAACTCTGGCTTTCGTAGGCGAATCCGGCTGCGGAAAGACCGTAACAGCCAAAGCGATCATGCGGCTTCTTCAGCCTCCGTTTTCCGTTATCAAGGAGGGAAGCTCGGTCATGTTTGAGGATACCGAGGTTCTTGATATGGGCAAAAGGGAGCTTAGAGAATACAGGGGAAATGATGTCAGCATGATATTCCAAGACCCCATGACGTCCCTTAACCCCACGATGACCTGCGGCAAGCAGATAATGGAGTCGCTCATGCTTCACAGGGGCATGGATAAAGCGCAGGCAAGGCAGGCCGCCATCGACACACTTACACTTGTCAAGATACCTGATGCGGAAAAGCGCGTTGATGAATACCCTCACCAGATGTCGGGCGGAATGCGCCAGCGCGTGATGATTGCCATCGCCATCTCCTGCGAACCGAAAATACTGATAGCGGATGAGCCGACGACAGCCCTTGACGTAACGATACAGGCTCAGATAATCGACCTTTTAAGGGAGCTTAAGGAAAAGCTTGGCATAGCTATCATACTGGTCTCCCATGACCTCGGCGTTGTGGCCAACTTTGCCGACCGAATACAGGTCATGTATGCCGGTCAGATACTTGAGCGTGGAACGGCACACGAGATATTCTATGAATCAAAGCATCCTTATACATGGGCGCTTTTAAGCTCGGTTCCAAAGCTCGGCACAGAAATTAAGCATCAGCTTTATTCCCTTGGGGGTACTCCTCCTGATCTCCTGCTGCCGCTTGAATGCTGCCCGTTTGCCGCCAGGTGCGAATATTGTATGCCTATCTGCCGCGAGCGCAATCCGCAGGAGCAGAAGCTAAGCGATACTCATGGCGTTTCCTGCTGGCTGCTTCATCCCGACGCGCCCAAGGTGAAATCCTTTAACGAAAGGCAAAGGGAAGAGATATGAGCGAAAAATTATTAGAGGTCGAGAACCTTTGCAAGTATTTCTCTGCCGGCAGAAATCAGACGCTTAAGGCAGTTGACAATGTTTCTTTCTATATCAACAAGGGCGAGACTCTCGGCCTTGTGGGCGAATCGGGCTGCGGCAAGACTACCTGCGGCCGCACAGTCGCCAAGCTTTATCACCCCACCTCCGGAAGCGTTCTCTTTGAAAACGAGGATGTCAGCAGGCTCAGGGGAAAGGAGCTTATTGGCTTCAAGAAGAATGTCCAGATGATATTTCAGGACCCCTATTCTTCCCTTGATCCGCGCATGACGATAGCCGAGATAATCGGCGAGGGCATGGACGTTCACTTTGATTATTCCGGCAAAGAGAAGAACGACAAGGTCACCGAGCTTTTGTCAAGAGTTGGCCTCACGGAGGATTATGCCAACCGCTTTGCCCATGAGCTTTCGGGCGGGCAGCGCCAGCGCGTCGGTATAGCAAGGGCTTTGGCCGTCGAGCCCGAGTTCATAGTCTGCGATGAGCCGATATCGGCGCTTGACGTTTCGATACAGGCCCAGATAGTCAACCTTCTCATAAAACTTCAGAGGGAGAACGGGCTGACATATCTCTTTATATCCCATGACCTTTCGATGGTGAGGCATATATCCGACAGGGTTGGGGTTATGTACCTTGGCAGCCTTGTAGAGTTAGCCAGCAGCAGCGATATTTTCTCGCGCCAGCTTCACCCTTATACCAAGGCTTTGCTCTCGGCGATACCGACGGCAGACCCAGAGGCGGAAAAAAAGCGCGTCAGGGTGCCTATAAAGGGCGAAGTCCCAAGCCCGATCAACCCGCCTTCGGGCTGTAAGTTCCGCACCAGGTGCAGTCATGCAACAGATATCTGCGCAAAAGAGGCACCTGTTCTTACAGAGGTTGTGCCCGGCAGGTTCACAGCGTGCCACCACTGGCAGGAGGCCATGCAGGCTGAGTTTTAATAATTCAAAGGTTATGATAAAAACGCCCTCTCCCATACAGGAGGGGGCGCTTTGGCGTGCAAATGGCCATGAAACTGATACAAGCAAAGCAGAAGATGAACCACTAGCTGAAATCAATAAATTAGCTGAACTCGGATAGTTATAAAAGGTGCTTGGACAAAATTTGCATTTTGCCCAAGCACCATCTGTTTTTAAAGAAAGAGTATCTTTACTTGACTTCGGCTTTCCACAAACCGTGAAGATTGCAGTATTCATAGGCTGCTACTGCCTCATCGCCCTCGGCGACCATAAATACAGCTGAGGGATCGGTTCCGGGAACGAGAGCCTTATACTGATTGCCCTGTTTTGTCTCAAGAACTATCCACATGATGTAATGCTCCGGAAGCATGGGATGCTTGACTTCGCCAACAGTGACGGTGACCTTTTGACCCGCTACCTTGACAACAGGAACATGCTTTTCGTTTGCGGCATCTGTGGTATTGGGAATCAGCTCCTGCATCTCTTCTCCGCAGCAGACAACGGGAACTCCCGATGCATGGGCGAAGGTTATAATGTTATGACAATGCTTACAGATATAAAATTTCATTTTAAATTCCTCTTTTCATTAAATTAAGTATTTATGGACGGCTTCTTAATGTATTCGTGCTATGTATCCTGAGATATAATTACAATACCAGTGTAGGCGGAGCGTAAACTCTTGCTGCAAGTTCCTGATCAAGGAGATACAGCCCCTTTGAGTCTCCACCGAACAGTTCCATTTTTTTGATAAGATCAATGGCGTTGGTTTCTTCTTCACCCTGTTCCTTTACAAACCAGTCAAGGAACTGAAGCGTACGGTAATCCTTTGACTCAGATGCCGCATTATATATCGTGTTGATCGATTCGGTCACGTACTTTTCGTGGGCAAGCCCGGCTTTTAACACCGCGAGGCCATCAGCCCAGGAGCTGTCAGGCTTAGCGATAGATTCATAAACAACCTTGCTGTCGTTCTTCTGCAAATACTGAGTCATGAGCATGGCATGGTCACGTTCTTCCTGAGCCTGTACCTGATACCAGTTTGCAAAGCCGTTAAGACCCTCCTGAACAAAATAATTTGCAAAGCTCAGGTATAGGTATGCGGAATAGAATTCCTTGTTAACCTGTTCATTCAACAAATTGCTAACGGTTTCTTTCATCGTAAAACACCTCCTGTTTGGTAATATTTACATTTATACTATAGCATAATTGGGTATGACATTCAAGTGACTTGATCACTGTGTGAGAGGCTGTGTTTTGTCCATTTTACATGAGGCCAACAGGTATTCGCAGTGCTTTGTGGTAAAATACTTAAGATGCTTTATCCAATTGCCTTTTGAAATGAGCTGTGGTATACTTTTTAAGTTGAAAATAAAATAATCGGGGGGAACATGGATGGAAGACTCACAAAAGCCACGGGGGCTGTTTTACGGCTGGGTCATAGTTCTTGCGGGAACGTTGATAATGGCGGCTTTTATGGGCATCGTCTATAACTGCTTCAGCCAATTTATAAAGCCCGTATGCGAGGATCTCGGCTTTACTCGTCAGGCGATGAGCATGAATCAGACAATTATATCGCTTATTCAGGTGGGCGTTGCTTTCGCATGGGGCTGGATACTTATGAAAGTAAGGATTAAAAACCTCATGCTTTTCTGGGCTGTTATAGGGTCCTGCGGGTTTTTTCTATACTCCTATGCAACGAAGATATGGATGTTTTATTTAATATCCGTAGTTATGAGCGTGAGTATGGCATTATTGACGATGCTGCCGTTTTCCTACATAGTATCAAACTGGTTCCATGAAAAAAGAGGGCTTGCCATGGGCATATGCTTTATGGGCAGCGGACTTGGCGGGATGATACTCAACCCATTTCTCGGGCTGTGGCTTGTAAATTACGGCTGGAGGATGTCTTTTAGGATATTGGCGGTCATAATGGCTGTTGTCTCCATACCATGTGTACTTTTGGTCAAGGTTAGGCCTGAGCATATGGGCCTCAGAGCATTAGGCTCGGGAAATGAACCGGATGAAGCGGGAGCTGAAGAAGAGGCATGGGGATATACGCTTACGGAGGCAAAGCGGATGCCCAAGTTCTGGATACTTGCCGCCTGTACGATGATGGTCAATATGGGGCTTTCGGGCCTTGTTCAGACACTTTCACCCCATTTGACTGACAACGGTTATTCCGTCACCTTTGCGGCGATGATGGTCTCCGTGTCGATGGGCACAATGGCCTTGGGCAAGATGATTTTAGGCCAGTTTTTCGATATGCTTGGAACCAGAAAGGCGTCTGCTTTTTCGATGGCATGCGGCTTTTTCGGGCTTGTCGGCATGATCTTCTGCCAGTTTAAGGCCGCTCTTATTCTGATAGTCCTCGGAATAGGTTTTGGCTGTTCGTTCAGCACGGTGGGTAACCCCATTGTTGTTCAGAATGTCTTCGGTAAAAAGGATTTTGGCGCTATCATGGGGATATTTACTGCCTGCAACAGCTTGGGGGGAGCGATTTCGCCTACTGTGAACGGCACCGCATTTGATATGTTCGGCAGTTATCGCGCCTCCTTTTTTGTATGGGCGGGTATGATAGTTGCAGTATTAGTTTGCTATGCTGTTTTCCTGCCCTCATCAAACGGGCATAGGTCGGGAGCTGAGGGGCAGACAAGATGAGCCAAACAAAGAACAAAGTGTTTTACGGCTGGTATGTTGTAGCCGCGGGATGTGCCATAATGGCTATGACTATGGGAATAATCATGAATTGCTTTGGGCAGTTTATAAAACCCGTATGCACAGATATGGGCTTTACCCGGCAGCAGATGAGCATGAACCAGACGCTGATGGCTGTTGTTTCAATGGTGATGGCGACTATGTGGGGTAAGCTCTATAAAAAGATCAATCTTCACAGGTGGATGTCTGTGGCCGCAGTTTTGACTCCTGTTTTCTATTTTTGCTATTCTTTTGCCAGAAATATATATGAGTTTTATGCCGTAACCATTTTGATGAGCGTTGCCTATTGTATCATATCGATGCTTGTATTCACTTATATCATCGGCAACTGGTTCCATAAGAACAGAGGCGTTGCAATAGGCTTGGCTTCAATGGGAAGCGGCATAGGGGCCATGGTGATGAACACTGTGATAAGCCAGATGATACTCAGTTACGGCTGGCGCTCGACATACCGCATACTGGCTGTGATGATATTTGTGGTCGTCGTTCCCGCAATAATCTTTATCGTAAGAGAGCGCCCTTCAGATAAGGGGCTGCTTCCCTACGGCCACGAGGAAGAGCCTGAGGATAAGGAAGGATCAGAGGCCGCGCCTGCTTTTGAGGGCTTCACGTTTGCTCAGGCCAGGAAAATGCCTGTGTTCTGGGGCGTAGTGATCAGCAGTATAGGTCTTGTAATGGCTATATGTATGTTTTACCAGACACTTTCCCCGCATTTGAGCGATAACGGGTATTCCGTTACTTTTGCGGCGGTCATGACCTCTGTCTCGATGGGAGCTTTGGCTGTAGGCAAGGTGGCCCTTGGCAGGCTGTTTGACAAGCTGGGGACAAGGAAAGCCGCGTTCATCGCATGCATATGCACACTTATAGGTCTTATCGGCATGATATTTTGTCAATACAATCTTGCACTTGTGGCCATTATAGTTGGCGTAGGGCTTGGGTGCTCCTTTGGGGCGATATGCATGCCGATTATAACGCAGAACATATTTGGAATGAAGGATTATAACTCGATTTACGGGATGCTCTCGGCAGCAACCGGTCTGGGTTCTGCCATAGCTCCTATCATCAGCGGGCGCACCTATGACGTTTATAAAAGTTATGACCCTGTTTATATAGCCGCGGCGCTGATAACGCTGGCGGGAATCATAATTCTTATGCTTGCGCTGCCTAAGAAAGACAACGCATAAGGGGTCAAAATGAATACAGACAGCAATAAAAAAGGCGTTTTTTACGGATGGGTAATAGTTTTTGCCGGAATTTTGATTATGTCGACGGTTATTGGCATAGGATGGAACTGCTTTGGGCAGTTTATAAAGCCGGTATGTGCTGATATGGGATTTACGCGCCAACAGATGAGCGCCAATATGACGATCCTCTCTTTGATGCAGATGGGTATAAACTTTTCGTGGGGATATGTGCTTCGGCATCTGTCTCTTCGCAAGATGATGAGGGTATCTGCCATTGCGTTTCCTGTGGCCTATTACTGCTTCTCGCTTGCACACAGCTTGCCTGTTTTTTATGCCTGCTCGCTTGTGGTCGGCCTGACAATGTCGATTCTGACGACACTGTCATTTTCGCTGATACTTAGCAACTGGTTTTATGAGAAGCGGGGAATGGCTATAGGGATAGCCTTTATGGGAACAGGCATCGGGGGGATGATTTTCAACCCTCTTGCCGCGAGTCTTATCGAAAACTATGGCTGGCGTATTGCCTACAAGGTACTTGCCGTCATAATATTTGCGGCAACTATAGTATCAGTCTTTTTCCTTATAAAGCTTAGGCCGGAGGAAAAGGGGCTTAAAGCCCTGGGCTATGAAAAGGCTCATCGGGAGGGAGGCCCGGCCCCGGAAGAAGAGGGCCAAAGTTTCCGCGAGCTGATAAAAACGGCCCGGTTCAGGGCTGTTTGCTTATGCGTATGTTTTGCCACAACCGCCATAGGGAGCATGACACAGTGTATGTCACCTCACCTTACCGATAACGGCTATTCAGCTACGATGGCGGCGTTTATGGTATCTTTCTGCATGGCGGCTTTGGCTGTTGGGAAGATGTCGCTTGGCATAGTGTACGACAAGCTTGGAACACGGCGCTCTACGCTGCTCTCGATATTCTGCGGCACCCTTGGGATAATCGGCATGGTATTCTGCCGTGTGACATATGTCCTTCCTCTGATAGTCATTGGTCAGTGTTTAGGTTCGTCTTTCGGAACTGTGGGCGTTCCCATAATAACGCAGAATCTTTTCGGAAGAAAAGATTACAGCTCAAATTTCGGCTTTATTTCGGCCTGCTCGAGCATAGGTGGGGCGGTATCTCCGCTTATCAACGGAGCGGCTTATGACAGGCTAGGAAGTTATAATCCTGCTTTTTCGCTATGGGTCGTGCTGCTTGTGATTTCCTGCGTTGTATTTTATATTGTTCTGCCAAGGGAGAAAAAGGTGTCACAGGGAGTTTAATGTACAGCCATGTTTTGATTGTTCTTGGGCTGTGCTTTGGGTATAGAGTTTTTATTATAAGGCTTTTCGACAAAACTAATAAAGGGGAAATCTGATTTCCAGGGGGTAATTATGAAGAGGACAGGCTTTGACAACGATGCTTATATAAAGCGTCAGTCCGGCGAGATAATCAAGAGAATAGGGAGGTTCGGCGGAAAGCTTTACCTTGAGTTCGGCGGAAAGCTTTATGATGATTATCACGCTTCCCGCGTTCTCCCGGGTTTTCAGCCCGACAGCAAGCTTAAGATGCTTAGGATGATATCTGACCAGGTGGAGATAATAATCGCCATATCGGCGGTTGATATAGAAAAGAATAAGATTCGCGGAGATCTGGGCATAACATACGATACAGATGTTATTAGGCTTATTGACGCATTCAGGGGCTTTGACCTCTATGTGGGAAGCGTTGTGATAACTCAATACAGCGGCCAGCCCTCGGCAGAGGCCTTTAAGGCAAAAATGGAGCGCCTTGGAATGCCCGTATATCTTCATTATCCTATTGAGGGATATCCCACTAACGTGCAGATGATTGTGAGTGAAGAGGGCTATGGGAAGAACCAGTATATTGAGACGTCCCGCCCTTTGGTTGTTGTAACTGCGCCAGGGCCAGGAAGCGGAAAGATGGCCACATGCTTAAGCCAGCTTTATCATGAGAATAAAAGGGGAATACAGGCGGGGTATGCAAAGTTCGAGACCTTCCCCATATGGAATATGCCGCTTAAGCATCCCGTAAATCTTGCATATGAGGCCGCAACAGCCGATCTCAACGATGTAAATATGATAGACCCCTATCATCTTGACGCATATGGCATAACAACAGTCAATTATAACAGGGATATCGAGATATTCCCCGTTTTGAGAGCCATGTTCAGGCGCATATATGGCGAATGTCCGTATAAATCCCCTACAGATATGGGGGTAAATATGGCAGGATATTGTATAACGGATGATGCTGCTGTCTCGGAGGCTTCGTGCCAGGAGATCATACGCAGATATTACAAAGCTATGTCGGACTATCGTAAGGGCCTCTGCTCAGATGAGCCGATGAACAAGATAGAGATGCTGATGGAGGAGCGGGGGCTTACACGCGATGCGCGCCCTGTTATAAAAGCAGCTCTTGACAGAGAGCAGGAAACTGGATCGCCTGCAATCGCCATACAGCTTAGTGACGGAAGGATAGCCACGGGCAAGACAAGCGAGCTTATGGGCCCGGCATCTGCGGCGCTGCTCAACGCCGTAAAGGTTTTGGAGGGGACGCCGCGGTCTGTCCATTTCATTTCGCCCGAAACGATATCGCCAATACAGCGGCTTAAGGTAAATCTGCTTGGCGGCAAAAACCCTCGCCTGCATTCAGACGAAATACTGATAGCCCTCAGCATGAGCGCCGCAACCGACAAAAATGCAGAGCGCGCCTTTGTGCGCCTTGCTGATTTGAGAGGCTGTGAGGCGCATTCGACGGTGCTTCTTTCTTCGGTGGACGAAGACATATACAGAAGGCTTGGCATAAACCTAACATGTGAGCCGAGATACGAGAGCAAGAGGCTCTTTTATAAATAGAGGGTGATTTAATGAATACTCTTATCCATGTATGCTGTGCCCCATGCTCGATCATGTGTATTGACAGCCTGAGGCAGAAGGGGATTGAGCCTACGGCCTTCTGGTACAACATAAATATCCATCCGTTTACGGAGTATCGAAGCCGCAGGGAGGCTATGAAGTCGTATGCCGCAAGCATAGGCCTTCCGCTATTGGTCGAGGATGATTATGGATTGAGGGAGTTTGTAACCAATGTTGCGGGCGATATAGATGCAAGATGTGCTTTCTGTTATCGCTCACGCCTTGAACGTACAGCCAAAGAGGCATATGAAAGAGGATTTGACAGCTTTACCACCTCACTTTTGATAAGCCCATATCAGAATCACGAGGCAATAGCAGCAATCGGGGCGGAGCTTGGAGATAAGTACGGCGTTAAGTTTCTTCCTGAGGATTTCAGGCCGCTTTTTCGTGAGGGGCAGGATAGAGCCAGAGCGCTTGACATCTATATGCAGAAATACTGTGGATGTGTCTTCAGTGAGGAAGACCGCTATCGCAAAAAGAAGAAGCCGTTAAAACAGCCGAAGGATATTTAGCATTATATCAGGATAAAACAGGAAAAAAATCCGCGTACACAATTGCTTTATTTTTTTTCCGGTGCTACAATTACGTCAATATGAAGTTTTAATTGTTTAAAAGCATAGGAGGAAATATGGAAGAAAATATGGTGGATTATAAGTTTGATGTACAGCTTCTCATAGAGGGCGAGGGCCTTTCCGACGAAAAGATCACCGATTATATTACAAGGAACATCGTCGGCAACTGCCTTTTGGTGGTAGGCGATGAGCAGCTTATAAAGATCCATTTCCACACAGATTATCCCTGGAGAGTGCTTCAGTATTGCGCTTCCATGGGAGATATCCATGATATCGTTGTGGAGAATATGGTGCGGCAGGCAAGCGGCAGGCAGGGCTGAACATTTGCGCAGGCTTTGCAGTAAACGAATAAGCAGGTGTGCATTCTGCACACCCATAGGGCCACAGGATTTGTTATAATTGAGTTATGACTTTATTGAGCCTGTTACTTTTGGAGTAAAAGACAGAGCAAAACGGCGGGATGGCGGCGCTGCCCTTGCCTTATATGCTTTCGCGGGGAAAAGGCTGTAAAATAGTTTATGGTTTTTATTCTGCAGGATAAGGCAACACGGACGTGCTTTTAATATGACGTTCCGTGTTGCCTTGTTTTATTTCTGCGTGGCAGATTGTCAATATAAATATCAGGAGGTAAAGACCATGAGCATTTTTGATAAATTTTTTAAGAAGCAAGCGTCTTCATGCCCTGCGAAACAACCAAACCCGGTACAGTCTCAAACTCAGGATAATAACTTGACTGATGCCGGTCGGAACACGAAAAATATGTCGCCCGATGAATATATCAGGCATGCCCAGAGCCTGATACCGAACGAACGCATTGAATACTATTTCGCTATAAAAGACAAGATAGATGACTCATGGACGCCTCAGCAGAAAGCGAAGCTTTGCTGTTCCATTGCAGGCGCGGCGAGGGCAGGTCTTGCCGACGCCAGATACAGAGAGGGTAATTTAGGGATGGCGTTTTATGCGTCTCAGCTTTATTATGACCCTGACCCTAACAGCCTCGGATGGTCTGTTTTCAGGCATTATGGGTTCAACAAGGCTACTGCTGAGACAGCGGCTCGCTTGCATGAAGCTTATCCTCTGCCTAAGAACATAGATGAAGCGCAAAACTACAGTGTTCCTATTTTGACTAATGCCGAACCAAAGGCCCAAAATGGTGAAGGGAAGAAGATACGCCATATTGTCTGTCTTTGTTATGACGCACCATACATAAATTCTTTAAAGCCTCAGATGCAAGATTTTATCCTGAAGGCGGAGCAGAGTCGCGGAAGTGTTCTCACTCCCGCTTCGCGCATAACTTTTGACAGTTTTTATGACAACGCCTCTTTGGAGCAGACCGATATGATTCGTCAGAAGCTGCAGCAGATATATGTGCCTGTTTATCAGCAGAATATCATGTATGAGCTTGCCGACAAAACTGTGGCCCGTGAGGTTCAGCAAAAAGACGGGCATACGCTGGTCAAATATTTTGTGCTTTACGAGGGATAAGATGAAAAAGCTGTATATTCTTTTGCTGGCGGTTTTTATGTGCGCCAGCCTATCGGGTTGCGGCGAAAAGGAGCTTCAGACCTCAGATGAAGGCGAAGCTTCAAGTGACAGCATTTCCGGCGATACGCAGGCTGACAAGGCAGAAGCCGAGTCGGATGAGGAGACCGCGGCTTATCCCTTTGAGGACGAGGAGGGACGCACCCACTATCAGATATATCTTAATGGATCGCTTATTGAAACGGATCATGACGCTTATTCTTATCCCGAAGAACCTGACGGGGCGTATTACCCTATAGTGGAAATATTGTCTCAGATGGGCGTAGAGTGTTTGTTTGATGAGCAAATAGAAGCTTTGGCTACCCGTGTGAATGGTCAGGTCATAACCTGCAGGAGCGACAAAACCGATATAGTTATCGGAAAAACAACTCTCGGAGGCACGGCTCCGGAGTATCTGGACGGCTGCTTTTATGTTCCCAGCTTTGTCTTTATGCACATTATTGACGCTGTCGTGGATTTCAACAGCGATCGGAGCGGCGTGACAATAACCACAGATACCGTTATTGATGCCTCCAAATCGGGGACGGATGGATTGTCGATATCTTCTCAGTCGGTTTTCTTATTGGGGGAGCCTGTTTGCACAGGATCAGAGGCCTGCCCAACCTGCGGGGGAACAGGCAGGGCCGTTTGTACATTATGTTCTGGAACTGGCAGTTCTACGCAGTATTCCCAGACGAGAGATCCCATATCGGGGCAATATGCCATAAGGAGCACGAGAGTGTTCTGTTCACGCTGCGGAGGCAGCGGGCGAGCTGTTTGCCCCACCTGCGGCGGCACGGGGAGAAAATAGATGTATGGAATAAAGCGGGGAGGTAAGAAGATGGCAAGAAAAGTGCTTTGCCCCCATTGCGGTTTGAGCAGCGAGTATGAAAGCGAAGAGGAAACCCACTGCGGCTTTTGCCTCAGGGACTTTACTATTGACTCGCATGATTTTCAGAACGTCAGGTTTATCGAGAGCAACGACGGTTATCACAGCTGGTATTCT
This sequence comes from Clostridiaceae bacterium, assembly GCA_034926865.1. GTDB lineage: Bacteria > Bacillota > Clostridia > Oscillospirales > Butyricicoccaceae > RGIG1902. The sequence goes on from JAYFQP010000016.1 coordinate 57,293, forward strand.
CAGCCTACGGCATATCATATGATCTATGAATGTTTAAGCTATCCGGATAAATGTGACGAGTGCATACATTTTGGCGGCACTTTTTGCAGAAATGGAAGGATAGATAAAAGGCTGGAGCGTTCGACTTGTATAGGAGATACCCCGCTGAGCGGCATGAAGTGATTAATGGGCGAAAGCAGTATATTTGCCGCATGATAAGCCTGCGGCAGCAGACAGATAAAAATAAGGCAGCAGCTCGGCAAAAGCCGTACTGCTGTCTTTTATTGTTATATCGGATTTAAGCTTATTATTTCCCGTCAGTCATCCTTTTTTGTGTAAGCCGCGGTTATTTCGCAGATATACTGAAAGTGAAGCTGGTCTGGGTTGGCTCCGGCATAATTGACCCCAAGGATATTCTCGGGCACGAGGTTGGCGTCAAGCTGCTGGCGGTAGAGCTTTTTCAGCACGAGCACAGTTCTTGCCTCCTGAAAAGCCATGCATCCGTCAAGCTCAAACGGGGTCAGGCCGTTTGAATGCATTTTGTCCATATCTCTTCCGGAGCGGCTGCCAAGCACCTTGAGCTGAGAGCGGCAGTCGGCTTTGTCAAAAAGGGAGACTGTAAAGCAGCCATTTGCCTCTGTGTACTCATACGTATAGCGGCTGGGGCGGACATAGACTGTGCATACGGGCCTGTTCCAAAGACAGCCCATCTGTCCCCATGAAATTGTCATGGTATTGAAATCATCCTTTGAACCTGCCGTTAAAAGTGCCCAGCCGTCGTCAAAGAGAGATATGACATTGCCGCTTATTTCTTTGGGGTCGATCTTACTGAAAATATGCATATGGGATTTCTCCTTTCGGTTATATCAATTTTTCATTCTAAGCTGCATTTCGCTCCACTGGTCGGGGGTTATGGAGACTGTGCGGGGCTTGGAGCCCTCGAAGGGGCCTACTATGCCGCGGTCCTCCATTATGTCGATAAGCCTTGCGGCCCTTGCATAGCCGAGCTTGAGCCTGCGCTGCAAAAGCGAGGTGGAGGCCTCGCCTCTGTCGACTACAACGGATATGGCATCCATCAGCATTGGGTCATCGCTTTCGCCATCGCTTTGCTGGGTTTGACCTGAGCCAGTATTCTGAGCCTCGGCCTGGCGCTCGATATGGTCGAGTATCTCCTGAGAATAATCGGGAGAGCCTGTGTTTTTTACAAAGTCAATAACAGACTCTACTTCCTTTGAGCTTATGAAACAGCCTTGTACACGCCTGGGCTTTCCGCTGCCGAGGGGGTTATAAAGCATATCGCCCCTGCCTATCAGCTTTTCAGCTCCGTTCTGATCGAGGATTATCCTTGAATCGAGCTGCTGCGCCACGGCAAAAGCTATTCTGGAAGGGATATTTGCCTTCATAAGGCCGGTGATAACATCAGCTGATGGGCGCTGGGTGGCGATTATCAGGTGCATTCCGGCGGCTCTTGCCATCTGGGCGATGCGGACGATGGCCTCTTCGACTTCTCTTGCGGCGGCAAGCATTAGGTCTGCCAGCTCGTCGATGACTATGACTATCTGGGGAAGCGTGTCCCCCTCTCCCTTGCGTCTTATTTCATCGTTATAGGCCTCAAGGCTTCTGACATTGCATTCGCTTAGAAGCTTATAACGGCGCATCATCTCGCCTACGGCCCAATTAAGGGCTCCGGCGGCCTTTTTGGGGTCTGTGACCACGGGTATCAAAAGGTGCGGTATGCCGTTATACATTCCCAGCTCGATCATTTTCGGGTCTATCAGTATAAGCCGCACCTCGTCTGGGGAGGACTTATATATAAGGCTTACGATAAGCGAGTTTATGCAGACGGATTTGCCAGATCCGGTTGTTCCTGCTATGAGCATATGCGGCATTTTGCCTATATCTCCCACCACACACTGGCCTGCTATATCTTTGCCTACGGCAAAGCTTATCTTTGATTTTGCAGAGGAAAAAACTTTGTTCTGGAGGATATCCCTGAGGGAAACAACCTCCTGTACATCGTTCGGGACCTCTATTCCAACAGAATTATTTGATGGTATAGGCGCTATCCTCACGGCTGCAGCTCCGAGGGCCAGAGCGATATCATCTGAAAGCGAAGTCACCTTGGCAAACTTGACGCCGCGCTGAAGCTGAAGCTCGTAGCGAGTTACGGTTGGGCCCTTTGTGACATTCACGATGGCGGCTTCAATGTTGAAACTTTTGAGGGTGTCTACAAGGCGCTCGGCACATCTTACGATGCTCTCATGGTCAGCTCCTATGCCGGGGTCGCCCGGTATAAGCAAAGATAGCGGAGGATAGATATATTTGCCCGGGTCCGCTTTCGGAGTTTCCGAGAGCAGGGCATCTATATCATGCTCTTCAGCCGCCTTTTCGTGCTTTAGGGCCTCGGCCTCGCGCTTTTCATCAAGCGAGGGGCCGGAGGGAGGGGGATTTTCCGCGGTGAATATATTAAAATCGGCAGCCGAGTCTGAGGTTGCGGCTGCGGCAAAGGCAGAAGCACTGGCGGACAGAGAAGATAAAGTTGTTTCCGGCTCTTCGGATGAGCTTATGGGGCTGCATGCCACGGATTGGGTTATTACGGCGTCATCTGTGACAAATGTAGGCTCGGTTGGGGCCGTGGGGTCTTTTTGAACGGGGGCAGTATCTGCGGGAATCTGCACCTCGGGCTTATCTTTTCGGAAGAAGTCTATAAAGCCTCTTCGGACAGGAGGCTCCTGTGGCTCACGTATGCCGGCTGTCACGGCCTTCGAGGACTCTGAAAAAGAGGGGGTTGTGGGAAAAACAATGGGCATGTCCGATTTTGGAGAAGATTCATACTGATGAATGGATAGCTCGCTCTTTTTACGCTTCAGTTTTTTGGGGTCTGGGGCGTCGGGCTCATCGTATTCTTCTTCAGGCGCGGGCCTCAGGCCCTTTGCGAAGTTTACGGGGTTGGTGCCGGTAGCGGCAAAACCGCAGGCTGCCATCAAAAGAAAGCAGAAGAATATTCCTCCGCCGGAGGACAGGGCTGCTTTTAGAATCCCGCCGAAAATGCCGCCGATAAGGCCGCCCGAGGAAAGTGAACGTCCAGTTGAGGCAAGAAGTTTGAGACCCTCAAGCCCAGCAGGATATGAAGTTATATCCCTGACTATATGTCCCATTGTGCCAAAAAGAGGCGGCATGAAAAAGATTGCTGTTTCCCTGAGACGCACCTTGCTTTTCATCCTTACCATAAGCGTAGCCGCGGCAAAAAGAAAGGCAGGGGGCGTCAGATAATAGCCGAATCCTATCAAAGAACCGAACAAAAGTTTGTAGCAGTCAATTAAAAAACCATTCACATTAAATATCGAAAGGACTCCCAAAAAAGCCATAAAGATATAAAAGCCTGCTCTTATTGTTCGATGCAGCAGGCGTTTCTGCCTCCTTGTGGCGGCCGCCTTGGTACTTGAGGAGCTCTTTTTCTTGCCGTTCGTGCCGGCGGCGCTTGACTTGGAGGAGGCCTTTGAGCTTGAAGAAGATTGCTTTCTTTCGCTCATCAGATCAACTCCTATATTAAATTAAGTATTACAGTAATTACGCCTACAGAGGCGCAGTAGTATGCAAAATAACGGAAGCTGCCCTTTTTCATAAGCAGCGTAACCAGTTTAATGGCAAGATATCCGCTTATAAGTGAAGATATGAAGCCGGCTATGTACGGCAGCGGGGAAACGCTGCCAATGGCGGCATCCATCAGATCGGGCAGCTTAAATACAAACGAGCCTGCCACCGCCGGGATAGACAGAAGAAAGGCGAATCTTACGGCAAAATCTTTGCCAAAGCCTGTAAAAAGGCCGGCGCAGATTGTGCTGCCCGAACGGGATATGCCCGGGAAAAGGGCGCAGAGCTGGGCAAAGCCGACGATAGCGGCATCTTTATAAGAAGCGTTGGAGGCTGTTTTATACCCTCCGCCGTGGCGGTCAGCAAGAAAGAGGACTATTGCCGTTATGATGAGGGCGAAGCCGACAAAGAGCGTGCTTTGGAACATGGCCTCGACATAATCATCAAGAAGAGCGCCTATGGCAAGGGGAAGAGTAGCTATAATTAGCATAATAACAAGCCTGCGGGAGGGGATATCGCGGGTTTTGAATTTGTCGAACAGAAGGCCCATAAACCCCTTTATGAGCTTGACTATATCGCCCCAAAAGGCGATTATTACGGCAAGCAGAGTACCTAAATGGACGATAACGGTAAACAGTATATCTGATGGCAGGTCCATCAGTGCAGACACAAGCGTTAGATGCCCTGAAGAGGACACCGGCAGAAACTCAGTAAAACCCTGGACAATACCCAGGAGAATTCCTTGAAGGAGAGTCATTTTTTTTCACCTCAAAAGATTAGACTGCTATTGTTATTTTATAATATCATGTTCGAGCTTGTTTTTCCAGAAAAAAAGGGAAATCATTCCGCAGCAGGTTCCCACTATTGCCCCGGCCAGAACGTCTGTCGGGTAATGTACATAGAGGTAGAGGCGCGAAAGCCCCATGATGCAGGCAAGCCAGAGCGCAGCGGTGTGTGCCTTTTTGCCGAGAACGCTGACCCCGGCTGCGAAGGCAAAAGCTATGCCGGTGTGCCCCGAGGGAAAAGAGAAGTCATGAGGGGCTTTTACTATGATTTTTACGGCTTGATTGAGGTCATAGGGACGTATCCTTCCCACAAGAGGCTTAATACACCCGTTTAGGATAATAAAGTCAAGCACAAGGGCCGTGATGCAGACGATACCGGCCTTTCTGGTAGGCTTATACAGCAATAGAAGTAAAGAAAGGAGTATGAATATCTCTCCGTTGGCTGATGCTGTATTGAGCATCTTTGCGATAATGTCGAATAAAGGGTTGTAAATGATTTGGAAGGAATCGAGAATTCTCAACTCGAACAGCGAAAGGGCTGTCATGAAAGACCTCCTTTTTGGGGAAAATATTGCCGTGGCCTGTGCCACGGCAATATTTTAGATATATGTCCGGATATGGGCATATAGGCTTTGTTAAAATGCCCTTATATTATTTATGCGTTTTAAGGTAATTTATTACGAGGTTTGTAAAGACTGCCACGCCATAAGGCATAGCTTCCGCGTCAAAATGAATGGCGGGGTTGTGCGCTCCGTAGATATATCCGTCGGCGGGAACGCCTGCGCCGAGAGTCATCATCACCGCGGGAACGCGATCGGCTATCCATGCATAGTCTTCGGAGCCGAAGGCCAATGGCTCGCTGGCAGTAAGAATATTGTCGCCGCAGATATCTTCGATCCAGGGCTTGATTTCACGAGCCAGTTCGACATTGTTGATGACGGGAGGAACGCCGTTGGGGGAGAACTCAACTACGCACTCGCAGCGCATGGTTTTGCAGGCATCCTTCATGACTTCTTCAAAACGTTTTCTCATAAACTCGCGTACATCGTTTGAGAAGGTGCGGATCGTGCCGTTGAGGGTTACTTCGTTGGGGATGATGTTGAATATCGTTCCACCATGGATCTGGCCAAAGGTCAGAACAGCTCTTTCGGCGGCGGATACTTCCATAGAGATTATATGCTGCACAGCGGATACCGCATGACAGGCTGCCGTTACAGGATCGATAGTTTTGTGAGGCTGTGAGCCGTGACCGCCGACCCCCTTAACTGTGACCTTGAACTGGTCTGCGGCCGAGTACATCGCGCCCTGTGACCAGATCACTCTGCCGACCTTGGATCTGTCAGAACCGGACTCGATGTGTATGGCAAAGGAGGCGTCTACCTTGGGGTCTTCCATAAGGCCGGAGTTAATCATCTTCTTGGCGCCGGTGGTGGCCTCCTCGTCGGGCTGGAACATCAGCTTGACTGTGCCCTCAAGCTCGTCCTCATTTTCCTTGAGAAGCCTTGCGGCCCCGAGAAGCATGGCGGCATGATGGTCATGCCCGCAGGAATGGCAGCTGCCGTTTGTGGCGGCGTATGGCAGGCCGGTTATTTCTTCCTGAGGCAGAGCGTCATAATCTGCCCTGAGAAGAACTGTCTTACCGGGCTTTTTGCCGACGATGGTGGCGACTATGCCGCACTCGCATATTTCTTTAGGTGTGATGCCCATTGATTGCAGCTCGCTTTTTATAAGCTCGGCGCTCGGCCTTACGTCATAGGCGACCCCGCCGTATTGATGGATCTGCTGCTGAAGCTTTTGCATATGGGGCAGAAGCTCTTTTGCGCGTTTAAGATAATTGTTCATTTATTGTTCTCCTTTCTTTATTTCAACAGTGTTTTTTATTTCCGAATAAAGTGCCTTGGCGTGTTTAACCTCGTCCTTCGTTATCTCACGGTCAGTGTATCTGGCCTTGATATAGAGCTGTCTCAGGGCCTCCAGCGGGGCGCCGGGGAATAAATCTCGGGCTCCGCAACCTATTTGGGCAGAGTCGAAATCCGGTGTTATCATAAAGCCTCGAGCAAGGCATTCTCGCAAAAACTTGCGGTACTGGTGTCGTATGTCTTCGCTTTCATCTCTTTTGGCAAAGGGATTGCGGCGGGGAGATTTAGCCGAGGCTATGGTTTGTCGGTTCATGGTGAAGGGGCTTTTGCTGTCAAAACGGCGGTTTTTTCCTGCAAGCGCTTTTAACCCCTTGTAAAGCAGAAAACCTACGATGACCGCCAAAACAGCAAAGAATATCCAGATCAGAAAAGGGGGGACATGGCCTTCGACTTCTTCATACAGCATATCGTTCGTGTTGCCAAGGTTCGAATTGTTTTCCTGTTCTTTAAAGGTAACTTCCTTGTTGAATATCAGCGCAAAAAGCTTGCCGAAGATCGAGAGAAAATAGGCCATGCAATAGATGAAGAAAATAAACAAAGGGAGAATCACCTTATTATAGGCAAAGCTTATGGCTGCTCCAACGGCACCCAGAAAGGCGCCTGAGCTTAGCGCGAAGGTAAAAAGGCATAAAAACGCAACAGCGGCGAGGTTAAAAAGCTTGAAGGAGCGGGAATCGATAACCTCCCTGTTGTGCCTGAGCATACGCAGAAGGAGTATCCCACAGACGAGTATGATAAACAGGCAGGGCAAAAGCATCTTGTTGAGTATTTCGAACTGGCATGTCAAGGATGCTAAAACGCAGGGCAGGGCGCATAGGGCCAGCTGCTTTTGAAATGAATCTTTAAAATCATCGTCGTCATTAAGGTATATACGGCGTGCGGTTATATATACAAGATATACAACCAAAACCGAAATCACGCCATAGTCTGCATAGGTATCTGCAAACATAAAGGAGGGCAGGGCAAAAGCGATAGGCAGATATCTTATGATTCCGCGTTTTTCCCTCAAAAGATAACAAACTGCGGCGGCAACGGCTGGGAACAAAGCGGCCGTTGCCGTGATGCTTATGGGGGTGAAAAGGCTTGTGAGGTAACCCCCAAGGGTAATTATAAGGGCGGAATCAAGGAGCATTTTGAGGAATATCGTAAGCTCCATGTGTTATTCCTCCTTTGAAAGCCGTGATGTGTCGATTACAAACGCTTTAAGGCCCTTTAGACTGCTTAGACGCTGTATCAGCGTCTGCGAACTTTCTGTGACAGACGGCGTTATAACTATGAAATACCGCCCGGCTTCATCATGCCTCATCGCCTTGCTCATTATTGATGCAAAAGAGCCCGTAGAGCTGTAGGTAGCCCTGCCGAGGCCTTCTAGTATGGTCATGAGATGGGTTTTCCCCAACCCGTCGCCTATCTGTGACCAAAGGCCTATTGCCCCGGCCGAGGTCGCGTTCGTTATTATTCCGTATTTGACCTTGCGCTGCTCTAAAATTGAACAAACCGAGCGCGCAGCCGAAAAACAATCTTCAATTTTGGCATGAGCAGAGGGAAGACCGTCGGGATATTCGACATTTAAAATAACGGTGGCCGAAAGGTCAAGGGTATGATCATAATTCTTGACCATCGTCATGCCCATTCGGGCACTCTGAGTCCAGGATATGGCGCGCTGAGGCTCTCTTCCGGTGTATTCCCTGAAGCCGAGCGTCAAAACGGGATCTTCCATTATGAATCGGGTAACAGACATATCCCCAAGAAAGTCGCCAAGTGTTCGCCCTATGTTGGTTCCCGGCAGTTCAGAAGGAAGCACAACCAGCTCTTGGCTTATGGGGTAATAGCAGGATGTCTGCTTAAGCCCGAGAAAATCTCCGCCAAAAAGAGTTGCTCCTCTTAAAAAATATCTGCCTCTTTTGGGTATACTTGCTTTGAAGCGTCTTTCAAGCATCTGGCGGGGCCTTAAAAATGTCGTCATCGTAAGACGGCACTGCTCGCTGTCTCTTCGCAGGGCGATATCACCCTCGGGCTCAAGCTCTGAAGGAAGCGATTCCTGTACCCTGAGAAACGATACCGGCAGGAGCTTGGGGTTGGATATCCTTGTGATTATCTCAAAACTTTCGCCGGGGTCGACTGTGGATTTTGAGGCAAAAGTATCGTATGTCACCTTATCAAGGGCATGGCGCAGAGAGTATTCCTGCAAAAGCGCGGCGGCAATGGCAAAAAATATAAGGTAAAGGAGCATAGGGTCAGCTTTCCAGCGGTACGGGAACCGAGGCTATGATCTTTTCAATGTATTTAACCGAGTCAGCCGAGGAGAGGCTTGAGCCGCTGACGATCCTGTGTGCCAGAACGTAGGGAGCGACCTTTTTTACGTCTTCGGGCAGCACAAAGTCTCGCCCGGCAAAGGCTGCAGTAACTTGAGCCGCCTTGTAAAGAGCGATCGCGCCGCGGGTGGAAACCCCGGTTACGAAGGAGCTTTCACGCCTTGTGCCCTCTATAAGATCCATCATGTATCCTGAGACGGATGGGTGCACCGTCACATTTTTGAAATTTTCTTTGAGATAGGCCGTTTCTTCTGCCGTTACGGCAGGCTCGAGAGCGGAAATGATGTCGGAGGTGTTTTCACGGCACATAACCGAAAGCTCTTGCTCCCTTGTCATATACCCGAGCTTTAGCCGCATGAAGAAGCGGTCGGTCTGTGCTTCGGGCAGGGGAAAAGTGCCGTAAGATTCTATGGGATTCTGGGTAGCCATAACCATAAAAGGTTCCGAAAGCTCCATAGTCACGCCGTCTACCGATATCTGTTTTTCTTCCATGGCCTCAAGAAGGCTTGATTGGGTTCTCGGGGTTGCCCTGTTTATTTCGTCGGCAAGGATAATGTTTGAGAAAAGGGGGCCGCGGCGGAACTCAAACTGCCCCGTGTGCTGGTTATAGAAGTTGATGCCCGTCAGGTCCGAGGGCAAAAGGTCAGGTGTGAACTGTATGCGCTTAAAGGCGCTGCCTATGGTTTTTGCAAAAGCTCTTAAAAGCATTGTTTTGCCTGTTCCGGGGACATCTTCCAAAAGAACATGTCCCGAGCATATAAAGCATGTGATGACAAGCTCGATGGCATCGTCTTTGCCCACGATGGCCTTTCGGCAGCTTGACACTATTTTGTCTCTGTACCGGGTGAAATTCGTGACGTCCAAAAAAGATACCACCTTTTCGATTGTTTATTTATATATTGGAAATAATATTCGGGAGGGCTGTAAAAGCCGCTATATCGACAAATGGCGGTTTTACATTAACGTAAAACCGCCATGCCTATTTTTAAAAGTCCGACAAACCGATTATTCCTCGGAAATAGCCTCAACAGGACACTGAGCCGCGCAAGCACCGCAGGAAATGCAGGCGTCAGCATTGATTTCATACTTGCCGCCCTTATCTTCAATACATCCGACGGGGCACTGAGCCGCACAGGCGCCACAGGCTACGCAGGCATCACTGATTTTATATGCCATTATTATGTACCTCCTATATTTAGATTACATCCTATATTTTATCATGAAAAATTAAAATTGCAATCTTAAAAAACAAATATATTGATCGTTTTTTGTGAACAATATTATCAAAAGCCAAGGGAGGTAAAGAGATGAAAACTCTTAAGCCGTTCGGCAATGATATTCAGATGTCTGCCGAGCACGAGAACCGGTTTACCGGGGCAGTAAAAGCGAAAAAAGACAAGGAGGAGGGCTGATGGCAGAAGGAGTGTTCACGCCTGAATCACAAAGGGTATTGATAGCGGCGTTTACGGCGGCCAGAGGCTTTGCCCATAGCTGCCTGTGCTCTGAGCATCTTCTTCTGGGGCTTTGCTCGCAAAGTGAAGGAGTATCTTTGGATGTTCTTGAGGGCCAGGGTATAACGCGAGAGGTCATAGAGCGGGAAATACTCGCTTCATGCGGAAGAGGCGTACGCGGAACCTATACCGCAGAAGTCAGCCGTGAAGCAGCCGAAGTGCTGGAGGATGCCGCAAAGATGGCGGCATTTTCCGAGAACGGAAGAATCAGCCCAGACCACATGCTGCTGGCCATGCTTAGAAATGCACGCTGTGGGGCATACAGGCTTATACGAGAGCTGGGAGCCGACACCTCCATTATGGCATCTATGCTGGCAAGACCATCAAAGCAGCCCGGGCCGAGAAAGCCGAGAACCAGAGAGCCTAAGCTGCTTTTGCAATACGGCTGCGATATGACCCAAAAGGCATCCAGAGGAGAATATGATAGGCTTGTCGGCAGGGAGAAAGAGCTTGAGAGAGTGACGAGAGTTTTGTGCCGCAGGCGTAAGGCAAACCCTGTGTTGCTCGGCGAAGCGGGCGTTGGCAAGACAGCCATAGCCGAGGGCATGGCAGCGCTTATAACGACAGGCAAGGTTCCCCCGCCGCTCAAGGGTACGCGGCTGTTTTCAATAGACATGGCAACCATTGTTTCCGGCACCAAGTACAGAGGAGAATTTGAGGACAAGATAAGGGCTGTGATCGACGAGGCCAGCTCCTGCGGAGATATAATACTGTTTATCGACGAACTGCACACCGTGGCCGGGGCCGGAGCGGCAGAAGGGGCCATCGATGCGGGCAATATTTTAAAGCCGGCGCTTGCGAGAGGGAACCTCAGAATATTGGGGGCGACAACGCCGGCGGAATACAGAAAATATATCGCCAAGGACGCCGCCCTCGAGCGGCGTTTTCAGCCGATAGATATCGGAGAACCCGACAGGGAGGCGACGCTTGCCATTTTGCGCTCATCTGCCGCCCTTTGCCGGAGGTATTACGGGGTGGAGGCCGGGGAGGATATGCTTTTACGAATCGAGCTGATGTGCCGCAGGTTCCTTCCTCAGCGGTATTTCCCCGATAAGGCCATTGACGTTTTGGAGGAGGCCTCGGCGCTTGCGCTTACCGAGGGAGACCGCAGGCTTGACGGGTCGCATATAAAAAGGGTAGTGTCTCAGATGAGCGGGCTGAACGCTGTGACAGATGAGCGCGGGATAGTGCCAAAAGCCCTTGAGCTCAAGCTTAAAAGCCAGATCATGGGGCAGGACAAGGCGATAGAGACCGCGGTTTCTACGGTGGCCTCGGCGCTGGCCTTTCCCGGAGGGAAAAGCCGCCCTCAGGGGGTAATGCTCTTCTGCGGCCCCAGTGGAATAGGCAAGACGATGCTGGCTAAAAAGCTTGCTGAGAATATCTTCGGCGACGAAAAGTCTCTTGTAAGATTTGATATGAGCGAATACAGAGAGCCACACAGCGTTTCAAGGCTTATAGGAGCGCCGCCGGGATATCTGGGATATGGCACGGGCGGGCTTTTGACAGAGGCGGTGCAGCGAAAGCCGTTTTCTGTTCTTTTGTTCGACGAGATAGAAAAAGCTCATTTTGAAGTTTTAAATCTCCTGCTTCAGCTTCTTGAGGACGGCGTTTTGACCGATAGCGAGGGTGTCAAAGCCGATTTCAAAAGCGCCATAATCATAATGACGTCAAATATAGGCTTCAGCGGTATTACGGGACGAAAGGTAGGTTTTGGCGGAGAGGGCAGGGGCGACGATTTGAAAAGAGCGCTTTCGCAGAGCTTTTCTCCCGAGCTTCTGGGAAGGATCGACAAGGTTGTCTTGTTTGAGCCGCTTGATGCAGAATGCCTTGAAAAAATAGCGGTGCTTGGGCTTGAAGACTTCGCATCCCGGCTTTCGGAGGAGGGAATGACCCTTGAATGGGACAAAGAGGTGCCGGCTTTGATATCCGCAGGGGCAAAGGACGGAAGAGATGTCCGTTCGGCCGTTTCGGATATGGTGGAACAGCCGCTGGCACTTATGTGCCTCAATAACGGAAGGCCGCATGCTGTTCGGCTGACAGAGGGCAAGGGCATGGTATGCTTTACCTTTGACGGCGCGGCAGTTTGCTGAATATAAAAGAGGCCGTCCCTTTATGAAGGGACGGCCTTAATACATAAAATGTTTTTATCTGATAGCCTACGCTCAGCCGCTTTTGCTGAAGCATCCCCAAACTCAGGCATTATCACGCGTCAGCAGCTTTTCATATGTCATGTCGACACCTATTGCACCGATTGGGGCTGTGATCATAATCGCCATTACGGCAACGGCCAAAATTGTGTTGCCGGCAGGAATGCCCATCGCCAACGGGATACCCCCTATGGCGGCTTGAACCGTTGCTTTGGGAAGATAGGCTATCGAGGCAAAAAGCCGCTCTTTTTTGTTAAGAGGTGTCTTGAGCAGGCAAAGCAAAACACCTGTAATGCGAAATAAAAGCGCCAGAGCTATAAGGGATACCGCCATTATTCCCGCGTTTCCTATATAGCGAATGTCAACTGCCGCGCCGACAAGAACAAACAGCATAAGCTCGGCAGCCACCCAGATTTTTGAGTATTTGCCCGATATGCGCTTTGCCAAAACCTCATATTTTTTAAGGATAGTTCCGCCCAGTGACATAACGGCAAGCAATCCAGATACAGGCACATAGCTTTTTACGGCTGTTTCAAGGGATACAAAGAGGAAAGACGCCCCCAGCAGCAAAAGAATCTTTATGGTGTCTCGCATGTGTATTATCTTAAACAGCCATACGGCCGCAAGCCCTGTAAGAAAACCGAGGGCAAGGCCAAGGGCGATAGATACAGGGATTTTTGCAAGGCCTGCAAAATCAAAGCTTTTGCCCTGATACATGCCTGTAAAAGAGGTGAAAAGTATTATTACATAAATATCGTCGACAGACGCCCCGGCCATGATAAGCTGCGGTATGCTTTTCTTTTTGCCATATCCGCCTTCCATAAGCCTGAGCATCCGGGGAACAACCACCGCCGGGGAAACAGCCGCCAGAACCGAGCCCATGATGGCGGCCTCAAGATATGATACCCCGAGAAAAAGTGGAGCGAATATTACGACGGCGGCCAGTTCAAAGGTGGCGGGGATGAAACACATCATAATAGCGGGGCGGCCGACCTTTTTCAGGTCATTTAGGTCGAGCGCGAGCCCTGCCCTTATCAGTATCACGATAAGGGCTATCTCCCTGAGGTCCGGGGAGATCTGAAGCAGAGAAGTGTCTATCAGATCGAGCACATGAGGCCCCAGAAGCACACCCGTCAGCATCATGCCGAGCAGCGAGGGCAGCTTCAATTTTTTCATAAGGCCCCCGAAAGCAAAGCCGCAGAAGAGGATAAGGGATAAACTAAGTAACATATAAAACCTCCCTGTCCGCAAAAAAAGAGCCAATGATTCTGCGAACAAAAAATTCACAGAAGTCATCAGCTGTATAAGCGGTTCGGAACAGACTCAAGCCGTGTTCACCGGGAGAACTTCATTCCCGTAACAAGTCATAAGTATAGCACTCGGCAATCTTTGGCGCAAGACCCTTGAGAATATTTTTGTTATCAGGTTTAGAAGTTTTTTAAGTCTCCCTAATAATAGAATTTGATGTGAAAAGCGCCCCTGATGGGGCGCTTTGAAGTGACTCAGAAATTATAATAGGTGCTTCTGTCAAGACTGCGAAGCTGTATCGCCTCAGCTATGTGTCTTATGCCGATCTCGTCTTTGCCGTCAAGGTCCGCTATGGTGCGGCTAAGCCTTAAAACTTTGTCGTGTGAGCGCGCCGTAAGCCCCAATGCCGAGAAGGCCGAACGGAGCATGTCCCGCGCGTCATGCGACGGAGAGCAGAAGCGTGACATCAGCGAGGGGGGAAGCTGGGCGTTGCAGCTTATGCCAAGGCCTTTGTAGCGTTCAAGCTGGATGGCCCTTGCGGCTGTTACGCGCTTGAGTATCTCGGAGGAGCTTTCTTCGTCGCTTCGTCTCTCAAGGCTTTCATAGTCGACTGCGGGGACGCTGACATGTATATCGATCCTGTCCATCAGCGGGCCGGACACCCTTGACATATACTGCCGCACCGAGCTTTCAGAGCAGGTGCATTTGCCGCCGGGCTGGCCATAGTATCCGCATCTGCAGGGATTCATCGCACAGACCAGCATTATACGGCTTGGGTAGCTCTGGCTGCCGGAGGCCCTTGATATAGTGATCTTTCCGTCTTCAAGCGGCTGGCGAAGGGCCTCGAGAGTGTCTTTTGAAAACTCCGGCAGCTCATCGAGAAATAAAACTCCGTTATGGGCAAGCGATATCTCACCCGGCTTCGGTATGCGTCCGCCTCCTGCCATTCCTACTGACGATACGGTATGATGAGGCGAGCGGAATGGGCGGCAAGTTACCATGGGGTTTTTAGGGCTTAGAAGGCCGGCCACGGAATAGATTTTTGTGGTTTCAAGTGCTTCCTCAGACGTTATGTCTGGAAGTATTGACGGCAGGCTTTTGGCCATCATGCTCTTGCCCGAACCGGGAGGGCCGATCAGCAGAATATTATGCCCCCCGGCCGCAGCGATTTCCATTGCCCTTTTAACACTTTTCTGCCCCATGACATGGCAAAAATCGGGGTAGCTGCCCCTTGAGGGGGTGAAGACCGATGGGGGAAGCGGCTTTATGAGATGTTCGCCTCTGAGGTGTGCGATGAGCTCCCTTACATTTTTGACGGGATATATGCTGACCCCTTCGACATGGGCGGCCTCGGCCGAGTTGTCAAAGGGAAGATATATATTTTTCATGCCTGAGCCTGCGGCAGCCAGCACCATGGGCAGCACGCCCGATACCGGGCGGACCTCTCCGGTAAGGGAAAGTTCACCCAAGAAGCAGCTGCCCTTTGGGGGAAGATCAGCCTGGCCCGAGCAGGCCATTATTCCCATAAGTATCGCAAGGTCATAAACAGGCCCTTCCTTTTTGAGATCTGCCGGGGCAAGGTTGACTGTTATGCGGCGGAAGGGATAATCAAAGCCGCTGTTTTTCATGGCGGCACGCACTCTGTCCTGCGCCTTTTTTACCGATGCGTCGGGCAGGCCAACTATATCAAAGCGGGCAAGGCCGGGAGAAAGGTCGCACTCGCATACGACAGAGCGGCCCTCTATGCCAAGTATGCCCGATGTATTTATCTTGACAACCATCAAAACACCTCGCTTGCAATATGATCTTATCATACTATAAACATTACATTTTTACAAAGAAATATTTGGAAAGAAACAAAGAAGCGGAACACAAGGCCGATAGGAAAGCACATACATTACTTTTGCCCTTGTGTATGAGGCAGGCGCGAAGCCAAAACTTGTTCGAATGCAGTGCCTGTGTGATGGCAAAATATTTCGTAATGTATTCATTTTGAGCAAATAAAAACCGAAATCAGCACAAAGTTATTCGAATTTTCATACTCTTTTATCTTTGAAAACGGTTTACATTATCGGTAAACTTTGATAGAATATCTATGGTTTAGGGTTATATCAATAATTGACCATATAATTTTGAAGGAGGAACAATCCACTCATGGCAAGAAAAATGAAAACTATGGATGGTAATACGGCTGCCGCTCACGCTTCATATGCGTTTACCGACGTAGCCGCCATTTACCCCATCACGCCTTCATCTCCCATGGCTGACCTCACCGATCAGTGGGCTGCAAACGGCCTTAAGAACGTTTTCGGTCAGGAAGTCAAGGTAGTTGAAATGCAATCCGAGGGCGGCGCTGCCGGCGCTGTTCACGGCTCTCTGGCTGCCGGCGCTCTGACCACGACTTATACAGCCTCTCAGGGCCTGCTGCTCATGATACCCAATATGTATAAGATAGCGGGCGAGCTGCTTCCCTGTGTCATACACTGCTCAGCAAGAGCCCTGGCATCTCATGCCTTGTCGATCTTTGGAGATCATCAGGACGTTATGGCCTGCCGTCAGACAGGTTTTGCTATGCTTGCTTCCACCAATCCTCAGGAAGCTATGGATCTTGGCGCTGTTGCCCACCTTGCGGCAATAAAGGGCAGAGTCCCCTTCCTGCATTTCTTTGATGGCTTCCGTACCTCCCACGAGATCCAGAAGATCGAGACATGGGATTATGAAGACCTTAAGGAAATGGTCGATATGGATGCCGTACAGCGCTTCCGTGACAATGCTCTTAATCCTGAGCATCCCGTACAGCGCGGCACAGCCCAGAATCCTGATATCTTCTTCCAGGCTAAGGAAGCCTCCAACCCCTATTATGAGAAGCTTCCCGCCATTGTTGAGGAGTATATGGGTAAAGTTAACGCCAAGATCGGCACAGACTATGCCCTCTTCAATTATTACGGCGCAAATGATGCAACAGATGTTATCATAGCTATGGGCTCCGTCAATGACACCATCGAAGAAGTCATCGACTATAAGCTGGCTCAGGGCGAAAAGGTCGGCCTTTTAAAGGTTCGCCTCTACCGCCCCTTCGTAGCTTCCAAGTTTGTCGCCGCTCTTCCCAAGACAGTTAAGAGAATAGCTGTTCTGGATCGCACAAAGGAACCCGGCTCACAGGGTGAACCTCTTTATCTTGACGTTGTCACAGCTCTTGCCACACAGGGAGTATCGGTTGACCTTATCGCCGGCGGACGTTACGGCCTTGGCAGCAAGGATACCCCTCCCTCAAGCATCTTTGCCGTGTATGACAACCTCACAAGCGCAAATCCCAAGAAGGATTTCACAGTCGGCATCAATGATGACGTCACAAATCTTTCTCTTGAAATCAAGGATTGCCCCGATACAGCTCCCGCAGGCACAGTCGCATGTAAATTCTGGGGCCTTGGCGGCGACGGCACAGTCGGAGCCAACAAGAACTCCATCAAGATCATCGGCGACCATACAAACAAATACGCTCAGGCTTATTTTGCTTATGACTCCAAGAAGACGGGCGGCATCACTGTTTCCCACCTTCGTTTCGGCGATAAGCCCATCAAGAGCCCTTATTATATCACCAAGGCTGATTTCGTAGCCTGCCATAACCCCTCCTATGTCGGCAAGTACGACATGGTTCAGGATGTCAAGAAGGGCGGCACCTTCCTGCTCAACTGCCAGTGGAACATGGAAGAGATCGAGCATCATCTCCCCAACAAGATGAAGTCTTATATCGCCAAGAACAACATCGCTTTCTATACAGTTAACGCTATTGACAAGGCAAGAGAGATCGGCATGGGCAAGCGCACCAACACGATCCTCCAGTCTGCTTTCTTTAAGCTGGCCAACATCATTGCTATTGATGAAGCTGTCGGATACATGAAGGAAGCCGCCAAGAAGTCATACGGCAAGAAGGGCGACGATATCGTCAACATGAACTACAAGGCTATTGACGCCGGCGTTGACGCTCTTGTTAAGATTGATGTTCCCGCCTCCTGGGCTGACCTTAAGGACGATACAAAGGCTCCTGAAGTTACCGGCAACAGGCCAGAGCTTGTTAAGTTCGTCAAGGAGATCCTTATCCCCGTATCCGCTCAGAAGGGCGACGACCTGCCTGTTTCTGCCTTTGTCGGCAGAGAAGACGGCACATTCCCCTCCGGCGGCGCGGCTTATGAGAAGCGCGGCGTAGCAGTTGACATTCCCCAGTGGATCCCCGAGAACTGCATCCAGTGCAACCAGTGCTCCATCGTATGCCCCCATGCTACCATCAGGCCTTACGCCATGGATGCCGGGGAAGTCAAGAATGCTCCTGCGGCGCTTAAGAGCGTAAAGATGATAGGCAAGGGCTGTGAGGAATATCAGTTTGCTATTACGATTTCTCCTCTCGACTGCATGGGCTGCGGCCTCTGCGCCAACGTCTGCCCCGCTCCCAAGGGCAAGGCTCTCGTCATGGTTCCCCAGGAAAGCCAGCTTGACCAGCAGGCTGTTTATGATTATGCCGTTGAGAACGTCACAAGAAAGCAGCTTCCCTTCGCTGAGAACACAGTCAAGGGCAGCCAGTTCAACGTTCCTCTTCTCGAGTACTCTGGCGCTTGCGCAGGCTGCGTAGAGACGGCTTATGCCCGCCTTGTCACACAGCTCTTCGGAGACAGAATGTATGTTGCCAACGCAACAGGCTGCTCCTCCATCTGGGGCGGTTCTGCTCCCGCAATGCCTTACACAGTCAACAAGGAAGGCAAGGGTCCAGCCTGGGCCAACTCCCTCTTTGAGGATAACGCAGAGTACGGTCTCGGCATGGCTGTAGCTGTAAAGCAGATGAGAAACCGCCTGAAGGATCAGCTTACAGAGCTGGCTGAGAAGGCCGATTCCTCAGAGCTTAAGGCTGCCTGCCAGAACTGGATCGACAACATGATGGATGCTAATAAGTGCAAGGAAGCTGTCAAGGTTCTGCTGCCTCTCATCGAGAATGGCATGAAGAACGGCTGCGATCTTTGCAAGGCCATCTATGGCAATAAGGACTTCCTCAACAAGAAGACCGTCTGGATCTTCGGCGGCGACGGTTGGGCTTATGATATCGGTTACGGCGGACTCGATCATGTTCTGGCTTCCGGCGAGGACATCAACGTATTCGTCTTTGATACAGAAGTTTATTCCAATACAGGCGGACAGGCGTCCAAGTCCTCCCAGATCGGCCAGGTCGCTCAGTTTGCGGCTGCCGGCAAGTCTGTGGCTAAGAAGGATCTTGCGGCTATCGCCATGCAGTACGGCTATGTGTATGTGGCTCAGGTCGGCATGGGCTCCAACCAGCAGCAGACAGTTAAGGCTATTGTTGAAGCTGAGAGCTACAACGGACCTTCCATCGTCATCGGCTACGCTCCCTGCGAGATGCACGGCGTAAAGGGCGGCATGACCAATTCTCAGGCCGAGATCAAGAAGGCTGTCGAGGATGGCTATTGGCACCTCTTCCGCTTCGATCCCAGAGTTGCAGCCGAAGGCAAGAACGGCTTTGTGCTCGACAGCAAGGCACCTACCGGCAATTATCAGGACTTCCTCAAGAACGAGGTCCGTTACACCTCCCTTACCCGCTCCTTCCCCGAAAGGGCAGACTGGCTCTTCGAGAAGGCTGCGGAAACCGCAAAGGCCAAGTACGAGCGTTTGGCCAAGCTCGCCGCACAGCAGTAACAGCGGCTTAAGCAAAAGCATAGAAAAGGCCTTTTGGCCTGAAATAAACCGCCGCCACCATATGGTGGCGGCGGTTTGTGAATTGAGGTGATTAGATTGATCGAGCATTGCAGATCATTTTCCGCAATATTACCGCTAATTATGAAAAAAGAAGATTCCTGTACAAAGATATTGCTGCACCGCCGGCAAAATACAGGTTATCAGGATGGAAGATGGGATATAGCGGGAAGCGGGCATGTCGATGAGGGAGAGTATGCCAGTATGGCGGCTATACGTGAATGCATGGAAGAGACAGGCATAGAAGTGGCTCCTGAAGACCTGACATTTGTACATTTATCTCACCATATTTCAAGAGACAGAACTTATTACGATATATATTTTGTTGTAAATGCGTATAAGGGCGAGCCGCGCATTATGGAGCCGGATAAATGCTCTGAACTTGAGTGGTTTGATATTCTTTGCCTTCCCGCTGATATGGTTGAGGTGAGAAAGCAAGACATTAAGAATTATTTGGAAGGGAAACCTTACAGCGAAAAAACGGAGCGCTGATGGCGCATTGCATTGAGGAATTTATAGAATCTTGTATATAACAATAAAGCAGGCAAACCTATTTTACAGGGGAGTCTGCTTATTTATTTGAGCCGCATTAACACCTCAATAATAAAAACAAACAGTCATAAAACGCTCGTATTTTGCGCCTGATGGAGCCTCACATATTTTTCAAGTGTTATCAACAATAGTGTAAGCTGTGTTTTGTGAAGACTCATTTACAAATAATTGGCAATATGCTACTATATATACATATATTGCCCGAAAGGTTATGCCTACTGCACGCAAAATATGGAGAAAAATGGCAACAACGCGGCAAAATGGCAGTTGTTCTTGTTTGCATTATCCTTTTTAATGCAGGGGGAGCCAAAGGGAGAATATTATTACACTTATAGCTATGATTTGGCTTATTAAAGGCAAATCGGATTGAGGCACTTTACTATCATATAAAAGCCTAAAAATGGAGGTGCTTGCAAATGAAAAAGTTTATAATATTCTTTACATGCGGCATAATTCTGTTGCTTTTTATTTCCGCCTGCGGGCAGGAAAAGCAGCCCGAAACGCTTACAGAGCTTCCAACCCCTGAACAGATGAAGGAATACAACGAAAAGCACGGCGAGGAGGAGCGAATCGCCTACTCAAAACAGGTGGTAACCATGATAGCCGAAATGAGCGACGATGAGATATATTCCGCCATAGAGGATTCCTTCAATGAATGGGCCGAAAACCAGAAACTTTTGGAGCTTGACAGCATTACGATAGATTTTTCCAACACCCTGAGAATAAATGAATCGCACAACCAGAAATGGTTTAAGCAGGTGGCCGTCACTGCTGGGGTCTATTATGACCCATCAAAGATTGATGGTAACGAAGCCGAGCTGGTGGATAAGGTTTTTGAAGATGTGACCTCCGCGCTTCAGGGAACGACGGTGGGGCAATATAAAATAGCAAAGATAGAGCTGGCCTTTTACGGGCCTGAAAGCAACGGAGCTCGCCGCAATGAGCGAATCATGGATGACCTGCCCAACGGCGGGGATTTCAGCGAGCTTTACGACAGCGTTGACTGGCAGCCGAAGGGCGAAAAGCGAGCCCAGACCATCGCATATGACTTTGCTCAGGCGCTTAACCTTGAAGAGTTCAAGGACGATACCTTATATACCCAGACAGGGGAAATAAGGATGGCCGGCCTGGCATTGAGCCGGTTTGGAATTAAGAAAGAGACAAACGAGCTTTACATAGAAATGGCTGTATATGCTGAAAAGGAAGATCAGGGGGCCTTCAACAGCAGCCTCGAGGGAAGAAGCAGAGCTTTGTATGATTCAATTATCTC